>DASXDY010000039.1:0-60074 GCA_036490405.1 Candidatus Sulfotelmatobacter sp. | reverse complement strand
GGGCCAGGCGTAGTTCACGTCGGTGCGGATGTGCTTGGAGGCCATCACGCAATAGGCTCCGCCGTAGGCTTTGCGGGTGATGACCGTGACCTTCGGCACCGTGGCCTCGGCGAAGGCGAAGAGAAGTTTCGCGCCGTGCTTGATGATGCCGCCATATTCCTGCGCGGTGCCGGGAAGAAATCCGGGGACATCTTCGAAGGTGACGAGCGGAATGTTGAAGCAGTCGCAGAAGCGGACGAAGCGCGCGCCCTTCACCGATGCGTTAATGTCGAGCGTTCCGGCGAGCATGGCCGGCTGGTTGGCGACGATGCCGACGGAGCGTCCATCGAGGCGGGCGAATCCGACGACGATGTTTTTCGCGTAGTGCTCCTGTACTTCGAAGAAGTATCCGTCGTCGACGACCGGATGGATTACGTCTTTGATGTCGTAAGGCTGGTTCGATTGCTCGGGGACAATCTTGTCGAGGGCGGCGTCGGCGCGATCGGCCGAATCGGTGCAGGGCTTGCGCGGAGGCTCGTCCAGATTGTTCGACGGGAGGAAGCTCAGCAGTTCGCGCACCATCGAGAGGCATTCGGCGTCGTCGTGGGCTAGAAAGTGCGCCACGCCTGAGGTTTCGTTGTGCGTGATCGCGCCGCCGAGCTGTTCTTTGGTGACTTCCTCATGCGTGACCGTTTTGATCACATCAGGCCCGGTGATGAACATGTACGAAGTCTTGTCGACCATGAGCACGAAATCAGTGATGGCCGGGGAATAGACTGCGCCACCGGCGCACGGGCCGAGGATGGCGGAAATCTGCGGGATGACCCCGCTGTAAATCGTGTTGCGCAGGAAGATGTCCGCGTAGCCGGCGAGCGACATCACGCCTTCCTGAATGCGAGCGCCTCCGGAGTCGTTCAGGCCAATGAGCGGAGCGCCCATTTTGGCGGCGAGGTCCATGATCTTGACGATCTTGCCGGCGTTGGCTTCGGAGAGCGATCCGCCGAAGACGGTGAAATCCTGCGCGAAGACGTAGACGAGGCGGCCTTCGATGCGTCCGTAGCCGGTGATGAAGCCGTCGCCGTAGATTTTCTGCTCGGCCATGCCGAAGTCGTTGCAGCGATGAGTGACGAACTTGTCGGTCTCTTCGAAGGTGCCGTCATCGAGCAGGAACTCGATGCGCTCGCGGGCAGACATCTTGCCTTCTTTATGCTGGCGCTCGCGGCGCTGCGGGCCTCCGCCTTCTTCGGCCAGCTGGTTTCGGCGTTTCAGTTCGGCTACTTTTTGTTCGAAATCCATGCGCGGAGATTATAGCGGGTGAGTTCTGGCTTCTGAATAGATCAAAGATCAAAAGATCAAGAGCGTTCACCACAGAGGACACAGAGGATCACAGAGGCATCCTGCGGTACACTGCCCTCAATGTCTTCTCTTACCGACCAGATGGGATTCAGCTTCCGACCGCCCGAGCGGCGCGTGTGGAAGGTGCGCGACCTGGTCGCCGCGGTACGCACCCATATCGAGCGGGAGTATTCCGACGCCTGGGTGGAGGGGGAGATCTCGAATTTCCGCGCGCCGGAATCGGGACATCTTTATTTCACCCTGAAAGACGGCAACGCGCAGATTAAGGTCGTCATGTTCCGGTCGTCGGCACGGTTGCTGAAGTTTCGTCCAGCGGATGGGTTGCAAGTGATTGTGCGCGGACGGGTCACGATTTATGAAGACCGCGGCGAACTTCAGATCTCGGCGGAGTATATCGAGCCGAAGGGCGCTGGGTCGCTGCAATTGGCGTTCGAGCAACTGAAGGCCAAGCTGGACGCGGAGGGATTATTCGCAGCCGAGAGAAAGAAGGCGATTCCGTCTCTGCCCTCGCGGATCGGCGTAATCACCTCGGCCCAGGCCGCGGCTTTGCGCGACATCCTCAATATCATCGAGCGGCGGCATCACTCGGTGAACGTGCTGATCTTTCCGGCCCAGGTGCAGGGCGACGCAGCTTCCCACGAAGTTTCGGCCGGAGTGCGTTTTTTCAATCAGCAGGGCAATGTGGACGTGATCATCATTGCGCGTGGCGGCGGATCGGCCGAGGATCTTGCGCCCTTCAATAGCGAGGAGCTGGCTCGTGTGGTAGCGGCGTCAGAGATTCCCGTGATTTCGGCAGTCGGACACGAGACTGACTTCACGATCGTGGATTTCGTCGCCGATCTTCGGGCGCCGACTCCTTCCGCGGCAGCAGAGCTGGTGATCCGGTCGCGGCAGGAGATTGAAGAGCAGGCTTCCGCCTTGCATGAGCGACTGAGCCGCGCGATGCGCTACCGATTGCTGATGGGGCGGCAGGCGCTGACGGAACTGTCACAGCACGGGGCGTTTGCGCGGATGATGGAGGTCATTCGGCAGCGACAGCAAAAGCTGGACGATCTGGCCCACCGCTTGGAGGTGGCCGAGCGGCAATTGCTGGTGCAGTTGCACCGGCGGTGGGAGGCCATTTCCGCGGTCATCCGACACTATGACGTACGGCTCGTCTTGTCAGGAATGCGGAAGGAGCTCGAGAACCGCGCGGCGGCGCTGGCGGCCGTGACTCGCAACGTGTTGCTGCAATATCGTGTCAGGAGCGAGCGCTTGCAAACGGCGCTGGGATCGCTTTCGCCGCTGGCCATTCTCGACCGCGGATACGCACTGGTTTTTGACGCGCAGGGTAAGCTGCTCAAAGATGCAAGCCGTGTGAATGTGGGCGAGGAGATCTCGGCTCGGCTGGCCCATGGGCAGATTCAGGCTGCGGTGACCAGAAAGGACTAGTTGGGCGACCAGAAAACCCTGCGGAGCTTTCGCTCCGCGGACAGCCGAGGCCGGCTGTCCCCACATTTGAGGGCCGCGGCGGGGCGCACACACCAGATTTCGCTGCGCCACATTACAATAGAATTCCCTGAATCCATCTTTTCCAGGAGCTAACTCGACTGTCGCCGATCATCACATCCTGGACGCAGGGCGCGTGGGTCGCGCTCGATATCCTGCTGGTCGCGTTGCTGATCTACCAGGTGCTGGTGATGATCCGGGGCACCCGCGCGGTGGCGATGCTGGTGGGGCTGCTGGTGGTTGCGACGACATTTTATTTTGCGCGCATCGGCGAACTCACCACGCTGAATTGGGTGGTCAGCAATGTGCTCCCCTATGTGGTGTTCGCGCTGATCGTTGTATTTCAGTCGGAAATCCGCCATGTGCTGGCCGACCTGGGGCGGCGGCTGACGATTTTTGGGGGCTCTTCCTCGGACGGAGGCTCGTACGACGACATCGTTCTGGCGGCCAATCTTTTTTCCCAGCACCAGACCGGCGCGCTGATTGTGATCGAGCGCGAGATCGGGCTGCGCACGCACATTGAGAGCGGAGTTCCGCTGGACGCGCGGCTCTCCTACGATCTGCTGGCCACAATTTTCCGTCCGAGCGCGCCGCTGCACGATGGCGCAGTGATCGTGCAGAAAGACCGCATTGCGGCGGCGGCGTGCTTTTTGCCGCTATCGATGAATCCTCTGCTCTCGACCCAGTTAGGAACCCGGCACCGCGCGGGCATCGGCATCACCGAGGAAACGGATGCAATCGCGGTGATCTGCTCGGAGGAAACGGGCGCAATCAGCCTCGCCGTGGGTGGCAGAATCGAACGCGATCTTTCGGTGGAGCAACTGCGAGACCGCCTGGGCAGCGAATTGCGCCGGCGGATTATTCCGGTGACTTTGCCGACGCCGATTGCGCGGCCGGTGGACGATGAATCGGACGCGGCGCTGGATTCGCCGCTGTCCGAGCCTGCGCCGCAACACAAGACCGATTCCGGTCCAAACAGGGAAAGTAACGCATGATGGGCTTCGTCAAACGATACGTGTTTCACAATTTCGGCCTGAAGGTCATCTCCCTCATCCTGGCCACGGGATTGTGGTTCATGATTTCGCGGGATGAGCAGCCGGCCGAAATCGCGGTGCGGTCGCCGATCGTATTCGAGAATGTGCCTCAAAATCTGGAAATCAGCTCCGATTCGGTGCCGGAGGCGTTGATCCGCGTGCGCGGGCCGGAGCGCGTGATTCGGGGGTTGAAGACGAACGAGATACAGGCAGAGATTGATCTGGCTGACAGCAAACCGCAAGACAGGACGTTTGATCTGTCCGCTCGACAAGTGAGGCACCCGCGGGAGATCCAGGTCATGCAAATTGTGCCCAGCCAGGTGCGCCTGTCATTCGATACGCGCTTGAGCAAAGAGGTAGAGGTGCACCCGCGGGTCACCGGCGTTCCGGCCGATGAGGAGTTCCGGGCGCAGGCAGATCCTGCGCGCATAATCATTGTGGGCCCGCGACGGCGAGTCGAGAAAATCGAGGCTGCAACCACCGATCCGGTGGACGCCACGGGAACACATGGCAGCGCGGTGTTCACAACGAATGTGTATGTGGCAGATCCGCTGGTGCAGGTGGAGCAGCCAACCGCGATCCGGGTGACGGTCGTCGTGGGCAGACCGGTAAGCGACGCCCCTCAGCCAAAGTGAAACAGCGACGAAGCGACCAGTGGCAGCGGCAAAGTGAGTGCTGCAACCTTGGCCGCCTGGTAACTTGCCGACACAAGAGTGAATTTTGTTTCTTATAATTATTGGTCCTTAACTGGTGATCCTAATTACTGACCTTAATTGCCGACCTTTGCCTCCGCCACATTTATGAACCAGGAACGGAAACTATTCGGCACCGACGGCATTCGCGGAGTTGCGGGCGAATTTCCGCTTACCAAGCAGGGCACATATTTAATCGGCCGCGCCCTGGGCCACGATCTGATGCACGGTGCGCAGAAGCCTCAGGCTGTCATCGGGCAAGACACAAGAGAGTCGAGCCGTTGGATTGCCGACCGGGTTGCGGAAGGACTGGCCGCGGTTGGGGTCGATGTGCACAGCGCAGGCGTGATCACAACTCCGGGCGTTGCGTACCTGGCGCGCTCACGCAGGATGGCGGCGGGAGTGGTGATTTCGGCGTCGCACAATCCCTGGACTGACAATGGGATCAAAGTGTTCTCCGGCGACGGATTCAAACTGACCGATGCGCGGGAGTTGGCGATTGAGAAAGAAATCTTTGCGCTGATGGAGAATCCGGCTTCGGCGGACGATACGGCGCTGAAGGTGCCGAAGCCATCGCTGCCCGGCGAAGGGGAACTTCGTCATGAGTACATCGAGTCGCTTGCGGCCAGTGTGACTTCAGATCTGAGCAAGTTACGGGTCCTGGTAGATTGCGCGAACGGAGCGGCCACGGCGGAGGCCCCGGAGTTGTTCCGCAGGCTGGGAATCCAGGCGACGTTTATGTGCACGGCGCCGAATGGGAAGAACATCAACGATCACTGCGGCGCGCTGCATCCTGAGACGCTGGGACGGACGATGGCGGAGTCGGGCGGTCAATTCGATCTTGGGGTGACGTTTGATGGCGATGCCGACCGGGCGCTGTTCTGCGATGCGGGCGGGCGGGTGGTCAATGGAGATGGCGTATTGCTTGGCGCGGCGCGCGATCTTCGTGCGCAGGGAAAGCTGAATCATGACACTGTAGTTTCGACCACCATGTCGAATATGGGCCTCGAGATCGCGCTGAAGAAATCTGGCATTCGTATGCTGCGAGCGAACGTAGGCGACAAATATGTGCTCGAGGAGATGCTCAAGACGGGTGCGACCTTGGGCGGCGAGCAGTCGGGGCACATTATCTTTCGGGATGGAGATTCGACAACGGGGGACGGGCTGCTCACGGCGTTGCGGCTGATGGATATCCTAGTCCGCGCGGGAAAGCCGCTGGCGGAACTGATCGGCGATCTAAAAGTGTTCCCGCAGAAGATCCAGAATGTGCGGGTGCGCGAGAAAGTTCCGTTTGCGCAGGTGCCGGCGGTACAGGCGGCGATTTCGTCCGCGGAAAAGGAATTGGATGGCAAGGGGCGCGTGGTGGTTCGTTATTCGGGGACGGAAGCACTGGCGCGGGTCATGGTGGAAGCCGAGTCGGAAGCCAAGATGGAGGGCCTGGCCGCCGCAATCGCAGAGGAGATTCAGAGGGCCTTGGGAGTCTAGATTCTGATCCGGCCGTGTTCCACGGCCCCGCCTCTCGATCACAGCGCGAAATAAGTCTTCTTGTGCAGCCAGCTGTTCTCGTCGCCGATGACCACGTGATCGGGCCAAGCGGGAACTGTGTTGATGAGAAGGCGCAGGCCGCTGGCGCTTTTTGGAACGCGGAATTCGAGCCGGGTGGTGTAGGACTCGGCAGGTTTCAGCGGCGCCATCAGGGGCGTCCCACTGGTAGAGAGCGGAGCGAAGACACGGCCCGCGCCATCCAGCAACAATACCTCGCGGGGCGAAGGAGAAAGCGGAGCATCTTTCGGCCGGCTTGGCGAGGTCGTGGTTTCGTCGAAGCGGGTGCGCAGCGTCACGAAGTAGTCGGTCGAATCCAGATTCGCCTGCGTCTTCACATCCACCAGGGAGTACGCGAGATGGCAGTCAATCTCGCAGAAGTATTTTTCCTGTCCGAGGGCCAGGGCGCGTTCGTGGCTTTTCGCTGAGAGCGCTACCAGAAGGCCGCAATACACAATGGCGCAACTCCCCAGCGCGAATGCGGTAAGGCGCGCCAGTTTCGGCTTGCGGGCCAGCCAGAAGATAAGAATGGCGCTCAAAGCGGCGAACAGGCCCAGGCTAGCGGCCAGGAAGCCGACAACCGCAAGCGGTGCCGGGAAATTTACATTGCTGGCAATTTGCGAGTCCCACATATTCAGCGTCCTCCGTATTTAACTTTGCATTGCAAAGTGGATTGGCCAAAAAAAATGACGCGGCTACTGCTCGCGCGTTACGCGAATCCACTCTTCCATCTGATCCAGATACTCGGTGAGCGCGCGACGCCCGGTGGCGGTGAGACGGTATTCAGTCCGGGGCACGCGTCCTTCGAAAAACTTGTCGCAGGAAATGTACTGGGCTTCCTCCAGCTTGCGGGCGTGGACGCTGAGGTTCCCGTCAGTCGTTTTGAGCACGCGCTTCAGGTCGTTGAAGCTGAGCGAGTCATTGGTAGCCAGGGCGCTGACGATGCCGAGCCGGATGCGCTCGTGTATCAAACGGTCAAGCTCGGGAAGCTCGTGAGTCTGCGCCAGGATGCGCTCACGGTCGCGAGCTGCCTCGTGCGGCCGGCGTTCGGCTTTGGCGTGCTTGCGATGGGATGCGAGGGGCCTAGCCACCGTGCCTCCTCGCGATGAGAAGTCCGAAGATCATGTGCAATCCCCCAAAGCCTGCGCCCAGAAACCAATTTCCCCAGGCTGCCGGGCTGAGAATGGCAAGGCCGCCCAGCAGCATGAAACACATACCCATGACTGGAACAATGGGAACTGAGAACGAGCCGCCGGTCATGATGCCGGCCCCATAGAGCAGGAGCCACATTGCCGGCAAGGCAGCCAGCGATCCGCTGCGGAACAGCAGGAAGGTGAGGAATGCCCCGGCCACCAGCGGAGGCGCGAGGCCGAGAGCTACTTTGCGCGCCGGACCGGAGAAGAGCGGCACCCCGACACGGTTCGCCTTCCATGTACAGGCGAGCAATCCGATAGCAGCGGCCAGCAGGCCTTCGGCCAGCCAGATTCTTAGCCAGGCAAATGGTGAAACCTGATAGGCGGCCAGGGTTGCGGCCCCGAGCGCGGTGATGCCGAGAACGACCTGGCCCCACCCGGAAACAGCTGTGAAGGCGGCGGAGCGCTCCATGGTATCGCGGATGAAGCGGAGATCGTCTGCGACATTGGGAGCGCTCTCCCCGGCGATGGGCCGCGCAGAGAGTCGAAAGCGCCGGATCCGATGTGAGCGCCGATCGAACATAGGGAGATCGTAGGGGATTTTCTGAGTGTTGTCAAGTACTTTGCAATGCAAAGAGCGCTCCCCGGGAATCGGTCCAGATGCATTCTGCTTGGCTCTTTTCCACTGCATCGTGGATCGGCTGAAGTAAGGTCCCTCACGGCGGCTTGCGCCGCCGTTCAGGATGACATCCATATCAGTGCTATCGTGGGGAGAGCAGGCCGAAAACTCCTACTCCATTCGTGGTGCCGACGTAGACTTTGCCGTTGGCGATCATGGGCGTGATGTACTTGTTGCCGTTGCCGAAGTGATCGCGGCCGTTGGAGGCCTGGTTGGAGTTGTAGATCTCGACCAGACTGACCGCGTTATAGGCGTGGAGGACCGCCGGAGCAGTATTCTCCGCGGCCCAGACGATCGCGTTCGCGGTTCCGTTGGCGGAGATGCTGGGCGTCGTTCCCGGATATCCGAACGAGTTGGTAGATTTAGCGACGGCCGAAGTCAGCAGTTTTGCATTCTTGAATTGAAAGCGCATCAGCGGCGATCCGACCGGCCCATAGTAGATGTTGGCGCCGAGAGCTGCCGGCATAGACCAGACGCCACCCGGCAAGGCACCCGCCAATTCCTGATAATTGTTGTTGCTGGTTGAGCTGAACTTGCCCATATTGGTGCGGTCCACAACATAGAGATTCGAGTCTTTGCCGGCGCCCACGGCGAGATTCCAGGTGTTGCCCGCCGAGTCTTTCTGGGTGAGCAGCAGAGTTCCCCCTGATCCGAGATCTGTGTCGCTGGCATTCTCCGAGGATTCGTTATCCATCTCGAAATAATCTGCGACCGCCAGTCCGCCAGCCGTCGTGAGATGCAGGAAAGCGTTTCCGTAATCTCCCTGATTCGGGAAGCCGAAGGAATTCAAGGTGGTGTCAAACACTCCATTGGCATCGAGCACGAAAATATTGCCGCTGGTATCGGCGGCCATGCCTGCGCCCGCGCCCCAGATTGCGCCTTCGTTGCCGTTCGGCGTCACGTTGAGGATGGTGGTTTGCTTCAGCGTGTTCATGTTGTAGCCCATGATCCATCCGGTGTAGGGGCGGAAGTCGCAGTGCGACGCCCACGCCAGGTAGACGGTGCCGGCGATCGAGAGCAATCCGGCGCGTTCCTTGTATTGCGCGGGATCGAAGACGACGGAGCCGCCGGAGCTGTTATCGCCCGTGCCGGGATATTGGCCGCTGATGTCCACCGGTCCGCCCTTGAGTTCTGCCCCGGTCGTCGCATCGAGCGCGTGCAGCCGCTGATGATAATTCTTGGAACTGTCCTTTGACATGGCGACCACGTAGAGGATGGGATTCCCCGTTTTCGGGCGAAGCACGACAGGAGTCGAGGTAATGCCAATTTCTGGGGTGACCTGGGAACATCCGCGGCTGTCGGAGGTGGTTTCTCCAGTTTTCAGAGTTGTGATCTGCCAGAGGCTAACGCCCGTGTCGGCGTCGTAGGCGTAGACGCTGCCGTGCTCGGTGGCAATGATGAGCAGATTGTGGGACACGCCGCTGATCGAGACATTGGAGATGTAGAGAGGTTCAGCGTCTACCAGGCCGTCGGCGGCAACGGTGAAGAGCTTCCCGAAGGATGCGGAGTTCACGTTGGCAAGCGTGAGCGTGGTTTCTTTGTTGTCGAGGCCATTGCGGGAATTGTTGTTGTGATAGGTAAGCATGTCCTGGGCCAATGCGGACACACTGAGAAGCATGATCAACAGCATGCTTGGTAGACTGCGGAAAGAGAAAGCCGCGCCGGACGAAATCATGCCAAACCTCGGAACCTGCATTGGGGACCTCCAAAGATGTGCGGAGGACGACGTGGCGGAAGTGGAATCAGGATAACGCGGCGGCGCTGAATTGCCAAGGCGGCGGACGCGAAGTTTTCAATCGGCGTCTCTTCTACTGTGTCACAGGCTTATGACTGATATCGGCAAAGTGCTCATCGGGCTGGGAGTTTTGCTGGTCGTGGTTGGCATCGTCCTGACGCTGTTCGGGCGCGCGAATTTCCCCCTGGGGCGTTTGCCGGGAGACATTTTTTATCGCGGAAAGCATACGACTTTCTATTTTCCGCTGGCGACTTCGTTATTAATCAGCGTCGTGTTGTCGCTGTTGTTTTATCTTCTCGGGAAGTGGAAGCGGTAATTTTATTTTCGGCCCCTTCGGGGCTGCGAGGATTTCCTCCCGCTCGAGTTTGCGTCTTGCAGGCTGTTCCGGACGGAACTGGTTTAGCTGTATTTCTGCGGGAGACTGGGAAGCGGCATGGCGGCGGCGATCTTGGCGCCGAAATATTTGGTCCGGGCGAGGAGAAGCTTTTCGATTTCGACCTGCTCGAGGGGCTGCTGACGTCCGAGCAGATGGGTGACCAGCGCGATCTGCGCGAAATGCTCGACAGTTTCCATCTTCATGTAGGCGTGTTCGAGCGTGTCGCCGTAGGTGACCACCCCGTGGTTCGACATCAGGATGGCGTCGTAGTTTGGAACGTAGGGCTCAAGCGTCTTAGCCAGTTCGGAGGTTCCCGGAGTTCCATAGCGGGCGAGCGGGATGCAGCCGAGTCCCATGACGACTTCGCAGACCAGAGGTTCGGTGAGGGGAACGCCGGCAGCAGCAAACCCGGTAGCGGTCGGTGGATGAGCATGCACGATGGCCTGCACGTCCGGGCGCAGGCGATAGACCAACAGGTGCATGCCGACCTCGCTGGTAACGTTCCGGCTTCCGGAGAGACGCTGGCCATCAGGGTCGACGATAACCATATCGGACGGCCGCATTGCTCCCTTGCTGACGCAGGTTGGCGTCACCAGAATGCGGTTCCCCGTGAGGCGCACCGAGAGATTGCCGTCCATGGCGGCGACGAAGCCCCGTTCGTGGAGCATGCGCCCGTAGCGGACGATTTCTTCCCTGTGTTTCCGTTCAGTAGCCATGGATACCCTTGTGGGGAGGGGATTTGAGCAGCCCGCAGTAGCACCCGCATACTACCAGCCTCAAGTATGGGATACAACGCATTTCTCGACAAAAAATCGTTCCTTTACAGGGGTTACGGGGCATGTTCCGGGCGGCTGAATCCCTATAATCGGAGTGCGTGCTGGTCTCTGATTTTCACTACGATCTGCCCCCCGAATTGATTGCGCAAGCACCGCCTGCGGAGCGGTCAGGCTCGCGCATGTTGCAGGTTTCTTCCGCGACGGGGCGGCTTCAGGACCGGCAGTTCCGCGAATTTCCCGAGATTCTGAAGCCGGATGATCTGGTGGTCCTCAACAACACGCGGGTCTTTCCCGCGCGACTGTATGGGCGTCGAGCGGGAGTCCGGGCGCAGGCGGTGAGCTCTCAACATCGCGCGGCGATAGAGTTTCTTCGCGGGCGTGTGGAAGTTCTGCTCACGCGGCAGGTGCGGCAGGAGCCGAATGAATGGGAGTGCCTGGTGAAGCCCGGGCGGAAGATTGGAGTTGGCGAACGGCTCTTTTTCGGGGAGGGCGATGAGTTGAGCGCGGAGGTCATGGCTCGCGGCGCGTTTGGAGAGCGGCAGATCCGATTTGCCCCCGCTGACAATTTTTTCCGGCAAATTGAGAAGATCGGGCACATCCCCCTGCCGCCCTATATCGCGCGCGACGATGCTGCGGCAGACCGCGAGCGTTATCAGACGGTGTATGCGCAGGAGCAGGGATCGGTTGCGGCCCCGACCGCGGGGCTGCATTTCACTCCCGAGATACTTTCGCGCATGCGGGAGCGGGGGATTGAAACGGCGGAAGTTACTCTGCACGTCGGCCTGGGGACGTTTCAGCCCGTGCGCTGTGAGCGCGTGGAAGATCATAGGCTGCACTCGGAGCGGTATTCGATCGCTGCGGATGCGGCGGCGAAAATCGAGCGGGCGCGCACCAGTGGACGGCGGATTGTCGCCGTCGGAACCACTACGGTGCGAACCCTCGAATATGTGGCTCAACGATCGGCGGGGCAGGTGCGGGAGGGATCAGGGGAGGCTAATCTTTTTATCTATCCGGGATACAGGTTTCAGGTAGTGCGAGCCCTGCTGACGAATTTTCATCTGCCGGAGTCGACCTTGCTGATGCTGGTGTGCGCGTTGGGAGGCAAAGAAAATGTGTTGCGCGCATATGAACATGCGGTGGCCGAGCGCTATCGCTTTTATTCGTATGGGGACTGCATGCTAGCGGAGTAGCACCCTGCTCCGGCGGCCCAAGTCGGCGAAATCTCGCCGATATCCAGTTGAAATCGCGGGAATCGCTTTCCCACGGCGGGATTCCTACAGGCAATTCCCTACTCGCAAGCTCCGGTCTTAGCTGTATACCTACAGTTCTCTCCGGGTGCGACACTTGCAACGTGGCTCGGGACCTAGAGGAACGGATTCAGCAACTTTGCTCACGGATCGTGGCAACTGAGGATGACAGAGAGCTGAATCGTCTGTGCGTGGAATTGCAGCAGGCATTAAGTGAGCATATCCGCGGCATACGTGAGCAGATTGTGGCATTTCGGGCGTCTTCCCGCAAAAGCTCTCCCACGAGAGGAGAGTCCCAAGGGTGCTCGACGAACAATCCAAAGGACGGATAAGGAGCCTTTGCAATGAGATTGCGAAGGAGAAAAATCCCCAGCGCTTTTCCGAACTGCTGCGCGAGATGAATCTGGTTTTCGATTCTGCCGAACTTCAGGAAACTGAAAAGCGCGACGGTAACAAAGGTCCCCGGAAGTAAGATTCGTTCTTGCGACGGGGTGGGGAACATCCCCACTCCGAGACCCCACTGCCAGGTACGCGCAGGCTCCGCACCAAGCCGATGGCAGGCCGGCACCGCCCCAATTTCTTACCGCTGATCCCCGCGACCCCACCCACCCGGCCTCGCTCCCAGCACGAGCGCAACAGGGCGTGATGTTAACTGTCGCATGTTGAATCCTGAAATGGCCCCATCCTGACGAGTTTTCTTCCTTGAAAACTTTGGTATCGCTCGCCGCGTGTTCGGGCTAAAGGCTGCAATCGTTTCGGCCAGCGTCTGCCGGGATGAGCTGGGGCCAATCGGCCAAAGGGGCAGTTTTGGCGGGAATGGGCCCTGAGAGCCCAGGCGGCGCAATTCAGAAGAGTTGCTCGAAAGGAAAAACTTAATGAAAGCGTTCTTAGCAGGCATTCTGCTGCTGCTTATTGCACTGCCTGGCTTTGGCTCGCAGGCGCAACCGAAAACCTGGAGCCAATTCCGGACGAAACGTTCCCGTTCTGCGAATCGGGCCAATCGTAAACCGGCAAAGGTGCCGCATGGGGCGACGGTGCTGAACCCGGATTCCAAGAAAACGAGGCCTGGTACGACCTCGCCGCATCCCGGGCGGTTTTCGAACCGCATGATCAAGTACGGCGCCACCAGCAACGTGATCCCGACGGTGAGCCTGGTGTCTGGCGCGCGGGCGGCGACCGGCGGCGAATCCGACGATGAAGAAGAGCCGGTGTTGGGCGATTTTAACGGCGATGGCAAGAAGGATGTGGCAAGTATTGTGGTGAACCTGGTGGGGCAAACCTCGAACTATTCGATCTCGGTCCTGCTCGGCAATGGCGATGGCACGTTTCAGACGGCGACGTTGACCGCCACTCCGGGCAACGCAGACGATCCGATCGTGGCCGGCGATGTGAACGGCGATGGGAAAGACGACATCATCATGGTGCACCCGCAGAGCGAACTCTGCGCCTCGAGCAAAAGCGGTGCGCATCCATTGAACTGCTCCGGGTCTTCGATTGATGTGCTGATCAGCAACGGCGACGGGACTTTTGCGGCGCCGGTCAACTATCCGGTTTCCGACAACGGCCTGGCGGGCGGCGTGCTGACCGACTACAACGCCGACGGCAAGCTCGATCTGCTGGTGCTCGACGATGCCAATCCGGCCCATGTCGTCGAGTTGCAGGGAAACGGCGATGGAACGTTCCAGGCAGTTACAACCGTGGCCACCCTGAGCGGCCCCGCGCCCTACGGCGTATTTTTTGCCGACTTCAACAGCGATGGAAAGCTGGATTTCGCCGGCTATACCAGCAACCAGCTGAGTGTCTATCTGGCTTCGGACAGCGGCTGGGCCGCGCCGGTAGCGCTGACCACGCAGGATGGCGAATACGATGGATGCTTCAGCCTCGCGGGCGACCTGAATGGAGACGGCAAGCCCGAGATCGTCAGCGTCAACTGTGACGAGCAGAACTGGGTGACCGTGTACCTCAACAACGGCGACGGGACATTCGCGCCGGGGGTGTACTACAACCTGACGAGCGATCTTTATCAGTTTCCGAGCGAGGCGGCGATCGGCGACATCAACGGAGACGGCCATAACGACATCGTTGTCACCAACGAGGATGGAGGCGACATCAGCGTTCTGCTGGGCCACGGCGATGGGACCTTCACGGCCGCGGACGTGAACTACGATACCGGGGGATACCCCTGGATGAGCCCGATCCTCGCCGATTTCAACGGCGACGGACTGCTCGATGTGGTAGTCGACGACGACTATTTCAATATCGTCTACCTCCAGGGTTACGGTGACGGGACCTTTCGGGCTGCTATCAACTATCCGTTGCCCAACAGCTTCGATCAGTTTGCCTGGTCGTATAGCGTGGCGGCGGGCGATTTCAATGGCGACGGCATCCCCGACGTGGTGGTCGGCCAGCATAGCAATGACGGGTCGACCGGCATTGTTGTTTATGTCGGCAAAGGGGATGGAACGTTTTATCCCGGCGTGAGTTATGGAGAAAGCACGTCCCTGGCTTACGTAGCCGTGGGGGATTTCAATGGAGACGGGAAACTGGATATCGCAGCTTCTGACTCCAACGGCAGCGACATTCAGATCTTCAACGGCAACGGAGACGGGACCTTCAGCATCGGGCTGCGACTGTCAACCGGCGGTTCTTATCCATCGAACCTGGTGGTGGGGGACTTCAACCACGACGGCAAACTCGATATCGCAGTGGCGAACACAGGCAGCGGAAATATCGGCGTGATGTTGGGCAATGGCGACGGCAGTTTTTCCGGTGCCGTAACCTATGCCACCACCGGCTACGATCCGCAATACATCGCCATGGCTGACATGGATGGCGATGGGTATCTGGATCTGGCGGTGACCGCCGCTACCGACGGCCCCTCGGCGGTAGGGGTATTTTTGGCCAACAACGACAACACCGGCACCTTTAAGGCGGTTACCTACACTACCCTCGATGGCGATCCAGCATTCGTGACCTTCGGGGACCTGAACGGGGACGGTAAAGCCGATCTGGCAGTCACCGAACAGGACGGCTCGACCTACAACGGATTCGTCGAAGTAGGAATGGGAAATGGCGATGGCACCTTCGGTACGCTTTCGGCCTATACCACCTCGCAGTTCACGCAGGAGTTTTCGCATCCGGTTGATATTCAGATGACCGACATCAACGGAGACGGAAAACTCGATCTCGTATTCGTGAACGCAGGCTATGGAACGGTTGGGATCATGTACGGAAATGGGGATGGCACATTGAACGCCCCCGTTGAGTTCCCCGCCAATCAGGACAACTACGGCCTGGCCCTGGTGGACCTGGACGGCGACGGAGCGTTGGATGTGATCACAACCAACGATTATGCCGGCGGACCGAGTGTGCTGCTGAACGGCAATGGCAGCGCATCGGCCCCCACCTATGTGCTGGCCACACAAACCCCCAGCCAGACGGTTACGGCCGGAGATTCCGGCACGTACACGCTGTCACTGGCGGGGCGCAACGGTTACACCGGCACGATCACCTTCAGCTGCGGCGAATTGCCGACGGGGGCCAAATGTACGTTCAGTCCGTCATCGGTGATTGCCAACAGCGGCACGCGGCTGCAAACGATGTTGACCATCAGCACTACCGGCGCGACCGCGGCGGCGCTAAGGCAACCTCGCCCGGGCTCACAGCAGCCTGGCTCGCCGGTCCTGCTGGCCAGCTTTGGGGGCATCGGGCTGCTTGGACTGGTACTGGCCGGAACTGGCAGGAAAGCCCGCCAGCGCCGGGCAGCGATTATCCTGGGATTCGTGCTTTTCGCTACGCTGGGACTCACAGTCGCCTGCGATAACGAAAACGGCACGAAGACCGTCACCTCAACCGCAACCCCTGCGGGCGCTTATAACGTGACGGTGACTTCCACCGGCACAGGCACGAATGCGCCGACGCAGAGCGTCCACGTGGCGTTGCTCGTGCAGTAACGAAAGCGCAAGCAAGCGGCCGGAGAACATCCCGGCCGCTTTTTCATTTTGCCCCGTAGAAATTCTACGGAAGCTGCAAATCGAAGGCGTAAACCTCTTGCGTGCTGATGTCGCGGGGAAACAGCGGAATCTCGCCGGGTGCGAGGCCCGTCCATGAGCCTGGGCCAAACTGGCCGCGGAAGAGCCGGGCGTTTTTCAGGTCGGCAACTTTTTCGACCTTCGAGTCGCTGATCCGAATGCGAAAGTACCCGGAGTCTTTGCTCAGGAAGGTGTCAAAGTAGAGGTAGGCGCTGTCGTGCGACCAGGCCAGGTAGCCGAAGGAAAGGTTGGAATCCAGCTGCCGCCATTTCTTTTCCTGAACGTTGTAGATCATGAGCCGGTCATTGCGGGCCGAGATGACCGCGATCATGCGGCCATCCGGCGACCATCGCGGCGCGAACGTCTTCCGCGAGTCCGGCAGTTCAGAAATCTGACGCGTCTTCATATCGACCATTTCGATGTAGGTCTTCTCGGGATCCAGCTGGTCATGGTGCCCGAAGGCAAGCGTATTTCCGTCCGGCGACCAGGTGGGATCGGTCTCGACCGCCTCGTCGGTAGTGATCGCCTGCGGATTGCCGCCATCCGCTGAAATCAGGAAAATCTTCCACGGCTTGCCCGGAGAGGTCCCGGAAAACGCGATCTGTTTGCCGTCCGGCGACCAGTGCGCCAGCGCGGCCTGCATGGGCGGGTAAGTGAGTTGCAGACGCGAGCTGCCGTCGGGCTTGCTGCGCCAGAGGTTGCCTTCGGGATAGGTAACGTAGAGTACCCACTGCCCGTCGCGGGAAAAGTCGACATCTCCGGCCGAGATGCCGCCAAGATAAGGAACCAGCTCTCCGGATTTTGAATCGTAGCGGGCCAGTTCGGCGCGCAGTTGCACGCCGACGACGAACAGTTTCTTGCCATCACTGGACGGAACGGGATCCCCGAATTGCATCGGTCCGGCCGTCAGTTGAACCGGCGCGGTAGAAGTCTTCCGCCACCAACTGGTGTGGTCGGCCATGATCCAGATATTAGTGGCGCCATCACGCACGCTTTCAAAGACATAGTATGCGCCGTCTCGCGTCCAGCGGCCGCAGCACTCGGTGGGAGGATTATTCCAGCCCGCCAGCAGCGGATGCGCGCCACTACCGTCTGCGCGCGCCTCCCACAGGCTCGAGGTGTTGTTAGTCTGGTTGGCGACGGTATAACGGATGCGGCTCCCGTCCGCTGACATGCTGGCTGAACCGGCGCTTTCGGGAGCGGTCAAGAGCTTGTGCGGACTGGAGCCATCATGCTCGGCCAGGAACAGATCCTTCCCGTTGGCGAAGAGCAGCTTTCCATCCGACACCCAGATCGCATCATGAGCGAACACATTGCCCAGGCGCCGCGGCGAACCCGCCGGCACCGGCATGGACCACATGGCGCTGTTGATGGGATTACTCTGGGCCACAAGCAACTCCGATTGTTCCGGCGACACATCCACCGCAACCGGATTCTGAAACGGCACCTGCACCGGCGCGGTTTCTCCTCCGCTCGCCGATACCTGCACAATCGAGTATTTGGAAGGAGGCGCTTCCGTCACGTAGAGCCGGCCGCCGTCGGTCACGACGTTGATCTTGGGAAGTCCATCGTTGGTGATCTGCTTGGATCCCAGAAGTCTTGGGGGCGGAAGCGGAGCCCGTAGCCAGAGAGCGAGTAAAGCAAGGACGACCACCGCGGCCGGAATCCCGATCCACTTGAGCCAGGGCCTGGAATGAGCGATGGCGGGCGGCACAACATTCACAACACTGGTCGCGGCCATTCTTCCCGAATCCGTGTCGCGGCGCAGCCGCTTGAGATCGGTCTCGAGGTCGGCGGCGGAGCCGTAGCGCAGGTCGCGATCTTTTTCGAGCGCCTTGCTGATGATGCGTTCCAGTTCGGCGGGGAGACCGGGGTTCAGGCGGACAGCCGCGACCGGAGGCCGGTTCACGATGGCCTCGCAGATCATGGCCGAGGTCTCCCCGTGAAATGGCAGAGCTCCCGTCGCCATCTCGTACAAAACCGCGCCGAACGAAAACAGGTCGGTGCGGGTGTCCAGTTCCCGGGCGCGAACTTGTTCCGGCGACATGTACGCAACAGTTCCGACCATGGTGCCGGGGCTGGTGAGATGGTCGGCGTCGAGCGAGCGCGTCTGCGTGTTGAGAGAGCCGCTCGACGAACTGGCCAGCGGCGAAACCTTCGCCAGGCCGAAATCCAGAATCTTGGCGTGACCGCGCTCCGTCACGAAAATATTCGCAGGCTTAATGTCGCGATGAATAATGCCTTTGCCGTGGGCGGCGTCAAGCGCGTCCGCAATCTCGATGGCCAGCGGAAGCAATAATTCCAGATCCAGCGGCTGGTTGGAGATCTTGTGCTTGAGCGTGACGCCTTCGAGATACTCCATGGCGATGAACGCCAGGCCATTTTCTTCGCCAATATCGTGGATCGTGCAGATGTTGGGATGGTTCAGTGCCGATGCCGCCTGGGCCTCGCGTTGAAATCGTGCCAGGGCCTGCGGATCGCGCGCGACGTCGTCCGGCAGAAACTTCAGGGCCACGAAGCGGTGCAGGCGCGTGTCCTCTGCCTTGTACACCACTCCCATCCCGCCCCCGCCCAGCTTTTCGACGATGCGGTAATGCGAAATGTTCTGGCCGATCATGTGGCGGAATGTTACGCGTGCACAGCAACGAGGTCAACGAACGCTCCCGGCGGCTCGCTGTCTTCTGAAAACGCAGCAAAAATAGAAACGGGCACCAGAGAAGGTGCCCGTATAGAACGGTGGCCAAACTTACTGGGGCCTAGGCCCGCGCGCCCACAGCTGCCGACTCGGCGGCTGCCGGAACGGCTTTCTCTTCGCCGTTGGGCTTTGCCTGCGGCTGTCCGCCCTTGCGGATGTCGATGCCGCCCTTGAAGAACGCGCCATCTTCGATAGAGATGCGCGCGGCGATCACGTCGCCGGTGAGAGATCCATCGCTGCGGATATCCACGCGGTCGCTGGCCGTGAGATTTCCACGCACCTTGCCCAGAACCACGATTTCGCGGGCATTGATGTTGGCGGCGACGACGCCGTTGCGGCCGACGGTCACGCGATTGCCCGAGAGGTTGATGGAACCCTCGACCCGTCCATCGATATAAAGCGACTCAGAACCGGTCACCTCGCCCTTGATGACGAGCGACTTGCCGATGGTCGCCTGGTCGGCGGTAGTGGTCGTTACCGGCCGGGGCGCGGCGGCGGGTTCACTGGAAGAAGAGGTCATGACCGGCGCGCTGGGCGTAGATGCGGTGGGCCGCTCCGGTTCCGCCGGACGGCCAGGGGTCTGAGGCTGATTCGTGGGCTTCCACATGGATACAGGTTCCTTTCCTTGTATGGGGTTTAAGGAGATTACTGGCCGCACTTACGTGACCAAAGCGAATTGTACTCCGGAGTCTCAAAATGAGCGCTGTGGAAAACCCTTTATTTTCAATCAGGAGTAACCGCCGAGCCACTTGCCATTGGTTCCGGAAGAGCTTCCATCCTTCGCGGCTCCTCCGAGTCAAAAAGCGTTTCCGGCGGGAGTAAGGTGTCGTTGCCGGAAATATTTTCCCACTGCGAACCTGCTTGACAAAAACAAATTGGCCCTCGAAATCATGGCTCGCGCGACCTCTTTTTGCCACACTCATCGCCAAAGATCTTCTGACGGTTCATCTCAGGGCCGTCGCCGGCGCGCTGCACTTGGAACAGCTCTCTGCCGGCCAGCGATCACAACTGCAAACTGCCGTTGCGCGAGTTGGGGAAGGACTTGACTGGACTGCGGCAGCAAAGCGCGATCTGGAAGCTCTCCGCGGAGATTACGCAGGTAGTTCGCAATCATCTGCGGCTCTGACCAGGATCATTTCTTCCTATGTTGCGGCGCTCAATGATGAGTCCAAGCTGCCTGCGCTGGATCAAGCGGTTCAAGACGCCCCACGGGACCTCGCAAACGTGATTCCGAACGCAAAACGGGTTCTGGAACAAGAACAGGACTTGAACCACACACTTCTGCAGACACGCGCGCTATTGCAATGAGGAAGGGGATCGCCACTGCGTGTAAAATAAAGACTTAATGTCGCAGGCAGCCCCGGCAATCACACGCAGTCCCGCTGAAATCGTCCGGCTTACGCCGGTTTCCCAAGCGCCCAACGGCGTCTGCTATGCATCGGCGGGCGAAGTTGCGGTGAATTCTTTCGACCTGGAACGGATGGTGGCGGCTGTTCCCACCCGCATCGCATCGGCCCTGGAGCGCAAAGCCTATTATTTTGTTCCGCTGACCGTGAACCAGGGAGAAGACACCGTCATCGCCGACCGCTATGACGTGGCTCTGAGCGACAACGCGGTCTGCCATCGCAATTTGAATCTGGGCGACTCGCAGTGCGTTTTCATTTCGACGCGCCTGATGGACGACAAGTTTTCGGTTGCCTTCGAGTTCTATATCAATGTCGGACACGCGCTGGTCGAGCGCGCGGGTGTGTCGCATGATTTCAGTGAACTGGCGTGGAAGCAGGTGGAGGCCGGCATCCGCGGCGAAACCTCGCTGGACGCATGGGAGTCGCGTAAGCTCGCGACCGCGAACGGGCCTGATGCCGAACGCTATAAGACAGAATATTTCGAGGCGACGTTTTCAGACACGATTTCGATATACCTGCTGTCGCTATATCTCGACGTGGATTACTACGATTTGCGGGAGCGCGACTATCCGCTGCTTGCGCCCTCGGCGCTGGCCGAGCGGCTGCGAAAAGTTGCTGAGTTATTTCCTGCTAACTCTGGATTCGAATTTGCCGTGCTCTACAAGCGGCGCTGACTTCCTCGACGCATTGCCCGAACGAATCTGATGGCACCTGCAAATGCATCCCGTACTCCTCACTGGTATGGCGTTCCTGTACGAGTTGCATTGCTGACGTTTCTTGTCACCCTTCTTACCTTCACTGTCAGCTTACTGCTGTCGATCATCGGCATGCTGATCGTGTGGAAAGTGCGAGGTGCGCATCCCGATATGCGGATCGCGTATCGCTCAATCGCCCTGCCGGTGGCGATGTTCGGCGGCGCGCTGGCATTTTTCTTCTCGCTCTATACCGAGATCCGGCATTACCGGCAAAGCAAGGCCCTCACCGCCATCGCAAGGATCAGCTAGCCGGTGGCCCCGCGAATCGCCATCCCCCTGCCGCATTCGACCGATCGTGAGTACAGCGAGCGGGCCATTCCGCAGTATGAAAATGCCGTGAGGCTCGCGGGCGCGGAGCCGGTCAGAATTCCTCTCGATCAATCCAAAGACGCGGTGATGAAAATCGTGGAGAGCTGCGACGGCGTGCTTCTGCCCGGCAGTAAGGCCGACGTCGATCCGGCAATTTTTCAGCAGGTACTGTCCCCGCGAACAGCGGCGGCAGACCGGCCGCGGCACGAAGTCGACATGCTTCTATTAGAAGATGCATACGCGTGGCGGAAGCCGGTGCTTGGCATCTGCTACGGCCTGCAGAGCCTGAATGTTTTCCGCAAAGGATCGCTGATCCAGCATATTCCGGATTTCCTGCCGGAGGAGACGCGCGCGAAAGTCGACCACGAGGCGGGGAAGAAGGTCGCCGTGGCACATACGGTCGAGATTGACTTGAAATCCCTGCTGGCGCAAGTCGCTGGCATGAAATCATCGCAAGCCGCGCTGCCGGTAAATTCCTCTCACCATCAGTCCGCGGCCTCGATCGGCGAAGGCCTGCGCATCGTGGCGCGATGCCCGGACGATGGGATCATCGAAGCGCTGGAAGGAACTTCACCCGAGCATTTTGTGCTGGCGGTGCAATGGCATCCGGAGCGGTCGGTGGAACAAGATGAGGCTTCGCGGGCGATCTTCCGCGCGCTCATCGAAGCCGCGCGCTGATTCGGTAGTGGTGCAATTTGGCTCGCGCGCCGAGCCGATACAGACTGAGATCCCTTCGGCAAGCTCAGGGCAGGCTCTTCGCTCCGCCTGAAGAGCGGCTACGCTCAGGACGACGCTGCCGATAAGGGATCAAACTGCACCACTACCGATGATTCCGCGACCTTGTTACTTCGTCGAACTATCCTTGGGCAGATAATCGGGCACGATCGGATTGTCGGGGCGCTCGTCATCCCAACAGACCGAGGCGATCCACCAGCGCTTGCCGTCGTAGAAAAGCTCGACGCTGTTGATGCCGCGTCCGGTGACCGCACCGCCGGATTTCGCGCGCGTTTCGTAGGTGCTGAAGACGTGGGCGATGTGGCCGAAGCTCTGGGTTACGCGGTTGATCTCAGTTTCGTAAAAACCGTCCTTCACCATTTGTGGAGTGGCCAGGTCCACGAACTCCTGATGGGTGACGACGTGGGCCTTCGCGTTGCCGTCTTTATCTTCTGACATGGCGACGAAGCGGATGTCGGGGATATAGAGCGTGCGGTCGCGCGACCACTGGCGCGCCTGGCCGGGCGGCCCGGAGATGACTTCGTAGAAGGCCTTCATGACACCGTCGATGGTGGAAACATCGAGAGAGCGCGCCTCGATGGCAGGGACATCGACGTGGCCTGGCGCCGCGGCTTGCTGAGCAAATGCCATGGTCGCGATGGTGACGGAAGCGATCGCGGACACGAAAAAACGCGCGAACGGATTCATGGGCCCTCCGGAGATTTATTTCTTCTTGATCTTCTTCGTTTTGTTGCTGCGGCGGGATTTTCTTGTTGCTTCGAGCAACACGACTACGTGCGCGATTGCGGCGTGGTCGAGATTCAATCCTTCTGGCGTCTTTGCTTTCAGGCCGACGCGATCACCCGGGATACCGAGAAGTTCTGAAACCCGCGTGCGGATTGCAGCCGTGTGCGGGCCGATTTTGGGTGCGGCGAGAATCAGGCTGGAGTCGATATTCGCGACGGAGTATCCGGCGGCCTGCACGCGCTTCAACGCTTCTTTCAGGAATACAGCCGAGTCTGCGCCCTTCCACTTGGGGTCGGATGGTGGAAATAGCACGCCGATGTCGGGTGCGGCGATAGCTCCGAGCAGCGCGTCGGTGATGGCATGGAGCAAGACATCGCCGTCGGAGTGTCCGCCGAGGCCTTTATCGTGAGGCAGCGTGATGCCGCCGATTTTGAGCGGAATGCCCGGGTGGAACTCGTGAGAGTCGAAGCCGTAGCCGATGCGGGTCATGCGGAAACCTTGGCCACGGATTTGCACGGATTTTCACGGATTTGTTTTCTTTCGTTGTCGAATAGCAAGCGGCGGAATTGGGGGCGCATTCCGAAGTTCAGCAGAAGGCCCACTTCGATTTGTGTGGCGCGGAGATAGTGCAACAGCTGTGCTTCATTCGCTGAATCGATGTTTCGAGCGGTCTTCAATTCCAATAGGATCGTACCCTCGACGAGCAGGTCCGCGAAGTACTGGCCAGCCTTCCTTCCGCGAAACCAAACGGGAACGGTGACCTCGCGAGCAACCTGGAGTCCGGCGTCCTGCAGAGCAATCACCATCGCCTCGGCGTAGGTTGACTCAAGGAAACCGTATCCGAGTTCGTTGTAGACGTCGTAAAACACACCGATGATCTTATCGGTCAATTCGGAACGTCTCAGACCGGGGAGCGTAGCGTTCATCGCAAGAAAGTCTACGCGGTATCGAGCCGGTTGTTCCGTGAAGATCCGTGAAAATCCGTGGCTCATTTCCTTAAATAGAACTCGGCTAGTTCCATGTCGCCGGGGTTGGTGATCTTTATATTTCGCGGCGAACCCATTACGACGGCGACTTCGTGTCCGGAGCGTTCTGCGAGAGACGCTTCATCCGTGCCAACGAAGCCATCGGCAGTCGCTTCGTCGAAGGCTTTCTTGATCACTTCGTAGCGAAAGCCCTGGGGCGTTTGCGCGAGGACGACTCCGGCGCGGGGAATGGTGGTCTTGATGATCGCGCCTTCCGCGGTGCGCTCGACTTGCTTGACGGTATCGAGGGCGGGGAGGCCAGCTATCGCCGCGCCGTATTTTTGGGCGGCCTCTATTACATCGCGGATGATTTCTGCTGTAACCAGCGGACGGACCGCGTCGTGCACGAGGACGATGTCGTCCGCGGCAGCGGAGATCGCGTTCAGCGCGTGAGCAACCGACTGCTGGCGATGCTCGCCTCCGGCCACGAGTTCGACTTTTTTCTTGAGCACATCTCCCGCTTCTTTCCTGAGGCGTTCGCGGAAGGGTTCGATTTCGCTTTCGCGCAGGGCGATCCAGATTTCGCTGACTTCGTCGACGGTGGCAAACTTGCGCAGCGTGTGAAGGAGAATCGGAGTTCCTGCAAGTTCGGTGAATTGCTTGGAAGGGTGGGCTTTTTTCGATTTCGCGTCCATGGCGCTGGACATGGGAGCCATGCGCGTGCCTAATCCTGCCGCGGGAATAATGACTGCGACCTTCATGCGGGCTGCAAGTATACGAGCGGCGGGACGGTGAGTTCAAATCTGCGCTGCCATCGCCAGGCCCATCGAAGCCGAGCTACGCTCGGCGGACGGCCGAGGGCGGCTGTCCCTACAAAGAACTCTCGAAGTACGGCTTACGCGCCGGGTTTGCTTTCCATACCTGCCGCCGGTGCTACTGCCGCTGCCGGTGGCGCGACCGCGACCGGCACCGCCACTGAAGAAGAAGAAACCGGAGCAGGCTGCCGGGAATACGATCCACGCTCGTCCCACTTGCCGAAGATCATTTTGCCGGCCGTGGTCTGCAGGACCGATGTTACCGACACGTCGATAGTCTTGCCGATCATCTTGCGGGCGTTGTCGACCACGACCATGGTCCCGTCGTCCAGGTAGGCGACGCCCTGGTTGTATTCCTTGCCTTCCTTGAGGATGAAGACGCGCATGGTCTCGCCGGGGAGCACGATTGGCTTGAGCGAGTTCGCCAGTTCGTTGATGTTCAGAACTTCCACGCCCTGAAGCTGCGCGACTTTGTTCAGGTTGAAGTCGTTGGTGATGATCTTGCCTTCATAAACCTTGGCCAGTTCGATCAGCTTCAGATCGACTTCGCGGACGGCGGGGAAATCGTCTTCCACGATCTGAATCTGGAGGTTGGGCATTTTCTGCAGGCGCTGAAGAATGTCGAGGCCGCGGCGTCCGCGATTGCGCTTCAGCGAATCGGCTGAGTCGGCGACGAGTTGTAACTCGCGCAAGACGAACTGCGGGGTGACGATGATGCCGTCGAGGAAGCCTGTCTCGGCGATGTCGGCGATGCGGCCGTCGATGATGACGCTGGTGTCGAGAATCTTATAGCTTTTCTTTCCCTGTTTTTCGCCGCCGAAGACGCCGCCGAGAGCGGCGAGGTTGAGCAGGTCGCCTTTGTTGGCGCCGACGGCCAGCCCAACGTAGGCCATCAGCAGCATGACGAGAATCTGAAGAAAGCTCTGGGTGTGCCCCTCGGGAACACTGCTGCGGATTACCAGGGCGAAGAGATACGCACCGATAATTCCGAGGATGCTGCCGATGGCGGCGCCGATGAGCCGCGTGAGGCTGACCGCGCGCAGCTTCCATTCGAACAGAACGATCACTGCGCCGATGAGCGCGCCGACACCGGCGTCGCGGATGGGTGAAAGCCCGAAAGGGCCGATTTCGAAGCAGGTGACAGCCACTACAACGATAAAAAGAAGGCGTACAAGAATGATATCCACGGCTAAACCTCCGGCGGCTGCGCCCGTCCATTTCGGCGAAGGGATGCACCCGTGCCATGTCCGCGCCGCCCCTGGCGGGAACCGGCCTTTCGCATGCGGGGCGCATGAATTAGGGGGATGAAGGAGCCGCCCCGTTCCGGCCGTCTGGGGCCAGCCGGAAAGGATTATTAAAAGCAACGCCAAGAGTATATACCCGTCCGGACTATCGGGCGACAGAAGTGCCTCGGAATTTCGAGACGCATAGCCGCTTTCCGTATCCGAATCCTGCTGAAGTGCTACAGGCCTTTCCCGTGTGGATTTACAGGAAAGACCTCCCCATTTCGTTTGGAGGGAGGGGCATCTGACGGGTAGCAATTTCGCGACCTTTCCGCCGATGTGGGCCGGGCCGCCGCTCGAGCAGTCCACAAGAGAATACTTGGAGGATGACGAAGATGAGAATTACAAGATTTCTGAACATTGCCGTTCTCTCCACCCTGGTTGGAATGTCCGGCGCTCTGTACGCCCAGGACGAAAAACCACAAGAGGCAAAACCGAAGCAGGAAGAAGTGCGTCCTGAAGCCAAGCAAGACGAAATGAAGGCTCCGAAGCAGGAGAAGCAGGACCAGATGAAGCCGGAGCAGCAGGAAAAACAGGACCAGATGAAGCCTGCGCAACAGGGCGATATGAAACCTGAAAAGCCCGAGAAGCAGGAAGAGGCCAAGCCCTCGAAGGAAGAGCAAAAGGCGCAGAAGGAACAGCAGAAGCAGCAGGAAAAAACGCAGAAGGACGAGATGAAGCACGATCAGAAAGAGCCTGCCGAGCACAACGGTAATAACGCTCATCCGGTAGCGCAGAGCAACGCCGGCGCGGTCGGACACCCAAAAGGCAAGAGCGCTCGCATTCCCGAAGACAGATTCAAGTCGAACTTTGGCCGCAGCCACACCTTCGTCGTCCAACGTACGACGGTTGTGCAGGGGCAGCCAGGATTCGTTTCCGGCGGTGTGAACTTTATCTTTCTTGATCCCTGGCCGTCAGACTGGGCTTACAGCGATGACTGCTACGTCGACTACATTGACGGAGAGTACTTCCTTTTTGACATGCTGCATCCGGGAATTCGGATCGCATTGTTCGTGGTGTTGTAGGCCGCAAGGCTGATGTAAGACGGGCCCGCACCGGCCGGTTCAGAGAACCTGCTGAATCGCGATCGGCGGGCCTTCGTTTTTTTTTGCTGAAAGCGTCCTGAATAAGATTCAAACCCGCGCAGGGCGCGAAGGGACGCGGGGCAATGATTTACTTGGCGCTCATCCTAATTCCAGAAACTGCTTGAACGGCGCTGCTAGACTTCTCCTATGAAAGCGTTGGTTCTCAAGAATCTTTCCGGGCCGGAAGCGATTGCGGTTCAAGAGATGCCAGACCCGAGTCCTAAACCCGGGCAGACCCTGGTTCGTATCGCAGCCGGGGGGATGAACTTTGCCGATTTAATGACCACCAAAGGCGGCTATCCGGGAGCGCCGCAGCCGCCGCTCATTGTGGGCCGCGAATTCTCCGGGGTTGAAGAGAATTCCGGGCGCCGGGTTATGGGATACATCCAGTGGGGCGCCTTCGCTGAGAAGACGGCTGCGTATTCGAATCTTTTGTGGCAGGTCCCGGATAAATGGAGCGACGAACAGGCTGCCGCTTTCCCGGTCAATTACTTCACGGCATATCTCGCCTACTGGCAGGCGGGAATGACGGAGCCGGCGAGCGGCAGAAAATATCGCGTTCTGATTCACGCGGTTGCAGGCGGCGTGGGAACGGCCGCGGTTCAGATCGGGCAGCTGCTTGGGGTGGAGGTGTACGGCACATCATCGTCAGATGAGAAGCTCGCTCGCGTGAAGGAACTCGGCTTGCAACACGCCATCAACTACAAGCAGCACGACTACGAAGAAACCGTGAAGAACCTCACACATGGCGAAGGCGTGGACGCAGTTTTCGAGATGCTGGGCGGCGAGCACACGGCGAAGAGCCTGCGATGTCTGCGTGACTTCGGGCGCGTCATTCAGTATGGAACGGCGACCGGCCAGCAGCCGAAGATCGATCTGCGAGCGATGTATGCAAAATCGGCCAGCTTGCAGGGATTGTGGCTGACCTATTTATCTCAAAAACCGGAAATCATGGAACCCGCATGGCAGCAGCTCTCGAAATGGATCGCGGCGGGGAAACTCGTGCCGCAGATTGGGCTCGTGCTGCCGTTCGACAAAGCGGTCGAAGGATACAAGCTGCTGGAGCAAGGCAAGAATTACGGGAAAGTTGTGTTGAAGATTAACGGTTGAGGTTTAATCACCCGATGTCTCGATCATTGCCTTAATCCTCGAAGACCCACTCATCGCTGACCAGGAAATTCGCCGACGAGCAGAGCACGATGGCGATTGCGTTGGCCAGAAGGTAGTTCATGTGTCCCCGGCCGACCATCACTTTCATCAGGGCCAGGTTTCCCAGTAAGGAAACTGCGCCGGTGGTCAGATTGAAACGAAAAAATCGGATGAGGGAGCGGGGCCATGCCCGGTCCCAGATCGTGCTACCGGCGTTGTTCTTGATTCGATCTACCCAGGTGAACTGCTCGTGCCAGACGAAGTTGTGGACGATGGCGGCTTCAACCGCGATCGTAGTCGCCAGCAGATAGTTGAAACCGAGCCAACTCTTCAGCAGAAGGAGCGCGGCGAACTGGACCGCGATTCCGATTCCACCCACGAAGTTGAAGCGGCACCATCTCGCGAGCGTAGTGGGGCCGGGGTCGACGCGCGGATTCGCGTTCATTGCCCGATCGTTTCTTCGCGATAGAGGCGGACCGTGTTCTGGATCGTGAAAGCCACCACCGTGAGCGCCATTCCTGCCAGGCCAATCGCTCCGCCAACGTCAAACAGGCGGTACTTGCCGCCGAAAAGATGCACGACCGGCTTCCACAACAGGGCGAGATTGCCGACCGCGAGCAGAATGCGAAGTTCCGTGGGGCCAAAGCGCCAGAATGAAAGACGGAATTCGCCCAGCGCATGTGTGGCGAGGTAAGACTGGATCGACAGCATGAGAAAGCCGACGAGAAGTCCCATCGCGATCCAGGGATGCATGTAGCCGGAGAGCGCGAGCCCGCCCATGAGCCCAACCGCCCCGAAGCTATCGACCATGTGGTCCACATAGAAGCCGTAACGGGGCCGAAGTTGCTGGCGGACGCGGGCGAGAGTGCCGTCAAGCGAGTCTCCCAGCCAGTTCAGAGCCAGGCAGGCAATCACGCCGAGAAGGGCGAGACGGTTGTAGGCGGCCAGGGCATAGAAGACTCCAGCGCCGATTTGGGCCGTCAGGCCGAGGATTGTCAGGTGGTCGGAGCCGATGCGATCGGGAGTGCGGACAGCGAGCCAGAGCAGTGCACGCTTTTCCGCGGCTGCGACCCAGCTTTCCTGCACCCGCAGCATATCGGGGAACGGGCGCAGGCGGCGCATTTCCAGCAGGACGCGCGGGTTCACTTGTTCGCAGAACTCGGTCATGGGTTGGGTTGCGGGCATTCAGCCTCCGTAGTGTGGCAGTTCAGTGTTCGGGAATGAATCTCGCTCTGCGGCGCCGAAAGCACAATGCACCCGGGGTCAAACGATCATCAAGACGTAAGTGTTTGAGGGGAAGCAGGTTGCGAGGCTTTGTCAATCATTGGGAGATGCCGGATCGACGACGGCGGCAGACGAGACGCCCCCGAGGAGGCTTGCCAGGCTAACTCGATTTGGGGCCGAAGATGACCACGGTGGCTGAAGCCCGATTCATCCGGTCAACCGGACGCGGCGCGGAACGCCCCTCTTCCACAGAGCTTACTGCCGCAGGCCCATCCAGTTTTCTGACACGACCAGAGAATTTCCCGGATTCTGCGGGTCGTACTTCACCGAGGTGTGCAAGCCCAAGCGGCAGGAGTGCAGATTGATCCATTGCCGAAGATAGGTCACGTCCTGGGAGCACTCGTAGGTCACGCCCGCGACGTCGTACTTATAGATGAGCATGGTGGCTGCGTGGTGATTGCTCATGGCCGCCAATTCCTGAACGTCAATCACCGTGCCGTCGGTGATGCGGCCGGTGCCTTCCAGCCACTTGCGGCGCTCGCGCTCGAGTTCTCCCGGAGTTTTCGGCTTCCGCCGCAGCAAAGCGTAAGCGCCCAGCAGCACCGCGCTGCCGGCGGTAATGAGTCCATACAATCGAAGCGAATCCATAGGAGGAGAAACTGTCTCGGCGGGACGGGGCCGATTTCTTTCTCAGCATAAGCGGAAAGAGATTGGCGGTGGAAGTAGTTTCGAGGTTACGGAGGTGTCAGACCTGTGAAAAACTTCCTGCCGCCGCGGCGATGCTTCGCCAACATTGTCATTCCGCAATGCCTTTTAGCCGTTGAGGACCCTGCTGTTCGCCGGGGCTAGCGGTGGCATCCGGCCAGCAGCAGGTTCCTCGCTTGGCTCGGAACAATTCGAAGTTTTGAGTCAGAGGTGCGAAGGCCTACTTGCTCTGTTGGCAGACGTTCTTGCTGACCAGGTCCGCGAAGCCGCCTTCGGGGGCTTTGCCGAATTCGTCGTCGTGGGTGAATTTCTTACTGACGACGAAACGCCCGCTGTGGTCGCGGGAGTAAAACCACTCCGTGCTCGGCGCGGCGGCGCCATTCGCGCAATTGAACCGGACGCGGGCACGCATTTCAACGAAGGGTCCGCCCTGGGGAAATTCGCTGGGTGACTTGTATTCGACGCGGACCAAAGCGCTGCGCTGATTATTTTTCAGCACCCGAACCGAGCTGACGGAAACTTTGTCGCCGGCTTCGGTCTGGCCAATCGTGCGCCATTCTCCAGCGGCACGGAGCAGGGTCACGATCAGCACCGGGAGAACCACCACCACCGCAGCGGCAAGTAGGACTTTTTTCAACGAAGGAGCTTCCCCAAGCACTTTGCAGCCACATACTTTGTCGCAAAGGGCCGATTCTGTCAATCGGAGGCCGATGATTGTGGTGATTCGCACAGGGCGGCCCGTGCTATGTTGAGGTCAATCCAAGCAGCGTGGCCGAGGCTGGTAGATATGGAAATCCTTCATTCCACAGTACTTGACTCTTCGATCGGTCCTTTGTTTTTGGCCGCCTCGGACCGCGGGCTGGTCGCCCTTGAATTTGACCGGCGGTTGCCGGGGCAGCAGACGATCCGCCCCAATCCGCGGGATTTGCGGGCGGAGAGCAAGTCGCTGCTGTTCCAGGATTCCGCCGGCCAGATGCGCGATTATGTTCGCGAACTTAAGGAATATTTCGCGGGCACGCGGCGGGAATTTTCTTTTCCGCTCGATCTTAGTGGAACTGAATTTCAGTTGGCATGCTGGAACGCGCTGCTGGCGATTCCTTACGGCGAGACCCGGACTTATGGCGACATCGCGCGCGCGGTGAATCGTCCTACGGGATTCCGCGCCGTCGGTATGGCCAACAACCGCAACCCGATCGCGATTGTCGTGCCATGTCATCGGGTGATCGCGTCCGACGGCAAGCTCTGCGGATATGGCGGCGGGCTCGATATCAAGCGCAGGCTGCTGGAACTGGAAGGCGCGCTGAGCGGAATGCTGGCGGCATAACCGAATCCGTTCTGGATCGTCCAACTGACGGGACTCATTGATCGTGAGTTGGAAGCGCCAGAGCCCGGGGCTGGCTGCCAGGCCTTAGCTGACTGATCGACTACGGCCTTCCTCGTCTATAATTCCCCGTTCGGATGAATATTCTCCTTTTTGCGCTGGGCCGAATCCACGAACGCACCCGGAAACCTGTTTTCCCGCGAGGAATCGCGGCGCATGGGTTTCTGGCAGCGAGCGTCTTCTTCTCGTTTTCGGCGGCCGGGCAGCAGAGCGGCCCGCAGCCCAGCGTGGTGCAGCCAGGAGCTCCGGGAGCGCCGACCAGGAAGCTGCCCTCGTCGACGCATGCGATGCTGCCTCCGAAATCGCGCGCCGATGTCGAATTCATGCAGGGCATGATTCATCATCATGCGCAGGCGATTGAGATGACGGCGATGATCGAGTCGCACACGCAAAATAAAGACCTGCGGTCGCTGGGGGCGCGCATCAGCAGTTCGCAGACCGACGAAATCAGGTTCATGCAGCGCTGGCTGGCGGCCCGAGGAGAAGACGTCCCCTACACGACGGCAAGCGCGGGGCACGAGATGCCGAGCATGCCCGGCATGGATATGACGCACGGAAGCATGCCGGACAGCAGCATGGCGATGATGCCAGGGATGCTGACTCCCGAACAGATGGAGGCCCTTCGTAAAGCAACCGGCGCCGAATTCGATCGTCTGTTTTTGACCGGGATGATCCAGCATCACAACGGCGCGTTAATTATGGTTAAAGACCTTTTCGATACGGCGGGCGCGGGCCAGGACGCCGAGATTTTTGACTTTGCCACCGATGCGGACAATACGCAGCGGGCCGAAATAAGAATTATGGAAGCGATGTTGAAGAAACAGACTCCAGAGGAGAAACGATGAACCGAGTAACCCGCTTTGCACAGTGCGCGTTGTGGATCGCTTTTATCTTTATTTTTGGTTTTGCGGTGTGCGCGACACAAGCGCAGGAATCCCAACCCGCTGCCCCGGCGCAGGACCAGGCGAACAAGCCCGCGGCCCCATCCCCCGACAAGCAAGCTGAGAAGAAAGACGCGGAACAGGAAAATCCTTTCGCGCCCGAACCGGCTCCTGCTCTGCCGCCGGGAATGACCGGGTCGGATGTGAACGATCCGCGCGCCAATCTGAAGCCGGGAATGTTCGACGCGGGCGAAACTTCGATGGGCCTCGAGCACCTTCTGCTGGTGAAAAAGCCCGACGCATTCCAACTGGGCTCGGACAATGCCGACGATCCGAAGGTCCAGAACACACTCGGACAGCTTGGTGTTGGCGCCATGGGACGCAAGCTTCCCAAGAACATTCAGCTGGTGATTGCGCAGTTGGCGTTTGCCAATTCGGACCTTGCATTCGAGGGCAGCCATCTGTTCGAGGGAAATTTCTATGGCATGAACATCTATGACATCTCAAACCCGGCGAAGACAACTTTGCTGACGTCGATGGTCTGCCCGGGCGGACAGGGCGATGTATCGGTCTACAAGAACCTGATGTTCATGTCGGTCGAGATGCCGAATGGCCGAGTCGATTGCGGCACGCAGGGATTTCCGCCCAATCCGGAACCTACGGCCGAAGAAAAGGCCCAAGACAAAGCCGCCGCTGAAAACAAGAACATGACGGACGAGGAAAAGGCGAAGGAGCGGGCCCGGCAAATGGCGCGGCGCATGCCGGTAGCGCAGAAAGACCGCTTCCGCGGCGTGAGAATTTTCGATATTTCGGACATCAAGAATCCCAAGCAGGTGGCGGCCGTGCAAACTTGCCGTGGATCGCACACGCACACTCTGGTCGTCGATCCCAACGATAAAGACAACGTTTACATCTACGTCTCGGGAACATCTTTTGTTCGGCAGTCCGAGGAACTCGAAGGCTGCTCGGGAGAAAAGCCCGACAAAGATCCGAACACGGCGCTGTTCCGCATCGATGTGATCAAAGTTCCGCTGGCTGCGCCGCAGGAAGCCAAGATCGTCTCCAGCCCGCGAGTCTTCATCAATTCCGAAACCGGCGCGCTGAATGGCCTGAACAACGGCGGCACTCACGGCAAGAAAGGCGCCGAGAAACCGGCCGACACCGACCAGTGCCACGACATCACCGTGTACTCGGCGATTGGGCTGGCGGCGGGCGCGTGCTCTGGCAACGGAATTCTGCTCGATATCAAAGACCCGGTGCATCCCAAGCGTGTGGATGCAGTGAACGATCCCAACTACTCGTACTGGCACTCGGCGTCGTTTTCGAATGACGGCAGCAAGGTCGTATTTACCGACGAATGGGGTGGCGGCCTGGGAGCCCGCTGCCGCGCGAACGATCCCAACAAGTGGGGCGCGGACGCGATCTTCCGTCTGAACGGCGACAAGCTGACATTCGCGAACTACTACAAGATGCCAGCCGCACAGGGCGACACGAAGAACTGTGTCGCGCACAATGGTTCGCTGGTGCCGATACCGGGCAGGGACGTAGAAGTCCAAGCGTGGTATCAGGGCGGCGTATCGGTGATGGATTTCACCGATCCCGCGCACCCATTCGAGATTGCCTATTTTGATCGTGGGGCCATCGACCCGAAAGTGTTGGTGCTGGGTGGCGAGTGGTCCGCCTACTGGTACAACGGCTACATTTACGGTTCGGAGATTGCCCGAGGGCTGGATGTGTTTCAGCTGACGCCAACCAAGTATCTGACGCAGAACGAAATCGACGCGGCGAAGACGGTCCAGGTCAACGAACTCAACGTGCAGGACCAGCAGAAGATCGAGTGGCCTTCGAATCTGGTCGTGGCCAAAGCCTATGTGGACCAGTTGTCGAGGTCGCAAGCCCTGCCCGCAAACCAGATCACAAAACTTCAAAAGGCGATCAACGGCGCGGAGAAGTCACACATGAGCAAAAAGAATGTGGCGAAATTGAGCGGCATGGCGCCTTCGCTGGAACAGAGTTCGTCAAGTGCGAAAGATCCTGCCGACGCCGCCCGGATGCATGCGCTGGCTGAGATTTTGAAGAATCCGTCGGCCTGAGGCGTCTCTGTTGGGAAACCATTCCGGAATGTGGACCGTCAGCGGCGGTCTGCATTCCGTTTTTTGTTTTGCTGGAGTCAGCAGTCAAACATTTCCGGTGATGCGCTGAAAGAACTTGAGTAGATTTCCCAGCACTGCGGAAATAAATGCATCGATTTTCTTCTTGCCCAAGGCCAGCCGGAGAACAAAGTAGACAACAAACAAGCTTGCGACGCCAACCCAAACAAGAAAGCTAATGGTCTCTCTTGATGGGATTGGGATGTTGAGCTTGATACTGACAAAGATCCAGGCGAGGAAGCAGCTCACAATTGCAATGGCGGTCACAAACAGCCTGAACTGGTCTCCACGCGGACGCAGTGCTGCTGATCGGATCATTACTGATAAGTAGTGATCCTCCCGTTCCAGCAAACGAATCGCGGCCCACCACTTGTCATAGTCCTCGCGAAGTCCCCTGCGGATACGCCTGTCGGCTTTTGCAACGAGTTTCGCTATTTTCTTTTCGTACTCATCCTGGTCGTAGTCGCGGTCGAAGTCGTCGGAAATCTTCATGATGTCGGGAAGCGTCCATCCGCTCTCGGTGAAGTACAGCATTTTGCGTTCGACTTCCGACAGCGGAACGTTTTCGTTCCCGGCTTCCGCGACAATCTCAGAAATCAAGAACTCCTTAGCCTCCCTCGTGCTGTGGAACACCGACATGCATCGGATTTTACCCTCGCCTACTCCCGCTGTGACAGTGGCCAGATGGTTGCAGATCCTCAATGCTTTCTAAATCCGCAATCTGAAATACAATCTCCACTCGCGCCCATGCGCGTCGCGCTTGACCACCCAATCCAACTCTTCTCTCCGCAAAGCGTCTCTCTTCTATCTCGTCTTCGTCATGTTCTCGTATACGACGGGCGGGCCCTTCGGTCTCGAGGACATGGTCACGACCTCTGGGCCGGGCATCACGCTGCTTTACCTGCTGATTCTTCCCTTCTTCTGGTGCATTCCGGTTTCGCTGGTGTCGGCCGAATTGACCACGGCCATGCCGGTCGAAGGCGGCTTCTATCGCTGGACGCGCGCCGCCTTCGGCGACTTCTGGGGATTTCTTGCCGGATGGTGGAACTGGTCGGCGTCGTTTCTGCTGGGCGGCGCGTATGCCGTGCTGTTCACCGACTATCTCGTCTACTACTTCCCCAAGATGACGTGGTGGGAGCACTACCTCGTTTCGGTCGCGCTGATCGCTCTGCTCACGTGGATCAATGTGCGCGGAATCCAGAGCGTGGGGAAATTCGCCACCGCGCTCGAGATCTTCATCTTCATTCCAGTGATCGCGATGGTTGCCATCGGCCTGGCGCACTGGCACCAGAATCCGTTTCATCCGTGGGTGGTGCCGCATCAGGGGACGTTCAAAGTCTTCGGCGTCGGATTGGCGCTTGGCTTATGGCTGTACTCGGGATACGAACAGCTTTCGACCGTGGCGGAGGAAGTTGAGAATCCGCAGAAGGCGTATCCGCGGGCTCTGGCCTTTGTGGTGCCGCTTTCGATTGCGGTTTATTTTCTGCCCACGCTTGCTGGACTTGCCTCCGCCGGCAACTGGGAGAAGTGGCATGCGGGATATTTCTCCGAAGCAGCGCGCACAATCGGGGGGCCGTGGCTCGGCACGTGGATGATGCTGGCGGGAATGATCGGCTTCGTCGCGCTGCTGAACAGCACCATCCTCACGACCACGCGCATGCCGTTCGCCATGGCCGAAGACGGATACCTGCCGCATGCGCTCACGCGAAGGCACTCCCGCTACGGGACTCCGTGGCTTGCCATCGTCGTGTCAGCGGTGATTTACGCATTGCTTTCGTGGCAAAGCCTGGGGCAGCTCATCTCGATTTATATCTGGCTGCGTTCGGCGACGACGGTGCTGACGGTGCTTTCAGGATGGAAGCTGCGGCGCACGCAGCCGGATCTGCCGCGTTCGTTTTTGGTTCCGGGTGGAAGAGCGGGTCTGCTCTATGTAGTTGGCGCGCCAGTTGTTATGGCGATGGTCGCGCTACTGGGCAGCGACCGCTTCGGCATGATCGGCGGGGCAGTTGCGCTGGCGGTGGGACCGATTGTTTATGGGATTGTTCGACAAAGACCCTCAGGCAACACGCTCGCCCACTAACCTGGCCGCGGAAAGGGCCTGCTTCGAGGTCCTGATGTGCCGTCCTGTGATTGGAATGGCTGGGATCGACCCGCAGTATTCCGTCGCATCGGATGCCTCCGCCGGGCTGTTAAACCGATTTACCTGCTGCCTCCAAGTCATTGATTCTTCAGTAGTTACTGGCTTATTTTTCAACAGCCTCGATTGCCGCTAATCGCTTAATTCTACGGGCATTTATTGACTCTTGCCTCAATAGTGAGGCAGGCCGCTGTGGATTTCCCCGTTGTTTCACATTTTTCGGATCTCTCCCCTGGCGCCCGATGTGACTTGCTCTACTTCGAGGATATACAGGACGGACAACCGATTCGGGGAAGCTGGCGATCCGAAACCCGTTCCGGTGATTGCAGCGTCCCTAACCACCTGGTCATCCTGAGGCCCGCGTTTTATGCGGGCCGAAGGATCTATGCAATCGCTCGCACCGTTGGCTGCAAGCACGTAGATCCTTCGCGTTGCTCAGGATGACAAGATCCGCTTCAGCTCACCCAATCCAAAATCTTGTACCACGCGCCGGCAAACGGCAGGAACCACGGCTTGCCGGTGTAGAGTCCGAGCGGAGCCCCGGGGAAGTCGATGCCGACGAACGGATTCTCGGGTTGGTCTCCTGCTATGAGTTCGGCGATTTTCTGGCCTTGATATGTCGCCATGGCGACGCCGTGGCCGGCATAGCCGACGGCGTAGTACATGCCGTCCATTTGGCCGGCGTGGGGCATGATGTCGAAGGCGAAGTCGAGCGTGCCTCCCCAGACGTAGTCGATGCGGGCGTCGCGCAGTTGCGGGTATACGCTAATCATGCCGCGGCGCAGGATTTCGGCGCTGCGGCGGATGGTCTGATCGTTCTCGGGGAAGAATGCGGCGCGGCCTCCGAACAACATGCGGCGGTCGGGGGTGAGGCGGTAGTAGTACAAATAGTTTTTCGAGTCGTAGATCATCCGGTTGCGCGGGCTGAGTTCCTGAGCGAGGGGCGCGGGAAGAATTTCGGTTGTGATGATGAACGATCCGATGGGGATGATCTTGGTTTGAAGCTGCGGCGTCACCGCGCTGGTGTAGCCGCTGGTGCCAACAAAGACTTCGTGCGCCCAGAGCGGGCCGCGTGAAGTCGAGACGCGCCATCCGGATTCCCCGTTGCGCGATTCGCGCTGGATTTGCTGAACCCGGCAATGCTCGAAGATTTCTGCGCCGGCTTTGATCGCGGCGCGGGCGAGTCCTGAAACGTAGCTTGCGGGGTTGCAGCCTGCGCTGATCCCGTCGACCATCCCGCCGTAGTAAATGCTGGAGCCGATCTCCGCCCCCAGTTCACTCTTCTGCACCACGCGCAGCTTGTGATTGAACTCGACTTCGATGATTTCTGTCTGGCGCTGGTAGTCGTCGAAGTGCTTCTGCTTGCAGGCGACTTCAAGATGGCCGCAGCGGGAAAAATCACATGCAATTCCCTCTTCGCGGAGAATCTGCTCGACGCAATCGATGGAGGCGAGCGACGCGGCATACATGCGTTTGGTGCGCTCGCGCCCGTACATCGAGATCAGTTTGCTTACGCCCAGCTTCATGCCGCTGAGGACCATGCCTCCGTTGCGGGAACTTGCGCCCCATCCGATGGTTTCGGATTCGAGAACGGCCACACGCGCTCCGCGTTTGGCCAGCGTGCGGGCAGCCGAAAGGCCAGTGAAGCCGGAGCCGATCACGGCAACGTCTGCGGTCTCTGGAAGCTGGCGACTCGGATCCGATGCCGGGAATTCCGTTGTGGTGAGCCAGTAGTTATGTTCTTGCATGGACGACAAAACCTTTCACCACAGAGGACACAGAGAGCGCAGGGGGAAAAAACGAATTATCCATTCGCGACCGAGCATTTTAGCCCAGGCGCATGCGACGGTACATGTACTGGAGAGTGTTAAGGCAAATTTGCCGCGTCCACCTCGGTAACTTGCTGGGGTTACTGGATTTCCCTAGGCTGGCAGCATGGGACTTCAGTGCTTCCTGTTCACGTCCGACGAGGCCATCGCCGGAACGATCCGGCTGGTATTGGCGGGTCTCGATGTCCAGGGAGAATTCTGTTCCGAAGCCGTCACTGCGGCCGAAAGAATTGCCAATCAGTCCTTTCAGATCGTGATCATCGACTGGGACAAGCAGCCCGAGGCCGGATTGCTTCTGACCACGGCGCGCCAGCGGAAAGCTGCCGAGCGTCCGATTACGCTGGCCATTGTGAGCGATGACGCCAGTGTCCCCAAGGCTTTGCAAGCGGGTGCGAATTCGATCCTGCGCAAGCCGATTGTGGTCAACCAGGCAAAAGACACGCTCATGACGGCGCGCGACTTGTTGCGCTCCAAGCGCGAACCGGGTCAGCCCGCGCCGCCGAAGCAGGCAGCGGCCGCCGCGGCGGGAGAGTCGTTGTCTTCGCTGCGCGCGAACATGGAGCATGGGAAGGAGAAGACGTTGCGCGCGGGCGAGTTTCTACAATCTGCCGCGCCAACCCCGGGCGGGTCGTTTGAAACTGAGGCGGACCTTTCAGCGTCCATGCACGAGCCGGCATCGGAACCGGTAGATCCGTTGCAGGAACTGGAACCAGTGGCGGCATCCGTGACAGAGAAGAAGCCGGCGGGAGCGGTCGCTCCGCCGCCGTCAAACCCTGCCGATGAGCCGCGCGGGCTGGAATGGCACCTCAAGAATCGCGGGATTATCCGCCAGCCTTTGATCGTTCAGAATTCGGCGGCAGCGGCACCTGCACCGGCATCGGAAAAGCCCGAGCTTCTGGGGTTCGAGCCGTCCGCTTCGCAGCCGGCGGCGGGCGCAAACCTGGAAAGCATAGTTCCGCCCAGTTCGGTAAATCCTGCAAGCCCCGGCGATGAGAAAGAGGGGAAAAAGGAAGCGGAGTTGTTCGCCTATATCGAGGGCGATGAGGCGGAAAAGGAAGAGACGCCAAAACGCTCGTTCCGGCTGGGCAAAGGCACGATCGGGATTGCGATTGCTCTGGCGTTGGGCGCGGTTGCAGCGGCGCCGCAAATGCCCTGGCATGCGAAGACGCAGGCGGCGTGGGGCAGGGGCCAGCGCGCACTCCACGCGTGGCTTTACCCGCAGCCGGTGACGCCCGCGCAAGCGCCAGCCGCGCATGAGAACTTCGCCCGCGCGGGCGATGAATATAAGCTGCCTGCGGCTGAGGTCATTCCGGACGCGACCACCGACCCGTCGCAAATCCAGGTTTTGCCAGTGGTGGATCCCACGAAAAAACCAGCGGCGGATGCGAACCAGGCTCAGCAGGCGGATGGAAGCGCCGTTTCCCCAACCGATCAACCGCAGACGCCGTCGAATCAGACGCTGGAGGTTCAGACATCCCCGGCAGCGGCAGAACCAGTGGCGAGCGAGCCGGGCGTAGCACAGACAGGCGCTCCGGTGGTCGTTTCCGCTCCCATCTCGAACGCGCCCGTACACACGGACGCGCCAACGCCCCTGGCACCTGCTATTTCCACTCCTGTTGCGACTTCCGCACCGGCAGCCAAGACGCAGAGCGTACGCGCGCCGTCGGTCCCCGATAATATCCCGTCGAGCTTGAAGTCGCAGCTTGCACCGAATACTCCGGATCCGACCGGTCCGAAATCGCCGGACACTTCGTTGCCATCCATTGAGCCGGTCGCGGTGGCTGAGGGAGCGGAGCGAGCACTGCTGATCGTGCAGCCGACAATCGCGTATCCCCCCAACATCAAGGGTCAGCAAGGCACGGTGGTGTTGCAAGTATTGATCGGGCGAGATGGCACGGTGCAGGACGCCAAGTTTCTTCAGGGATCGCTGGCGTTCGCTCGGGCTGCCATAGATGGCGTCAAGCAATGGAAGTTCAAACCGTACGTCATGAACGGGCGGCCGGTCTCGGTGCAATCGCTTCTTTCCCTGACGTTTAAGCCCAGGCCCTAGATAGTGTTATGTTGGGCGGAAGGCTGAGCAGGCGCGGAAGCACGGCTCGATTCTGCCTGCTTTACGCGGCGCTGAAGCGCCGCTCTTTCACGACACTGCACGCATTTCCGGGTGTTTCCGCAACCTGTGAAATTGCGTTCTTCCCAAAACCCATTCCAGGCAGAGTTTTTCGCCGCCGTCACGTCTTGCCAATCCGGCGTTACCGATGGGGCACAAACCCGGGGCAGCCGGGGCGTGGCGGCGAGCATCTAGAGATATAATGATCAGAGCATCCGATCGAATTCCTTCCGGAAGTTGGATCACAAACCGATGTCCATGAAAACCAAAGCAGCGATTCTCGTAACCTCTTTTGCCGTTCTTCTTTTCGTCGTCGTGGGTTCGATGGGAGGCGTGCATGCCTCGTCGAACGACGGCTCCTACCGCCAGCTCCAGGTTTACAGTGAAGTGCTATCGCGGGTGCGGAGCGAATATGTCGAAGAGCCAAACATTCCGAAGGTGACCGACGGCGCGCTGCACGGTTTGCTGGAATCGCTTGATTCCAACTCGAGCTATCTGTCGGCGGACGCCTACAAGGCATTCAAGGCACATAAGGCCGAAGGCAAGGCAGGGATAGGCGCGGTGATTTCGAAGCGCTTCGGATATGCGGCCGTGGTTTCGGTGCTGCCGGGATCGCCGGCGGAAAAGGCCGGGATTGAACCGACCGACATATTCGAATCCATTGAGGGCGTGAGCACGCGCGACATGTCTTTGCCGGAGATCCGCAATCTGGTCGCCGGGACACCCGGGTCGACCCTGAATGTGGAAGTGGTGCGCGCGCGGCGGGCCGAGCCACAGAAACTTTCGATCACGCGCGATGTCGTGAGCGTGCCTCCGGTGACCGACAAGATGATGGAAGACGGCATCGGGTACATCAAGGTCGAGGCGCTGACCAAGGGCAAGGCGCAGGAAATCGCCTCAAAGATTAAAACGCTGGAGAAATCCGGGGCGAAGAAGATCCTGCTGGACGTGCGAAACTGCGCCGAGGGCGAGGAAAGCGAAGGCATCGCGGTCGCGAACCTTTTCCTGAACCATGGAACGATTACTTACCTGCAAGGGCAGAGGTTTCCGCGCGAGGCATTCAATGCAGAGGCCTCGAAGGCCATCACATCACTGCCGCTGGCCGTGCTGGTGAACCGGAGCACGTCGGGCGCGGCGGAGATTGTGGCAGCGGCCATTCTGGAGAATGCGCGCGGCGACGTTGTCGGAGACAAGACTTTCGGCGACGGTTCGGTGCAGAAAACGCTTGACCTGCCGGACGGCGGAGCTTTGATCCTCTCGGTGGCGAAGTATTATTCGCCGAGCGGAAAGGCGATCCAGGATGCGGCCATTACGCCCAATGTTCTGGTGGCGGATTCGGCCGACGATTCCATCAGCCCCGACGACGATGACGGCGGGAGTGCCCAGACTCCAGAGCAGGAAGCAAAACCCAAGAACACGGTCGACGATCAATTGAACAAGGCCGTGGAAGTGTTGAAGAGCCGCAACGGGTAAAAAAAATCAGAATGCATGGAGAGACGGCCTTGCGGCCGTCTTTCTTGCTTTGGACCAGTGTATGCCGGCGTCCGCGAAAGCAGGTTCCTCGCTTCGCTCGGAATGACAAAACTATTGTGGAATGACAAAACCTATTTTTAGGGATGACCGGTCACTGTCGAGAATTTCCGCGCCGTGAACTTCAGTGGTTACAGCTTTTTCCTCATGCATCCGGAGATTTGAGGCGGATGCTATTCTGATTTCTAACTCCTAATGAAGTCGCTCTATGAAGATCTGCCGCCGGTGGAAATCGGCGGACGTCCGGTCGTGGGCCGGGTGCTGTTCGGCCTGCTGGTGCTGATTGCCGTGCTGGTCGGAGCTACGGCTGGACTGCTGCTCGTTTATACGACCGATCTTCCGCAGGTGGATGCGCTCGAGGCCTACCGTCCCAGTTCGATCACCGAACTCTACGACGATCACAATCGTGTCATCGGTTCGTTCGCGCTGCAAAGGCGAGTTGTGGCCAGCTACGACGATTACCCTCCCGTGCTGCGCGACGCGCTGGTTTCGATCGAAGACAAGGATTTCTACGCCCACTCCGGAATCAATTTCTGGCGCATTGTGGGGGCGGCGTACCGCGATATCGAGTCGGGCGGCAAGGTGCAGGGTGCGTCGACACTGACGATGCAGCTGGCGCGCAATCTGTTTCTTTCGCCCGACCGGCGCTGGCAGCGCAAGGTGCAGGAGGCGATGCTGGCCATTCAGATCGAGCGCCGCTTCACCAAGCCCCAGATATTCACGCTCTACGCAAACCAGATTTTCCTGGGGCATGGCGTGTACGGGTTTGAATCGGCGTCGGAATTTTATTTCAGCAAGCCCGCGAAGCAGCTGACTCTCGATGAAGCGGCGCTGCTGGCGGGCTTGCCCAAGGGGCCGACGGTGTACTCGCCGATTACGCATGCGGACCGCGCGCAAAAGCGCCGTAACCTCGTCATCAACGCAATGCTGGAGGATGGCAAGATCACCGCCGCGCAGGCCGATGCGGCGCGCTCTGCGCCGCTCGTGCTTCATCTGGCACATGACCCGAATTCCCTCGCCCCAAATTTTGTCGAAGAGGTGCGGCGATACCTGGAGAGCAAGTATGGCACGGACCAGGTGCACGAAGGCGGACTGAAGGTCTACACCTCGCTCGATGTGGAGTTGCAGAAGGCGGCCAACCAGGCTGTGCTGGACGGACTGGCGGCGTATGAGCGGCGCCACGGATGGAAAGGGCATCTGGAGAACGTGCTGGACGAGGGAGGCACACTGGAAAAGTATTCGCATCCCGACTGGGACGACGAACCGGAGGCGAATGGATATGTTCATGCGCTGGTGACTTCGGCCGGCCCGGGAATCGCGATGCTGAAATTCGGGCGCTACACCGCAGCCCTGGGACAGCCGGATGTCGCCTGGACACAGCAGAAACTGCCGAGCATTCTCAAGACCGGCGACATCTGCTATGTGAGGATCATTTCTGTCGGCGCGAACGGCGCAGCGCATGTGAGCCTGGAGCAGGATTCGGGCGCGCAGGGCGCGTTGCTGGCGATTGACAATGCGACGGGCGGGATCAAGGCGCTGGTAGGCGGGCGGGACTTCAATCTCTCAAAATTTGACCGCGCCACGCAGGCGCTGCGGCAGGTGGGATCGTCTTTCAAGCCTTACGTCTATACCGCGGCGATCGACCAGGGAGCGACGCCGGATGACACAATCCTGGACGAACCGGTGAGCTTCGAGACGCCGTCGGGGCCATACACGCCGCACAACTACGATGAAAAGTTTGAGGGCATCATCACGCTGCGGCGGGCGCTGGCGCAGTCGCGGAACATTCCCGCATTGAAGCTGGCCAGCAAGATCGGCATCAAGAATGTGATCGACTATGCGGGGCGATTCGGGATCACATCGAAGCTGCCGCCTTACCTGCCGCTGGCGCTGGGCTCGGCGGAGATTACGCTGATCGAGCAGACTTCGGCCTATAGCGTGTTTCCGAACGACGGGGTGCGCATCGTGCCGCGATACATCACGCGGGTCACCGATTATGAAGGGCGCGTGCTGGAAGAAGATTTTCCCGAGGTGAAAGATGCGATCGGCGAGCGCACCGCGCGGATCATGACGTCGATGCTCCGCGAGGTGGTGCTGCACGGGACCGGTGTCGCTGCTGCGAAGCTGCCATTTCCCGTGGCGGGGAAGACTGGAACCACCAACGACTTCACCGACGCCTGGTTCATGGGATTCGCTCCAACCATGACTTGCGGGGTTTGGGTGGGCTATGACGAGAAGAAGTCTCTCGGCGCGAAGGAAACAGGCGCACACGCGGCGCTGCCGATCTGGATGAGCTTCATGACTGTGGCCATGGCGGGGAAAGATGCCGGAGATTTCCAGGCACCGGCGATCGCGCCGCACGTGGTTGCGCAGAAGCTGGATACGCCGGATGCGGCGCCCGCCGCGGAAGAGTCGCATTAGACGGTTAGTCCCGGAGGTTGTGATGAGAAAAACGCTTCTCGCAGGGGCTTCGGTATGGATCTGCCTGATGGCGATCCACGCGCTCGGCCAGAACGGCAAGACTGATGTCGAGCAGGTGCTGCGTACGCAGCAGGAGGCCTGGAACCGTCACGATCTCGATGGATTCATGGCGGGGTACTGGAATTCTCCGGATCTGACATTTTTTTCCGGCGCGAAGCAGACCAGCGGATGGCAGGCTACGCTCGATCGTTATCGGGCTACATACGCGAGTCCGGGACATGAGATGGGCAAGCTGGAATTCTCGGATTTGCGGATTGAAATGCTGGGGCCCGAGGCGGCGTTCGCGCGGGGCGCCTGGGGACTGACGATGCCGGACGGCAAGACGCCGCATGGGCGGTTTACGCTGATCTTCCGCAAGTTCGCGGACGGCTGGAAGATTGTTCACGACCATACTTCGGCGGCTGCGGAGTGAATTAGCTCAGAAACTTCAAGGATTCTTGGTTCTGAAGAGCTTTCTCGGTTGCTCGTTGCAGGTATGCCTTCCGCTTCTCTGGATCGAGCAATTCTGAATAGTCGGAGAGAATCTTAAAGAGCGTTTTCTCTTTATCCCGAATCCGCTCTTGATTCGACTTCAGCCAATGGGACGCATCCTCTAATACGTCCTTCGGAATCTCCTCGTAAGCAATCTCCTTCCCCACTCCGCCCGGCTCAAGACCATAGCCACTTGCAAGCCATGTTTTCCCCTTGAACGAAATGGTGTACCGAAAGCAAAGACGCGTTCCCCCTTGATCGGGATCGAAATATTCGAGAATCAGATATCGCCCATCCGAAGCCAATGCGACTCCCTCGAAAAAACTGTGGGTGCGGAATTCCGTCATAGGCTCACACTACTTCTTGACTCTCACTTGCACTCTGACTCCATCCGGTAGGGTCCCGCTCAGCAGTTGGACCGACCCGTTTTTCACGATGCCTTCGAACTCCTGCGGCTGGTTTGGCGCTGGCTGCGCGGACAGGAGTGTCCGCGCCACACGGCCTGTGCCTTTATCCATGGCATCGTTCGCGAGGCGGTCGGCTTCCTGATTGTGTTCGCGCAGGGCGTGGCCGATGGAGAACCAATCGAGTTGCGCTATCAATTCTTTCGCACGTCCGTGCAGATCCTGCAATGTCGCATTCTTTACCTTGTAGATGCCTTTGATTTGCCGCACGAGAAGCTCGGAGTCGCTGATCAGCTTTAACGCTTTCGGGCCATGTTGCAGCGCGTATTCCAGGGCGGCGATCAGTCCCTGATATTCGGCGAAGTTGTTGGTCTGATGCCCGAGATATTCGCTGAGGCCGGCAATCTTCTTGCCGGTTTCGTCTTTGATCACGACGCCGAAACCCGCGGGGCCGGGGTTACCGCGCGCGCCGCCGTCGCTGTGGGCGACCAAATAGTGGGCGGGCGGGTTGTCTCGCGATTCGAACAGGTGGCTGGTGGAGGCGTGGGGCGGCATGATTTGAGTTTACTTCGTCTGATCCGTGCCGTTTGCGATCGCGGCCAAAAAACCTTCACCACAGAGGACACAGAGGGTCACAGAGGAAGTCAGCGGCCCGATGCCAGACGCGTCGCCAATCTTGCCGGCAGATTTGCGGCGAAAATCCGGTCTTGCGCCTGTTTCAGGTTGTAAGGCGTGCGATGAAAGTGGACGACCTGGTCGCCCGTATCATAGAGCGCGAATGCGGCGCGCCAGTCGCCGTCGCGTGGCTGGCCGACGGATCCGGGGTTGATCAGGTAACGCGCGCTCTTCTTCAGTTGCAGGGCTATCGATTCGGCCTGACCCACGGTGCGATATTCGGGGCGAAATCCGTCGGCGGAGGAGCCGTTGGCGAAGAAGCCTCCTTGCAGATGGGTATGGCCGAAAAACGTCAGCGGCATGGTGAGCGTGATCAGAGGCGCGAGAGCATCGCCCAGCGAGACGACGTATTCGTCTTCGTCGTTCGGGGAGCCGTGAACTAACTGCATCTCGGGGAAATCCGGCACCGCGACCGGGCCTTGCGGCAGGACCCGAAGCCATTCCAGATTTTCGGGAGTAAGCTCGTTGCGCGTCCAGAGCGCCGCTGCGGCGGCCATGGGATTGAAATCGTTCAGGTCCATCACGCCGGTCGCGGCCTTGTCGTGGTTTCCCCGCACAAACACTTTCCCGAGCTGGCGGGAGCGGTCTGTGACCTCATTGGGGCTGGCGCCGTAACCGACGATATCGCCGAGGTTCACGACCATGTCGAAGGAGGGAGCGTTGGCGAGGCAGGCGTCGAGAGCTTCGAGATTGGCGTGAATATCGCTGAGAAGAAGTATGCGCACGGATCACCGGACAAACTGGCGATTATAGACCAAGGTTGGCACTAAGATGGTTTTGCCGGAGGCCGGCGAGCGGAGGCGGATGCCTTGTCAGAACAGGGAAGGCTGGGATGGCGATTCAAGGGAAAGACGCCGTTGTGGTTCATCGTGACGGCAGGACTCTTGCTGCTGAATGCGTTGCTGCATTTTGGGATGCTGCTCACGATTTCCTCATGGGCGCAGCCGGTGAAAGATGCGGACCATTCCTACCGGTTGCCGTTTCGGGATGGCGCGATTTATTTCGTGCAGCCGTGGATCGGAGAATATCTCAATGCCTGGTGGATCGGCGTCGGGTTACTGGTTGCGCTGGCGTTGTTGATCTTCCTGAATCGCGACCAGTTGGAACGAGGCTGAGATCCCGTCCGACATTCGAGCGAACTACGGCCGCGGGTTGATCACTGGGCAGCGGGCGCTGTGGCCTGCGCCGACTTCGATGAGTGGCGGCAACGATCGTGCGCAGTCGGGAACGCGGAAATCGCAGCGCGGTTCGAAGGCGCAACCAGGCGGCATGGCGTGCAGAGGCGGGACCGTGCCCTCGATCGTCGCCAACGGCTGCCCTCGATCGGTCTTGAGATCGGGGACGGCATGCAGCAGCCCGCGGGTATAGGGATGAGCGGGGTGCTGAAATATTTCTCGCTTCACTCCAACTTCAACCAGGCTGCCGGAGTACATGACCGCGACGCGATCCGACACTTGCGAGACCACCGCGAGGTCGTGGGAGATGAAGAGCATAGTGAGTCCGAACTTCGAACGCAGGCCGGCGAGCAATTCGAGTATCTGCTTCTGGATGGTCACATCGAGGGCTGTCGTAGGTTCGTCGGCGATAAGTAGCTGCGGACGGTTCACGATGGCCATGGCGATCATCACGCGCTGGCGCATGCCGCCGGAGAGCTGGTGAGGATAATCGCGGGCCCGCTGCGCCCCATCGGGAATGGCGACGTCATTCAAAGCATCCACGGCGCGCTGCCACGCTTCTTTCTTCGAGATCGCGTGGTGAGCGGTAACGGCTTCTGCGACCTGGTCTCCGACGCGCATCACCGGGTTGAGGGCGGTCATGGGCTCCTGAAAAATCATGGCGATACGGGAGCCACGGAGGCGGCGCATGGAGTCATCGTCGATGGTGGCGAGGTCGACGGCGCTTGTGCCGCTTTCGGAAAATAAAATCTTGCCGGAGACCCTCGCCTGGGGAGCGAGCAGCCGCATGATGGCGAGAGATGTGATGGATTTCCCTGAGCCGGATTCTCCGACCAAGCCGAGAGCTTCGCCGGGTGCGATGGAAAGATTCAGATCTCGGACGGCCAGCAGGCCGGATGCTGGAGCGAGCGAGGGCGCCCGCTCCACCCGGGCATTTGTGGGAAATGAGATGTTCAGACCGCGGATGTCGAGCAGCGGAAGCACGGCTTCATGGTAGCAGCATAGAGTCGCCCTAAAGGGCGATGGACAGCCGGGGGCGGCTGTCCCTACATGCTTCTCGTCTACTTCGGGTTTGCGACCTTCAGTTGCCGCGCGGTTTCGATGGCAGCGCCGAGCAAGCCGTATGTGGCGGCGTTAGCCAGAAGGGCGGTGTAAATGCTGATGGGATAGTGGGCGCCCAGTAACGCTATCGGGCAGGTAAGCCGACAGAGAGCTGTCAGGGGATCGCCGGAAGTCAATGCCGGCGGTTGAGCCACGAACGCATAAATTGCCCACAGGCCCGCAATCACGAAGCCTGCGCTTGCCCAGATCGCAATTCGTCGTTTCATGGGCCTCGCGTCTTTCATCTGCGCTCATGATCTCACTGCGGGCGGGGCATGTCCAATGTAGTCGCAGGCTGTCGCCCTGACGGGCGATGGACAGCCCCTTCGACGCGCTTCGCTTGCTCAGGGCAGGCTCAAAAGCGGCGGCTGTCCCTACATGCTCTTCATTCCTACTGACCGAGGATCAGCGGTAGGCCGTTTTTGTTGTTGCCGATTACTACCACCTTTGAGTTCGGGCTTTTCGCCAGATTCTCGGTGGCTTCGATGCCCTTCCATTCGAGCAGCGACGGAGTGATGCCCTGGGCGACGATCTGCTGGAAGTCGCGCACGCCGGCGGCTTCGATGCGCTTGCGTTGCGCCTCCTGCGTCTCTTTTTGCAGGCGGAAGTTCATGGCGAGTGATTCCTGTTCGGCTTGTTGCTTGGCTTCGATTGCCGCTTTCAACGTCGCGGGCAGCTGGATGTCACGCAGAAGTACGTTTTCGACTTTGAGTCCGCGCTCTTTGAGCTGGGCGCTTACTTGATCGTAAATCTGTTTCCCCACCATTTCCCGCTCCCCGGTATAGAGGGCATTGGCCGTGTGCGATGCGGTGGCTTCGCGGATGGCGGATCGCAGCGTGGGCTCGACCACGATGTTCTCGTAGTCGGCGCCGATCTTCTGGAAAACATCCGCGGCACGGTCCGGGTTGAGGTGATAGATGAGCGAGGTGTCGAGGGCCATCATCAACCCTTCGCTCGAAGGAACGCTGGCCGATTCCTTGAGGGTGAGGGTTTGGATCGACATTTCATTGTTGGTCTTGAGCGGATTGATGAGGTGAATTCCTTCTCCGAGCGTTTCGCCGGTGACTTTGCCGAAGAGGGTGAGCACGCCGACGTGGCCGGTATTGACATGGGTCACGGAACTGAAGAGAAGGATGACCAGCAGAAAGGCGGCGACGCCCAGGCCGATCAGGCGCAGAAAGTTTGCGTGTCCGGTGTCGATGACTCTTGGCCGCGATGGATCGAAGATGGTCATTGGATTGTCCCCTGAGAAATTCTAGGGGGGAATGGGCGTCGCGATAAGTGGCTTGCAGGGAGCAGGGAGCGGCGAGCGGAACGCCCGAGTTGCCGGCCAGGAAGTCCCCTTTGCAACTGGGAGTTTCCACGCGACCCTAAAAGCCGCACTCGCACCGGGGGCTTCGGTGGGTCTTCCACAGCCGGATCCGGACCGGGGTAGTGGTGCAATTTGGCTCCCGCGCCGAGCCGAAACAGACTGAGATCCTTCGCTCCGCCTGAAAAGCGGCTACGCTCAGGATGACTCCGTTTGATACGAAGGCAAACTGCACCACTACCCGGACCGGAGTGTGGTTGAGACGCCGCTTGGGTGCGTGGTAGCATCCAATGCTTTGGCGGGTAGCTGGGCCGGCCTGTTCCGCTCTCATCCTCTTCATGGCCTTTCTTCCCCACTCCTGCCTGAAGGAGCCCAATTTGAAAGTCTATTCGGGAGCAAACATCCGGAATGTAGCGATGGTGGGGCACGGGCACGCGGGCAAGACCACGCTGGTCTCGGCGATGCTGTACACGGCAGGGGCGACCCAGCGATTCGGGCACGTGGACGACGGCTCGGCCACCACCGATTACGACGAAGAAGAAATTGCCCGCAAGATGTCGATTGCCGCGTCGGCCGCAGTGGTGGAGTGGGGATCGTCTACCGGGACGACCAAGATCAATATTCTCGATACGCCCGGGTTCAACATGTTCGTCCACGAGGCCAAGATGGTGCTGCCCGTGGTCGATGCGGCCATTGTGGTGGTTGACGGAGTGGCCGGGGTGGAAGTGGTCACGCAGCGGGTTTGGAATTACTGCGAGGAATACAAGACTCCGCGGCTGATCGTGGTGAACCGCATGGACCGCGACCGCGCCAACGCCGACCGGGTGATGGCGTCGCTCATCTCGGCGTTCGGGCGGGACGTGATTCCGATCGAGCTGCCGATCGGCGCGGAGAAGAGCCTGTCCGGCGTGATCGATCTCGTCCGGATGAAAGCCTACACCTACGAGATGGGCGGCAACGGCAAGGGCAAAGAGACGGAGATTCCGGCAAATTTGAAAGACCAGGCCCAGGAAGCGCACGAGCGCCTGGTCGAAATGGTGGCCGAGGGCGACGACAAGCTGATGGAGAAATTCTTCGAGGCGGGCACGCTCGGAGAAGAAGATTTGATTCCGGCTCTCCACAATGCGATCCGCGAGGACAAGATTTTCCCTGTGATCTTCAGCTCCGGTCTGGGCAATATTGGCGCGGACCGCGTGATGGATTTCATTGTCGACTACACGCCAGCGCCTTCGGAGCACGAGTGGGTACAGGGCGAAGCAGCGCCGGACGGAAACGGCGACGCTCCCAAGCGCCATGAAGCCGATGACGAGCCGGTTTCGCTCTACGTATTCAAGACCGTGTCGGACGCCTTCGCCGGGCGGATTTCTTATTTCAAGGTATTTTCCGGCGTACTGAAGAACGACGCGACGCTGGTGAATTACAGCCGCGGGTCGCAGGAAAAATTCGCGCATATATCTTCCATGCAGGGAAAGACGGCAGTTCCAGTGAATGAGTTGCATGCCGGCGATATCGGGGCAGTTGCGAAACTGAAAGACACGCTGACTGGAGATTCGCTCGGCGACAAATCTGCGCCGATACAATATCCGCGGGTGAAGCTGCCGGATCCGGCAATTACATTTGCCATCGAACCCAAGAGCCGCGCCGACGAAGACAAGCTGGGGCCGGGACTGCACCGAATGATGGAAGAGGATGCAATGCTGCGGTTTTTCCGGGATCCGCAGACGCAGGAGTTTCTGATCGCCGGCACAGGGCAGCAGCATATTGAAGTCGTGGTGGCCAAGCTGAAGAAGCGCTACCACACGGAGGTGGTGCTGAAAGCTCCCAAGGTGCCGTATCGGGAGACGATTCGCGGCAAGGCCGATGTGCAGGGGCGGCACAAGAAGCAGACCGGCGGACACGGGCAGTACGGCGATTGCAAGATCAAGATGGAGCCGCTGGTACGCGGCGGGCAGTTTGAGTTTGTGAACGATATTTTCGGTGGCGCGATTCCGAAGAACTACATTCCTGCGATCGAAAAGGGAATCAAGGATGCGGCGGCGCGCGGATATCTGGCGGGGTTTCCAGTGGTGGACTTCCGCGTAACGCTGTATGACGGGTCGTATCACGACGTGGACTCGAATGACATGTCGTTCCAGATGGCGGGGCGCATCGCGTTCCGCAAAGCGATGGAAGTGGCGAAGCCCACGCTGCTGGAGCCGATCATGCACGTTGAGATTAATGTGCCCGATGATTTTGCGGGGTCGATCATGGGCGACCTGAACAGCCGGCGCGGGCGCATCCAGGGCATGGACAATAAAGGCGGCAACACCGTCGTGAAGGCGGAAGTCCCCATGTCGGAAATGCTGACCTACGGCGTGGAACTGACGTCAATGACCCAGGGGCGCGGCAGCTTCGGGATGGAGATGCATCATTACGACGTAGTGCCGGGGCAGTTGCAGGAGAAGATTGTGGAGAAGGCAAAGGCGGCGCGGGGGGATGTGAAGGAAGAGGAGGAGTAGGGCGAGTTGCGAGTGCCGGGTACCGAGTAACGAGCTTTCAGTGGGCCGCCTTTCTCCATCGAGTCCGCTTGTGTCTTGTTGACGGAGCTGGCCCTGCTACAAGATTTTCCTCCCATTCGCGATGCCGATACTTGAGGAAATCTTCAATCACTTTTCTGGCCCGTGGGTCCGCGAGGACCGCTTTCTTATACCGAGCGAAATCGAACTCGTGAACCGGAAGTTGAGATTCTTTCCTAGGTTTCTTTTCTAACTTCGAATCGTTCGTCATGGGCTCTTCCACACACTGTCACTAGTCATTAGTATAGAAGCGGTCAAAAGCTGGGCGAGGTTTATCACATGAAAATGATCTTATTCGGTATTGCGCTCGTTTTCGTGACCGCGATGGCTCTAAATGCGCCAGCTGGAGCTCAGACGCAGACTTTTGCGACTTCGGCGGGCGATGTGAAGATCACTCCACTGAATCACGCTTCCACCCTGATCGAAGCGGGCGGCAAGACGATTTATCTCGATCCGGCGAAGCCGGCAAAATTGGACGGGCTGCCGAAGGCTGACCTGATTCTGATCACCGACATTCACGGCGACCACATGGATCCCGATTCGATCAAGGTGATCAGCAAGGCCGATACTGAAATCTTTGCGCCGCCGGCTGTTGTGCAGACGGTGACTTCGGCCAAGCCGATTGCTAATGGCGAGACGAAGACGTGGGGCGCGTGGACGATCGAGGCGATCCCCGCCTACAACATCAAGCGCGGGCCGGCTCCGGGCAAGCTGTTTCACGACAAAGGACGCGGCAACGGGTACGTGCTGACATACGGCGGGAAGCGGTTTTATTTCTCAGGCGACACAGAAGGCGTGCCTGAAATGCGCGCGCTGAAGAATATCGACGTGGCATTCGTCTGCATGAATTTGCCTTACACCATGCCGCCGGAAGAGGCGGCGGATGCGGTGAAGGCGTTTCATCCCAAGATCGTGATCCCGTATCACTATCGCGGATCGGACCTCAGCGCTTTCCAGAAAGCGTTAGCAGGAACGGGGATTGAGGTACGGCTGCTGGAGTGGTATCCGAAATAAATCCGGCCGTGCAGCACTGGATTTTTGTGAGTTGCATGTCCCGCATGCAATCGCAAAACAGTATGCAAGTTTCTGCGCGTTGACCCCCGCTCTACTAGACGCTATAGTTGCCGCCGTCGCTCGCCGTTGCTTCGCCTCAAGATATCCCTTGGCGAAGTGGTTTCGAGCGATCTTTTTGCGTCGGCAATTCACAAAATGGAGAGACTCCTTTGCCCAGCGTTCTGAATTTCGGTGTTCACGCCGCGTCGAAACGCCTATCAGCTTTTGGTGTCCTGGCGATGCTGTTGGCGGCAGCACCTGCGCCAGCCCAGATTCCTTCAACTCAAATCAGCACAGACACATTTACGAACTCAACCAGCCAGCATGAAACGGAGGTTGAACCAGCCAGCTATGCAGTCGGCAGCACGATCGTCTCTGTTTTCCAGGTAGGGCGGTTCACCGATGGCGGGGCGTCGGACATTGGATTTTCCACTTCGACCAACGGAGGGACGACCTGGACTGAGGGAAATCTGCCGGGCATCACGAGCATTGAAGGCTCCGGACCTTACGATCGCGCCAGCGACACGTCGGTCATCTTCAATTCGAAATTCAAGTTGTGGCTCGCCGAGACGCTGGCCATTTCGAATTCGGGAGGCGCGCACGGGCAGGCCGTCCTGGTGAGCAGTTCGAAGGACGGTATCCATTGGAACAATCCTGCGACAGTGTCGATCGTCGAGGCGGGCGGATTTTACGACAAGCCATGGATCGGATGTGACAACACCGCGAGCAGCCCGCATTATGGCAACTGCTATGTGGAATGGGATGACTTCAGCCTGGGTGATCGGATTGAAATGAGCACCTCCACGGACGGGGGAACCACCTGGAGCACGAAGCAGTCAACAAGCGGAAACGTGGCCGGAACCGGTGGAATTCCGCTGGTGCAGCCGAACGGGACGGTTATCGTTCCGCTTGGCGATGCATTTCTGTCGAGCATCCTGGCGTTCCAGTCCACGGACGGAGGCACGACCTGGACCAGGCCGATCACGGTCGCAACCATCGACGAGCATGCCGTGGCGGGAAACATGCGGGCTGTACCGCTTCCGGCGGCGCAGATCGATGCCGCGGGCACCGTCTACGTGATGTGGGCGGATTGCAGGTTCCGGTCTGGATGCTCATCCAATGACATCGTCTACAGCACGTCGACCAACGGGACGACGTGGAGCGCGGTGACGAGGGTCCCGATTGATGCGACCACAAACGGCGCAGATCACTTTACGCCGGGCTTCGCGATCAAGCCGGGAACGTCAGGCAGCACCGCTCATCTTGCCGTTATGTATAACTTTTTCCCCAAAGCGAGTTGCGGCACTTCCTGCAACCTGAGCGTGGGCTATGTCAGTTCAGCGAATGGTGGAGCGACCTGGACGGCGCCGAAGGTCCTCACGCGCGGAATGAATCCCTCATGGCTGCCTGCGACTACCTCCGGGCAAATGTCGGGAGACTACATGGCCTCCTCGTACGTCGCCCAGAAAGTCCACGGAGTGTTCGCTTCCGCGCAAGCCCCGGTGGGCGGTACGTTCAACCAGGCCATGCAGACGAATCAAACTGGCTTGCCGGGATCGACTCCAGAAGAGCCGCAGTTCAGTTCGGCGAATGACAAGCCCGCGCCGGGCGTACATTCGCAGGTCCACCGCACCAAGCCGCATCGGGATGACGGCAAGGACTAGTTGTTCAGGAACGAAAGCCCCCCTTGGAGACGGCCGCTTCTGGTGCGCGGCCGTTTTTTTATTTACTTCACGGTGACATCCGTGACTGTGAGGTCGGGGTACTGGTGGTTCCACTGGGTGGAGATACTGTCGAAGGTGAGGCGGAAGGGTGCTGACTGGCCGGGCGGAAGCGGCGCTACGTTGAGATCGACAGGCTCGGAGTAGGCGCCGTTGGGGCGGATGACGCGCAGCGGTAGTTCTTCGCGCTGGGCGAGTTGTCCCATGGAGTCTTCGAAGTTGACCTGGACCATAACGCGGGTGACCGTCCGGTCGCCGGTGTTTGTGATCGTGCCATCGATGTAGCTCACCGTGGCTCCAATGAAATTTTCTGCGGCGGACATCTTGAAATCGGAGAGCTTCAGCTTTGCGATGTAGGGGGATGGAACCTTGGGAACTTTGGGCGGCTCGCGCAGCAGAAAGGCTGCGCCCAGCGCGAGGCCAATGACGGCGGTCACCGCAATCATGATGATCAGACGGCTGGAGTCGCGCTCGTCTTCATGATTGGCGACTGGCGTGGGCTCGAGAGTGTCCATTGAGGAGATTGTAGGCGGTTGCGAGGCGCGGTGTCGATGGATTCAACGCTCTCCAGTACTCGTCCACTGCATCGTGGTATACGCGCACGTAAGGTCCCTCGCGCCGGCTTTCGCCGGCGCTCAGGATGACAGAACTTAATACAGAACATAGCTATGAGCCCAGAGACGCCAGGAGCCTTGCGGCGTTGTCATGGTAGACCTGCTTCAAGATTTCATCATTGAGACCAATGCCGTAGAGCGGCCAGTGATAGGAGAACTGGTCGGTTTCGTAGAAATGCTCGTCGCTGGATTCGAGAATTCGAAAAGTAATGCGGTACATGTCGAGATCGAATCCCATGTCGGTGCCGTAGACGAGGCGGCCTGCGTGCTTCGCATAGAACTGGGCGGCGAAGCGTGGGATCGGCGCGGTCTCGGCATAGCGCGCTGAGATGTCGGCGTGCAGGTTTGGGTTCCGGTCGAGCACCTCGCCGAGATGCGCGAGATCGTAGTCGAGATTCATGAAGTGACACGCGACGAACGTCGTGCCGCGGTGTCGCGCCAGCGTACGCTCGAAAATGTCGACCATGCCCGTCAGTTTGACGATGTTGGGCTGATTGTCGAGCCGCCATTCGTAGGCATTCATCAGGCCGTCGTTGTGCTTGTCCATCGGCTCGTACATCCAGATGGGATCGGCGACATGCAGACTGATGGGCATGTGGAGTTCGGCGGCCTTCTCCCAGAGCGCATCCATGCGGGCGTCGTCGGGATGCATGCCGGACGCGTTTGATTTTCCTGAGCGCAGGCCCTGGCCCTTGTCATGGATTTCTCCGATGCCTCGCGCGCCTTTCTCGCGGCAGCGCTCGAGTTCCTTCACCGCGGCCGGGCCGAAGCCGGGCTGATTGTAGCCGGTGAAGTTGAATCCGCACCAGAGTTCGAAACGCTCGGGGTATTTCGAATACTTTGCGTGGATGTCATCGAACTCTTTGCCGGTCGCCATGGTGAGGATCATGGTCTTCTCGATGTTGGAGGCGTCCATGTTCTTGAGCCAGGTGGTGATCTCGGCGTCGGTTTTCGCGTAGGGATGCGAGTGCATGTCGATGATTGGGTATTTCGCCTTCTCGACCTTCGTGACCGGAATTTTGTAGATGGAGCGCGGGCGGTAGTCCTTCAGCAGGAGGGTGTTCGGATTGGTTGCAGTTGACGACGCGGTTGAGCCAACGGTTTTCGTTTTTTCCGCAGTGAGCGCGCTTGAGGGAAGCAATGCGAGTCCGGCGAGATTGGAATATTGCAGGAATGAGCGGCGGTTCATAGGGTCTCCGAGTCGAACAGAAAGATGTAAGCGGTTATTGCGAGGAATGCAAGCCGCAAGGCGGAAGATGCGCCCCGGCTATCCGGACGTGCGGGCAAATGCGGCGATGAAGAGCAGTCCAAAGAGGCCGTCAATGCCAGCGAGACCCAGGTCCGAAGAGTGAATGCGGTGCTGCGAGTAGAGCACCAGCATCGCAATGGCGAAGCTGAATTTTTCCAGCATAGAGGGAATCATCATCGGGCGGAAGCGAACTGGATCTCTTGCGATCACGAAGAAGGCGACTTGCCAGGCCAGTCCCGCGCCGACGAATCCGTAGTAAAAGCCGGGATGCGTGATGGGGGGAGGATCCTGACGTCCGATCCTATCGAACATGAAGTAGAGTGGCGTGAGGACAAGAACACCCCAGGCGAAGGCGATGTAGAAGATGATTGTGGCGAATTTCATGAGTAGCGGGCTGAAGCCCGAATCATTCTACGACGCCTGACGCGGCGCTGAAGCGCCGCTCTTCCACATCATTCTCCGCCGACGATGAGGCCATCTACGCGGAACGTTGGGGCAGCGACCGATCCCCGGAATTCGAGGTCGGTGGCGATTTCGGAGATGTTGAAGAAGAGCTCTTTCAGATTTCCCGCGACCGTGATCTCTTCGACCGGGAAGGTCAGCTCGCCGTTTTGAATCCAGAGGCCGGAGGCGCCGCGGGAATAATCCCCCGTTACGAGGTTGGCGCCGCTGCCCAGGAATTCCGTGACGTAGAGGCCTTCTTTGATCCCGGCAATCAGCTCTTTCGGAGTTTTGGTTCCGGGCTGAAGAAAATAATTTCCGGGGCCGATGCCGGGCGTTCCGGCGAGGCCGCGAGAGGCGTTGCCCGTGGTTTGCAGCTTGAGTTTCTTCGCGGTGTAGGTGTTGAGAAGGTAGGACTTCAACATGCCGTTTTCGATAACAACCGTTCGTCGCGTGGGAATGCCTTCGCCATCGAAGGGGCTGGTGCCGAATCCGCCGGGAATGGTGCCATCGTCGATGACGGTGACATTGTCGCCGGCGATTTTCTGTCCCAGTTTGCCGGCGAGGAACGATGCACCGCGGTAAACGGAGTCTCCGTTGATGCCCTCGAAGATGTGCTCGAGAATTGAGGTCGAGACCATGGGGTCGAAAATGACCGGGACCCTCGCGGTCTTTACTTTTCTTGCCCCTAAACGCCTCAGTGTGCGCTCCGCAGCGATCTTGCCGACTTTTTCGGGCGCGTCGAGTTTACTTAACATGCGCGCCACCGAATACCAGTAGTCCCGTTGCATCGCGCCGTCTTCGGTCTGCGCGATGGGGATGGCGGCGACCGAGCAATACGACCGTGAATATTCGCCGACGAATCCGTGAGAGTTGGCGAGAACTTTGTGGCCGGTGGCGGCGTCGAACGATCCGCCTTCTGAGTTCTTGATGCGCGGGTCAAAGTCGAGCGCGGCCTTTTCGGCGCGGCGGGCGTAGTCGATGCGGTCGGGCCCGGGCAGCGAATACACGTCTTCGTGGTAGAGATCGAGGTCACCCTTGAGTTGGCCGAGCTGTGACGCTTCAGGGATGCCGCCGAACGGATCTTCGGAAGTGATCTTCGCCAGTTCGAGCGCAGACTTGACCATGCGGTCGAGGCCGGCCTTGGAGAAGTCGGAGGAATAGGTCGAGGCGGCGCGTTGTCCGAAGAAGACGCGCACGCCGATGGATTTCGAGCCGGATTCTTTCAGCGTCTCGACCTGTCCGAGGCGCACGAGGGTGGAGAATTCATCGCCCTCGCGGACGACGCATTCGGCCGCGGTGGCCCCGCCTTTCATGGCGCGGGAGACGATGTCCTGAGCAATCTCTTTCAGGTCAGTTTCGAGCTTGGACTTTTTAGTTTCCAGTTCCACTGAAGACATATCCATCTATTATCCATCATGTTCATCGTAAACTCACACTCGGCCCAATCCCGGGTGGTGGTGCAATTTGGCTCACGCGCCGGGCCGGTACAGACTGAGATCCTTCGCTTCGCCTGAAAAACGGCTACGCTCAGGATGACTCAGCCAATGAGAGGGCAAACTGCACCACTACCCCAATCACCAAGGCATCCGGGCCAGCGACGGCGACCCGTTACAACGCTGGATTACCTACGTTGGCTGCGCGTTGCTGCTGGTGCAATGGATCGCCTACAACTTCGTGGACATTGATCTTTGGCATCAAATGGCTCTCATCCGCGAGAGCCTTGCTGCAGGTCATCTGTTGCGAAGCGATGTATATGCCTACACTCCGGCCCTGCCATGGATCGACCACGAATGGGGAGCCGGGGCAATCGCTTATCTTTCGACCCGCTGGCTGGGCGGCTGGACAATTATTGCGTTGAAGTATCTGTGCGCTCTGGGAACGCTGGCGGCCTGCATCCGCTGCTCTGAAATGCGCGGCGGGAATTTTCGGACCATCGGTCTTTTCGCGCCACTGGCAATCTTTCTTGCAAGCCTGGGCTTTCTCTCCACCGTGCGCGCACAGGACTATACCTTTTTATTTACTGCCATCTGGCTGGTCCTGCTCGAATATGACCGCCTCGGCTCGCGATGGTGGATGGCGGCTGCGGTTGCGATTTTTGCCCTGTGGGTGAACCTGCACGGCGGATTCGTCGTGGTGCTTGGATTGACCGCAATCTATGCCTTCGAGAATGCATTGCGCCGTGAGCCGTATCGACACCTCGTGGTCCTGTTGTGTGTCATGGGAATTGAGATCTTCATGAACCCCTATGGGGCGAGCTATTTCCTATATCTGAAGCGGGCGTTACTGATGTCCCGCCCTTATGCCGCAGAATGGGGCGGGGTGACCCATCTGGATTCAGCGCGGGTGGCTGCTTACGTGGCCGCGGTGTTCATTGCCACTCTCGCAGCCTGCTCAAAAGGATGGCTTCAGGCCCGTGGATTGCCCTGGCTGGCTGCGACCGCCGTCGCCGGCGGCACGCACCGGAAGCTGTTGCCGCTGTTCGCCATCACATGGCTCTGCTACGTGCCATCGTATTTACAGGACAGCAAAGTGGATCGATGGTGGCGGGGGTTCACCCACCGGCGGCGGGAATTTGTGATTGCGGCGTGGGCTTTCTCGGCTTGTATCAGCGTGTATGCGGCATGCCGTAATCGAATCTGGGAGGTTGACGTTCCCCAACCGATTTATCCGGTCGGCGCCGTGGAATATTTAGCCAAAGTGGGATTTCACGGCAATCTGATGACGCCGTTTCGTGTTGGAGCGTATGTTTCGTGGAAGCTGTACCCGGCGGTGAAAGTTTCTCTGGACTCGCGCTATGAAGTCGCGTATCCGGATGCTGTGGTCAGGCGCGTATTCGATTTTTATGAGGCTGCACCGGGCTGGCAATCGGCTCTCACCGAATGGCCTA
>DASXDY010000019.1:0-8190 GCA_036490405.1 Candidatus Sulfotelmatobacter sp. | reverse complement strand
GCGCGAACTGAAAAGGGAGGCAAGATTTCTGTCCTCTCGATTGCTGGACTGATTGGCCGCGCGATTCAGGCCAATCACGAAGAGACTTCGGTCAGCAGGTTGTTTACGTAGTAGCTCCGAGCTGTGAGTAAAAGCGAATTCGGAATTGAAGTTTTGAAACTCGTAGCTCGAAGCTCATAGCTCGCAGCTGCACTCATAGAAGGAACCGACATTTATGGCGACAGCACTCGAAACCAACGTTCTGGAAGCTCAACCCCGCAACGCGGGAACCAAGGGACACGCGCGCCGGGTGCGCCGCGAGGGCAAGATCCCCGCGGTCGTCTATGGCGCGGGCAAAGATTCGCAGCCGATCACTGTTGATCCGCGCGTGGTCACGCGAATCCTGAACTCTGAAACCGGCCACAACTCGATCTTCGACTTGACCATGGATGGCGAGAAGACCAAGGCCATGATCGTCGACTGGCAGTACGAGCCGATCAAGGGCAAGCTGTTGCACATCGACCTGAAGCGCATCGCGCTCGACAAAGTTCTCAAGGTCAACGTGCCCATCGAACTCGTCGGCGAAGCCATCGGCGTCAAGCAGGAAGGCGGCATTCTGGAGCAGATGCTGCGTGAGGTCGAAATCGAATGTTTGCCCGCGGACATTCCAAGCCACATCGACGTTGATGTCAGCGCTCTGACCTTCGGCAAGGTGCTGCGCGTCTCTGACCTGCCGCACTCGGACAAGCTGAAATTCCTGACGGACGAAAACCAGCCCGTCGCGCACGTCACCTCGGTGAAGGAAGAAGTGGTTGCTGCGCCTGACGCTGCGGCCGAAGCAGCGGCGGCCGGTCCGGCTGAGCCCGAAGTCATCAAGAAGGGCAAGCAGGAAACGGATGAAGAAGGCGAAGGCGCGGCTGAGAAGCCGGAAAAGGCCGAGAAGAAAGAAAAGAAATAACCTCGGCCACGGATCAGCACGGATTTATACGGATAAGAAAACGAAATCCGATTTATCCGTGACGATCCGCGAGAATCCGTGGCGAAGGTTTGGGTCTTTGCGTGAAACTGATCGTGGGTCTCGGCAATCCCGGCGAGCAGTATCAGTTCACGCCGCACAATTTAGGATTTCTGGCGATTGATCGCATCGCGCAGAACCTGAAGATTGAAGTTCGAAACCGGCAATGCCGGGCGCTGACGGCGCGAACCGTCATCGCCGATCAGATGGTGCTGCTGGCCAAGCCCGAGACGTTCATGAACTTGAGCGGGATCTCGGTGCAGGGCCTGATGCAGGAGTACGAAGCGAAGCCGGAATCGGACCTGATTGTGATTCAGGACGAGCTGGATTTTCCGCTGGGCACGCTGCGGATTCATACGCGGCGCAGTTCGGCGGGGCACAACGGCATCGAGTCGATCATCGGCGCACTGGGGACGCAGGATTTCCTGCGCATCCGGATCGGCGTAGCGCCCGATCGAAAAGTCGGAGACGGCGCCGAATATTTGCTGGCGCCGATGCGCAAGACAGACCTGGCGGTCGTCGACAAAGTGCTCGACACTGTCGAGGATGCGGTGAAGGCGATTTTGAAAGAAGGTCCGGCGGCGGCGATGAATCGCTTCAACCGCAAGGACGAAAAAGATTAGCCACGGATCGGCACGGATTTACACGGATCAAAACCGAAAAAGGTTTATCCGCGAAGATCCGCGAAATCGTGGCCAAGGTTTGGAGAACAGAATGAATCGTACTTATGAATTGATGTTCATCGTTCGGCCCGATATGACGGAAGAGGACCTGGACAAACTGATTTCGACATTGCAATCGGTGGTGCCCCCATCGGGCGGCACCGTACAGAAGGTCGAGAAGATGGGCAAGCGCCGTCTTGCCTACGCCGTTCGCCGCTTCCACGATGGCATTTACGTGCTGATGGTGGTCGAAGGCGGAGGCCCGGTGATGCACGAACTCGAACGCCGCCTGCGCGTGACTGAGCCGGTGATCAAGTTCCTGACCGTCCGCGTCGACGAAGAGCACAAGCGGCTGGCCAAGATCAAGGCACTGCGCGACGCCAAAAAGAAAGTAAGCGCGCAGCCGGCTCCGCCCGCGGAAGAAGCCGCGGCGGTTCCGGCGGCGGAAGCTCCGGCGACGGCGTAGCTCTCAAACTTGGCATTCCGGGGCTGTGCGGTTCTTGAGCTTGTCATTCGAGCTTGTCATTCGAGCTTGTCATCCCCGAGATTGTCATCCCGAGCGGAGCGAGGGATCTGGGTTTTTGCTGGCGGCGAGAAAACAGCAGGTTCCTCGCTACGCTCGGAATGACAAAGGCGTTTTGAAATGATTTTGACCGGCCACTGAGCACAACTCTCTGGCCACTGATTCAAGGAGGAAAATGGCTGACGAAACAAAAGCACCAGAGCAACAATCGGCACCGAGCGAGAGACCCCGGCCGGAAGGACGTCCGGATGGGCCGCGGCCTGGCGGAGACCGCCCACGCTTCGGCGGCGGCGGGCGCGGGCCCGGCGGACCTCCACGCGAAGGCGGCGGCGGGCGAAAGTTTTTCCGGCGCAAGAAGGTCTGCAAGTTCTGCACCGAGAAGATCGAAGACATCAACTACAAGGACTATCGCATGCTCGGTCAGTTCGTCGCCGAGAGCGGGAAGATCGTGCCGCGCCGCCTGACCGGCGTCTGCGCGCCGCACCAGCACCGCCTGTCCAGCGCCATCAAGCAGGCGCGCAATATCGCCCTGCTGCCGTTCGCAGGAAGAGCATCGTAAGCAGCTTTCAGCTATCAGCCGTCAGCTCTCAGCTATTTCGTGCTGAGGTCGTGGTTTGGCTGAAAGCTGAGAGCTGATAGCTGACAGCTAAAGATTGGAGCCATCATGGAAGTCATCCTAAAAGAAGACGTAGCAAAGCTGGGATCGCGCGGCGATGTCGTGAAGGTCGCCGAAGGTTACGGACGCAATTACCTTCTGCCGCGCAAGCTGGCCATCCAGGCCAATGAAGGCAACAAGGCCGTCATCGTCCAGATGAAGGCCGCATCTGTGCGCCGTTCGGCCAAGGAAAAAACGCAGGCGGAAGAACTGGCGAAGCAGTTCGAAGGCGTGTCCCTGAGCTTCACCCGCAAGTCGGGCGAAGGCGATCAGCTCTTCGGATCGGTCACCTCCGGCGATCTCGCCGACGGCCTGACCAAGAAGGGATTCAACATCGACCGCCGCAAGATCCAGCTGCACGAGCCGCTGAAGACCCTGGGCGAGTTCACCGTCCCTGTAAAGTTGCACAAGGACGTGACCGCTCACGTGAAAGTGGTTATCGAGAAGGAAGCGGCGGAAGAGTAGGTGCTTCAACTTGCGGCTTGGTCATCCTGAGCGAAGCGAAGGATCTATGTAGTTTGCTTGCGCCACCGGTGCCTCAAGCAAGTTGCATAGATCCTTCGGCCGCAAGAAAGCGCGGACCTCCGGATGACAGAGCCATAAGTTCTGCTGGCGCGCTGAAGGTTTCAGTCAGGCAATTTGCATCACGATCAGGGCCTTCCCCCTGCCAACCCTCCCGCCACTCATCTGTCTCCCTGTTCTGTTTACCCCTAAATCCCTGCCACTGAACCACCTACGACGGACAAATTATCCCCGTACAGCCTATAATTTCTGCTCACGGTTCTACTGATTCTCCGTCTATTCCTGTGCAAGCCCGGATGACACTAAAGCCGGGCAGGTAGAGGACATAGCGATAATGCCGGCCAGTGTATTTGTATTACCAATTACGCTTGGCGGACGGCCCCGCTCGACTGAGAAGAGTCAGAGGGTAGAGAGAGTCAACCAGGACCCCGAACAGGGCGGAATGGCTGGGCTAGATCGTCAGGCGCTCGATCGGCAAAAGCAGGATCGCCGCATCGATGACACGATGTTGATCCGGGAAGCGCAGCGCGGAAACCGCGCCGCCTTCGAGGAACTCGTGCGTCACTACGATCAGGCGGTGCTGCGGCTCGCACTACACCTCACTGGAACCGAACAGGACGCGCAAGACGTCTATCAGGACGCCTTCCTCAAGGCCTACAAGAACATCGGAAGTTTCCGCTTCGAGTGTTCCTTCTACACATGGATTTACCGGATCGTGACCAATCTGTGTCTCGATCACTTGCGCAAGAAAACTGTGCGCAAGGAAGACGCGCCGGTGGCGCGCGACGCCGACGGCGGCGAGTACGATCTGCTCGATCAGGTACCAGATGCGCGGGCGGGAGCGAATCCGGAGCGCGATTTAATGCGGCGCCAGTTGGGATCGCGCATCGCAGGAGCGCTGGAGAAATTAACTCCGCGCGAGCGCATGGTGTTCGAGCTGAAGCATTATCACGGGCTGAAATTGCGCACGGTAGGCGAGATTTTGCATACCACGGAAGAGACCGCCAAGAACACGCTCTTCCGCGCCACGCAGAAATTACGCGGCGCGCTGGCGGATATGAGGTAGCTCCGAGCCACGAGCTATGAGCTTCGAGTAAACGGCTTTTTCTCGTAGCTCACGACTCGTAGCTCGTAGCTCAAGGATGCACTGATGAAATGTGAATGGGTCCGAGAAAATATCGTGCTTCAGGTTTATGGCGAGTTGGCTGACGATGCCCGCCACGAACTCGAGCAGCACGTCGCCCGCTGCGCCGACTGCGCCGCCGAACTGAAGGCCGAGCAGGAGTTTCACGCGCTCCTTTCGGAGGACCGCGCGACTGATCCGTCGCCGAATCTACTGGCGGCCTCGCGCATGCGGCTTCAGGAAGCGCTGGAAACCGCGCCGCAGGGCAACTTCTGGAGCCGGCTGCCATTCGATCCGGCGATCTGGCTGCGCCAGGTTCGGTTCTCTCCTGCTCTCGCTTCGGCCATTCTGATTCTGGGCTTTGCAGGCGGAGTTGGAACTACATACAAGATTTACGGAACCCATACACCCGGCACTGCCGCCATTACTACTTCGAGTGCTCCTGCCACCCAAGCCTCGATCGCCAGCATCGATTCCATTACACAAGATCCCGGCACCAATCAGATCAGCGTTAAGTACAACACCGTGACGCCGCAGCAGTATGAAGGCTCGCTGAATGATCAGCGCGTACAGGAATTATTGCTCTATGCAGCCCGCAACAATTACAACTCCGGTGTCCGCGTGGATTCCGTCGATCTGCTGGCCAAGAGCAACAGCGATCGCCAGGTCCGCGAAGCGCTGATGTATGCGCTGCAGAACGACACCAATCCCGGAGTGCGTCTGAAGTCTCTGGATGCCCTGGGTAACTACGTGAAGGTCGACACCAATGTCCGCGACGCCGTGCTGCGCGCGCTGGTGAACGACTCGAACTCCGGAGTGCGCATTGAAGCGCTGCGCCTGATCGAGCCGGTAAAGGCCGATGGCAGCGTACGCGGGGTTTTGCTGGCCCTGGCTGCGAGAGACCAGAGCCAGTACATCAAGTCGCAGGCGCGCACCATGCTGGCGCAGTTGCCGGAAATTGACTGAGTGATTCGCTTGTCCGTTCAGTAACGAAGCACAACCGAGGTGAACTTCAATTGAAACGAGCGCTACAAATCGTCGGGCTGGCCGGATCGCTGGCCCTGCTGGCTTCCCAAATTCTTGTTTCCCCAGCTCTGGCACAGGAAACCAAGGTATCCCGCGAAGGGGGCACCTGGGGACAGGAAGTCACCGGTTCGCTGACCGCGGTCAAGGTCCTTCGGGTCAAAGTTGACATGGGCTCGGTCGTCGTTCGCGGCGGCCAGCAGCAGGACATCAACTACGTCGTTCATACCAACTTCAAGACTTCCAACGAGCAGGAAGCGCGCCGCGAGTTCGAGCAATACAAGGTCTCGGCCTACGTCAAAGGCGATACCGCCTGGATTGTCGGCGACTGGCAGGGCGGCCATCGTCCGCGGCATTTTAACGGAGAGGTCAGCATTAATGTGCCCCGCGAAATCTCGCTGGTGAAACTCGAGACCGAAGGCGGCAACGTGGAGACCGTGGGCATTACGGGGAGATTGGAAGCCGAGACCGGTGGCGGTAGTATGCGGCTCGACGACATCGGCGGCGGTGTGAACGCGGAGACCGGCGGTGGCACCATTGATGTGGGCTCGGTGAAAGGCGATCTGGGCTTGCACACCGGCGGCGGCGGTATCACGATCCGCCAGGCGAATGGCAAGGTGGTCGCCGAAACCGGCGGCGGAGGCGTGGTGATTGGCCCCGGCGCGCAGGATGCCACCGTCGAAACCGGCGGCGGCAGCGTTGAAGTGAAGCAGTGCTCGGGCAAAGTGAAGGTGTCCACCGGCGGCGGCAGCATTGACTTGAGTGACGTCGGCGGGCCCGCGGAAATCGAAACCGGCGGCGGCGGCATTCGCCTCACCTCTGCCAAAGGCCACGTTCATGCCGAAACCGGCGGTGGGGGCATCGAGCTTTTCGGCGTACCCTCGGCTTCAGCCGAGACCAGCGCGGGCGGAATCACGGTGAAACTGGTGAACACCGGCGGCGAACGCCACGATTCCGTGCTTGAAACCGGATCGGGCGATATTACGGTCTATGTCGCGTCTGACGTCGCGCTCAATGTTCGCGCATCCGTGGACATGGGCGGCGGTCATCACATCACGTCGGACTTCCCCGAACTTCACGTGAGCAGCGAAGGCGATCAGTGGAACAAGACGCTTACGGCGGAGGGTTCTCTGAATGGCGGCGGCCCGCTGCTGAAGGTACACACGTCGAACGGGGACATCTGCTTCAAGCGGTCTGGACGATAAAAGCAGTTTGATGGGGGTGGATATGCGCAAGCAGATTCTTACGAGCCTGGCATTGTTGCCGCTGTTTTTTCTTCCATCGCAAGCCGAGCAGAATTGGTCCACCGAGCAGCCCGGGGCGCAGTCCTGGATCTTCTCCAGCGACGAGGGCGGCAAGACGTCGTATCTCGGCGTTGACATCGCCGACGTCACCACCGAACGCCTCAGCGCTCTGAAGCTGAAAGAAGAAAAAGGCGTCGAGGTCACCATGGTTGACCAGGACGCTCCCGCCGGCAAAGCAGGCATCAAGGAACACGACGTCATTCTCACCATGAATGGCACGCCGGTGGAAAGCGGCGCTCAACTGCGCCGCATGATCCATGAAGTCCCTCCCGGACGCGTGGTGACGCTTGGCCTCAGCCGCGACGGGTCGCCGCTGACCGTAAAGGTCCAGCTCGCCGACAAGCATCAGGAATACAACACCTTCCTTTCGCCGAAGGCCAGCCCTAACTTCAACGTGCAGATTCCCGAGATCCGCATCCCCGACATCGAACTGCCCTCCATGAACATGGTGGTGGTCACCCAGTCCGCCCGCAGCGGATTGATGGTCGAAAACATCACTCCGCAGCTGGGCGAATTCTTCGGGGTTAAAGACGGCAATGGCGTCCTCGTTCGCGCGGTCGATAAAGGCAGCCGCGCCGACAAGGCCGGCTTCCGCGCCGGCGACGTAATCATCAAGGTCAACGATCAGGCGGTGCACGACACCAGCGACTTCACCCATGCGGTGAAATCGCGCGATAGCAATTCCGTGAGCGTGGGGGTGGTCCGCGACAAGAAAGAGCAGAACCTCAACCTGACCTTGCCCGAAAAGAAAGAATCGAGCTGGTGGCAGGAAGAGAGCTTCGACGAGCCGCTCGAAAAGGCCGAATCTGCCTACGAACTCAGCCAGCTGCAATATGAACTGGCGAAGATTCGTCCGTTGGCCAGCCTGGCCTATGATGGAGTGGCCGAAAATTCGCGGGCCGCGATCGAGACTCTTCAGAAGTCCGCCTGCGCCGGGCAGAAGAAAGTCCGCGAACAGACTGAAAAGCAGCGCCAGGAACTCCGGCAGGAAATGAGAAAGGACCAGCAGGAGCTGAAGAACCGCGTGGATCGCCTGCGCCAGCAAATCCGCCGCGACTGGGCCGATCTCTAGGCCATTAGCATAAAGTACGCGGAGTCCCGAGCTTAAGTCCGCCCGGTTATAGTTCTCCGGCTCTCAGTTTTTGTGGTTTTACTGAGAACTGAGAACTTCTACAACTCTCAACGCCCCTGGGCAATTGCCTGCGCGCGTGTGCTCAGCGAGACGCGGTTGCGCCCCGCCTGCTTGGCCGCATAAAGCCCGCTGTCGGCTGCCCGGACCATTTCATCCCGGGTCTTGCCCTGCGACGGGAACGCGGCCACCCCTGCGCTGATGGTGACCGGCCGCGGCACTCCTGGAAATTGCCACTCCGCCACCAGTTTCCTC
>DASXDY010000097.1:0-8633 GCA_036490405.1 Candidatus Sulfotelmatobacter sp. | reverse complement strand
TTCACGGGCCTTCGGCACTGCACGGACAAGTATTCGCCATTTTCATAATCACCGACGCGGCCGCCGAAGCCGCCATCGGACTTGGAATTCTGATCGCCTTCTTTAGAAATAAGGAGACGGTCAATGTGGATGAAGTGAATTTGTTGAAGTGGTAGAAGACAGCTTTTAGCTGTTAGCTCTTAGCTTCCAGCCAGACCCAGAGGCGAAGAGTTTGAGCTAAAAGGCTAAGAGCTAAAGGCTAAGAGCTGAATGTTCCTCGACCACATTTACCTGATCCCGATCTTCCCCGCCATCGGCGCGGCGATCATGTTCTTTTTCGGACGCAAGCTGACCAAGTCGACTGTCAGCGCAGTGTGCGTTGGCGCGGTCGCACTCACCTTTATCTGGGCGTGCGGCTCAGTCATCCAGTACAACGCGTGGGCGGCAGAAAACAACCACCAGCCTTATCAGAAGATTCTCTACACCTGGCTCGGCACCGACACCGGCCATCTCAATTACGTCGCGCACGACGGCTCGCCCGCCAACTTCCAGGCCGACGCCGGATTTCTTCTCGACCCGCTTTCCGGTATCTGGCTGCTGTTCGTCACCGGGGTCGGCACGCTGATCCATATTTATTCCACCGGCTACATGGCGCATGAAGGCGGCTACTACCGCTTTTTCGGGTATCTCAACCTCTTTATGTTCTCCATGCTCACTCTCATTCTCGCCAACAATTATGTGCTGATGTTCGTTGGGTGGGAGGGCGTTGGCCTGTGTTCGTACCTGCTGATCGGGTTCTATTTTCAGCGTAAGTCCGCGAGTGACGCGGCCAACAAGGCATTCATCGTCAACCGCATTGGCGATGCCGGATTTATTCTGGGGATGTTTTTCATCGCCTGGCTCTGCGGGTCGCTGCGATATATCGACGTAAACGCATTCGCCCACTCGGGCCACTATTCGCCAGAGACTTTGAAATACATAACGGCTGCGACTCTCTTGTTATTCGTAGGAGCCTGCGGAAAGTCGGCGCAGCTTCCGCTCTACGTGTGGCTGCCCGACGCAATGGAAGGCCCGACGCCCGTGAGCGCTCTGATCCACGCTGCGACGATGGTAACCGCAGGCGTCTATATGGTCGCGCGATCGAATGCGCTCTTCATCCTTGCGCCGACCTCGATGAAGACTGTTGCCATCGTCGGGGCGCTGACCGCGATCTTCGCGGCCTCGATCGGGCTGGTGCAGAACGACATCAAGCGCGTTCTTGCATACTCTACTGTCTCGCAGCTTGGGTACATGTTCCTCGCGCTCGGCGTGGGAGCTTTCGCCGCCGGCGTCTTCCACGTCTTCACCCACGCGTTCTTCAAGGCCCTGCTCTTCCTCGGCGCTGGCTCGGTGATTCACGCCATGTCGGGCGAGCAGGACATGCGCAACATGGGCGCGCTCTCGCCCAAGATCAAGATCACTTTCACTACCATGTTGATCGCCACTCTGGCGATCTCAGGTATTCCACCGTTTGCGGGATTCTTCTCCAAGGATGAAATCCTCTGGCAGACCTGGACTTCGGAGGGCGGCGCGTACCGCATTCTGTGGGGCATTGGATACATTACCGCGCTGATGACGGCGTTCTACATGTTCCGGCTGATCTATCTCACGTTCTGGAGCAAATCGCGCGTGAGCCATGAGGCGGAGCATCACCTTCACGAGTCTCCGAAGTCGATGACAGTGCCGCTGGTGATCCTGGCCATCTGCTCGATCTTTGCGGGATTCCTGGGATGGCCGCACAGCCTGGGTGGTTCGGACCGTTTTGCCAGGTATCTCGATCCTGTATTTGCGCGCGGCGAAGCTCATGTCCTGGTCGAGGAAGGAAAAGCTGGACAACTTGCCGCCGGAGAAAAAGAGGAAGAGCACACCAGCGGGACCGAATATTTGCTGATGTTTCTGTCAGTGGCTGCGGCAGGGCTGGGATGGTACATGGCGGGCCGCTCGTATGGCGACGCTGACAAGGGTTATACCGAGCCACTCGCCGCTGCCGCTCCGCCTGTCTACAAAACGCTGCTCAACAAATATTACGTGGACGAAGGCTACGATTACGTTTTTACGGGCCGCCGCAAGATCGGCAACACTCGCCTCGGCGTGCTTGGTCTCGGCGAAGCCAGCTATTGGTTCGATACGCACGTCGTCGACGGTCTGGTGAACTTCGCGGGATGGCTGACTCGAGCCACTGCGACCTTCTCCAGTTGGTGGGACAAGTGGATCATCGACGGCGTGGGCGTCAACGGCCCGGCAATCATTGCGCGCATGCTGAGTTATCCCACGCGCCTGCTGGAATGGGGCCTGGTGCAATGGTATGCGCTGGTCATGACGGCCGGGCTGGTCGGGTTCGTGTTTTATTACGTGTATCACTGAAATGCAGCTTCTAGCTGCTGCCTCCTAGCTTCTAGCTAACCCTAGAAGCCAAGGCGCTTCAAGCTGGAAGCTAGCGGCTAGTAGCTAGAAGCTGACTATGCAATCTCACATTCTCTCCATCATCCTGTTCACGCCGCTGCTGGGCGCGTTGCTGCTTTTGTTCGTCAACAAGGAGAACAAAGACGCCATTCGCTGGATCGCGAACATTTTTTCGCTCGGCGGATTCCTGATCTCGCTGCCGCTTGTGCCCTGGTTCTGGGCCGTGCGCTTCGAACCCGGCTTCAAGTTCACCGAGGGCGCGGCCAACAACTGGATTCCCTCGATCGGCGCGGGTTATGTGCTCGGCATCGACGGCATTTCTTTCCTGCTCATCATGCTGACCACGCTGCTGGGCTGGATCTCGATCCTCTCCTCCTGGAACGCCATCGAGAACCGGGTGAAGGAGTACTACATCTGGTTTCTGGTTTTGCAAACCGGCATGCTCGGCGTCTTCATGTCGCTCGACTTCTTCCTGTTCTTCGTTTTCTGGGAAGCCATGCTTGTCCCGATGTACTTGCTGATCGGCATTTGGGGCGGCCCGCGCAAGCTCTACGCTGCGATCAAATTCTTCCTCTATACGCTGGCTGGTTCGGTACTGATGTTGCTCGGCATTCTATTCTTGTACTTCCATCACTACACGTCGACTCTGGCGTCAACTGGCACCGGCGTCTACACCTTCAGCCTCGAAGCTCTCTATCAGACCGCTCCAAAGATTTATTCCGACTACGGACCCTACGCCGCGACCCTGCTGTTTCTCAGTTTCTTTTTCGCTTTCGCGATCAAAGTCCCGATGTTCCCCTTCCACACATGGCTGCCTGACGCCCACGTGGAAGCTCCAACCGCAGGCTCCGTTATTCTGGCCGGCGTTCTACTGAAGATGGGGACGTACGGGTTCATCCGCTTCTCGCTTCCCTTCTTTCCCAACGTGTTGTCGAATCCCGCGACCTTCCTTGGCATGACCGTCCGCGGATGGATGATTTTTCTCTCCATCGTCGGCATTCTCTACGGCGCGCTCGTGTCGCTGATGCAGAAGGACATGAAAAAGCTGGTGGCCTATTCGTCGGTCAGCCACTTAGGATTCTGTACGCTGGGCATTTTCGTGCTCACACCGCTCGGCCTGAGCGGATCGGTCTTGCAGCAGATCAATCACGGCATTTCGACCGGCGCACTGTTCCTGATCGTGGGCATTCTGTATGAACGCCGGCACACGCGCGAGATTTCCGAATACGGCGGAATCTCGAATGTGATGCCTCTTTATGCGACCATCACCATGATCATGTTCCTGTCGTCGATGGGGCTGCCGCTGCTCAACGGCTTCGTGGGCGAGTTCACGATCTTGCAAGGGACGTTCATGGAGAACTGGCGGTGGGCCGCGTGGGCGGTTCCGGGCGTGATTTTGGCTGCGGCATATCTGCTGTGGCTCTATCAGCGCGTGTTTTTCGGAACGGTCACGAATCCGAAAAATGAAAAGCTGCACGATCTCACGCCGCGCGAGGTCCTGACATTTGTCCCACTGCTTATTATGGCTTTCTGGATCGGACTCTATCCCAAGCCGTTCATGCAGATTCTTGAGCAGCCGGTGAACCACACGATCGCGATCGTGCGACCCAACTATCCGCAAGCAGGATCGACGGTCAACGCTTCAGCCAAGCCCGCTTCCGGAACGATGCAGATCGAGATTAAAGATACAACTCCTGCGCCGGCGCCCGAGGGGAGCAAATAGTGGGCTGGACCGACTATCTTCTCGCGCTGCCGATCACGATGCTGGCGCTGTTTGCCGTCGGCATCCTGCTGATCGATCTCATGCTTCCGCAGGACATGAAGTGGCTGAACGCGGTCACGGCGTTCGTCGGTGTTCTGTTCTCCGCGGGAAGCACCTACTTCAAGATTCAGCTTTTGCTCGCCGAGAACAACACTGGCGGCATGCCGGGCATGATGCGCACGATGCTGGTCGATCGCTTCGCGCTCTATTTCTTCTATCTCTTCCTTGCAGCCACGGCGATCGCGATCCTGATGTCGGTGCGCTATCTCGAAATCGAGCACGAAAATCATGGCGAATACTACGCGCTGATGCTGCTCTCGGTCGCCGGCATGATGTGCATGGCGGCGGGATTTGACCTGGTTCTGATTTTCATCGGGCTCGAACTGATGGCGATGTCGACGTACGTGCTGGTGGGATTTCTGCGCCGGGACCGCCGATCGAACGAGGCCGCGCTGAAATATTTTCTGCTGGGCGCGTTCTCCTCGGGCATCTTTGCCTACGGACTTTCGCTTTTCTACGGGCTCGCGGGAAGCACGAACCTGGCGGTCATCAATCACGAAATCGGCAACCGGATGGCCGACCCGCAATACCGGCCGGTCGTGATCGTTGCGCTGGTCACGACGCTGACCGGGTTGCTTTTCAAAATCGCGGCGGTCCCCTTCCATCAATGGGCGCCGGATGCCTACGAGGGGGCGCCTACCTGCATCACCGGATTCATGTCGGTCGCGGTCAAAGCCGCCGGATGGGCGATGATGCTGCGCATCCTCATTGTCGGCTTGATGCCGCTGCGCGCGATCTGGACGCCGATGCTGGTGTTCGTGGCCATCGCGAGCATGACGGGAGCAAATCTCGCGGCGCTGACGCAGACCAACACGAAGCGGCTGCTCGCCTACTCGTCGATTGCGCACGTCGGATACATGCTGCTCGGCCTGGTCGCCGGCACCGCTACAGAACTCAGCCCCGACGGGCTCAAGGGCATCCTGATCTATTTGCTGGTCTACACCTTCATGAACCTGGGCGCGTTCGGGGTGATCACGGCCCTGCGCCATCGTCATGTGATTGGCGACGAACTCGACGATCTCGACGGACTCTACTCGCGCGCTCCGGTCGAAGCCGTGCTCATGCTGGTCTTCCTGCTCTCGCTTGCTGGACTTCCGCCGCTCGCCGGTTTCTGGGGTAAATACTTCATCTTCCTCAGCCTGATCGAAAGCGGACACTACGTGCTGGCAGCGCTCGCCGTCATTTATTCCGTGTTCGGCCTCTACTACTACCTGAAGATGGCGAATGCCATGTTCATGAAGCAACCGGAAAAAGGGGAAGAAAAACTTCCGGTAAGCCTGGCGATGCGTGTGGCGATCGCCGTGACCGGTATTGCCACGCTCTACATCGGACTGCTGCCGAACAGCTTCATTGAGCTTGTGAACTGGGCGCTGGGACTGTCGCAGGCCGCGCCTGTCGCCAGGTTGATTCGCTAGCCGAACGCGAGAGCAGCGCCGTCGTTACGGGCGGCTGCCTGAGCGGCTTCCCGCCGCCGGAAATCGCATCAAAACCACCGTGCGGTGAGACAATGATTGCGAAGGGGAGGAACATCTCTTGATGCGGCGTATCTTGTTCAACATCGTCGTGGCGCTAGCGATTTCACTGGCGGCATGGGCGCAGCAAACGCATCCCATTCTTGCCATCGGATCGCCTGCCCCGAATTTCGAACTTCCGGGAGTCGATGGCGCGATCCATAAGCTCTCCGACTATTCGGCAAGTCCGGTGCTGGTGGTTATCTTTAACTGCAATCATTGTCCCATCGCGCAGATGTATGAGAAGCGTATCGCCCAGTTGACTACGGACTACAAAGATCGCGGCGTGAGCGTGGTTGTGATCCAGCCAAATGATCCTGCGGCAATCCGGATCGACGAACTCGACTCCTCGGACATCAGCGATAGCCTCGAAGAAATGAAGATCCGGGCCGAGTACAAGCACCTGACCTATCCGTATCTTTATGACGGTGAGACTCAATCGGTGACGGACGCCTATGGGCCGCAGGCTACGCCGCACGCTTTCGTTTTCGACAGTGACCGGCGTCTCCGCTACGAAGGCCGTGTCGACGATAGCTACCGCGCAGAGATGGTCAAGACTCATGAAGTGCGCGACGCCATCGACGCAATCCTGGCGCACCGCGAAGTCGCTGTGAAGCACACCGGCGTGTTTGGATGTTCGACCAAGTGGAAGGAGAAGCATGCATCCGAGGAGGCGGCGCTGCACAAGATCGAGTCGCAGCCCGTCTATTTAGATATGGTTTCTGCCGCTGATTTGAAGAAACTGCACAGCAATCCTGACAAGAAGATGATGCTGGTCAGCTTCTGGGCGACGTGGTGCGGGTCGTGCATCCACGAATTTCCCGACATTGAAGATACGTTCCGCATGTACAACATGCGCGACTTCGAACTGGTCACCGTCGCGGCCAATATGCCGGATGAGAAGAATTCCGTGGTGCGCATTCTGGAGAAAATGCACGCCACCAGCCGCAACCTGCTCTTCGATTCCAATGACACCGCCGCCTTGCAGGCGGCCTTTGATCCCACATGGGAATCGGCCGTGCCCTACACGGTGCTGATCGCTCCCGATGGCAAGGTGCTGTATCAGAAACAGGGATCTGTCGACATTCTGGAATTGCGCCGGACCATCCTGGCAAACCTGGATTCGGACTATATCGGTTTCAACCGCTATTGGCAGTAGCCGGGGATGATGAGTCCGCGATACATCGAGGGAGAAGAAAGGTATTCGCCGCAAAGCGGAGCCGGTCCAGCTAGAATGTCTCCCGTGACCAGAGAACGGTGGGCCCAGATCGGAATCACGGTCCAATTTCTCATCGTGGTAAGGACACTAGGCGAGATTTTTCGGCTCAGGCACGTCCTTGGCGCCAACTTCTCGACCGCCGTCGCTGTGCCGTATGTTGGTGGCGCCTTGATAGCCGCTTGCTCCTGCTGGGCGAGCGTGACCTTGTACTTCTTCCGACGCTACACCCTGTCCGCCTGGATCGCGCTGACCTCGGTGGTCGTTCTGCTCGTTTACAAGATTGCCGAAATCGGCTGGTGATGACGTATTTTTCTCTCACGCTCGATTCGAACATCGAGGAAGTTTTGCCTCGTCAGAATTGCCATGGGCCGATCAATCCAAGCGGTCCGTTGGCTGGCATCGAAGCGTAGAATCTCAAGAATGCCTCCCGATGCACATGAGCCTCCCGACCCCAAGAAAAGCCCGTGGGTACAAGTCGGGCGCTACAGCCAACTGGCCTTCATGCTTCCGGCAGGGACGGTCGCGGGATGGCTGCTCGGTTCCCTGCTCGACCGCTGGCTGCACACCAGCTGGGTCAGCGTAGTCGGCCTGCTTCTGGGCACGGCTGGCGGCCTGATCGAACTCATCCGCACGATCTCCCGCGACACGAAATGAGCGGGCCACCTAGAACGGGTGCCCTATTTCTCGCGCGCAGTTTGCACGAGAAAGCCCGCCCTGAGCGTGTAGAAGGGTGGGGATTCTGATTTTGATTCGCTGTATCTGGGAGAGGAAGGTAGAAACCAAACGCGCCAGAACCGCCGCAAATGAACATCGAGCCTCAAAACACAGTCATCCCGCCTTCCGACCCCGTCGGTTTCTACTCCAACGCGCTTCCGCGCATCCGCAATTTCATGCTGGCGCTTGCGCCGGTTCTCGCCGGCATCGCTTGGTGGAAATTCGGCCGCTGGCCCGCGCTCGGATTTATGCTCGGGTGCGTCATCTCTTACCTCAACTTTCACTGGCTCAAAAGCGGGGTCAGCGGCCTGGCCGACCGTGTCACCAATACCGGCAAACCTCAATCCGGAGCGGGAATCGTCGCCCGCTTCCTGCTCCGTTATGCGTTGTTGGCGGCGGCTGCCTATGCTATATTAACCAGTTTCCCCGCGAGCCTGAGGGGGCTGCTCGCTGGACTGTTTCTTCCCGTTGCGGCCATTGTTTGCGAAGCCGGCTACGAGTTGTACGCGGGAATGAAGCGTGGGTTTTAGGAAAAAGCACATCCAGGAGCCAGCAGCTAGAAACTTTCTTTTCGCATGCCTGAACAACTCTGGTTCACCAAAATCCTGAACGATTTGTTCCACGGGCCGGTCACGGCCTTTCTGACGGCGCTTCACGTCGCGCCGCGGCATCCTAACTATCCCATCTCGAACTCCTTCGCGATGGAACTGCTGGTCTTCATTTTTCTTCTTGTCATCTTCCTGATGCTCCGCTCACGCCTTTCGGTCGATTCGCCCGGAGGCCTGCAGCACGCGTTTGAGGGCGTTGAGGGGTTCGTCCTCAGCCAGAGCCATGAAATCATCGGCCATCACAGCGAGCCTTACACGGCATTCTTCGCCATCGTTTTCATTTTCATTCTGGTCTGCAATCTGATTGGCCTGATTCCCGGCTTCGAGTCGCCAACCGG
>DASXDY010000091.1:0-37170 GCA_036490405.1 Candidatus Sulfotelmatobacter sp. | reverse complement strand
CGGTTGGCGGCCATTCTTCGCCTGGCGAATGCTCTCGATCGAGACCATGACGGGCATGTGCGCCGCATACGGATTGAGAATCCTCTTGCGGAATCAGCGAAGCCCCTGCATCGCGTCAACGGCTCGGGCCAGAGGCAGGCGTCACTGAAGAAAGGCGAAGCCCTCGTAATTTCCGCCGAAGGCTACGCAGATGGAACACACACGGCACAGGCGGCCGCCGCTGAAAGGTATCTGCTGGAAACAGTGCTGCGCCGGCCAGTTCTGGTCAAGCCGATGACTCACGCAAGAACCCGTCGGGCTGCCTGACTTGCTCAGCGCAGTCCGTCCTCGCCCTTGATCTGATCCTTCGTCAATCCGCCGACTCGAGCCAGAGGACGCCCGCTATCGGTCACCGCAACGGCCACCATGATTTCATTCGCGCGTGGTGCGTCGTTCAGGCGCACTTCCATGCCATCGAAGTGGCTGCGGACAAATGCTGCGTCTTTGTGGCCAAGGGGAATGTCGAGTACAACGCCCAATCCGCCGCGCTTTTTTGAAGATGGAATCAGAGCAGCGCCTTTCCCAAGCACGCGGCGCACTGGAGTTCCCAGTTTCGGATGAAGAATCGCAGCCGCATGTTCCAGTTCTCCGTTTTCTCCCACCGCTGCCGCTTTGCCGTAGCTCTGTGCAGACGTTCCGGCGATTCCGAGCGCGGCCACCGCGGCAGTCGTCAGCAACTGGCCCAACTCCTCGCCGATCTCCATCAGTTCCGACAAGTCCTCGACATACTTTCCGGCGAACGGATTCACAATCACGGCAACCGCTGCCGCTTTGCGCGTGGGCGGTGAAATGTCGCGGCCTATCTCCTGCCGTGTTTCTTCCACAAATGTCGCGATCTTGCGGATTTTCGCTTTCATCTCAGTCCATCTTCTCCCTTGATCTCGGATGCCTTGAGTCCTCCGACGCGAGCATGGATGCGCGGGCCGGTCGTCATGACCAGAACGAGCAGAATCTCATCTGCACGCGGAGCATCGTTGATACCCACTTCCATCGCATCAAAATGACTGCGAACGTACGAGGCATTGATATGGGTGATGGGCACATCGAGCCGCGTTCCCGGCCCGCCGACTTTTTTCGTCGAAGCCACAATCGCCTTCGCGCCACCGAGTACTTCGCGCATTGCGTATCCGCCGGGCACGTGCCAGAGAGCACCGTGCTCGAGTTCGCCGGAGGACCCGACGATCGCACCTTTGCCGTAGCTTTGCACAACTTTCGGGTCACCGCCGAGTACCGCGACCAGGCTTCGCGCCATTTCCAGTCCGAGAGGCTTGAGATCATCCATAAAGCTCTCGATGTGGCCTACGTACGAACCTGCAAAAGGATTTCGGATCACCGCCAGCGCCGCAGCCCGCCGCAAAGGATTTTCGCCGACAGGCCCACCTTCGTGGAAAATCTCTTCCACGCACGTGAGCGTCTTGCGCACGATCACTTCAGGCATGAACGAGGATCCTTTCATCAAGCGGCGCAATCGAGTGTTTCATGCTTCCAACCACCCTTATGTGTCCTTGGAGATTCAGGGCTGCGCTTTTGATCAGGCCGATTTTGAGCAATCGATCTGCACACCGCACTCCCGAATTCAGCGCTTCGGCGATTTCCATTTCGGTCAACTCTCCGACAGCCTGGGTCACCCGGCGACGCCCGAGATCGCTGTCAGGCGCAAGCTCGGACGCGGGGATTCGAACCATCGCGGGATGTTCCGGTAAATCGACGGCATTCGCAATAATCGTGGCCGCGGCATCGGCGGCCGCGGCCCGATCCGCAAGCACGGTCACCGCATCGGCAATGCCGAGAGAAAAACTGCGCCCGCGCCAGCCGCTGGTCGCGATTCCTCGCATTGAATCACTCGCAGTAAGAGTTGCCGTTCCAAATAGCGAAGGCATGTCCGGACGCTCGACCATGCCAATCATGAATGTCTCGCCATCCATCAGGTGCAAAGCGATGTCACCGCCATCGTTCACGTAAGCCCGTGATAGATCGGCCGCCGCGACCATGGAGGCAAGAATTTCCTCCGCGACCGCTCCGGCCACAGCCGCCATGGGCGTGATGAAGTATTCGGAAGCGTAAGGCATCGTCGCGGCCATCATTCGTCGCGCCACAGAACCACCCGGCCAGATCGTTTCCTGCGAACACGCGTTCCGCAGCAACCAAAGCTCGCAGCACAATTCATCGAGAACGTTCACAAAACTGGCGCTCGCGGCGCGATATGCCTTTTCGATTTCACCGGTAGCTCCAAACGCTTCGACGATGAGATCGATTGGGCCATCGTGCATGTGAAGCCTGCGCCCGCCAGGAAGCAGCCGGATTTGCGCGCGCTGGTTCATTTCTTTTTCTTACGCGACCGGCTGCGCGGTTTGGATTCGAGCGGCCACGGATTATCTTCTCGCGCCGCGACTCGGCGGCGCCCATCTCCCCGCGCGATGATTGAACTCAGCGGCCGGACGCTCTCCATGTATCCGCCCAGTTCCGCATAGTCCGCCAGTTTGAGCGTGAACTCGATCGGCGCAACCAGGGCCGGAGTCGGCACGTAACCGAACGCATTCTGTGGCATGCGAGTCACGTCAACCATGAATGTAATGCCGCCGCCCGGCCAGACATACACCGGGGCGCCGCCACAAGTGACGCGGGTCAACGAATCACCAACGGAATGTGTCAGCCTCACCGGATTCTCCGTCACCCCCGCGCGAAGGGATCCGCCTGCGCCTCCCATAAACAGAACCGTACACATTGCCGGCTCGCAATTCTCTTGAATCCGTGCAACCGATTCCCGCAGGCTTTTCGGCAGTTCCCTTTGCACAGGCTTGAGGCTTTCATTCAATTCAAAATATGCGTGATGCTCACCCGTTGTGCTCACCATGAACACCCGCAGTCCCTGCCACGCTTTCTTCGAATTGAATTTCCCCAGAATCGAGAGCGGATCGTCGATGTTCGTTCCGCCCCAGGATGTCCCCGGCTCAGCTACCTGAAAATATCGCCCGGGAGTCGATCGCCTGCCCTTCAGTTTGATCCCCGTCTCGGGCACACCCAGCAACTTGCCGGCCTGATGCTCCGACAGCACACCCGTGATGTGATCGTCGACGACCACCACGTCATCCACTTTTCCGAACCACTGCTTCGCAAACATGCCGATCGTCGCCGAGCCGCAACCAACGCGCATGCGCTCTTCCTGAATTCCATCGACAATCGGCGCTTTTCCAGCCTGCACGACAACTTTCGCACCCTCATCAATCTTCAGTTCAACTGCCTTGCCGTTGCATAAGTCCAGAAGCGCATCACATGTAGCCGTGCCTTCGTGCCTCGATCCGCCCGTCAGATGCCGCACCCCGCCGAGTGACAACATCTGCGATCCGTATTCGCTCGTCGTTACATGGCCAACCCCCTCACCTTGAGAACGCACCGTGCTGCACTCATCCCCAAGATGCCGGTCCGTATCGATCTTCAGCTTCACGCCGCAGTAGCTGAAAATCCCCTCGGTCACGACAGTGACCAAGTCAACGCCATCGACCTGCGAAGAAATGATGAATGGCGCCGGCTTGTAGTCGGGATAGGTCGTCCCCGCGCCGATCGCAGTTACAAATGTCTCGCCGTGGCTGACCAGAGAGCCATCCCAGTCGCGGCTAGGTTCGAGAAAGGGCACAACCGATTCGCCGCGCTCGACCGCCCGGTCAAGCACCACATGGGGATCGAGCCGTACCAGCTTGCCCTCATGATTGCCATAGCGATCGCACGATCCGGTACGCCCGGGCTTGATGTAACAAAGCACGGGGCAGGCGTCACAGCGGATCGCATCGTCGTCACCGGCCATCCACGTTCCTCTTGGCCAGGATCGCCGCTCGCACTCGGTCCGGAGTCGCCGGAATTCGATGGATGCGCACTGCCACCGCGTCGTGAATCGCGTTGAGGATCGCAGGAGCAGTCGGGATCACCGCTTGCTCGCCGATTCCTTTCGCTCCAAACGGTCCGATCGGAGACGGGTCTTCGATAAGAATCGACTCGATGGGCGGAATATCGCCCACCGAGGGAATCAAATAGTCATGCAGATTCTCGCCCTTGCCCGGAAAGAATTCTTCCATCAGCGCCATTCCCAAGCCCTGGGCCACGCCGCCTTCAATCTGGCCTTCAATGAGAGTGGGATTAATCGCACGCCCCACATCATGCGCGGCTGTCACTTTGAGCACGCGGACTGTTCCGAGTTCGACATCAACTTCAATCTCCGCCATGTGAGCGCCGAATCCGTAAACCGCATAAGGAGTTCCCTGCCCGTCCTCATCCAATGGCGTGATCGGCGGATCGAACGTTGCCTCGCAAGTAGTCACGTAGCCATACCTGTCGAGCGGCAGATCTTCGAGAACGAGTTCAGAAGCTTTTCCGTTCTCGATTACCCGGATGCCACTCGTACGAAACTCGATCAGAGCACACTCACACGCCCCGGCCATTTTCAGGATCTCTTCGCGCAGCTTGCTGCCGGCCAAATGCGCTGCCTTGCCCGTAATGAAAGTCTGCCGGGAAGCCGAGGTCTTGCCGCAATCGGGCGTAATTGCCGTGTCGCCCGAGACAAGATCGAAGTGAGCAATCGGCGCTCCCACCGCGTCGGCGCAAATCTGCGTGACAATGGTATTCGACCCCTGGCCGATGTCCACCGCGCCCTGATGGAGCGCAATTCTTCCATCGCTCTTGAGCCCGATGCGCACAGTGGACGGATTCGGCAATGAGGTGTTGCCGCAGCCGTACCACATGCCGGCCACGCCGACGCCCCGTCGCAAGGCACCCATGGTTGCAAAATTAAATTTACCGACGCGCTCCCGCGCCTCCTGCCACTTCGGCCGCAGCGCTTCAAAGCAGGCTCGAATACCTACGCCTTTCCCAAGCACCTGACCGGTAACTGTAGGCGTGTCGTTCTCGAGTGAATTCAAAATCCGGAATTCAAGCCGGTCCATGCCGACCCGATCCGCCAGATCGTCATACACCTGTTCCTGCGCGATGGCCGCTTGCGGCACACCGAATCCGCGAAACGCGCCAGCTGGGACGATGTTGGTGTGAACGGCGCGCGTCAATGCTCGATAGTGGGGAACATGATAAGGACCCGACGCATGCACAGGGACCCGCCCCGCAACCGTCGGCCCCCACGAAGAATAAGCACCCGTATTGAAATCCGCCGAGAAGTCGAGCGCCGTCAGCTTGCCTTCGCGGCTCGCCGCGGCACGGAGCTTCATCCGCGCCGGATGCCGCTTCGTGGTCGAGACAATCGACTCCGTCCGCGAATAAACCATGCGTACCGGCCGCTTCAACTTCCAGGCAGCAAGGGCAATAAAAGGCTGTACAGAAAGATCCAGCTTCGAGCCGAAACCACCGCCAACCGCGGTCGGGATGATCCGCACGCTCTCGGGGGCAAGCCCCAGAATCTTCGCGATATCCGCGCGGTCCATGTAAGGCGACTGCGTGCAAGCCTGAATTTCAATCGTGTCGCCGACCCGCCGCGCGAATCCGGCCTCAGGCTCGATGTAGGCGTGCTCGACGAATCCGGTCTCGTACTCACCTTCCACGACGACTTCTGATTCGGCAAGCGCCTTCTCCACGTCACCCCGTACTACACGGCCTCGTACCAGCACATTCTGATCTCGGTGCCCGTGGATGCGTGGCGCATCAGCCGCAAGTCCCTCATCAATGGATTTTATGGGCGGAAGTTCTTTCCACCGTACCGGAAAATCGGCTAATTCCAGCGCCTCCAAAGCTTCCGGTTCCCCAACAATCGCCGCCACAGCCTCTCCGCGAAATCGGGCTTCGTCGTGCGCGAACACGGGCTGATCGGCAAACTTGGGAATCACCCCGTAGCAATCGATCCCCGGCACATCTTTCGCGGTTAGCACCAACTCGACACCCGGATGCCGCGAAATGAATTCGTCAAAATCTCCAAACTCAAACCGCGCCCGATGATGCGGACACCGAACCACGCGCACCGCCAGCGTATCCGCTGGAGTTTCATCCGCCCCAAAGATCTCGCTCCCGTCGACTTTCCTCTGGCCGTCCAGCCTGATCAGCCGGGACCCGACGGCCGCTCCCGCCTCCGGAGAGGCTGGGTCGTTCTGTGTAACGTTGGCTTCAAGGATTGCGCGCACGATCTTTCTGTATCCCGTGCAGCGGCAGAGAACGCCTCCGATCACATCCATGACCTGAGCTTCATCCGGCGCAGCATTCTCTTCAAGAAGGGCGGTCGCGGCGACCAGCATGCCCGGCGTGCAAGCCCCGCACTGCGCGGCCCCATGCTGAAGGAAGGATCTTTGAAGCTGGTTAAATAGAGGAGAACGAGTTGCCAGTCCTTCGACTGTCGTGACCTCGCATCCCGCAGCCTGCCCCGCGGGCACGAGACAGGCGCAGACTGGTTGTCCATTCAGGAGGACCGTGCACGCGCCGCAATCCCCCGCGTCGCACCCGACTTTCGTCCCGGGCAATCCCAGATCTTCACGCAGAACTCGGGAAAGGCGGCGCACGCCGGCGGTTACAACCTGACAACGGGATCCATTCACTACAAACGAAATCGCTTCCGAGTCCGACCGCACGGGAAGTCCTTGCGCCGTGACCAAGTCAGGCCCTCCCCGCACAAGCTTCGAGCGCACGCCGAACCAGCGTCAACGAGGCGTCACGGCGGTAATCCGCAGTGGCCCGAACATCGTCAATGGGCGACAGCGATGCAAGATGCTCAGACCGCACGATCGCTCCGACTCCCGGCCCGAGATGCACCCCCACAAGGTCCTTTTCCAACTCGCTCAACCTGCGCGCGGTGGCGGAGCAGGAACCAACGGCAATTCGCGCCTCCGACACCAGGCCGGCCTGATCCTGCTGGACGATTGCAGCAACCATCGAGATCGAAATCACCAGATATTTCCGGGCACCCAGCTTCAGAAAGGCGGAAACCGCATTTTCGACCTTTCGCGGAATCAGGATCGCCGTCAGAATCTCTCCCGGCCGGCGCATCGTCTTGCGGTTGCCCGCGATGAACCCGGCGAGGGCCAGCCGGCGGATGTCATGGGCTGAAGAAAGTTCCACGTGCGCGTCCAATGCCAACAACGGAGGCACTCCGTCCGCGGCCGGCGACGCGTTGCACAGATTTCCCGCCACCGTTCCCCGGTTCTGAATCTGCACCGACCCGACCTCTTTCGCAGCTGCCTTCAGGGCGTCAAAGCAACGGGGCAGCGGCGCCCGAATGATCTCGCTCCAGGTCGTAACGCCCCCAATTCGGATGCAGGAATCGTCGGAAGAAATTCCCCGGATTTCGCTCAACCCGCTGATATCGACCACGTCGCCGCGCGGCAGCCGGTCGCCTAGAGAAGGATAGAAGTCCGTCCCTCCCGCCAGAAGCTGCCCGCCCGATTCAGCCAGCAAGGAAACCGCTTCGTGCAACGTTTTCGGCTTGAGATACAAAGCCCTTGGCCCCCAAAAAACACCCGGTAGCTTCGCTTCCACAGTTTTTATACGAACCCCGGGTGTTTGTACAGCGCACCTTAATTCTCATAATTTCCGTTCACTGCAAAAGACCCGCCTTCCGCTGCGTTATCACACAATTGCAAAGCATTGCACAGCGAAAAAATCTTCTCAGGGGATTGACACAAGGCCCCGGCTCTGGCAAAAAAGAGTGCATGTTGGCGAGGTGGAATCTCAAACCGTGGCAAATGTTCGTTCTCGGCGTGGTGGCGCTGGCCATGCTGTTGATCGTCGTGATCCCGGATGACATTGATTTGCCTGCCACCGCATTCCACAGAAATACCGGCCCCACTGCCATCCATGCCCAGGCAACCTCGGCCCCGGCCATGATTATGTTGGCGACCATTCAGCCTTACCCGGCGCCGGCAGACGCTTATCCCCCGTTTTACCAGGCGGGAGATCTCGCCGACAGCCCGGACCCTAACTCCGTTCCAATCCTCCTGAAGACCATTCGGCGCTAGTCATCGATTTCGCTTAGGGCGCTCCGTATCGCCGGCGGCATCGGTTCTTATTTCGCGCCCTCTCCGTTCATTCATTTGCATTCATAGGCAACGCTCAAGGAGCACAACATGGTTTTTGATTTCGAATATTTTCCACAGCACGACCTGTCTCACTTGATCGAGAAGGCATCGGCGGAAACGGGGTTCTCTGCCAGAGACATCGCCGCCATGGTCGACTCGGATCTCGATATGGGTCACTTGCTCGAATACATCAGCGCCGTTATGTCAGATCGCATGAACTGAAACGCAGCATTTTTCTCCGCTCTTGCTTTTGCTCACCCTGAAAAGGACCGCCGGATTCTTCCAGTGCTCGAAGAATCCGGCGGTTCTGTGTTTTAATCACCTCCGCTGTCCTCTGAAATGCGAAATCTTCTCGGAGAAGACATGAAGGCTCACCATCTCGCGCTCGCATTGGTTCCCTTGTTTCTCATCGGCCTGTGCCATGGGCAAGGCGGCAGCGCATCGCCCCCTGCGGACCTTGATCAATACGTCGCGTCATCGATGAAGACCTTCGACGTCCCCGGCATGGCAGTCGCGATCGTGAAGGACGGAAAGATTCTCGTCGCCAAGGGATACGGCGTCCGCAAACTCGGCGATCCCACGCCGGTGGACGAATTCACCACCTTTGGCATCGGATCGAACACCAAAGCCTTCACCACCGCCGCCCTCGCCACGCTCGTGGATGAAGGCAGGCTCTCATGGGATGATCCTGTCTACCAGCGGCTGCCCGGCTTTGTCATGTACGACCCGTACGTCTCGCACGAGATGACCATCCGCGACCTGCTGACCCATCGCAGCGGCATGGGACTCGGCGAAGGCGACCTGCTGTTCTGGCCGCAATCCACGTACACGCGCGATGAGATCATCCACAAACTGCGATACATGAAACCGGCGTCGAGCTTCCGCAGCCACTACGCCTACGACAACCTTCTCTACATGACGGCGGGCCAGATCATCCCAGCCGTGAGCGGTGACCCGTGGGACAATTACATTCAGCAACACATCTTCGCACCGCTGGGAATGACCCATTCCAACATCAGTAATTCCTCGGTCAAGCCCGGTGACGATGTCGCATTCCCGCACTCCCGCGTGGATGGCAGGCTGCAGGTCATTCCCTTCGAAGTTCTCGATAATGTCGGTCCTGCCGGAGCAATCAACTCCTGTGCCGCCGATATGGCGAAATGGGTGCAACTCCAGCTCAATCGCGGAAAATTCGCCGACCGCGATGGACGCCTGTTCAGCGAACGGCGTTCGCGCGAGATGTGGTCGCCGCAGACGATTCTCCCCACGGGCGATCCTCCGACGCCGCTGGCCGGGTTGAAGGCCAACTTTGCCGATTACGGCCTGGGGTGGGGATTACACGATTATCGCGGGCGCAAGCTGATCGGCCACACCGGCGGCGTCGCCGGCTTCGTATCGCGCGTGATGCTCGTGCCGGAAGAAAATCTGGGAGTCGTAATCCTGACCAATGCAGAAGAAGGCGGCGCCTTCGACGCTATTCTTTATCACGTCATCGATCACTATATGCAGGCGCCCGCGACGGACTGGATCGCGGCTTTCAAAGCGGTAAAAGACAAAGAAGAAAAAGACGCCGCCGATGTGATGGCAAAAACGGCAGCCGGCCGCGACGCGACTTCAAAACCGTCCCTGCCGCTCGAAAAGTATGCCGGTGTCTACAACGATGCCTGGTACGGGCCCATCACCATCAAGTACGAAAACGGCGGGCTGGTAATTTCGTTCGATCACACTCCAACCATGATTGGCGATCTCCAGCATTGGCAGCATGACACCTTCAAGGCCCACTGGCGCACGCGCACCATTGAAGATGCTTTCGTGACATTTTCTCTGAACCCTGACGGCTCCATCGACAGCGCGAAAATGGCCGCAGTATCGCCGCTGGCCGACTTCAGCTTCGACTATCAGGATTTGCTGCTGAAACCCGCAACCGAGAAGAAATGAAAGAAACGCGTGACTCGGTCGGGTGCCCCATTTCTCGCGCGCCTTCTGCGCGAGAAGTGGGGCTTTCCACGAATATCCGTTCACCGCAAAAACACCCGCGCAGGATCGTCCACCCGCACAACAGTCTTCTTCCGCGCCTTGCTCACAACGTTGTAGACAACGAGCAGGTGATTCTCCACGATCAGCAGCTCTCGTTCGTTGATCCAGCCAATAAGCATTGCATGCGGCAGGAAGGCAACTTTCCCCGGAATTTCCTTGGCGCTCGTCACTTCGACCGTGGGTAATTCGGCAAGCGCCTTCCGTATCGAATTCGACTCCCCCGGATTCGCTTGCCCGCCATCGGCCAACTGAATTGGCTGGTTCACCTTTGCGGTGGCCGTAATAGTCGTTGCGACGTATCCACCTTCTGGCGATAGCTTCGCATTCGCCGTGTAAAAGCTGACATCATAATCAGGATTTTTGTAAGCGATCCTCTCATCAAACACGGTGCGGATTTTTCCCCCAACATGCGCCAGTGTCTGATCGTCACTCTGGTTCGTCCATCCGCAGCAGCCCGTGTCAGGAATGGCATCGACCGTCACGCTTCCGTCGTCGTTCGCATCGAGCACTTTCTGTAGCGGTTCGGGTAGCGCGCTCGGCGGCCATTTTCCTCCGTCCAAGCGATACCTTATGCTCTCTTTGTAGGCGGGATTCGTCTGTCCTGCCACAACCTGGGTCACGAGAAAGAATTTGTCCAGCGCATTCTCCGGAACCCACACGATGCCGTTGGGACAACTCTCTTCACACGTTCCGGTCGTGCAACGACAGTCCGGCAACTTCGCGGATGCGATCTCCTCTCGCCCATCTCCCTTGAGATCGGTCTGCCAGGCCTGCCAGGAGTTCTCCGTCGATAAATCGACGTCTTCCCGCTGCAGCCGCCGCGCTTGGTTCGCGAACCAGAATAGATGGGTTCCATCGCCGGATAGAAACGCAATCGGCGCCAATTCTGTTATCGCCTGGTTCGAACCGGTCTCCTCACTCTTGCGCACAATGCCCTGATCCAGAGTCGACGCGGTGCGGCCGTTCCATATCCAGACTTTGTGCGGAGCCGATTCTTCAGTCGAGAGCGGCAAAGTAACCGCAGTCTCGAACAACACTTGGCCGAGACGATTCACTAAAACACCAGCAGGAGTTTTCGCCGCTTCGGGGGGCAGCTTCACCGTTTGCTTCGTTGCAAAAGTAGTCAGATCGTATTCGACCAGATCACCCGACGCCTTCAGGACCCAAAGCCGCTTGCTCTGAGCGGCCACGGGGAGACTAAGAGATACCGCCAGCCAGATGAACGCGATGCGCATAGATATAGATCGCATAGGTATAGATGATAATCACAGAACGTCATGTCTACGACCTGCCATAGTTGTCGAAAGAAAATAACCGCTCTCAGTGGGCGGCTTTTTTCTTTTCCGGACAAAATGAAACTTCATGCCCGGGCCCCTCGCGGAAGTGGTAGGCTAGCGGTTTTGCTTGGACAAGGCGCCGAGAAAAATTGCCTTATAATGACCCCAGGGCAATCAGGTCCTCGCCGCCTCCCAATTGTTCGTGCAAATCAGAATATGCCGGTGGACTGTAAACCGAAACCAGGGATCGAAGCCGCGAGCCTGACTGACGTCGGCCTTCAGCGCGCCAACAACGAAGATTCCCTTCTCTATTGGGAACCGGAATCCGATGCCGAATTTCGCCGCAAGGGCCGTCTCGCCATCGTGGCTGATGGCATGGGAGGCTACGAAGGCGGACAGGAAGCCAGCCGCCTCGCCGTTGAAACCGTCCGCTATGTCTACGATTGCAACTTCGACGGCGATCCCCAGGCCGTTTTGAACTCCGCTTTTCAAACCGCCCACGACACGATCCAGCGTTACGGCATCGAGCATCCCGAGTTTCATGGGATGGGCACGACGTGCACCGCGCTCTCGATTCTCAATCAGAAACTCTACTTCGCCCACATCGGCGACAGCCGTCTGTACCTCATCCGTGGCCAGAACATTTCACGCCTGACACGCGACCACTCCTACGTGGGCCGCCTGGTCGAAAACGGTATCGTGCGCTCGGAAGATGCCGAGTCCCACCCGCAGCGCCACATTCTGACCGCGGCGCTCGGATCGGGCCGCGAAATTATGCCTCATGTTCCGCAAGAGCCGATTCCGTTGCAAGAGGGTGACTCCCTTCTTCTCTGCACCGACGGCCTGTGGAGTCTGGTCGGTGAGCAAGACTTGCTTCGCACCGTGCAGGAAAATTCACTCTCCGACGCCTGCCTGAAACTGATTCGGATGGCGCTCGAGCGCGGCGGCCCCGACAATATCACCGCCGTCGTCTTGCGCGTTTCCGGCAGCTGAGATTTCCGCAATCACTGCGCAGAAACCTGCAAACCTACAGGACTTTTCCACAGCATCGGCTGTAATTTTTTCCTCACTGAAACTGCAAACACTTTCACTTCCACGCTTTTTCATGGCCTTGCGCCGCCCGCAAACCCTTGACAGTAAAGGCTTCTCGTGCGCCCGACTTCGCGCTTCGAATGGAAATTCGCTTGCTAAGTCCCTTATGTTGATAATGTCTATTATTTCAATCGAGTTTATGGAATAATGCGCCAATGAAGATATCCCAGAAGGGTTTATACGCGCTCCAGGCCATGATGATGCTGGCCCGCCGGCATCACCAGGGCGCCATCAAAATTCGCGACATCGCCTACGAAGAAGGCCTGCCGGAAAAGTTCCTCGAGCTGATCCTGCTCGAACTGAAGAACGCCCGCATGGTGGAGAGCGTCCGCGGCGCCAAAGGCGGATACGCGCTCCGCCGCGATCCTTCCGATGTTGCGCTCAGCGAAATCATTCGTCTGATTGATGGGCCGCTGGCGCCCTTCGGTGACGCCGAGCATTTGAAAGATCTGATCGACCGCGATCTCGCCCATCGTTCCCTATACAAGGTTTTCCTCGATGTCCGCGATGCGGCCGCGCGCATTCTTGATCACACGACCCTCGCAGATCTGATCGATGGACACGGTCCTCGGGCCAGTGCGGCCCACAAGCAGTCAAAAAAACAGAAAAAAGAACCCGCCAGCATCCTCCCCATGGTGGTTGGAGGCCATAAGCGTGACTAAAAGAAGATTCTTGGGGCTTGTTGTTGTTGCCATTTCAATCTCAGCCTGGGGACAAACGGCGATTCGGGTCGGCGCCTTCCCCAATATCACGCACCCTCAGGCCATGGTTGGCAAAGCCAACGGCTTTTTCGACAAGGCCATGGGTCCGAACGTGAAGATTCAGTGGACCAGCTTCAACGCCGGGCCTGCTGCGATTGAAGCGCTTTTCGCGGGCGCGATTGACATGACCTATGTCGGTCCGAATCCCGCCATCAACGGATACGTTCGCTCCAACGGCGAAGCCCTTCGCGTGATTGCCGGGGCGGCCAGCGGCGGAGCCTCGCTCATTGTCCGCAACGACGCCGGAATCAACAAGCCGCAAGACTTTCATGGCAAGCGCGTTGCCTCGCCGCAGTTCGGCAATACGCAGGATGTCGCGCTGCGCAACTGGCTTAAAAAGAATGGTCTCAAGACCAACGATAAGGGCGGCGATGTCCAGATTGTTCCCATGGCCAACCCTGACCAGTTGACTCTGTTCCTCAGGAAAGATCTCGACGCAGCCTGGGCGCCGGAACCATGGGCGACCCGCCTCATTCACGAAGGCAATGGACGCCTCTTCGTAGACGAACGCACGCTCTGGCCCGACGGCCAGTTCGTCATTGGACTGCTGGTCGTGAATACCAAGTTCCTGAACGAGCATCCCGATCTCGTAAAAAACTGGATTCGCGCCAACGTTGATCTTACTGACTGGATCAACGCGCACCCGGCAGAAGCAAAAAAACTGCTGAACCAGCAAATCCAGCGCGAAACCGGCAAGCCGCTTCCCCCCGCCGTTCTCGACGAAGCCTTCTCGCGCATGCAGGTCACCTACGATCCATTGCACGCCGCGTTGACCACAGCCGCACAACAGGCATTCGAGAACGGCTCTCTGGGCCGCACCATGCCCGATCTCTCTCACCTCTACGACCTGAAGCTCCTGAACGAAGTTCTGGCCGAGAAGAAACGGAAGGCAATCCAATGAGCACAGCTAACATCCCCGCCCAGTTTCCGGTTCCGGCTGGACCGATGGTTCCTGCACGTCCCGGCGCCCGTGGTGGCAAGATTGGTCCCGCTTCGGTTGGTCACGTCGTTCGGCCTGTTTTGCCAGAAACTCCGAAAGTCGGGCTGAACGATATATCTCTCAGCTACAACAGCCACAGCGGCGAACGCCTGTTGGCTCTCGATCGCATCAACCTGCAAGTGAAAGCCGGAGAATTTCTCTGCATCGTCGGCCCTTCCGGATGCGGCAAGTCCACTCTTCTCCATTTGATCGCCGGACTGCATTCGCAGACCAGCGGCCAGGTCCTGATCGATGGGAATCCCGTCGCAGGCCCCGGCACCGACCGCATCATGATCTTCCAGGAGCACGGCCTGTTCCCCTGGCTTACGGTCGGACAGAACGTGGAATTCGGCATGAAGATGAAAGGCCTGCCCAGAGCTGAGCGCGAGGAAAGAACCCGCTACTATCTTCGCCTCGTTCATCTGGCGAAGTTCGAGAAGAGCTACATCCACCAGCTTTCCGGCGGTATGCGCCAGCGCGTGGCGATTGCCCGCGCCCTCGCCACCGAACCCGATGTTCTTCTCATGGACGAACCCTTCGCCGCCCTCGACGCCCAGACGCGCGATCTTCTCCATGACGAACTTGAACGCATCTGGAACGAGACCGGACGCACCATCATCTTCGTGACCCACAACGTTCGCGAAGCCATCCGCCTCGGGGACCGAGTCGTTCTGATGACATTCCGGCCCGGTCGCGTGAAGAGCGACTTCCCCGTGGACTTGCCACGCCCTCGTCATCTCGAAGATCCCGATGTCGCCCATGCCGCCCGCGAAGTGCTCGACGAACTTCGTGAAGAAATCAACCACTCCCTCGAAGCTGAATACAACGACGGCGTCAAGCCGCGTATCGCCCCGGGAGTTCACGCATGAAACGCGCAGCCCGTTACATCGTCTTCTACGCCGGCCTGTTCGGCCTCTGGACCTTGCTGGCCGAACTCAAGATTTGGCCGCCGTATCTCTTCCCCACTCCGTGGGGAGTATGGCAAGCTCTTTACGCAGGTTTCCAGGACCACACCTACCTGATCGCCATCGCGGTCAGCATGAAGCGCGTGCTGATCGGTTATCTGATCTCGGTCGTGCTCGGCATGGTCCTCGGCCTTGGGGTCGCCAGCAATCAGTTTCTCGAAGAAACCATGGGCGGATTGCTCGTCAGCCTCCAAAGCCTCCCCAGCATCTGCTGGTGGCCCTTGGCGCTGCTCTGGTTCGGGCTCAATCAGAACGCTATTCTTTTTGTCGTAGTCATGGGATCGCTGCTCTCCGTGACCCTGGCCATGGAAGACGGCCGCAAGCAGATGCCCAAAATCTTCGGCCAGGCTGGTCGCAATCTCGGCGCAAAGGGATTCAAGCTGTTCTGGTACGTTCTGCTTCCAGCCAGCCTGCCCTTCATTGTCACCGGGCTCAAGCAAGGATGGGCGTTCGCATGGCGATCGCTTATCACCGCTGAAATGCTTTACCTCAGCCTCGGCCTCGGTCAGGTGCTGATGATGGGCCGCGACCTCAACGACATGAGCGCCGTGATTGCCGTCATGTTCCTCATCATCGCCCTCGGCTACATCGTAGACGGAATCGTTTTCAAAGGAATGGAGCGCCACCTTCACAACCGATGGGGGTTGACGCCCGCATCCTGAGCGCTATCGCTGTCCCAACGTTTTCCCTTGAAAATTGAAAAGCCCTCCCCCGCGGGCTGTTTGTTTCGACTGAATGTCTAGTATGTTGATAGTAATAGTTATTCAATATTCTGCAGCCTGAATACGAAAAAAGATTCTCCCCTGCAAAAATCGGCACCACCGAAAACAATTAAGGAGAGTACTTCACGCCATGAAACTCGCCGCTCACATCTTCACAACCGCCCTCTTGCTGGCTGCATCCGCAGCCGGAGCAGGCGCTCAAACCCAGACTGCCGCGAACGTTGCCCCGCCCCCAGGTCCGGCAGCAACCGTGAAACCACTGACCCCTGACGCCGACCTGCGCAATGAGGTCGAGCAACTCAAGCAACTGGTGCACGAGCAGCAGGCGCGCATCGATGCGCTTGAGTCCGGCAGCAAGCCGATGAACGAGAACAATGTGGCGGCTTCTGCCCCGTCTGTTCCGGCTCCGGTTGCTGTCACTCCGGCCGCCGCACCGGCCGTAACAGCGCAAGACAATTCCGCGCAGGCAACTCCCTCACCCACGACGTCCCGGCCACAAGGGACTTCCCGCGCCCAGAGCGTGCAGGCGGGCAGTTCCGACGAACGCATCCGTAACCTTGAGCGCCAGATCAAAGGCCTTGGCCCACTCTCGTTCAGTGGAGACGTTCGCCTTCGTGCGGAGCCCATCTTCGGCGGACCCACCGATGAATCGCTCGACCGCGCCCGCGCGCGTGTCCGTTTGCGCTTCAACGCTCTTGCCGACCTCGGAGAGCAATTCCGCGCCGGATTTACCCTGGCCAGCGGCGACGTCAACGATCCCACCAGCACGAACCAGACGCTGACTGGTTTCTACACGCGCAAGCCGGTGGCCCTCGACCAGGCGTTTGTGGAATTCACTCCCAAAGACTTCAAGAACCTGACTGTGATCGGCGGCAAATTCCGCTACCCCTGGTTCAACACCGAACTGACCTGGGATAAAGACCTAAACCCGGAAGGCGCTGCCGAAACTTTGGGCGTTAAGTTGGACACGCCGGTGCTCAAGCACATCGCGTTGGTCGGATTTCAGTTGCCCCTCGCGGAGATCGCAGGAACCGCCGCTACCGACAAGCGCATCACGCAGCAGATCACCTACGGCGGCCAGTTGCAGACAAAATGGCAGTTGGCGCCCCACGTTCTGTTGAGCGCATATTCCGGCTACTACGACTACCGCGGCGCGGATGCGGTTGCTATCGCGCTTGCCAAAGCGAGCAGCAAGAATCCCCAGACTCCGTTTACTGGGGCATTGCCTCTGGCTTCCGGCAACCCGGTGCAGGATTCCACCTACACCACGACCGCAACCACCATCATTACGGTCGGCGGAACCGCATACCCAACCGGCGTGACGTCGATTACAAACGCGCAGTTCGCCTCGAAGTTCGAGTTATTCGACAACATCGCAAAAATCGACATCGACACCGGCAACTCGCGCTTTCCCCTGTCGTTCATCGGCGATTACGTGCAGAATATGGGTGCCTGCGGCAATCTCCCTAACATCGCAGCGGCGCCGGCAAACACCGCGACAACCACCTACAAGCAGACCGTCAACGCACCCTGCGTCGCCAACCAGCGCCGCGGGTACTGGACTGAAGGACGTGTCGGACGTCTTCAGGAAAAGCGCGACTTCCAGATCGGCTACACCCATATGAATATCGAGCGTGAAGCCGTGATGGGCAACTTCGACTACAGCGACATCCGCCAGGGCACCAACGTCACCCAGCATCGTTTCGATTTCTTCTACCAGTTCGATCGGAATGTGCAACTGGGATTCACCGCCCTGGTCGGCCGGCCGCTCGCAACCACCGAGCCTTGGCTGACCCGCTTGCAGTTCGACACAATCTATATCTTCTGATTCCTTCTGATAGCGGGAATCAGGATATAGAACTGAAGGATCGCCTTCAGAACATTGCCGGTCCGGTTTTGGCTACTCTCCTTTTCCGGCCCGGCAGTGTTAACTACTCAGGAAACATGCAGCATTTCGCCTCATCCAGGCGGATAATCAATCAAGGGTCCACCTTCGTTCGCGACTTATGAATTCTCGACGCTCTTTTCTCAAGCACATCTCTTACTCTGCCATTACCACTGCGGCTGCACCTGCTCTGATCTCCTGGGCTGCGTCCGCCGCGGGTTCGGCTTCGTCGGGCCGTGCGATCTCAATTCCGGGCGAGAACGGCATGGTCGTGCGCTCGCTACGTTTCTACGATCTCGAAACACCGGTCGAGTACTTGAAAACGTGGCTAACGCCAATTCCGCACTTCTTCGTGCGCAACCACATGCACGAACCGGTCGAACTGAGCGCAGAAGATTGGCGACTCACGATCGGCGGAGAAGTTGAGAAACCGCTGACGCTTTCTCTCAACGATCTCTCGAAAGTTGAAGTCCACTCCGTCGTCAACACTCTGGAATGTGCCGGTAACGGACGCGCCTTCGAGCGTCCGCAGGTCCCCGGCATTCAGTGGGGCAAGGGCGCCGTCGGTACTGCGAGATTTTCAGGTCCGCGCCTGCGCGACGTCTTGCAGCGCGCAGGAATCAAACCCTCGGGCAAGCACGTCATGTTTCATGGCCTCGACGAAGTTCCGGGCAAAGTCCCTCCTTTTATTCGCAGCATCCCAATCGAAAAGGCGCTCGACGCCGACACGCTGATCGCCACCCACATGAACGGATCGCCGCTCACCAGGCACCACGGCTTTCCTGCTCGCGCGCTCGTGCCCGGCTGGATCGGGGCCGCCTCCTGCAAATGGCTTGCGGAAATCAAGATTCTCGATGCGGAATTCGTCGGCAATTTCATGAGCGCCGGCTATCGCCTGCCGAACGCTCCCGTGAAACCGGGCGAAGCCGTGAAGCCCGAGGACACGCATCCCGTCACAGCCTTGACGGTGAAGTCGGTGATCGCCGGGCCGAGTGACGGCGCGGGTGTGAAAGCGGGGAAGGTCCTAATTCAGGGTGCGGCCTGGGCGGGCGAAGCCGACATCGTAAAAGTGGAGATCTCGACCGACGGCGGCGCGAACTGGAACCGCGCTGCGCTCGGTCAGGACCACGCGCATTACGCCTGGCGGATCTGGCATTACGACTTCAAGGCGAAGCCTGGCGCGTACTCGATCCGATCTCGCGCCACAGACAGCCAGGGACGCACGCAGCCCGAAACGCCGGTCTGGAATCCCAGCGGATACCTCAACAATGCAATCGACGAGGTCAAAATCCATGTCGCCTAATCACATTCGCGTGCTCGGCCTTGCTGCCGCTGTGATCTGCGCGACTCTGCTTCCAACCCTCGTCTTCGCGCAGAAACCATCTGTGAACGGAACCGAAACGCTTCCGGCCGGACCAATGCAGGCCAAAGCCACGACTGCGTGCACGGAATGCCACGAAGCCCGCATCATCGTTCAGCAGCGGCTGACCAAGGCCACATGGACGAAAGAAGTCGACAAGATGACGAAGTGGGGAGCGGTCGTGGATGCCGGCGACCGTGACGCTTTGATCGATTATCTGAGCGCGAACTTCGGCGTCGATCAGCCGCAGTATGCGCCGCCGCGTTCTGCCGTCGAAGCACCGCGCACCAAATCCTCGAAATAAGCGGCAAATGCAAAGCGCTACCGACCCAACGCTCGAAGAGCGTTACGGTAGCGCCGCTACTGCGGAGCCCAAACTGATGTCCAAAGTATAGAAATCTGGTTGCACCGAAAAATAGTGCATTCCTGGGTACGAGACCTTGTCTTGCCGTGGAAGAGCGGCGAAGACTTGCCGTGGAAGAGCGGCGCTTCAGCGCCGCGTTAAGGATTCTTTGAAAGCGGGCTTTAGCCCCAGTGGAACTTTCGGGGCAATCACTTCTCCGCGTCGGCTTGCTCCTCGCTCTTGCTCTCATCCTTCACCGGCCTTAGAAGCGGAAACAGAATGACATCGCGGATTGTGTGCTGATCGGTCAACAGCATGCAGACACGATCGATCCCGATGCCCACCCCGCCCGCCGGAGGCATGCCATATGACAGCGCGCGAATGTAGTCTTCGTCCATCTGGTGGGCTTCTTCGTCGCCGCGCTCGCGTTCTTTCAATTGCGCCTCAAACCGCTGGCGTTGATCTTCGGGATCGTTGAGTTCGCTGAAGCCGTTGGCGATCTCCATCTGACCGGCGTAGATTTCAAAGCGCTCGGTCCAGTCAGGCTCATCCGGCTTCTGCTTCGATAGCGGAGACACGGCCGTCGGAAATTCGTAGATGATTGTCGGCTGGGTGAGGTGTTCCTCAGCCAAAGCTTCAAATAATGCCGCGATCGTTTTTCCTCGCGGCTCTCCGGTAGAGATGGGGACGTGCGCGCCTGTCTTCGCCGCGTTCATACGCATCACCATGCCCCGAACACCATCGTCGGAAGCAAACTCCTCAAGTTCAGGCTTAGGGCCAGAGATATCCGGCCAGTATTGAATGATCGCCTCGCGCATCGTTAGCCGCTGCCAGTTCGACCAATCGATTTCCTGGTCGCCCCACTTTGCCTTCGTCCCGCCATTCACTGCCTTCGCCGCTTCAGTGATGACCTCCTGCGTGACGTTCATGATGCCCTGGTAATCCGTGTAGGCCTGATACGCCTCGAGCATGGTGAATTCCGGATTCCAGCGCCAGCCGAGGCCTTCATTGCGGAAGTTGCGGTTGATCTCGTAGACGCGGTCAAATCCGCCGACCACCAGCCGCTTCAGGTAGAGTTCTGGCGCGATGCGCAGGAAAAGATCCATGTCGAGCGTGTTGTGGTGCGTGACAAACGGCCGCGCGACCGCTCCGCCCGCGATGGGGTGCATCATCGGCGTTTCGACTTCGATAAAGCCGTGCGATTCCATCGTGTTACGCATCGACTGGATCATCTTCGTGCGCTTCAGGAAAACTTCGCGCACCTCTGGATTCATCACCAGATCGACATAGCGCTGGCGGTAGCGCAGCTCGACGTCGGTCAGGCCGTGCCATTTTTCTGGCAGCGGCAGCAGGTCTTTACTGAGGAAGGTGATCTCCTCGACGTGGACGGTGAGTTCTCCAGTTCGCGTGCGAAACAGATATCCGCTGGCGCCGATGTGGTCGCCCAGGTCGAGCAGCTTGTAGAGTTCGAATCCCTCGTCGCCGACAGCGTCTTTCTTCACGTAAATCTGGAGCTTCTTGCCGCCCTGCTGAAGGTGAGCGAAGCCGGCTTTACCCATCAGGCGGATCGCCATGATGCGTCCGGCCACGCGGACGTTGACGCGCGCAGCCTCAAGTTCTTCCGCGCTCTTTGCGGTGAACTGATCGAGAACCTGTTCCAGCGTGTGAGTGAATTCGTAGTTGCTGCGGTACGTGGGCTGGCCCAGCGCCTCAATCTGCTTCAACTTTTCGCGCCGCAGTTCGTAAATCTTCTCGTCTAGTGCCAAGAGAATCCTTTTTTCGTTCGGGATGAAGGGTGATTATAAACAGTTCTCAGTTCTTGTTCTCCGTTGTCGGTCTTTCGAACGCACATGGTTGGGGTTGGGTTTCAGGCGTCGCTACGGGACGCTGTTGTCGGTTTCTGCCTTCCCGGCGCTGGAAGCGCCGGGCTATTGTCGGACATCCCTCGGGACGTTTTCCGCGTCGGTGCGAGTGGCCTTGCGGACGCCCCTTATTCCGCCGTCGGCGTTGTTCCTTTTGTGCCTCCACTCAAGCCAAAAGCGGGCTTGAATGGGCCACCCTCGGAGTTCGTTCCAGCTTCCGCAGAATTTTCTTTCGCCCCCTTCGGCGTGCCGGGTCCGGTACGTTTTGCGAGGGCTTTTTCATCAATGACGATTCGTGGGTGGCGGGATCGGCCGGTTGGGTGGGTGATTGAACTTCAAAATCCATTGCAAGTTCTTTCATCTTGACAGGGGGGATCTTGCGGCCAATGCTCTCAAGCAGAGAGGGTCACCCATGCTACGGAAAGCGTCCGCTCATCTTGCGCCGATCGCCCGGTCGAAGACTTTTGACCGCAACCTGCTGGTTTATTCCACTGCTGCGCTGGTGGCTGGGGTGGGCGTATTGGCTTTGGCGCAGCCTGCGCTTGGCGAAGTTGTGGTCACGAAGAAGACGATTCCGATCCCGTACAATACCTTCCCCATCGTCGGGATTGACTTTAATCACGACGGGATCAACGATTTTTCAGCGAACCTGAATTTTAGTCGCCTATCCTCTGTCGGATTGGGACCTCTTCGTTTTTCCGGTGCAGAGCAGCGGGGGAGTGGTGGCTTCGCATAAGGGTTATGCATCGGCCCTGGTACATGGCGCGAAGATTGGGCCGGCGGACCATTTCATCGAAGGGCCGGGAAACCGGATCGAGCACGTCCACACCCTCATCAGTTACTCACACTACGAGGGCAGGACTCTGCGCGGGGACTGGGGCGGGAATCCGAAGAACCGGTACCTGGGCGTGAAGTTTCTGATCAAGGGCAAGATTCATTATGGATGGATCCGGTTGACGGTGATTACGCAGCCTCTGGGCATGACGGCGACCATCACGGGCTATGCCTATGAGACGGTGGCGAACAAGGCGATTACTGCGGGATCGGGCACGACGGCTGCGGCGGAGAGCGAGGTTGGCAGTCCCGCAGCGAAATCGGCTGCGCGTTCGCTGGGCATGCTGGCGGCGGGCGTGGATGGACTCTCGATCTGGCGGCGGCAGTAGCTTTTCTTTTGCCGATCCAGATGCTCCGGTTCAGGCATTGTAGTTGGCGACCACGCGCACGATTGTTCCGGCCGCGGACACCTCCATAAACTCGGCTGTGCGGGTGCCTTTCTGGTTGGTGTAGTAGAGCACCACGCTGTGGAGTCCCCAGAGCACATCCTCAAGGCGAAAGTGGAGTGCGGGATAGGCTTCGAGTCCGCGCTGAAAGTACGCTTTCAGATTCGCTTTTCCGATCACCCTGCCATCCGGGATTCCGAGCAACTGTGCGGCGACCGGTGACGTCAGTTCGATGTTGTCGTCGTAGTGGCTGATGATCGACTCCAGGTCGTGGGCATTCCAGGAAACTATCCACGCATTGGCCAGCTTCCAGGCGTCTTCTTTTGTCATTGCGCTTTCTCCGTTGCACGATCGTACGTCGATTCCGGCCTGGAGGGTACACTCGGGCTAAAGCCCTCTCAATCTAAGCGAGCTTTCGCGGCCCTGAAGGGCCGCTCTTCCACGGTTATTCCCAGCGATGGTCGGCGGGCCTGCTTTGGCTGTTGCCGGCGATGGCTGGCGTGCCTGCCTTGGACATTCCCCAACGATTGCTGGGCGTGGCTGCTTCTTCTCGTTTCCGGTCATTGTAATTATTTTGGTATTTTGGTACCTTGGTACACATGGCGGACGATTCGAGACTTGAGATCGAGCGGGTGCAGACTGGCGTACGCATCGAGAAGCGCATTTTGAAAGTGCTCAAAGGATTCGCCGAGTATCACGACATGACGCTGGGCGATGTGCTGGAGGGCATTGTGCTGCATGCTTTCGATGGCAAGTTGCCGTTTAGTCCTTCTTCTCTGGAGCGCATCCGGGAGCTGAAGAAGTTTTACGAACTCGACCTTGACTCGAGCGCCAGCCACCGACTGAAGGAGATCAGGGCGAAGCGACGGTAGAGTGCCCGTTTGGCTGGCGCGGTGCGGAGGTGACGCGGGAGATCCTTCGCTCCGCCTGAAAAACGGCTGCGCTCAGGATGACAACTCAGCGGTATCCCCCAAGTGAGGCGATCATCATGAAATCGAATATCGGGTTGTGCGTTTTGAAGTATTCGCTGGGGATCGTCATCCTGATTGAGGCGGTGATGTTCGTGCTGCCGGGCGCGGCGCATGAATTCAGCCGGACGCATATGCCGGGGTTCGTCCGGATGGTGCTGGGCTGGGGCGAGATTGCGGGATGCATTCTGCTGCTGGTTCCCAAGACGGCTAAGCGTGGGGCGTGGCTTTTGCTGGCGGTGTTTGTGATGGCGATATTGATTCACCTGCTGCATGGGATGTATGGGATCGGAAATCTGGTGGTTTATGCGGCGGCGGCCTTTGCGATTGCGGTGAGTAAAGGGACTTAGACGGAGCTTGGGATGCAACGTCAAAGTCCCCACTTCTCCCAAAATCGGAGAAGTGGGGCACCCGACAGTGCCTATCTGTGACGAGCTCATGACGAACACTGAATTCATCCGTCTTTTCGAAGCTGACTCTCTGCCGGGCGAATTTCGTCATGCCGACCACGTGCGGCTGGCGTTCGCTTATCTTTCTGAATATCCGGCACTCGAAGGGCTGGAAAAATTCTGCTCCGCTCTGAAAAGCTACGCTGCGGCCCGCGGTCAAGCGCAGCGGTACCACGAAACCATTACTTATTCCTTGTTTTTTCTGATCCGGGAGCGCATGGCGCGTGAGGGCGCCCGCGACTGGAATACATTCGAAGGAGGCAATCTGGATCTTTTCCGTTGGAAGGACGGGGTCCTGTCCCGCTACTACGAACAATCTACGATCGATTCCGACATGGCCCGGTCGATCTTCGTGCTGCCCGACAAGCTGCGGGAAGTCTGATAGTCTGTCCGCTGTCTTTTTCGGATGTACCGCGTCCAACCCAAATGCGAAAACTATTGCCTGTTTTTTTGCTGCTGACATTTAGCGTGGCCCACGCCGCGGACGTTCACAATGGCGAAGATGTGATTCGCGCCATGCACGAGCGCTACGCCTCAAGCTGGTATAAGACCGTCACCTTCACGCAGAAGAGTACGACCTTCAAGCCCGACGGGACGAGCAGCTTTGAGATGTGGTATGAGGCGGCGTCGCTGCCGGGCAAGCTGCGCATCGATATTGGCACTCCAGCCGACAACAATGGCTATCTGATGGTCGATGGCACTCTCAGCATTTTCAAGAAGGGCGCGCTGGTCAAGACCGACAAGTACATGAACATCCTTCTCGTGCTGGGCTTTGACGCCTACACGCAGGATGCGGCGAAGACCATTCAGGTGGTGAAAGATGAAGGTTACGACCTCGCCAAATTTCACGAAGACAGCTGGGACGGCAAACCGGCTTATGTTGTCGGCGCCGACAAGGGCGACCTGAAGGCAAAACAGTTCTGGGTGGAGAAGGACAATTTATTGTTCGTACGCGTGATCGAACCTTCGCGGGGAGAGCCGGTGAAGGTGGATGATATCCGCTTCATCCATTATGAACCGCTGGCTGGAGCCTGGATCGCCGCGGGAGTCGAAGTCCATGCCGACGGGAAGAAAGTGTTCAGCGAGGACTACACTGACATTCAGGGAAACGTGAAGCTTGATGCGGGGACTTTCGATCCGGACAAATTCACGACTACGCACTGGGAAAAGTAGGGACCGCTGGGTGTTCGTCTCAGCGGCTGAGGTTGCGGCAAAAGCAAAGGCGACCACGGGGGCTGAGGCCCCAGGGTGATTGGGCACGTTATACGCGGCGCTGAAGTGACGCTGTTCCACAGTGTTCCGCAACTTCTGAGGCTGTGTTCTCCGGTTACAAGGTCTGGTCAACACGCGCGGAACTCTTGCCTTTTTCCGGTTGAGCTTCGCCCCGCTCGCGAATGTAATTCCTATCAGTGGCCCCGATCCGCAGTAAAATGCTTGCATCCTTTTCCACTTGAACCTGAGGAACATCCATGGTGCATCTCAAAGTGAACGGGCAGGCGCAAGCGTTCGATGGCGATCCCGAAATGCCGCTGCTGTGGTATCTGCGCGACATTCTGGGATTCACGGGGACAAAATTCGGCTGCGGCATGGGGCTGTGCGGGGCCTGCACCGTGCTGCAAAACGGCAAGGCCATTCGCTCGTGCCAGAAGCAGATGGGCACCGCCGACGGGCTGGAGATCACGACGATCGAGGGCATCTCGGCGCACGGCCCGACCGCCATACAGCGCGCGTGGGCGGAGGTGAACGTGCCACAATGCGGATACTGCCAGCCCGGCCAGATCATGCAGACCGTTTCGCTGCTCTCGTCGAAGCCCCATCCAACCGACGAAGACATCGACGATGTGATGTCGGGCAACATTTGCCGGTGCGGCACTTACCAGCGCATTCGAGCGGCGATTAAGGAAGCCGCGAAGGAGACCGCATGATTTCCCTCGAAGAACGGGCTTTAGAGAATGCGATTGAAAACAGTGGGCGGCGAAGTTTTCTTCAGGGATTGATTTCGGCCGGGGCATTCGTGTTGTGTGTGGGAAAGGCCCCACTTCTCGCAAAAGGCGCGAGCAATGGGGCACCCGCTGCGACCGGGACGCTGCCTGCCATCGATTCCACCGCATTTCATCCTGGCGTCTATCTCGGTATTCAGACCGACGGGACGGTCTACATCATCGCGCACCGGACGGAGATGGGAAATGGCGTTCGCACCAGCCTGCCGCGAATTCTTGCCGACGAACTGGATGCCGACTGGTCGCGGGTAAAGGTGATCCAGGGAGATGGCGATGAGAAGTACGGCTCGCAGGACACGGACGGCTCGCACTCGGTGCGGGAATTCTTCGATCCATTGCGCGAGGCTGGAGCTACGGCGCGCCTGATGCTGGTCCGCGCGGCGGCACAGCAGTGGAACGTGCCGGAAGCGGAGTGTGTGGCCGATCCGCCGCATGCGGTTTCGCACAAGGCGTCCAAGCGCACGCTGGGCTACGGAGAACTCGCTCCCCTCGCCGCTAGGCAACCAGTTCCTAAGAAGGAGGAGTTGAAGTTCAAGCCTCCGCAGGATTGGCGCTACATCGGCAAGCCCGCGCCCGGGTACGACGTCACGGATCTGTGCGCGGGGAAAGCACAGTTTGGCATGGATGTCCGCATCGACGGGATGTTGTACGCAGCGGTCGCGCATCCTCCGGTGCTTGGAGGAAAAGTAAAGTCGCTGGACGATTCGGCGGCACTAAAAGTCCGGGGCGTGCAGAAGACGATTGCGATTGATCCGTTTACGCCACCCCACGCTTTCCAGCCTCTGGGCGGCGTGGCGGTGATTGCTGACAACACATGGTCCGCATTCAAAGGACGCAACCAGCTCAAGGTCGAGTGGGACAACGGGGCGAATGCGTCCTATACATCGGCAGAGTACAAAAAGGAATTGCAGGCGACATCGCGTCAGCCGGGGAAAGTCATCCACACGGTTGGGGATCCGGACGCGGAGTTCGCGAAAGGCGGCAAGGTGTTCGAGGCGGAATATTTCGCTCCGCATCTGGCGCATGCGTCGATGGAGCCACCGGTCGCGGTGGCAGAGGTGCAGGGTGACAAGGTCACGGTATGGTCGCCGACGCAGAATCCGGTGGGCGTTCGCGAAGAAGTCGCCAAGGCTCTCGGGCTAAAGAAGGAAGACGTCACCTGCCACGTGACGTTTCTGGGCGGCGGCTTCGGGCGCAAGTCGAAGCCGGACTACTGCGTCGAGGCCGCAGTGCTCTCGAAGAAAACCGGCAAGCCGGTGAAGGTGGTATGGAGCCGCGAGGACGACATCCGGTTCGACTACTACCATTCGGTCGCGGCCATGTATATCAAGGCCGCACTCGATGACAAGGGCATGCCGAAGGCGTGGCTGCAACGCTCGGTCTTTCCGCCGATCGCTTCCACGTTCGACAAGACTGCGGTTTATGGCAGCGAGGTTTCCCTGGGCTGGGATGTGACGCCATTCGCCCTGCCGAATTTCCGCTCGGAGAATGGGCCGGCCACCGCGCATGTGCGCATCGGATGGCTGCGCTCAGTCGCCAACATCTATCACGCGTTTGCCGTGCAGACATTCGCCAACGAACTCGCCTACGCGGCGAATCGCGATCCCTACGATTATTTGCTGGACCTGATCGGGCCGGGTCAAACGATCGAGATTAAGCAGGGCTCTCCCGAGATGGCGAAGAAATATCCGTACGATACGGCGCGCCTGCGACACGTCGCGGAACTCGCCGCCAGCAAGGCAAACTGGGGCAAAAGGAAATCCGGCAATGGATGGGGCATTGGGATCGCCGCCCATCGCAGCTTCCTTACTTATGTGGCGACGGTGGTCGAGGTGGAAGTCGACAAGTCGGGTGCGATCCGCATTCCGAACGTCTACACCGCTCTTGACGCCGGCATCGTGGTCAATCCCGACATGGTGCGCTCGCAGTTCCAGGGCGCGGCGGTCTTTGGCACCAGCATCGCCCGCTACGGAGAGATCACGGCGAGCAACGGCGCGATCGACCAATCGAATTTCAACGACTATCCAGTGGCCCGCATGAACGACGCGCCGGTTCATGTGGATGTGCAGATTGTGGCAAGCGCGACTCCTCCCGCTGGAGTTGGGGAACCGGGCGTGCCGCCGTTTGTGCCGGCGTTGTGCAATGCGGTGTATGCGGCGACGGGCAAGCGGGTGCGCGAGTTGCCGCTGAGCAGGAATGGTTTTGCCTAGAGGCACGGTCGGGAGAACTAGGGAGGATTGAGCGTGTATCTCGGAATGGCGTATGCACTGGTCGGCCTGCTGCTTGTTCTTTCGCGCCAATTCATTGTCGGTCCGATACAACGGATGGACCACTAGCTTCCGCGACGTCATCCTCAGATAAATCCTCCTCCGACTCCCGAATGGCGGATTAGAAATACCAAAATCATGACCGCGATTTTCCGGGCAGTGGCATGTTCTTTCTTTTGATGGCCTTTATGTATCTCTTACCATTAATCGCTAGTAAGCCCCACTAGGAAAACGCGACCCCTTGAATGGTTCGGCCATCCGCGTTACGATGGCCTGCGGTTGAGGCACAAGCCATGCCCCAGAACTACGTCCCCATCTTCATCTTTATCGCGCTAGTCGGCGCGCTGTTGCCGATCACGCTGCTGGCGGCCAAGCTGGTGCGGCCGGATAATCCGAGCAAGACCAAGCTGATGCCCTACGAATGCGGCATCGACCCCATCGACAGCGCCCGCGGGCGCTACACCGTCCGCTACTACATCATCGCGATTTTGTTCGTGGTGTTCGATGTGGAGACCATTTTCCTTTTCCCCTGGGCGGTGAAGTTCAAGGCGTTCGGGCTTTTCGGGTTGCTCGAAATGCTGATCTTCTTGGCGATCCTGGTCGCCGGCTATGTGTGGGTGTGGGGGAAGGGCGCGCTGGAGTGGGTCTAGCCACTGTGCGATTTGGGGATTGAGTCATCGGGCGATTTAGCGTTGCTGAATCATCCAATCGCCCGATAGCTCAATCACCAAATGACCCAATGACACCGATGGACTCTTCTCCCTCCGAAACCTTCTCGGCGTCGCGCTGGACGCAGGGGAACTTTTTCTTTCCTACGAAAATCGTGGTCAGTCCGGAGCGCGTGATCCGAATGAAATCGCGGCTGTTTGGCGCCAATGAAGAGAGCATTCCGATCTCGAAAGTCGCGTCGGTGCATATCAAGACCGGCGTGGTCTGGTCGGAGATTGTGATCGAATCCAGCGCCGGCAGCGATCCCATCACCAGCCACGGGCACCGCAAGGCTGATGCGCAACGCATCCGCGATTTAATCGAAACGTATCAGGCGCAATCGAGGTAGCATCCGCGTTGCGCGTGCCATCAGGCAATTCCAGCAAAAGCATCCACCACAAAGGTCACGAAGGGCCACGAAGGAAACCTTCGCGTGATACTTCGTGCCTTTGTGGTTCACGTCTTTGCGCAGTCGACATGAGAATCGGGCCCTCGCCCAGTCGGGTAGTGGTGCAGTTTGGCTGACGCGCGAAGCCGGTGGAGACTGACATCCTTCGCTTCGCCTGAAAGCCGGCTCCGCTCAGGATGGCAAGAATACTGCGGGCGACAAACTGCATCACTATCCCCAAGGCGGCAATCGTTGACACCATTCCCTCAAGCTGATAAAAGTTATCGTTCTTCAGAACGCAGACTGCGCCGAAGCTTCGCCTTCGCGAGATATGCCGGACGAACCCAAAGCTCCCACTCCACCGGGAAACGAATCCAGGCCGACGGCGGATCAACCCGCCACGCCGGGCGGGGAGAAGGCTACGCCCTCGGGATCGGTGCAGTCAGAGACTACGACAGTTCCCACCAAGCCTTCGCCGCCGTCTGAGACCTCGGCACCGACAACTCCGCCGAAGGCTGCTGCTCCTGCGGTGCCCGCAACTCCCGCAAAACCGGCAGCGCCGGCTGCGCCCAGCGCCCCGAAGGCCGCGGCACCCACCGCTCCGGCGGCAGCCAAACCGGCAGGCCCGGCTGCTGCGGGACATCCTGCGCCTCCGAAACCCGCCGCTCCAGCGCCCACGCCGTGGGATTCGCCGCTCGTCGCGAAGCTGAAAGGCTGCTATGGGTCGGGCATCACGCCGCTGACACATCTTGGGCAGAATTATCTGGAAGTTGACCGCTCGCTCATTCCAGAACTGCTGCAGGTTCTTCACAATGAAGAGCAGTTCGACTACTGCGTCGATGTGACTGCCGTCCATTATCCGAAGCGCGAGAAGCAGTTCGATGTGGTCTGGATTCTCTATTCCTTCGCACGCAACGAGCGCGTCCGAGTGAAGACGCAGATCGCCGACGGCGAAAGTATCGCCAGCGTGGTTCCTCTCTGGGAGACAGCCAACTGGCTGGAGCGCGAAGTCTTCGACATGTTCGGCATCAAGTTCGATGGGCATCCGGATCTGAAGCGAATCCTGCTTCCGGAGGGATGGAAGGGCCATCCGCTGCGCAAGGACTACGGCATCATCCAGCAGGACAACGAGTGGGTGCAGATTAATTTGGGGATTGAGAGCGGGCAATGAGGGACTTCGGAACCTCCGCGGCTAAAGCCGTTCATGAAAAGTGGCCCCTTATCGCAGCGCTGATGCGCTGCCCCACCCAAGAGCCCGTGATTGGAGTTTTTCCGCAGGCCGCAAAGTCGCGCCCTTTCCAACTCGTTTGCTACCGAGGGCTATCGACCAGCGAGTAACGAACAACGACTGATTCATGACCGATCCCCACACACTCTCGCCGCTCGATCTGGAAACGCCCGACAAGACGTTTCTCGACTCGAACGAGCTCGTTATCAACATGGGGCCGCAGCATCCGGCGACCCATGGGGTGCTCCGCGTCATCCTTCGCCTCGACGGCGAAAAGGTTCTCGGCCTTGAGTGCGTCATCGGATACCTGCATCGCGGCGTCGAAAAGATCGCCGAGCACCGCACCTATACGATGTTCAATCCGTACGTCGACCGCATGGATTACGTGGCCGCGGTCTCGAACGGACTGGGGTACTGCGAGGCGGTCGAAAAACTTCTCAGCGTGGAAGCGCCGCCACGGGCGCAATACATCCGCGTCATTCTAACGGAATTGAACCGAATGGCCAGCCACCAGCTTTGGCTGGGCACGCACGCGCTTGATATTGGAGCGATTACGCCGCTCTTTTACACGTTCCGCGACCGCGAAGAGATTCTGAAAATTTTCGAGAAATATTGCGGGGCTCGCCTCACCACCCATGCCTTCCGCATTGGAGGCCTGCTCTATGAGGCCTATGAGGGCTTCGAAAAAGACGTCAAGGATTTCGTCAAGTTCGTGCGCCCGAAGATTGACGAATACGAAGAGCTGTTGACCACCAACCGCATCTGGGTTGAACGGACAAAGGGCATCGGCGTGATCTCCGCGAAGGACGCAATTGCGCTCGGGGTGACTGGCCCCGTCCTGCGCGCGAGCGGCGTGAAGTGGGACCTGCGCAAAGCCCAGCCCTACGCCAACTACAAGAATTTCGATTTCGATATTCCAGTCGGGCAGCATGGCGACACTTACGACCGGTACATCGTGCGCATGGCGGAGTTCAGGCAGTCGCTGCGCATCATCGAGCAGGCGGTCGAAGGCATTCCCGAAGGGCCGATCATGGCGAAGGTTCCCAAGGTGATGAAGCCTCCGGTGGGAGAGATTTATCACTCGATCGAGGCGCCGAAGGGCGAACTTGGATATTTCATTGTGAGCGATGGTTCGACGCAGCCTTACCGAATCCGCGTGCGGCCGCCGAGCTTCGTGAATTTGCAGGCGCTCGATCTCATGTGCCGCGGCGCCATGGTCGCCGATGTGATCGCCGTAATTGGCACGCTGGATATCGTTCTCGGCGAGGTGGACCGCTGAGGTGTTTATTGGTTGTCATCCTGAGCGAAGCGAAGGATCTATGCATTTTGCCGGCGCCAAGAAAGTGCATAGATTCTTCGCAACGCTCAGAATGACAAAAACGGAATAAGAACGAAAGAAAAGCCAGCACTTGAACCAATGCACGACCTGATCCAATATATCGAGTCTTACCTCTCGAGCGACCGCACGCCCGGCGCTGCGGGCAACTTCTTCTGGGCTTTTGTCTACATTCTTCTTGTTTTCCTCGGCCTCTCCGTCGCCGTCATCGCAATGAACTGGCTCGAGCGCAAAATTCTCGCGCACATGCAGGTGCGCCTCGGGCCCATGCGCGTCGGCCCGCACGGATTGCTCCAGCCCATCGCCGACGCCATCAAGCTGCTGCTCAAAGAAGACATCATTCCGGCGGAAGCCGATGCGACCATCTTCTGGATCGCTCCGTTCATCGTGGTGCTCGCCGCATTCACGGTTTTCGTCGTCGTTCCCTTCGGCCCCACGCACGCCATTACAGACATGAACATCGGCATCCTCTTTATGCTTGGTGTTTCGTCGCTGAGCGTTCTGGGTGTTGTGATGGCGGGATGGGCATCGAACTCGCACTATCCGCTGATTGGGGCGTTGCGATCGAGTGCGCAGATGGTCTCGTACGAAGTTGCCATGGGACTTGCTGTGGTCTCGGCCATCATGATGACCAGCCTCAACGCCGAAGGCCAAGGCACGCTCAGCATGATCGGCATAGTGCAGGCGCAGCAGGAGCAGGGCATCTGGTTCATCTTCAAATTCTTTCCGCTCGGGGTCATCGCCTTCGTTATCTTCGCCATCGCCATGGTGGCCGAGACCAATCGCGCTCCGTTCGACTTGCCAGAAGCCGAATCCGAATTGACCGCCGGATTCCACACTGAGTACAGCGGCTTCCGCTGGTCCTTGTTCTTTCTGGCGGAATATTCGGCGATGATCGCTGTTTCTTCGATCGCGGTTACACTCTGGCTTGGCGGATGGCTGCGGCCCTTCCCCAACGCGCTGACCGGCGATACGTGGAATCTGGTCTTCTCGCTGGTGCCCGGAGCCACGTTCTTATTCCTCGCGGCTATGTGCTTCTACAGCACGGTCCGCATGCCAAAGCATCCGCTGTTCCGGATTCAGACGATCGGACTTGCCGGGTTCGGAGTCGTACTCGCGCTGATCGGCCTTGTGATGTTCCTTCCACTGGTTCGCGAACGCGTACAGGACATTTTCTGGTTCTCGGCCAAAGTTGCCGGATTCATGTACCTCTATATCTGGTATCGTGGCACGTTCCCGCGTTACCGCTTTGACCAGCTCATGAAAGTTGGATGGAAAGTTCTGCTGCCGACCGGCCTCGCCCTGCTGATCGTGACCGCATTTGTCGAAATGCGGACACAGGTCTGGGCAGAGGTAATTATCCCGATGTGGCTGGGAATAGTTGATCTGCTTCGGAGGATATTCTGATATGAATCCTCCGGTCGCAACGCCGTTCTTCTTCTATCTGTTGGCCGGCATCATGATCGTGGGCGGCATCGCCGTGATCACGCGCAAGAATGCTGTTCACTCGGCGCTGGCCCTGATCACTACCCTGCTCGCGCAGGCCGGTCTTTACCTGATGCTGTACGCTCCATTCGTCGCTGGCGTACAGATCATTCTTTATGCGGGCGGGATCATGGTGCTGTTCCTGTTCGTGATCATGCTGATCTCGATCGAGCGCACGCAGAAAGAGCGGCAATTCAACAAGCAGTGGATCGTTGGCATCGCGGCGGCGGCCACCCTGGGAGTCTTGCTGATCGGGGTCTACACCACGACGAGCCAGGGCCACACGCTTTTCATCGAAGGCCGCATGTCTTACGCGGAGAGCCAGAATACGCAGTCGATTGCAACGTTGCTGTTCGACCGTTTCGGCGGGACTTACATGTTTGCCTTTGAGATCGCGTCGTTGTTGCTGCTGGTCGCGATTATCGGGGCGGTGGTGATGGCGAAGAAGAGAATTTGATGAGCTGCGAGCTATGAGCTGCGAGCCTTTTACTCGAAGCTCGAGGCCCGTAGCTCGAATCTAAGAATGAACACGCTTCTCCAAATCGGAACGCTCCATTACATCGTCCTGGGCGCGGCTTTGTTCCTGCTCGGGGTGATCGGGGTGCTCACGCGGCGGAATGTGATCATCGTTCTGATGTCGATTGAGCTGATACTGAACGCCGTCAACTTGAACCTGGTCGCGTTCTCGCGTTACTGGCAGAGCATTCACGGCCCGGCGGCTTTGCACGGGCAGGTGTTCGCCATTTTCGTCATTACCGATGCCGCCGCCGAGGCGGCCATCGGGCTGGGGATTCTGATCGCCTTCTTTAGAAATAAGGAGACGGTCAATGTGGATGAAGTGAATTTGCTGAAGTGGTAAAAAAGCAGCTGTCAGCTCTCAGCCGTCAGCTTTCAGCTTCGAGTTACTTTCCATTCGGAGAACTTGTCAGGCTTGAAGGTAAATTTGAAACAAGGAATCGCACGACTGTCATTTCGCTGAAAGCTGACAGCTGAGAACTATGTTTTTAGACCACATCTATCTGATCCCGCTCTTCCCCGCCATCGGCGCGGCGATCATGTTCTTTTTCGGACGCAAGCTGACCAAGCAAACCGTCAGTGCCGTCTGCGTGGGCGCGGTCGCGCTCACCTTCCTCATGGCCTGCGGGGCGGTGATTCAGTACAACACCTGGGCCGACGCCAACAATCATCGGCCGTTCGAAAAGATTCTCTACACCTGGCTCGGCACCGACACCGGCCACCTCAACTACCTCACGAACGACGGCACGCCGGCCAACTTCCAGGCTGATGCCGGATTTCTGCTCGACCCGCTCTCCGGCATCTGGCTGCTGTTCGTCACCGGCGTCGGCACGCTCATCCATATTTATTCCACCGGCTACATGGCGCATGAAGACGGCTACTACCGATTCTTCGGATACCTCAACCTCTTCATGTTCTCCATGCTGACGCTGATACTCGCCAACAACTACGTGCTCATGTTCGTTGGCTGGGAGGGCGTCGGACTCTGTTCGTACCTGCTGATCGGATTTTATTTCCAGCGTAAGTCGGCCAGTGATGCGGCGAATAAGGCATTCATCGTTAACCGTATCGGCGATGCAGGATTCATCCTGGGGATGTTCTTCATCGCGTGGCTGTGTGGATCGCTGCGCTTCGTCGACGTGAACGCTTTTGCCCACGGTGGGCCCTTTTCGCCGGAGACCCTGAAATACATCACAGCGGCTACGCTTCTTCTTTTCGTCGGCGCCTGCGGAAAGTCTGCGCAGCTTCCGTTATACATCTGGCTGCCCGACGCGATGGAAGGTCCCACGCCTGTCAGCGCCCTCATTCACGCCGCAACCATGGTCACCGCCGGCGTTTATATGGTCGCGCGCTCGAATGCGCTGTTTGTGCTTGCGCCGACTTCAATGAAGACGGTAGCGATCATCGGCGCGCTCACCGCGATCTTCGCTGCATCCATTGGCCTCGTTCAGAACGACATCAAGCGCGTCCTCGCTTATTCCACCGTCTCGCAGCTCGGATACATGTTTCTCGCGCTCGGCGTTGGAGCCTTTACCGCCGGCGTTTTCCATGTCTTTACCCACGCCTTCTTCAAAGCCCTGCTCTTCCTCGGCGCAGGCTCGGTCATCCACGCGATGTCAGGCGAGCAGGACATGCGCAACATGGGCGCGCTCTCGTCGAAGATCAAAATCACCTTCGGCACCATGCTCGTTGCCACACTGGCCATCACGGGCATTCCTCCGTTCGCCGGATTCTTCTCGAAAGACGAGATTCTCTGGCAGACGTGGACCAGCGAAGGCGGCGCGTACCGCATCTTGTGGGGCATTGGCTACATCACCGCGCTGATGACGGCGTTTTACATGTTCCGGCTCATGTATCTCACGTTCTGGAGCAGGTCGCGCGTCAGTCACGAAGCGGAGCATCATCTTCACGAGTCGCCCAAGTCGATGACCGTCCCTCTGGTGATTCTCGCGGTGTGCTCGATCTTCGCCGGATTTCTGGGATGGCCGCACAGCCTCGGAGGATCCGACCGCTTCGCCAGGTATCTCGATCCGGTATTCGCGCACGGTGAAGCTCACGTCTTCTCCGAAGAAGGAAAAGCTGGGCAACTCGCGGCCGGAGAAAAAGAAGAAGAACACACCAGCGGAACCGAATATCTGCTCATGTTCTTGTCAGTCGGCGCAGCCGGGCTGGGATGGTTCATGGCCGGCCGCTCTTACGGTAGCGCCGAAAAAGGTTTCACTGAGCCGATCGCAGCTGCTGCTCCGCCGGTCTACAAGACATTGCTCAACAAGTTCTACGTAGACGAAGCCTATGACTACATCTTCACCGGCCGTCGCAAACTTGGCGACACGCGGCTCGGAGTGCTCGGCCTCGGCGAAGCCAGTTCGTGGTTCGACACGCACGTCGTAGACGGTCTGGTGAACTTCGCTGGCTGGCTTACACGCACTGCCGCGAGTTTCTCCAGTTGGTGGGACAAGTGGATCATCGACGGCATCGGCGTGAACGGCCCGCCGATCATCGCACGGATGCTGAGCTATCCCACCCGCATGCTCGAGTGGGGCCTGGTGCAATGGTATGCGCTGGTCATGACCGTGAGTTTGGTAGGGTTCGTGTTTTATTACGTGTATCACTGAGCGGTGAGCAATGAGCCATGAGCAATGAGCAAGATGGTTTGGGTCGCTCATCGCTCACTGCTCATTACTCATAGCTGAAGAAGCTCACTATGCAAGCACACATTCTCTCGATCATATTATTCACCCCGCTGCTGGGCGCGGTGCTGCTTTTGTTCGTCAATAAAGAGAACAAAGACGCCATCCGCTGGATCGCCAACCTCTTCTCGCTCGGCGGATTCCTGATCTCGCTGCCGCTCGTGCCCTGGTTCTGGGCCGTGCGCTTCGAGCCCGGCTTCAAATTCACCGAGGGCGCGGCCAACAACTGGATCCCCTCCATCGGCGCGGGATACGTCCTCGGCATCGACGGTATTTCCTTTCTGCTCATCATGCTGACCACGCTGCTGGGCTGGATCTCGATCCTTTCATCGTGGACCGCCATCGAGAGCCGCGTGAAGGAGTACTACATCTGGTTTCTGGTTTTGCAGACGGGCATGCTCGGTGTCTTCATGTCGCTGGACTTCTTCCTTTTCTTCGTCTTCTGGGAAGCGATGCTCGTGCCGATGTATCTGCTGATCGGAATCTGGGGCGGCCCGCGGAAACTCTACGCCGCCATTAAATTTTTCCTGTACACGCTGGCGGGTTCGGTGCTGATGCTGCTCGGCATCCTGTTCCTGTACTTCCATCACCAGCAC
>DASXDY010000028.1:0-82978 GCA_036490405.1 Candidatus Sulfotelmatobacter sp. | reverse complement strand
GAGGCGTCGGCGCCCAGGAACGAGCCGAAGATGCTGGTGGGCGTCGCTACCGTCCGGATCGAATATCCAAACTGCGGATTGGCAACGTCGCCGACCGGCTGGTCGAAGTTGGGATGGTTGAGAATATTGAAAGCCTGGGCGCCAATCTGTAGTTCCGCTCCCTCCCAGTGTGGAAGCCGGAAGTTCTTCATCAGAGTCAGATCGGTGTCGAAGAAGCCCGGGCCGTAAATCTGATTGCGGCGGGAATTTCCAAACGTTCCAATGCCACCCGGGCCCACCGGAGAGAAAAAGTCCGTGGGGCTCATGCAGGCCGGCGTCGGCTTGAAGTTATTGAAGACGTTATCGGAACTGCACGAAACCTGGCCGACCGTACTGTCGGCAAAGATCGTGTCTCCATAGTTGAAGCCGCTGAGCACTCCGCTGCTGGCACCGTCAATTGCGGTAAATGGCAACCCGGAGCGGACAAACATTGTTCCTGAAACCGTCCAGTCAAAGAGCGTGTCCCAAAGAAGGTTTTTGAGCTTCGGCGTGTGATAGAGGTACGTCAGGTTGGCTTGCTTGCGGACGTCGTAATCCGCGTTGCCGTAGTTGTACTGCCGGAAGTTGTAGGGATTTTGCGGAGTCAGGACGCTGGCATTGGTTCCCAGGTTGAAAGGCAGGAATCCGCCATTCGAAATGTCATCCAGGGCGTGGCTCCAGGTGAATGAGGCCTGCAACTGGAAGCTGTTCGACATGTGCCGCGAAAATGACGCGGTCATGCCGTTGTAATTGGAGATGCCGTAATTGCCGACTTCGGTGATCGTGCTGAAGCGGGAGTCCGGTTGCGTGGCGGGCAAACCAACAAAGCCGCTGAGGCCGAGCGAAGGCGCGCACACCACGGGATCGCAATAGCCGTTCAACCCAATATTTTCCGCCGAGAGATCGTAGCCGTGGTTCCCGACGTAATTCAGGCTGAATGAGCTTTTGTTGCCAATCGCCTGCTGCACCTCAAAGTTCCACTCCTCATACTTCGGGTAGCGGATGTTGCGGGCTGCGCTGGTAAAAGCGGGTGGAGAAAAGCCGGGCACAAGCGCGGCAATCTGGCCCTCCGTTAATCCGCTGTTGAAGCCGGAAATAAAGGCGGCGTTCGACGCCTCCGCCATGCCCTGGGCGCTGCCGGCCACGCCGGGCGCCAGAAGTCCGGAGGTGATAAACGTATTTTTCAGTGGTGAGTTGGTATCGAACAAGGTGGCGACAGTTCCGGGGAAAGTGTCCGAGAACAATCCAAAACCCCCGCGGATTACAGTGCTGTTGCGGCCAAGCGGCTGCCATGCAAAGCCCACTCTGGGCTCCCAGCTGATGCCCTCATATCCCGCCAGCGCCTGATGCTGACCCGACACGATCGCCTGATTGTAGGGCTGGTTCGGATCGTGCGAGACGTCAAGGAAGGAATCAGAGAGCCGGGCAAAGCAATCGGTCTGGCAGATGGGATTGGAATTGTGTTGGGCCCGCAGGGAGAGCGTCACCTTCAGGTCGGGGCGGACCGCCCACTCATCCTGCGCATACAAACCCAGGCTGTAAAGAGCGAGCGGCTGGGTTGGACGGCTGGCAAACCCCTGCTCGTAGACGTCCGTCGTTCCCGCCATGAAGCTGCTCTCAGAGCCAAACAGCGCCAGAGGAATGGTCGCGAAATTTCCACCGGGCGTGTAGTCGGTCAGATCGTTGCGCCGGAAGTTCACTCCGAACTTCAGGTTGTGATTGCCCTTCATCCAGCCGTAATCGTCGGAGATCTGATACTGGGTAACGTTGCGCCCCTGCGGCCAGGTGCCGTAGAAAGCGCTGCCCGGCGTGTTGAAGAACCCGCCGGAGAAATCCAGTTGATAGGGCGTCAGCGCCAGAGCGCTGGCCAGGTTCGGGGGACCGAAAATTGCGCTGTACCACGAACCGGAAAGGATGAACTGATTTACGCCGTTCGCGCCGACCTGATGGGTCTCCTGAAGTTGTCCTTCATATTGCGGCTGCACACTCTGGGCGTTGAGGGCGGAGCTGAACGGGTCGGTGATGGTGGCCTGCAAGCCATGGTCGGTGCGGAAGTGAACGAACAAGCGGTCGCGGTTGCCGAGGTTCTGGTCGACCCGGGCCGTCATCAGCCATTCGGTCGTCAGGTTGTTGACGCTGGACTCGAATTTGAGCGCGCATGGTGCGCCTCCTGCCAGCGTGACCGTGCCATCGCAGCCGCCGCCGGGAAGGCTGTTGGTTGCGCTGGCGACTCCGGGAGCGTTGTTAAAAATCCCGAAGACCTGATTGTAGAACGGCACTTCGGCCGTCGGAACGGAAGCCAGCGTCGCGGCCTGAAACTGCGGACTGGGAATGTTCACCGGCTGCGCCGTCGGAATCAGCAGCCGCAGTCCTTCCGTATCGAGGAAGAAGAATGTCTTGTCTTTGACGATGGGGCCGCCGATCGAAGCCGCCCACTGGTTCGCATTGTCAAACGCGCGCGGCTGACCGTTGTTGTTGAGGAACCAGTCATTCGCGTTGAGCACGCTGCCATTCCAGAAGTATTCGGCGTTGCCGTGGAATTTGTTGGTGCCCGACCGGGTCACATAGTTAACGTTCGCGCCAGCCAGGGTGCCGTACTCTCCCGAGTAGCCGTTGTTGACCACGGTTGCCGTCTGAATGTCGTTTGCGCCAAGCATCAGGTTGGTGGCGCCGGAATTATTCAGGTTGAGGAACGGATCGTTTTCATTCATGCCGTCTACGGTAAAGAGATTGGAAGTGGCGGAGATGCCGTAAGTCGCGGTATTCCCGTAGCCGCCCTGGGTGTTCATGGTGGCGCCGGGCGACGTCTGCACGTAGTAACTCAAGTCGTTGCCGGGATTGGGCATATTGGCAACGATTTCGGGGCTGATGTTGGTGGATACGTTGCCGTTGTCGGTCTGAATGACGTTCGGCTGCGCCGTCACCTCCACTGTCTGGCTGGCAGCAGCGAGCTGCATTTGAAGATTTGCCGACGCCGATTGTCCAACGGCGACGACCACACTCTCGGGACGCCCCCGAAACCCCTGGGCTGCGGCGGAAACTGTATAGTTGCCGGGGTTCAGAAGCGAAAAGCGATAGGCGCCGGTGGCGTTTGTGGTGGTGTTTTGAGTGGCTCCCGTGTCGTTGCTTTTTAAGGTGACGGCGGCATCAGGAAGCGCTGCGCCGCTGGGATCGGTGACCGTGCCAGAAATTCCGCCGCTGGTTAGCGATTGGCCGTAGGCCATCCAGGGCAACAGGAACAGCAATCCGGCAACCAGCGCCGGGAAACAGCGGCGGACAAAATAGTGCGACTTCATATGAATTTTCCTCCGGAAAAAAGTTCAGGAAATACCGGGCGCTCAAAGCTGTGGGAGCTTTGTTGAGGCAAACATCCGCCCGCCAAACGACTACGGAGCATCGCCAACTTCTTAAGACCGGAGCGGAGACGGCGTCTCATTGGAGAGAAGCCGCGCTAGAGGAGAACAAACTCCAGGACACTCAACGAAGAGACAACCTGGGGTATACGACTTGGAGAGAAACTACGCTGAAGCAAATATTGCTGCACAAAGCTGCTGTTGCAGTATCGGGTGTATACAGTATTTTGTCTCGCTCCGCGAGTCGTTTGAGCGCCGCGCGGGTTCGATAAGGACGCCGGGATATGTGGGAACGGATCAGCGCTATTGGTGTGTCTTTGCTGGCATTGGCCGTTTCTCGTCCGCCCTGGCCCGGCTATCCTCATCCGCAGGCGCAACCTCCAGCTTCAGCTTCGGGAAATGAAGCCTGCGCCTCATGCCACTCTGAAATTTACAACTCCTACAAGAACACGGTGATGGCGCAGGCCAGCGGTCCGGCCGGCGACGGACTGGTTACCGGGGACTTCGATGACAGCATTTCGGGCGTAAAGTACCGCGTCTTCACCCGCGATGGCCGGGCGTGGATGAGCTACGAGCGCAAGGGCGAGGGCGAAACCCATGGCGAGCGGGAGCTTCTTTACTTCATCGGATCGAATGTAAAGGGACGGAGCTACCTGTTCTCCGACGAAGGCTATCTCTTTGAAACTCCGATCAACTGGTACTCGCAGGAACGAAGGTGGAACATGGCCCCGGCATACATCGAGGCCCGCGAAGTCCCGATGAACCTGCCTTCATTCTCCAGTTGCCTGAACTGCCATACCAGCGGATTGCAGCCGCGCGTTCCAGGCACCCGCAACCGGTTTACCGGCAAGCCCTTTCTGCACGACGGCATCACTTGCGAACGCTGTCACGGGACGGGGAATGCGCATTTCAATGGCAAGGGCCCGATCGTGAACCCGGCGAAGCTGCCGGCTGAGCGTCGCGACTCAATCTGCATGGAATGCCACTTCGAGGGGACCATCTCCATCCAGCAGCCGGGAAAGCACGTCTACGATTTCCAGCCGGGAGAGAAACTGGCCGACTACATCCATTACTTCGTCAGCACGGACGACCGGGACAAGACCGCCGAGGCGCTGAGCCAGTACGAAGCGCTGTCGCTGAGCGCCTGCAAAAGAAAATCTGGAGACAGGCTATGGTGCGGAAGTTGTCATGATCCTCACTCGGAGCCGCGGCCGGAAGAAAAAGCCGCGTACTATCGCGGAAAGTGTTTGAGTTGCCATGGCGAGGCATTCGCGGAAAAGCATCATTCGAAAGAACCGGACTGCCGCCAATGCCATATGCCAGCGCTGCCGAGCAAAGACGTGGCCCACACCCAATCGGCCGATCATCGCATTCTTAAATATCCCATGGCGGGAGCGGTTCCCGAACTGCAGACTCGCGGAGTGGAATTCGTCGCCTTCCCGCAAAACACCGCCTCCCTGATTACTACTCGCGATTATGCGCTGGCGTGGGAAAATCTGGCGGAACGCAAGGTTGAGGGCGCATCCGCACAGGCGGCCTCTTATCTGGAAAAGGCGGTAAAGGAATGGCCTGACGATCCGGCGGTGCTATCCGCCTGGGGGTTTGTGGAACAACAGCGTGGGAAAGTGAAAGAGGCCCGCACGACCTACGAACGCGCCTTGAAAGTGCGGCCGCAATCCAACACGGTAGCAGCGAATCTGGGCATTCTCGACGCCAAGTCGGGAGATTTGCAGGACGCGGTAAAACTATGGCAGGGCGCCTTTGCCAGAGTTCCCTATCGCAGCGCCATCGGAATGGATCTGGCCATGGTTTTTTGCGCGGCTGGACAAAAAGATGTCGCGGTGAAGTATGTGCAGCGCATTCTGGAGTTTAACCCCGACTATGGCGAGGGGAAATCGCTGCTGCGGCACATGGAAGAGAATCCGGCGCAATGCCGGCCGTGAATCCGCCGGTGGGTCGGTTGTATTCCTATTTCCCGTCAATCCCCATATTTTGAAGCGGATACAACGGCCTGCATCGCAAGATCTGGGTGACCTTCGTAATCCGGGCGGGGCGTTACTCGATTGCTGGGGGTAGGAGCGGCTCCTAGAATCGAGGCAGGGTTACTCCGCCCGACTCCCGCATGCCTGAGATCACAAAACGACTGGATCGCGCCGAATTGGCCAAGCGCGTGGAGCGCGCCGAGAAATTTCTGCAAAAGGGCAAAACTCCCGAGGCCCTTGAAGAATATCTGCTGGTGCTGCGAGATGATCCGGAAAATGATGTGGTGCGGCAGCTCGCAGCCGATCTCTGCCTCTCGGTAAGCCGCAACGCCGATGCCGTTCGCTTACTGGGAGACCTCTTCGAACGCCAGGTGGGCACCGGTGACGCGACCCGCGCCAGCCTGACCTACAAGAAACTCGCCCGCCACGGAAACCCGACGTGGCAACAGAAATTCCGCTTCGGACAATTGCTTGAAGGCTCCAATAAGAAGCTGGCAGTGGGGACCTATGAGGCCGCGCTGCTTGACCTCTCCAAGCTGGGCAAGAAGCAGGAAACGGCAGAGATTCTGGACCGTGTGGTCGCGATCGAAGCAACCCAGGCGAACCTGCTGCGCGTGGCAGAGCTGGCGTCGGAACTGGGGAACCGGAAGGTCGCCGCCACTGCCTTCCAGAAGATCGCGCAGATCGCGGAAGGCGATGGCGGCGATGTATCGCAATGGTACGAACGCGCGTATCAGGAAGATTCTACCGACCAGAGCATCGCGCTGGCCTATGGAAAAAGCCTGCTGTCTCAGGGACAGGTCGGCGCAGCGATTTTTATTCTCGAGCCGCAATTGAACTCCGGCCAGGTCACTCCGGCGCTGCGCGAGACTTATGCCGACGCGCTGGTAGCGGCGGGCCGCTTCCCCGAAGCGGAGCCGCTGGTCTGGCAGTTGTTTGAGCAGAATCCATCGCGCGTACAACAGGTAATCGGATTAATTGGCAGCTTCCTCGACAACCAGCAGGATGATGCTGCCGTGGGGCTCGCGCGAAAGCTGGAACAATTCCAGCGGCGTCGTGGCGAGCGGCGGCAGTTCATCGCCATCATGGAAGACATCACGGCGTCGCATCGCGCCTCGCCGCAGATTCTCGAATTCCTGAGCGAGCTTTATAACTCTTCGAATCGCGAGAATGACTATTGCCAGACTCTGCTGAAGCTCTTCGATCTTTACGCGAGCACCAACGAATTTGCCAAAGCCGGCGAGTGCCTCGATCGCGCCGCCGAAGTGGATCCCTACGAGCCCGGCCATCTGAAGCGGCTCGAAATGCTGAAGGGCAAAATTGAAGAATCCCGTTACAAAGTGATCGCGTCGCGTTTCAGCTCGGCCGCGAGAGCACCCGAAGAACATGTTCAGTCCGAAGGGCCAACGCTGGGAGCGTCGACATTGCAGGATTTGATGTTGCAGGCGGAAATTCTTGTGCAGTACGGAATGCGCAGCAAGGCGGTCGAGCGCTTGCAGAGAATTCAGGAGCTGTTTCCCCGCGAGGAAGAGAGGAACGAAGACTTGCAGAGACTTTATCTTGCTGCCGGAGTCACGCCGCGCTATGCCGGCTCGGCGCCTTTGCCGCCCGCCGCGGTTACCACCCCTCCTTCTGCTGCCGTGACGGCTCCGCCTGCCGCGCCCGCGCCCGATCCAGCCGCCGACGTTCGCAGCTTTACCCGCGTCGCCGAGATCACGCGCAAGCTCTACCACCAGGGTACGGCTCCTGCTGTGCTGAGCACGGCAGTGAAGGAAATTGGAGCACATTGGGAAGCAACGCGCTGCATTGCGGCCATGGGCAAACCGGGCCTGCCGGCCAGCGCGCTGGATGAATATTGCGCCGAGGGCTACAAGAAAACGAGCGTCGCGGCAATCGGCGAACTGGTCGTATGCCTTCAGAAGGCGGTGGAAGGAAGCGAACCGCTGGCCATTCAGGAGGCGCAAAAAGCCCCTGCGCTGGAGAGCGCGAAAAAAGTTGTCACCGAATTGGGAGCGTCAACCATCCTGGCCGTGCCGCTTAGCGACGGCGAAGAAATCGTCGGGATTCTCGTGCTCGTCCACAATCGCGGGCGCATCTGGCAACAATCTGACCTGGTCGTCCTCAAGACGCTCGCTGATCAGATGGTGATCGCCCTCAACAATGCCGGCTTGCGGCGACTGGTGAAGAACCTCTCGGTCACCGAAGAGAAATCGGGCCTGCTCAAGCGCGCTTCGTATATCGATCTGCTGCTGGCGGAGAGCAAGCGCGCCACCCAGAATGCGACTGCGCTTTCCGTGGTGCTATTGCACTTCGGCAAAGGCTCCGCTTTGGTGAAGGAATACGGCGAGGCGGAAGTGCAGGCCATGATCGAGCGCGCAGGGCAATTGTTCGCGGCGAACATCCGGTCCAATGATCTGGCATTCCGCTACGACACTTCGACGATCGCCATACTTCTCGGTGAAACTGCCGAGAAAGAAGCCATGCTGGCCATCGAAAAGCTGCGCAAGATCATCTCCGAAGTTCGCTTGCCCGCAAGAGATGGCGCACCGGGAGCTGTCGCCCAATTCTCGGCGGGCGTGGCCGAGGCTGTAATTCGCACAGAGTTTGATCCCGCCGATGTCGTCACCGAAGTGATCAACCGCGTTGAGCATGCGCTGGCCCAGGCCATGGCGCAGGGATTGGGAAAAGTTGTGGCGGCTGGACCGGCGGCGCTGGCGGCGGGGGCGGTAGCGTAGTCTTTCACCCGCAGAGGCGCTGAGACGCGCAGAAATCCTTATCCTTTTGTGCTTCCTTCAATCGAAATTCTTCCTCTGTGGCTCTGGGTCTCCGTGGTGAATTGGGTCTGACGTTCTGGCCTATCTACTTCTATCACTGCTAAACTGAATGGTTTGGCGAATTGACTCTGACGCATCCAGTCGGAGTTCTCCGAGATATCCATGCTAAAGCCCGGTGACATTGCAATCGTGAGCGGGGCGCGTACGCCCTTTGGCCGCTACTGCGGCAAATTGAAAGATTTCACCGCCCAGGAACTCGGCGCGATTGCCGGCAAGGGCGCGATTGCACGTTCGGGAATCGATCCCAAGGAATTTGACCATGCCGTCTTTGGCAATGCGCAGCAGACTTCGGGCGATGCGCTCTATGGTGCACGTCACGTAGGATTGCGCGCCGGGCTGCCGATTGAAAGTCCGGGGCTGACCGTGAACCGGCTGTGCGGCAGCGGAATTCAGGCGATCGTCAGCGCCGCGCAGATGATCCAGACCGACGAGGCAAAGATCGTGCTCGCCGGCGGCATGGAGGCGATGTCGCAGGCGCCGTTCGTCATCCGCGGTCGCGACGGCTTCACCCTCGCTCCCGGGGGTAAGCTGGAGGATTCGCTGATGGTGGCGCTGCTCGATTCCTATTGCGGATCGTACATGGCGAATACTGCCGAGTTGTATGGCTCGGAGCATGGCATCACCCGCGAAATGCAGGATGAATTTTCCCTGCGCTCGCAGCAGAAGGCGGACGCGGCTTACAAAGAAGGCCGTATGCAGGACGAACTCGTGCCCGTGCCGCTGCGGAATTCCAAGGGTGAGCCGACAGGCGAGTCGCTAACAGAAGACGATCATCGCCGCCCGCAGACGACGATGGAAGGCCTGGCGAAATTGAAGCCGGCCTTCGGAAAAAGCGGAACGGTCACGGCGGGAAATGCCAGCGGAATTGTCGATGGCGCTGCGGCCGTCGTGGTGATGCCGCTGGATGAAGTCCGCAAGCGCAACATGGAACCGCTGGGGCGTATCGTGAGCTGGGGCATTGCGGGCGTCGAGCCGAAGGTGATGGGGCGCGGTCCGGTGCCGGCGACGAAGATCGCATTGCAGAAGGCCGGACTGAATCTGGACTACATCGATTTGATCGAAGTGAACGAGGCGTTTGCGGCGCAGTACCTGGCGGTCGAAAAAGAGTTGGGACTGAATCGCGAAAAAGTGAATGTGAATGGCGGCGCGATTGCGCTGGGGCATCCGCTGGGCGCGACCGGGACGCGGCTAGTAATCACGCTGCTTTATGAATTGCGGCGCAGACACAAGAAGTACGGGCTGGCAACGGCGTGCATCGGTGGCGGGCAGGGGATTGCGATGGTGGTCGAGAGCATGAATTAACTGCTTCGCGACGGATTTGCACGGATTCTCACGGATTCCAAAACGCATTGTCATCCTGAGCAGCGTCTCTTGCCGCGAAGGATCTATGCAACGTGCTGGTGCCGGCAGAGTGCATAGATTCTTCGCTTCGCTCAGAATGACAAGGAATTTTCTAATATTAAGGAAGCAATTATGGAAATTCAGAAAGTCGGCGTTCTCGGTTGTGGATTGATGGGCTCCGGCATTGCGCAAGTCAGCGCGATGGCTGGATTTGACGTCACCGTGCTCGAGGTTGAGCAGAAATATCTCGACAAAGGATTCGCGGGAATCGAGAAATCGCTGGCGAAGTTCGCCGAGCGTCCGGTCGATAAAGGCGGCATCACGGCGCAGCAGAAAGATGAAGCTCGCGCGCGGCTCAAAGGCACGACGAACAAGTCCGACCTGGCCGATTGCGACATCGTGATCGAGGCCATCATCGAGAACGTGGAAGAGAAGAAGAAGATGTATGCCTCTCTCGATGGCATCGTGAAGAAAGATGCGATTTTCGCCACCAACACCTCTTCGATTTCAGTGACCGAGTTGTTAACTGCGGTTAAGAGGCCCGAGAGGTTTATCGGCCTGCACTTTTTTAATCCCGTGCCGCTGATGAAGCTGGTCGAGGTCGTACGTACCATCGCGACCGCCGACGACGTTTACCAGACGGCTTACGAGTTCGGGAAAAAACTGGGCAAAGTCCCCGTGCGGACGTCCGACAAGACGGGATTCATCGTGAACCGGCTACTGGTGCCGTATCTTCTGGATGCGATCCGCGCGTATGAAGAGGGCGTCGGCTCGATCGAAGACATCGACAGCGCGATGAAGCTGGGCTGCGGATATCCCATGGGGCCGTTCACGCTGCTCGATTTCGTCGGCCTCGATACGACTTACTACATCACGCACGTCATGTACGACGAGTTCAAAGAACGCCGCTTCGCCTCGCCTCCGCTGCTGAAGCGGCTGGTGATGGCGGGGTGGTACGGGCGGAAATCGGGCAAGGGATTTTATGATTACGCCGACCCGGAAAAGCCGAGGGCGCAGAAGCTTTAGCCACGGATTTGCGCGGATTTTTGGGGTGTCATCCTGAGTGGCGCACTTGCCGCGAAGGATCTATGCACTTTGCCGGCGCCGGCAGAAGTGCATAGGTTCTTCGCTTCGCTCAGAATGACAGGCGCAGGCGTTGCGTCCGATCCTTGTGAATCTGTGTTGCCAGGTGGCAAAGTGAATTATATGAACTTTGAAAACGTTCTTCTCGAAAAGAAAAGCTCAATCGCCTACGTCACCGTGAACCGGCCGAAGGTGCTCAACGCACTGAACATGGCCACGATGGAAGAGCTGCGGTCGGCGTTTCACGACATCAAGAGCGACAAAGAGATTCGTGTCGTCATCTTCACCGGATCGGGCGAGAAGGCCTTCATCGCCGGGGCCGATATCGGCGAGTTGTCGAAGCATGATGCGGTTTCGGGCAAGGAATATACGCATCGCGGACAGTCGGTCCTGAATCTGATTGAGAATTTGGGCAAGCCCGTCATCGCCTGCCTCAACGGATTTGCCCTCGGTGGGGGATGCGAAATCGCTATGGCCTGCACCATGCGCCTGGCAAGCGAGAATGCCAAGCTCGGGCAGCCTGAAGTAAAACTCGGAATTATTCCTGGCTATGGCGGATCGCAGCGACTGCCGCGCCTCGTAGGCAAAGGACTCGCCATGCAGATGGTGCTCGCGGGTGAGATGATCACGGCGCAGGAAGCGCATCGTATCGGGCTGGTGAATGAAGTTACGGCTCCGGCCGATTTGATTCCGCGCGCGGAAGCGATTGCGGCGAAGATTATTGCCAACGCTCCGCTGGCCGTGCAGTATGCGATGGAGGCCGTCAACAAAGGCATGGAGATGACTTTGGCAGAGGGACTCTATCTGGAAGCCACGTTGTTCGGAGTTTGCTGCGCAACGGAAGACAAGACCGAGGGGACCGAGGCATTTCTGGAGAAGCGTCCGGCTCAGTTCAAGGGCAAGTAAGCCTTTCGCCACGGATTTACACGGATTCTCACGAATCACACCTTTCACCACGGAGACACTGAGCCACTGAGAGGATCTTGCGAATGAAATGGGTTGCCGTCACAACTTCGGCGAAAAGTGAAGAAGACTTTGAGTTGTTGACAAAAATGCTCCGTGCATTGGGATTCCAAGCGGACACAGTTGAAGAATACAAAGAGTTTCGCCTTCAGATGTTTCGGCCATCCGACCTAATTTTGGAAATTGGCTACCGAACAAGTCCGCGGGAATACCCAGATCTGGAGCTTACGATTTCAGATCCTGATTCGGCCATCCAGGTCATTAAGAAGATGGGATTGGAAGTCGTCAACGACTCCTCCGGTCCAGATCCGGAACAATCGGGACGAGACTTCGAGGTACGGCTGCCCGGTGGGACCTGCGTGGGATTTACCGGAATCCGATTGCCTGTTCCTGACCCATCCCACCGCAGTTCGTTCGAGGGAAATCTAGACTCTGCGGGTAAAACGTTCGCAATTGTTGTTGCGCGATTTAATTCTTTCATCACGGAAAGACTGCTCGCGGGGGCAGTCGACGCTCTACGCCGTTCGCGCGTTGATACCGGAAAGGGCTATGACATCGTCCGCGTGCCGGGGGCGTTCGAAATCCCTTCTGCCGCGCGCACACTCGCCGAAACTGGAAAGTACGACGCGATCATCTGCATCGGATGCCTGCTGCGCGGCGATACCGCCCACTACGATGTGATCGTCAACGAAGTCACGCGCGGCATCGGGCAGTCGGCGCAGGAAACCGGAGTGCCCCACGCATTCGGCGTGCTTACCTGCGATACGCTGGAGCAGGCGATCGATCGTGCCGGGTTGAAGATGGGCAATAAGGGATTCGAGGCTGCCCTGGCGGCCGTCGAGATGGCGTCGCTGCAAAAAGCTATCAGCTCGCAGCCATCAGCTGTCAGCAAAAAGCAGGTTCCTCGCTTCGCTCGGAATGACAACACTTTGAATGACAACTCTTTGAAGGCTCGGAATGACAAATCTAAATACAAATCTAAAGAGGGCGGCGACACTCGTACGCCTTCGCGCAAACAGAAACGACGATAACGTGATGATCCGAAACGAAGCTTTCAGCCTGCTGAAGTCAACAATCCTTCCTGTAGACTAATCACAAGCATGCAGCGCACCCGCCCAGCTGATAGCTGACGGCTGACAGCTGACAGCTGCTTTCATGGGCACCCGCCGCAAATCCCGCGAACTGGCTCTGCAAATGCTCTTTCAGTCGGACATGGGCAAGCAGGATGCCGCGCAGGTCCGCGGCACTTTCTGGGCGGAGCATGGCACCGCCAGCGCCGAAGTCCGCGGTTTTGCCGACGATCTGTTTCGGGTGGCGACCGATCGCGTCGCGGAAATCGACGGCCTCATCGAACGCCACGCCGAACACTGGCGCATGGAGCGCATGGCCGCCGTCGATCGCAATCTGTTGCGCGTGGCTGTTGCAGAATTGCTCGGCTATCCCGATACTCCGAGGGCGGTCGTCATCAACGAGGCGCTGGAGATCGCGCGCAGGTTTTCCAGCCCCGAATCCGTGCACTTTGTGAATGGCGTGCTCGACAGCGTGGGCAAGGAGTTAGAGGGCGGCGTCCAATCGCCGGCCCCGTCGCAACCGCAATCTCAATAGCGGATTTCCGTCACACTCGATTTTCCTCCATGATCCTCAGTGCCCTCTGTGGTGAAGGGTTTTCCACCACTGGTCCCAAAGTTAAGCTGCGCGTAAGGCCCAATCCCACATGTTCCATGCCGCCGACAGGCCTTTCGTGTCATCCAAGCCCCATTCTTCCCTCAGCTATAATGGTTTGTAACGCGGGTTGGGTTTGCCCTCGCTCCCCTTCCAAGAGGAATGATTCCGCCTCGTTGCCCAAACTGATCTCAAGGAGTATGCATGGCGATCCAGAAGACCGACAAAATCTGGTACAACGGCAAGCTCATCAACTGGGACGACGCGACCATCCACGTGATGTCGCACGTCGTCCACTACGGATCTTCGGTCTTCGAAGGCATTCGCTGCTACCAATTGCCCACTGGCCCGGCGATTTTTCGCGCCGACGATCACATGCAACGCCTGCTCGACTCCGCCAAGGTCTACCGCATGGATCTTCCCTTCACCCGCGAGGAGATCGTGCGCGGCATGGTCGACACCATCTCACACAACGGCGTGTGGCCGTGCTACATTCGCCCGGTCGTCATCCGCGGATACGGCGATGCCGGCGTCAACCCGCTGAATTGCCCGGTTGAGATGTACATCTGCAACTATCCCTGGGGAAAATATCTGGGCGGCGCAGAGGACGCGGTTGACGTTTGCGTCTCTTCATGGACGCGCCTCGCGCCCAACACTTTGCCCGCAATGGCCAAAGCCGGCGCGAATTATATGAACTCGCAGCTCATCAAGATGGAAGCCCTCGCCAATGGATATGTCGAAGGCATCGCCTTGGATGCTAATGGATTCGTCAGCGAAGGCTCGGGCGAGAACATCTTTCTGGTGCATCGCGACAAGTTGATTACCGCTCCGCTGGGCAACTCGGTCCTGCCGGGAATCACGCGCGACTCCGTGATGCAGATCGCGCGCGACCTGAACATCACGATCCAGGAGCAGATGATTCCACGCGAGATGCTCTATATCGCCGATGAAGTTTTCTTCACCGGCACGGCCGCCGAGGTCACGCCGATCGGTACGGTCGACAAGATCAAGGTCGGCAATGGCAAGATGGGCCCGATGACCAAAATCCTGCAAAAAGAGTTCTACGCCATCGTGCGCGGCGAGAAGAGCGACCGTCATGGCTGGCTCACGCAGGTGCCCGTGCGCGCAAAGCAGCCGGTCGGCGTATAATTCGACCCGTCAATCCGAAGCCAGGGGGCGCGCCAGCGCCCCCTTTGGTTTCTCAGCCCGGAATAAACAAAACAAAGTCGTGGAAGGAGAATTTCTATGTCCCAAGGAATGTCCGCGGAATTTGCCCTAGGACTTCGCGCCATGATGCTTGACGGCCTCCAACGCGAAGCAGAAATCACCAAGAAAGTTATCGCCGCTATTCCAGACTCGAAGTCGGACTACCGGCCCGACGACCATGCACGCACGGCCAAGGAACTGGGGTGGCACATCGCCAATACTGACGTCCAGTTTCTCGATGGCATCGCCGATCTGAACTTCAAAATGGAATCACCCGAGCACAAGCCGGAAACGTCGGCGGAAGTCGTGGCCTGGTATGACGAGAACATCAAGCGGGGCATCGACCGCGTAAATGCGATGTCAGCCGAGCAATTGATGACGCCGGTCGAATTTTTCGGCGTATTCAACTTCCCTGCCGTGGCCTACCTCGGCTTCCTCAACAACCACAGCATCCACCACCGCGGAGAGCTGACGACCTATCTGCGCCCCATGGGATCGAAGGTGCCTTCGATCTACGGCGGCAGCTATGACGAGCCGTTCGTGCCGGCGGCTGCGGAAGAGACCGCCGCATAGATTGAACGTTCTGTCGTTCTACAAAGCCGCCCGAGGGCGGCTTTTTTTTGTGCAGCTGTTGGAATGGTCAGCGATTTCGATTATCCAGGCTCCACGGGCCCGCCCCAAACTGTGAGATAAGAAGCGCGCCTCCGAGCATCGACAAATTCTTCATGAACATTACCCACTGCATCTGGTGCATGATTGGGTCGCTGACGTTCCAGAACGCATGCATGACGGGCGTCACGCCAATCAAGAACAGGGCGATCAATAGTGCTCCAACCTTCGCGCGATAGCCGATCAGGACCGATAGCCCGCCGGCCAGCGCGAGAACTCCCGAGAACGGAACTGCGATCGAGGCCAGCGGAGCGCCCTGGGAGGCCGCGTATGCGATAGTGGCACTCTTGAAATGATTTAGTCCGGCGAGCACAAACAGCACAGCGAAAAACAGCCGGCCCAGAAATACGACCGGCGCGGCGAAACTTGTAGACCGCGATTTTGAAGCGGTGAGCGGATGAGCGATGGCTGCCATAATCTTTTTCTCCTTCATGCCTAATCAGGCGAACGATCCTTTGGATGTGGCCGCCATTGCATTGGTTACAATAAATAACCTATACTCTTTATAAAATTAGGCACTCTGGAGTAACTTAGTATCAGGTGATTCTATGGGACGTGTGAACAAATCTCCTTCTCCCTGCGCCATCGGTGGAATGCTGGAATTGCTGACTCGCCCGTGGACACTGCACATCCTCTGGTCGTTAAGCGCGAACGGGCCGCTGCGCTTTGGAGTTCTGCGGAAGAATGTCGCGGGAATCTCTTCGCGCGTGCTGACCGAACGTGTGCGCACGCTGGAGGAGGCGGGATTTATCTATCGCCACTACGAGCCGACGATTCCTCCGGCGGTAACCTATGGAATCACCGACCGAATGAAGGACATTGAAAAGGTCCTTGCCCAGTTGGAAGCGCTCTCGCGCAAGTGGCAGGGAGAGTCTTCGGGAGCGCATCCGGCCCCGGCCGCTCAACCACAACCTCACGGTTGATATACGGCGGCGCGAAATTCCGCGCCGCCGGGCATCCGAGGCGGCTGTCCCTGCATGGAACTACTTGTCGCGTTGTGCCAGGAAATTGTCGTGGCACTGCTTTGCCTGGGCGAGCAAGGGTGGATAGTCGGGAGACTTTCTAAACTCTGCCAGCAGGGAATCCAGGGGCAGATAATCGTAGGCGCAGAATCCGTCGCGAATGGCGCTTTGCAGCACGCGCGCCGTGAATTGATTACCCAGGCAGTGATTGAACACAGCCGCCTCGCTGTATCGGGGCTCCGGATCACGATAGCCCTCAACTTCTATTCCTGCCTGCTTGATGATCTGCTCAGCTCCCGGCAAGGGCGGATTGGCGTAACAAGCTTCGATCGCGCGCGTATGGAAAAAATGACTGTCGGGCAGAGAATGCGCCAACTCGACCGCGCGCGTGATCTTCCCCTCCCGAAGCAGGTAGTGCACGTTGATATTGTTCGTCCATTCCGACCCGGCATCGAGGTTGGAGAATTCGCGGGCCTGATCAGTCCGTCCGCTGACGCTGAACACGCTCGAGCAGGAGCGGAACTGAAAGTTTCCTGGGTCAAGGCGAAGCGCCAGCTGGCATTCCTGTTGCGTCTCTTTGAGAATCCCCGCATAGCGAAGGACATAGGACAGCGTGAAGTGCGCAAAGCCGCTCTTGGGCCTCTGGTCCACCATGGCCTTGGCTTCTTTGTAGGCCTCGACGAGTTTGCCTGAGTCGGCAAGTATGCTGACAATCTGCTGCTCGGCGTCTTCCAGGTTGGGATCGAGCGCCAACGCCCGTCGCAACGTCGGCTCAGTGCGGGTCATCACGCCGGTCGCCTGCGGCCCGTACTCTTCTTCGTAGTAATAGCGCTTGCCCAAGGCGGACCAGGCCGGAGCAAATGAGGAGTCGAGCCCCACAGAGCGCTCGAGCATGCGCACCGCTTCGCGGTTCTGGTCGCCGTCGTGGGCGAGGGCCACACTGCGCAGATAAAGATCGTAAGCTTCTTCGTTGGAGGGACGCGTGCCGCTCTCAGAGCCGCCGGCCGCGCCCAGTGCAGGAATCAGTCCCTGGGTCACTCGCGACGTCACCTGCCGCCGCATCTGCACAAGATCGGCGCTCGAGACATTCATCGTTTCCTGCCAGAGGACGCGATCGTCATTCACATCCACGGCCTGAATGGTCAGCTGCAACTGGTCGCGCACTTTTTGGAAATGCCCGATCACGATACGGCCGACGTGCATTTCCTTTCCGGCTTGCTCCACATCGACTTGGCCGCTTGCGTACTTTCCTGTCGTGCTGAACGGGCGGATGGAGAGGCTGCGCACCGAACTCAACGTGGTCGCAACTTCATCCGGCAGGGCCATGCGAAGGAAGTCGTCTTCTTTGTCTGAATCGACATTTTGAAATGGCAAGACTGCGATCGTCACGGGCGCGGCAACAGATGTCTTGCTCGCTGTGGAAGATGTAGCGAGCAGCCGCCAGATGAAACCTCCCACAAGCGCGACCGCAATGACAGCCACCAGCGCCAAAATCCACGCTTTCTTCGACCTCGATGGAATCGCAGCAACCACCCGCGATGACGAACCCGAACCCGTGTCCCGGCGCGCGCGGGAAAGATCGGCACGCATTTCGGACGCGTGTTGATAACGGACCTCGCGATCTTTCTCGAGCGCTTTCTGTATGACGCGTTCCACCTCCGCTGGAACCTGCGGATTCAGCCGCGCCGGAGTCGCGGGGGTGCCATGCAGGACAGAATCGAAAATCGCGCCCGACGTCTCTCCCGAGAATGGCAATGCACCCGTCGCCATTTCATACAGAACGATGCCAAAGGAAAAAAGATCGGTGCGCGCATCGAGCGGTTTTCCCAGCACTTGCTCGGGTGACATGTAGGCGACCGTGCCGAGGGTTGAGCCGGGGTTGGTGAGATGATCGCTCCCGGAGAGTGTGTTCGCGCTGGCGATATGGCTGGCGGAGCTTTTCGGCTCTTCGACCTTGGCGAGCCCGAAATCGAGGATCTTGGCGTGCCCGCGCTTGGTCACGAAGATGTTGGCGGGCTTGATGTCGCGGTGGACGATGCCGGCAGCATGGGCGGCATCGAGAGCATCGGCAACTTCAATACCGAGCGAAAGCAGCGTGTCGGCCTCCATCGGCCGGCCGGCGATGGCATGCTTCAGCGTCATGCCATCCAGATATTCCATCGCCAGAAAGCGGGTACCGTCGCTGTCTCCGATTTCATAGATGGTGCAGATGTTCGGGTGATTGAGCGCAGATGCAGCCCGGGCCTCCCGCCGGAAGCGCTCGAGAGCGCTGGGGTCCTGCGCCACGCTGTCGGGTAGAAACTTCAGGGCGACGAAGCGGCCCAGGGACAAATCCTCGGCCTTGTACACCACGCCCATGCCGCCGCCTCCAAGCTGTTCGAGAATGCGGTAGTGCGAAATGGTTTGGCCGATCATGGAAGTAGACGCCCGATGCACGCGATGAGGAATCTTAGGTCTCGATTTCAGCGCAAGTCAAACTTCGGGCCTTGGTCGGCAAGGACACAGGAAGCAACTCCTTAGTCACTTTCAGATCTTCCTCATCTTGGGGGCATTGTCCGATTTCCGCGCTTTAGGCGTTACCTAGGTCATCTTGGGTAAGGTGACGATTCGGTTCATCATGCTGGAAGACACCTACTGAGAAGCCGCCCGGGGCTTCGATAGGAAGACTTTCGCATGAATATTGATGATCTGCTGCGGATTGCGACGGAACGGCGCTCCAGCGACTTGCACCTGAAGGTCGGGAACTATCCTCACCTGCGCATTGACGGCGAACTGGTGCCCTTGACCGACCAGCCGCGCATCACCGCGGAAGACATGTTGAACATGGCGTTCAGCATGATGTCGGCGCGGCAGAAACAGAAATTCAAAGAAACCACGGAAATCGACATGGCTTACGGCGTCGCCGGACTGGGACGCTTCCGTGTGAACATCTTCCAGCAGCGCGGCAACGTGGGACTGGTGCTCCGCGTCATTCCCACCAAGATTCGCGCGCTCGACGAATTGTTCCTGCCCAAAGTGGTGGAGCAGATTTGCGACATGCCCCGCGGCCTGGTGCTCGTCACCGGCGTCACGGGTTCCGGCAAATCGACGACGCTGGCGGCGATGGTCGACCGCGTGAACTCTTCACGCGCAGAACATATTGTCACCATCGAAGACCCGATCGAATTCCTGCACCGCGACAAGAAGGGATACGTCAACCAGCGCGAGATTGGCGTGGATACGCCTTCGTTCGGGGCCGCGCTTCGCGCCTCTCTCCGTCAGGATCCCGACGTCATTCTGGTCGGCGAAATGCGCGACCTGGAAACGATTAGCACCGCCCTGCACGCCGCCGAAACCGGCCACATGGTGTTCTCCACCTTGCACACTCTGGACGCGGTCGAAACCATCAACCGCGTGATTTCCATCTTCCCGCCGCCGGAGCAGAAACAGATTCGTATGCAGCTTGCGGCCATTCTGCGCGCGATAGTCAGCCAGCGACTGGTCCGCCGCTGTGACTCCGAAGGCCGCGTTCCCGCGGTTGAAGTCATGATCAACACCGCCTACATCCGCGAATGTATTCTGGTGCCGGAAAAAACGCGCTCCATCCGCGATGCTATTTCGGCGGGCACATCGCAATACGGCATGCAGACCTTTGATCAGTCGCTCTGGGACCTGTTCCAGGCCGGACTGGTCAATTACGAAACCGCTCTCGAAAACGCCTCCAACGCCGACGACTTCAAGCTGCGCATGCAGGGGATCGCTTCGACCGCCGACATTTCACGGCAGTCGATGCAGTCGGCCGGGTTCGGGGGACGGTAGAGACCGGACTTCGGACTTCAGATCTTGGGAAGTATCGAATACCAACGGGCGCGCTACACAGCGCGCCCCTTCATTTTGATGAAGCGGTTATTTCTGGCTCGCGAACTGCGCGAATGTCACGAAATGCCCGGCGGGATCTTTGACGCCGATTTCGGTTGATCCGTAGAAGGTCGTTCGCCGGGGCATATAGACCTCTGCGCCTTTGACAGCTGGGATCGTCTCTTCAAGGTTGTCGACCTCGACATAGAGGAACGTCGGTCCCTTCCGGACATCCTGCCCGATGGCGGCGATGTCTTTATCGACGCTGGCATAGCTCTGATACATCAACTCGACGCTGCCCTTCTGTAGCATCGCGAACCCGAGTTTGCCGCCTTCCGGAACTTCCGCGATCTTCTGGAACCCGAAGCGTTCCATCCAGAACTTTACGCAGGGCTCGACTTCCTCGACGAACAGTACGGGCGTGATTTTCTTGACTATCATGCTTTCCCTCTGGTGTGTTCCACTATAGTCTAATCACTGCGTATGCCCTTCTCGCGCCCAAAGCGCAAGCACTATTCCGAAGACGAACTTTACGAATATGCGGTTGCCGCTCTCGCTCGCCGCATGCGCACGGTCGCAGAATTGAAGCGCATGATGCGCTCGCGCATCGAGGATCCCGAGTCCGAGTATGGCCAGACCCTGCTCGAACTGGTGATCCGCCGCCTGAAAGACAGAGGCTATCTCAACGATTCGCAATATGCCGCCTCCTACTCCTCCATGCGGCGCGATAATCAGAAGCTGGGCCGCCTGCGCGTAGTGACAGAACTGAAAGCCCGCGGCATCCATGGCACGTTGATCGACAAGGCGATCGAGACAGCCTACGACGGCATCAACGAAGAGAAGCTCGCCCGCGATTATCTACGTAAGAAACGGATCTCAAAACCGAAAGACCAGAAGCAAACGGCACGAATCTTCCGCCAGCTCGCGCGCGCCGGCTTCGGCACGAAAACTGTCTTCAAGATCCTGAAGAAGTGGGACATCGACGACGAGACACTCACCCTGCTCGAAACCGAAGCCTCCTGATTTCAGCCTCCGTCCCGGCAGATCGGCGGCATGGTTGCGCTTGCCGCCTCCGATGCTCCATACTTCCCCATCAATTCGAAACGAATTGAGGAGGGCGTTTATGAAAGCAAAGTTCACAGGAATCGTTCTGACTGCGTGCCTGATGGCGGTTCCATTCCTGCGCGCGCAGGACACAACCAGCACGGAAAAGAAAGGCGTCGGCACCGAGGTCAAAGACAAGACCAAGACCGCTGCCAAGGACACTGAAAAAGGCACCAAGACCGCGATGAAGGACACGGGAAAAGGCGCGAAGAAAGCCGGCCACGCCACAAAAACCGCCGCCAAGGATTCGGAGAAGGGCGCCAAGACGGCGACCAAAGATACCGAGAAAGGGGCGAAAACCGCCACCAAGAAAACCGAGAGCGGCGTCAAGAAGGGCGTGAAAGCTACCGGCAAGGGAATGGAAAAGGCCGGCGAGAAGACAGAGAATGCCGTGAAGTAAACCAGAACACAAGACATTCACTCCATGGGCCAGGTTCTCTGGCCCATTGTCTTTTGCACAGATTGCGTCCGCGCCAGTAAGGGTCCCGCAACCGCCCATTTCGTTGGCAAAAGCAACTCTTGATCGACTTTTCGCAACAGTCCTCATCGCGGGCCCTGTTGCAACTTGCAGGTGGTTCGCGGGTTTGAATAATTGAGCGTAAGAATCGTTTGAGCGGTGTGAAAGAGGACATACGATATGACTTCCGTGAAGAAGATGTTCTTGATCGGCTTTGCGATGTTGATGTTGTCTATGGCTTCGTTCGGTCAGGTCGTGATTTCGGTCGGCTTCGCGCCGCCCGCGCTTCCCGTCTATGACCAGCCCTTGTGCCCGGGCGACGGCTACATCTGGACACCCGGCTATTGGAACTGGGATGGTGAGGACTATTACTGGGTTCCGGGAACCTGGGTGCTCGCGCCCGAGGTTGGCTATCTCTGGACTCCACCGTGGTGGGGATGGGAGAACAGCGCCTATCTGTTCCACGCTGGCTGGTGGGGCCCGACCGTCGGGTTCTACGGCGGCATCGATTACGGATTCGGCTACTTCGGCGACGGTTTCGTCGGTGGCCGTTGGGATGGCGGACGTTTCTTCTATAACCGTTCGGTGACCAATGTCAATGTCACCAACATTCACAATGTTTACAACGAAACCGTCGTCAACCGCACGGTCATCAACCATGTGAGTTACAACGGCGGACACGGCGGAATCGACGCCCGGCCCTCGGCCGCACAGGAAGCCGCACTCCGTGAACACCACATCGGCCCGGTCGCCGCGCAAACCAAACACATGGACGAAGCGCGCGGCAATAAAGAACTGCGGGCAAACTTCAACCACGGCCGTCCGCCCATTGCGGCCACGGCGCGTCCCGGCGACTTCAAGCACGATGCCATGCCGGCTCGCGAGGCCGGCGGAGCATTCAACGAAAACCGCGGCAACGAAAATCGCGGCAATGAGAATCGCGGCAATGAGAACCGGAGCGGAGGAAATCCCGCCGAACCGCGTTCTTACGGCCACGTGAAAGATGTACCGCCAATGGAGCGTCCGGCCGCGCCCAACACCGGCAATGCCAAGCTGGACCAGAAGTATCAAAAGCAGCAGGACAAGCTGTTCGCCCAGCAGCAGAAAGACCGGCAGAAGATGGAGCAGAAACAGACGAAGGAAGACCAGCAGGCCGCCAAGCGCTCCAATGATGCTGCCCGCCAGCAGGTGGAGCAGCGCCATCAACAGCAGACGCAGCAGATGGTGCAGCGCCATGAAAACCAGACGCACGCCATGCAGTCGCGGCAGGCGCCTCCGCAGCATCAGGCGCCCCCGCAGCATCAGGCACCGCCGCACCGTTAGGCTTGCGGCATCTCAGCACCCGCCGCGCTTCATCTCTCAGCCGCAATCGAGGGACGAAGCGCGGCTTTTCTATGTTCCTCTGTGCCCTCTGTGGTAAATGCCCTTTTGCAGGTCGCCGGGTGACCCCATTCCACGAAGTTCCCGCCCAATCATTTAAAATAAAAGTTCGCGCGCACACTCACTCAAAACATGCTGACTGGCTCCCAAATCCGCAGGAAATTCCTCGACTTCTTCATCGAAAAGGGACACAAGGAAGTCCACTCGTCGTCGCTCGTCCCGGCAAACGATCCGACCCTTCTTTTCACCAATGCCGGGATGAATCAGTTCAAAGACGTCTTCCTCGGCCTTGAGAAGCGTGACTACAACCGCGCCACGACCTCGCAGAAATGCGTCCGCGCCGGCGGCAAGCACAATGATCTCGAAAATGTCGGCTTCACCAACCGCCATCACACGTTCTTCGAGATGCTGGGGAATTTTTCTTTCGGCGATTACTTCAAGAAAGATGCGATCGCCTACGCGTGGGAGCTGATCACATCGCCCGCGTGGTTCGGGATCGCGAAAGACAAACTCTACGTCACGGTCTTCAACGGCGAAGGCGGATTGCAGCGCGACGCCGAAGCCTACGACCTATGGGCCGCTCAGGGTGTGCCCAAAGAACGCATCTTTGAAATGGGCCTGAAAGACAATTTCTGGCAGATGGGCGATACCGGCCCCTGCGGCCCATGCAGCGAGATTCACTACGACATGGGCGGGCGCGCGTCGGAGCACGGCCACGCGGAATGTCATTTTCCCTGCGACTGCGGACGCTACGTCGAGATCTGGAATCTGGTGTTCATGCAGTTCGACCGCGATGCTTCCGGCAAGTTGACGCCGCTTCCGAAGCCCTCGATTGATACTGGCATGGGCCTGGAGCGTGTGACCGCGGTGCTTCAGGATGTGATTTCGAATTACGATACCGATCTTTTCACGCCGTTGATCAAGCGAGCGGCGGAGCTGACCGGGACAACGCTGAAGAAGGAACTGGATAAGGAAGCGCACACCAAATCAGCGGCGTCTTTGCGCGTGATTGCCGACCACTCGCGCGCTGCAACGTTCTTGATTTCGGATGGAGTGCTGCCGTCGAATGAAGGGCGGGGATATGTCCTGCGAAAGATCATCCGCCGAGCCCTCACGCACGGCCGTTTGCTTGGCCAGACCAAACCGTTCCTGCACGAAATGGTATTTGCCGTCCGAGATCTGATGCAGGACGCATTCCCGGAGCTGAATGACACCTGCGACCGCGTTGCAAGAGCCGTTCTCGCGGAGGAAACGCGCTTTGCTCATACGATGAATGTTGGACTGGAAAAACTCGAAGCCCTTATCAGCGTCAAAGGGCTGAGTGGCCAGGAAGCGTTCAAGCTCTACGACACATTCGGCATGCCGCTCGACTTTATGCAGGATGCGGCGCGCGATCAAGGCATCGAGTTCGATCAAGCCGGATTCGATGCGGCAATGGGCGAGCAGAAAACTCGCGCCCGCGCCTCCTGGAAGGGCGCAGCCAAGCAGACTGCCAATCCCGCATACCGGCAGCTGCCGAAATCCGAATTCGAAGGCTACAAGCAGACCCGTTCCGACGGCTGCGAAGTACTCGCCATCATCAAGAACGGCCAGGGCGCGCAGGAACTCAAAGCCGGAGACGCAGGCGAGATCATCCTCGATCACACGCCGTTCTACGCCGAGGCCGGCGGACAAATCGGCGATCGTGGATCGCTCTATTCCGACGATCACAACACAGTCGTTGCCGATGTGACGGGATGCTATTACCCGATTCAGGGCGTGCGCGTGCATCAGGTTGTGGCGAAGGGCCCAATTCGCGTCGGCGACAGGGTCGACGCAGTCGTGAACACCAACATCCGCGAAGCCACCATGCGCAACCACACCGCGACGCATCTGCTCCACGCTGGCCTGCGCGAGGTGCTGGGCAAGCACGTGAAGCAAGCCGGATCGCTGGTCGCGCCGAATCATTTGCGCTTTGACTTCTCGCACTTCACCGCGGTCGCAGACGAAGAGTTGCAGGACATCGAGGACATCATCAACAAGGAAGTCTTGCTCAATATCAAAGTCGAAACGCTGGTTGACGTTCCCATTGATGAGGCGATCAGCAAGTATCACGCGATGGCCTTGTTCGGCGAAAAGTACGGCGACAAGGTGCGGGTGGTGAAGATCGGTGATTTTTCCACCGAGCTTTGCGGCGGCACGCACATTGGTGCGACCGGCGAGATCGGCCTGATCAAGATTCTGAAAGAGAACAGTGTTTCTTCCGGCGTGCGGCGCGTGGAAGCGATTAGCGGCGAGGGGTCGGTGCAGCACTTTAGAAAAGATCATCAACTCGAACATGTGGTGTCAGCGCTGGTTTCTCCCACCCTTGCGCAAAAAGCGCGCAAGGATGGGGCACCCTCGACTCAGGTTGATCACGCAGAAAACGAATGGTCGCCTGCCGACTCGCTCAAAGCCGAACTCGAAAGGAAAGATGCCGAGATCAAGCGCCTCACCCGCGAACTGGATCAGGCGCGGATGAAATCGGCTTCGTCATCGACCGCGAACATCGGCGACAAGATTAAAGATGTGAAAGGCGTCAAGGTCCTCGCCCACCGGGTCGACAATCTGGAAAAAGCGCAGTTGCGCACGCTGGTCGACCAACTTCGCGACAAGATCGGCTCGGGTGTGGTCGTGCTCGGATCGGCATCGAACGGGAATGTCGCGCTGATTGTCGGCGTCACCAAAGATCTGACTTCGCGGGTGCAGGCCGGCAAAGTCGTCGGCAAAGTCGCCGAGAAAGTTGGCGGCAAAGGCGGCGGCCGCCCCGACCTCGCCGAAGCCGGCGGTAAAGACGCGGCCGCGCTCGACTCCGCGCTGGACGGCGCTTATACGGTTGTGGAAGGATTGCTCGCATGAGTTCCGATGACACCGTAAGCAGCGTCGTGCCGGAGCGGCTGCGCTTCATCAAGCACAAGGGCCAACCCATCTTCGTGGTGGATTTCAGCCATTGCGGAAGCAAGGAAATTCTGCTGCTGATCGAGCAGGTGCGCTCGATCGTGGCCCGCCACACCCACGGTTCGATGCTGACCCTCGCCGACTTCACCGCGGCGGAAGTCGACAAGAAAGTCGCCACGCGGATGAAAGAAGTGCTCACCCTCGACCGTCCTTACGTGAAAAAATCCGCCTGGGTCGGGGCCGAGAGCGTGCCGCACGTCTTTCAGGACAACATCAAGAGTTTTTCGCAGCGCGACCTTCCAACCTTTAAGACGCGCGAAGAGGCCATGGACTGGCTGGTCGAGGAATAACGACGAAACGCCGCGGTCAATTTCCTTGACGGCGCGCTCGTCTCGGCTTAAATTGGGTTCGTCTTCCCCGACAATCTAAGCGTTTCCCTCGAACAGATCTGGCACTTAGTACCAGGTTTGAAGTCGGGCCCCGCTCTGCGAAATTCCGACATTCAAACGGCAGATTCCAGGAGGTCGCCATGGGTCAACCGCTCGATCCCCAGAAAGCACTCTTTTACGGGCAGTTCGTGCAGGCTGCCTACACCATGTTCGGCAACCAGAACCCCGATCCGCTGCTGCCCGAACCCGCGGGCATTCCCGAGGGATGGGAACTGGGCGCGTGGATTCACATGTGCGACTTCGTTCTCACCTTCGACAAGCCGACGTTCTACGGAATCATCGCGCACAACATTGCGAATCCGGACCAGCGCGTGATCGCCATTCGCGGCACCGCAAACGCGGTCGAGTGGGTCGACGATGCGGCAGCCATCCCGACGCCTTTTCGCCAGGTGCCGTCGGCCGGCCGCGTCGCCGGAGGCTTCGACCGCATTTACACCTCGCTGAAAATTGTGAAGCGCCCGCTGCCCCGGCTGCGCGCCGCGGCCACCGTTCCGCAGAAGTTTGAAGGATCGTTTGGCGAGCAACTCGAACAGGAAGTTCTGGCGCGCGAAGCCGAACGCGCCGGAGTCGCCGCACCCGCCCCAGGAGTGAAGCATGAACGCAGGCCCCGGCCCACCATCGTTACCGGCCACAGCCTGGGCGCGGCGCTGGCGACTCTGTTCGTCATGGAAAATGCCGCCAAGAAAAAATTCGACATTACTACCTGCTGCACTTTCGCCTCGCCCCGCGTCGGCAACACGGAGTTCGCCCGCTCGTTCGATCAGCTGGCCATCGACTCATGGCGCATCGTCAACACGCTGGATCTGGTGCCCAGACTTCCTCCGCACATCCCGGTCATTCTGGATTACGACCACGTTGGCACGGAATGCGCGTTTTCTTCGGCAGGATTCGCGAACAATAATCCCGTGTGCTGGCACGTGCTCGAAACTTATCTGCACTTTCTGGATCCAACGTTCAAGGTGCGGCAGGGATGCTAGTGACGAGTCGATCTGCGATCGAGGCTACTGCCGGCTCTCTTTGGAGTGCGATTCGATCAGGCGCTTGGTAAGCAGCACCATGCCGAAAATCTGCGTCCATTCGGAGACGATATTGCCGACCACTTGTCCCCACTTCGAGTCCGGGTCGGAGCGCGCGAACATCCATACCCACGCAACGCCGGTGATGGCGAGAAAAATCGTTAGAGAGTGATCTTCGAGTTTTTGCTTCAGCGTGCCCAGCCAGTGCTGTGGCGGCTTGCGGCTCTCGGCCGATCCGACCTCATAGAAAATTTTTGTGGCCAGCACCGTTACCAGAAGGCCCGTCCAGTCGGCGATGGCGTTGCCGAAGAACGATCCCAAATGCGTGTGAGGATTTGAGCGCGTGTAGAGAACAATCCACGCGGTGAGTACGCCGCCCGAAACGAGGCTAAGCGAATGCCGCTGCCAGAAACTTTTCTTGCTTCGAGTCATGGTGGCCCTTCGATGAGGAAATGTGGTACAAAGGCTGCTTTTGCCTGAAGCAGGGAAACTAACTTCTCCACTTCAGTGTGACCGGCCCGGACATGGGATGTCTCATGGGCTGGCCGGTGCTCTTGGCTTCCAGATGGGCCGCTTTCAACTGGAAATACCACTTCGCCGGCCGGTCGGCGTCGTCGATCAGCATCAAGTGCGGATTGTGCTTCAACCCCTCGGCCTGGAGTTCCATCGTGCGGCGATCCTGCTCCACGAATTTCGCGAAAACGAATTTCATCAGATCAGGCATGAACGGCACCCAGCGGAACAAATTCCACTCCGCGACCACGTCGATGCGGCACTGATTGCGCGTAACCGGCGTGACCGTCGTCAGGCTCGAGAACCAGTACTTCCCTGCCCGAATGGTTTCCGTGCGCAAATTCGGCAGCACGAAATCTATCGTCGTCGTGATCGCATCCGCGCTCGCATACAGCCGCAGCAGCTTATAGGGCGCCGAATTCGAGCTGGGAGTGTGTGTGCTCATGCGAAAGCCGTTGGGGATCGGCTCGAAATTCTTCTTCTTCTCGTGGATGCTGTGCCGCGTCCGCCACCACCATGCCTGATGCACGAACGGCCCGTGCGCGGGATCCATCAATCCAATAATCCCGTGATCGATATTCACCGGCATTTCCGCTTGCAGATATGCGGTCGTAAACTTCTCGCTGAACTTTTCAATTTGCGGCGCGGCTTCCGGCGCTTCAGCGGGCTTGCTGAATCCCGCGCCCGTCGGCCCCGGATCGGGAATATAGACCCAGATAAATCCATCCTGCTCTTCGCACGGATAGCTCCCGGCATAGATGCGATCGATCTTCAGCGTCTGATCGGCGGTCAGCGAAGGAATCAACTGGCATTGCCCGTTGTGCACGTCGAACTGCCAGCCGTGATAGCCGCACTCGAGATTTTCTCCGTCAAAGCGGCCGCAGTGGAGCGGCATGCCGCGATGCGGGCAAGCGTCGCGCATCGCGAACGGCTTTCCCTGCCGGTCACGCCCGATCACCAGGGGAATTTCCAGCAACGTCGCCCTGTATAACTGATTGCGCTGAACCTGTTCGCCTGGCAGCGCACGATACCAGAAGCCGGTCAGCATCAGCGCGTCGGTAGATTGTCGTTGCGGTGCGTCGAGTTCGGGCATGAGCGAAAGTGAGATTCCGGATTGAACGAATGCCTATGCTAGCACCCGCTCTGGTTTCGGATGGAGTTATCGGGCGCTTGAAAGAGCTCATTCGCCGTTCGGCGTAATGCTGTCGGTGGCCCGCTTTCCGGGCTGTCAAGGGCGCGATTTTCTCGCGAGTTCTTCCGTAAAGAATCGATTTTCTACAAGTGTGCAAGTTTTGGCACATGCCATCGATATGGCACGAAGGAAGCATTGTCAGCCCAATTTGCCTGTGATACGGTATGGCTAAATTCTCACGCCTTCGCTGTCAGCATTCCTGGCCCAAAGCTTAACGATTAGCGCGAACGCGTGTACGCAAGGTAGCGCCACCATGAAGGATACAGCTATGGATCCCGCGACCACCGCCACCGTCGACCGCGAAAACTTCGCCAACCGCAAGCTGATTCGGCCCACGCTGCCGCGGGCGGAAAACCACGGGAACCACAGCGCCGCGCCCATCCAGATGCAGGAGCGCCGCGAACGCCCGGAGCGCCATGACCGTCTGGACAGAATGGACCGGGGAGATCGCGGCGGCGATCGTTCCATGGGCGGCGGCAAGAAGCCTGCGCCTCCGGAGCAAACCAACGCCGAAAATTTCTACTATCAGAAGCAGATGCAATCGCGCACGCCCATGGTCATCGTCCTGCGCGATGGCGAAGAAATTCGCGGCATCATCGAGTGGTATGACCGCAACTGCATCAAGGTGAACCGCGATAGCGGCGAACCCAACCTCATGATTTACAAGCCTGCCATCAAGTACATGTTCAAAGAGGGCGAAAACCAGCGCTAGCCGACCCTAAGGCTTTCTCTTCCGGCGTAAACTAGAGCGTTCTTCATTACTTTTCTTTATTGAAGCGCCGGAGGCTGGCATGGCACGCTCGTCCTCGATCTCCCGAAGAAAATTCCTGCAATCCACCGCGGTCGCATCGGCTGCGCTTGCCTTGCCGCGCTCCCGTGGCCTGGCACTCGCCTCAGCCGCGAAGTCCGACGACGCGAACTCTGCGCTGCTTCAGGAGTTCGCCTACCGCGAAGTGTCGCTCGACAGCCCGCTGCATGAGCAGCAACTTCATCAGACGCACGAAGTGCTCATGAACCTGAGCGATGACAGCCTGATGAAGCCGTTCCGCCTGATGCTGGGCAAGCCTGCACCCGGCGAAGATCTCGGCGGATGGTATCGTTACGACCCGAAGTACGACTGGCACACTTCCGACGCAGGCTTTGCACCCACGGCAACGTTTGGCCAGTGGGTCTCGGCGCTGGCGCGGTACTACGCGATCACGGGCGATCCAGCGACACGCGAAAAAGTCCTGCGCCTGAATCGTCTCTATGCCCAGGAAATTGACGGTGAATTCTACAGCCTCAAGAACCGTTTCCCTGCTTACTGCTACGACAAGCTGGTGTGCGGCCTGATCGACTCGCACAAATATGTCGGCGATCCGGACGCCTTCGCAATTCTGGAAAAGACCACCAACACCGCGCTGCCGCATCTGCCCGGACATGCCATCGAGCACGACAAGAGTTGGCGTCCCGGAACAGACAAGTCCTATACCTGGGACGAGTCCTACACCATGCCGGAAAATCTGTTCCTCGCCTATCAGCGCGGAGCCGGCCAGCGCTATCGCGCGATGGGACGCCAGTATCTGCTTGATCTGGTATTCGACAAACTCGCGGAAGGCCAGAACGATCTTGCCGGACGCCACGCCTACAGCCACGTGAACATGCTCTCTTCGGCGATGCAGGCGTATCTGACGCTGGGCAGCGAGAAGCACCTTCGCGCCGCGAAGAACGGGTTTGACATCATCGCCGCGCAGAGCTTCGCCACCGGCGGATGGGGCCCGGACGAGCAACTGCGCAAGACTGACAGTCCCGATGTCTTCAGCAGCCTCACCAGCACGCACAACAGCTTCGAGACTCCCTGCGGCTCTTACGCTCATTTCAAGCTGACGCGCTACCTGCTGCGCGTAACGCGCGACCCGCGCTACGGCGACAGCATGGAGCGCATGATGTACAACACAATCCTCGGAGCGATGCCGCTCGAATCAGACGGCCGAACTTTTTATTATGCCGATTGCAACTTTCAGGGCAGGAAGGTCTATTCCAACCATCGCTGGCCCTGCTGCTCAGGAACGCATCCGCAGGTTGCCGCCGACTATCGCATCAATACGTATCTTCGCGACGTGCGCGGCGTGTATGTGAACCTCTACATTCCTTCCACGGTAAAGTGGACGCAGGATGGAACCCAGGTTTCTCTCACCCAGAAGAGTGAGTATCCGCACGATTCTCATATTCAGCTTGAAGTAAAAACATTGAAGCCAGTCGAACTCGCGATTAATCTGCGGATTCCCGCGTGGGCGGACGGGGCGTCCGTCTCCGTGAACGGCAAGCGCGAATCGGCTGCTACAGGGACCTTCGCCCGCATCCAGCGCGAGTGGAAACCCGGCGACCTCATTGATCTCGATCTTCCGATGAAGCCTCGCCTCGAGCCAATCGACAAGCAGCATCCGGATGTCGTCGCAATATTAGTCGGCCCGCTCGTTCTCTTCGGGGATCAGGTCCCTGGCCTGACACGCGCGCAATTGCTGTCAGCAAAAAGAATGGCTCCTGCACTGTGGCACGTCTCTACAGGGCAGCAGATCATGAAGATGGTTCCCTGGACAGCAATTCAAGATCAGCCCTACACGACGTACTTGCGCGTGACGTAATGGTGCGTATCAGGACACGGCTTCAGCCGTGCCGTCTCGATCCCCATGCGCGCGGAACCTCAGCCCTTTGGGGCGGCACCTTCCAACCCACCCCCATCGACAAACGACTAACGACCAACGACCGCGCTCGTGTATCCTAGCGGCGCAATGAAACTGACCATCCTGAACTCCGCTATTAAATCGTTTCTTCTGGGCATATTTACCGTTTTCGCACCGATCTTCTCCGCTGCCCAAACGGTCACGGTCGATACCGCCCACGTCGCGAATACATTCAGTCCCGTGCGTTCGCTCGGCGCAGCCATCGACCGCCTGCGCACAGGAACTCCCGAGCATCTGCTCACCGATCCGCTGCTGCATGAAATTCTCGGCGCAGGATGGCAGACGGTCACGTATCGCCAGAACACCGAGCTGATGGTCGAAGCCTGGCACTGGAATCCCAACGGCACATGGAGCAATCCCGAAAAGCAGGAAGGATATTTCGTCGGCAACGGCGAGCCAACTTCCGAGAAGATCATCCACGGATGGGCCGCGCCGCTCCCGCATCGCGGCTTCAGCCGGGGCGACGGCAATGGATGGTCCCGCCTGACCGACGGTGATCTGAAAAGCTATTGGAAGAGTAATCCGTACCTGACGAAGGCCTTCACCGGAGAAGACGACTCGCTCCATCCGCAATGGGTAATGATTGATCTCGGACAGAAGATTGATCTGAACGCGATCCGCATCGCGTGGGCCGATCCCTACGCGAAGAAATATGCAGTCCAATTCTGGACCGGCGAACTCGAACCCTTTTACGAGGGAACGACGAAAGGTACATGGCAAACATTCCCGCTGGGCAACATTAACGATGGCAAAGGCGGAACAGTCACGCTGAAACTGGTTTCGTGGATGATCCCCGTGCGCTACCTGCGTATCGTGATGACGGAATCGTCGAACACCTGCGATTCCCATGGTTCCGCCGACAAGCGCAACTGCGTTGGCTATGCGATCAACGAGCTGTATGCCGGCAGCCTGTCGCGCGATGGTGTCTTCAACGATTACGTCACGCACTTCCCGAGCCGTAATCAGACGATCACGTGGCCCTCGTCAGTCGATCCCTGGCACGCCGCGACTGACATGGACGAATCGCGCGGCGACCAGGTAGGCTTCGATTTCTTCTTCACCAGCGGCATCACGCGCGGACTGCCTACCATGGTGCCGATCGCGATGCTTTACTCCACGCCGGAAGACGCCACGAACGAGATTGAATATCTCTACAAGCGGAAATATCCGATCTCGTGGATAGAAATGGGCGAAGAGGCCGACGGCCAGCACATGCTGCCCGAAGATTATGCCGCGTTGTATCTACAATTCGCGACTGCGATCCACAAGGTCGTGCCGGAAGCGAAACTCGGCGGCCCGCCGTTTGAAGGGACCTTCGGCGACGTCGAAGTTTGGCCCGACGCGAACGGAAACGTTTCCTGGCTGGGACGCTTCTTCAACTATCTGAAAGCACACGGACGCATGAACGATTTCACATTCTTCTCGTTCGAGCACTATCCCTATCAGGACCGGCCAAGTTATTCGTGGGCCGATCTCTATCCCGAACCGGAATACGTGAAGCATATCGTGCAGGTATGGAAAGATGACGGCCTGCCCGCGAACATTCCATTTTTCATGACTGAGGGCAACATCGGCGGCGGCGCGCCCGCTTCGACCATCAAGAGCGGCCTGTGGCTCGCCGATTACGTCGGCTCGATGATGGCCGAAGGTGCGGGCGCGACTTATTACTTTCACTACATGCCGTATCCGCGCGAATTCAGCGGCTTCGGAAATTTTCTGTGGATCGACCAGAACTACAAAGTCACGGGATACCCGCCGCAGTATCTAGCCGCGCAGATGATCACGAAAGAATGGGTGCAGCCGGTCGATGCGCCGCACAAGCAGTTCAAAGCCTCAAGCGATGTTAGCGACGCCGCAGGAAATGTGATGGTGACGGCCTACGCGGTCGAGCGCCCGGACGGCCAGTGGTCGATCATGCTGGTAAACCGCGATCAGTCAAACGACCACACGGTGAAAGTCGTATTCAACGATGGCAACGCCACGCAACATTTCACAGGACAAGTCGAACGCATCACTCTCGGCTCAAATGAATACGCCTGGCACGCCGACGGCGATCGCGGCGGCCACGCCGATCCGGACGGGCCTCCATCACGCTCGCAGGTAAGCGGCGGAGCCGATGCGGTCTATGAGATTCCGAAGGCGTCGATCACGGTGTTGAGGGGGAGGCTGGAGAAGTAGCGTCCGCAATCGCCCGGGCGATCGCATAAGCCTTGGTCTTGGCCTGATTCTCGGTCCTGCCATACGCCATGGCACCAGGAACCCGCGGAATTTCAGCGATCCAACGGCCATCCGTCTCGAGTTCCGTTTCGACGTTGAATCGCATGAAAGAGCTCCTTAAACTAGACCCGCGCGGCACGGTTGAAGGCGTGCCTTGATACAAGCTCGATCACGACGAGTTCTGGCTAACGGCTCGGGGCTCGGGACTCGGGACCACTCTACAACTTCGGCAGCACAATCCCCTTCTGCGCCTGATATTTCCCCTTGCGGTCCGCGTAGCTCGTCTCGCAAACTTCGTCGGACTCGAAGAAAATAATCTGGCACAGCCCTTCATTGGCATAAATCCGTGCCGGCAGCGGCGTAGTATTCGAAATCTCGAGCGTGACGAAGCCCTCCCACTCGGGCTCAAACGGCGTTACGTTGACGATAATCCCGCAGCGCGCGTAGGTGCTCTTCCCGACACAGATCGTCAGCACGCTGCGCGGAATCTTGAAGTACTCGACCGATCGGGCCAGCGCAAACGAATTCGGCGGCACGATGCAGATGTCGGTCTGAATGGTCACAAATGATTTTTCGTCGAAATGTTTGGGATCGACGATGGAGGAATTCACGTTGGTAAAAATCTTGAACTCGTCGGCCACGCGCAGGTCGTAGCCATAGGACGACAGGCCGTAAGAGATTACTCCGTCCCGTACCTGCTTCTCCGAGAACGGGTTGATCATGTCGTGCTCTTTGGACATCTTGCGGATCCAGCGGTCGCTCTTCAGCATGAAACTCCTTGGAAATTTGTAATTTGGTGATTTGTAATTTGGTAATTTCAGAACAGCCGCGGATCGTCGGCACAATCGGACGAAATTAAAAATTACCCGATCACCAAATTACCAAATCCTTTTTGGCTGGACAGCCAGTTTACGGTACAGATGCTCGGGTTGACAATCTCCCCTATCCCCCTTAGCATCAATTACTTAAGCACTGCATTCACCCTGTGTTCGGGAGCCTTCCGTGATCAAGCTCGACATTATCAACGAAGTGGTCAACAAAACCGGCATCACCAAGACCAAGGCCGAGCTGGCGGTCGAAACCGTCTTTGAGAGCATGAAGAAGTCGCTGGCCTCCGGCAATCGCATTGAATTGCGGGGATTTGGCGTGTTCAACGTGCGCCCGCGCAAGACGGGCATCGGGCGGAATCCGCGCACCGGAGCGGAAGTTTCGATTCCCCCGGGACGAGCAGTGCGCTTCAAGCCGGGCAAGGAATTGCAGTCGATCGACTAAGTGGCAGCCGCTCCGGCTACTAGCGGCTGAACGCGGCGCGCTGGAGCGCCAGCCGGCGAACCATGGGATGGAGCTGCTTCGCCATCGGAACAAACGCCTTCCCCCACATCGTAAACCATCCCTCTTTCAACACTATCGTCAAAGGCTTCGGATAGGTCCTCGGAGTCTGGCAGAACTGGCCCTTGAACCGCGCCAGCGATCCCGGGGCCGGGCCAAGATTGTAGTAGTTCGCGCCCAGTCGGTAGCTGTCGCGCATGGTATGCCAGTGCAGAAATGCAGCCGAGTGACGATGCTCGATATCGAATGCCGCCAGCAGGCAATGTGCGGTCGTGCGGTCGCGGAAAGTGACCGTGCTGCCCACCATTTTGCCGTTCAATGAAACTGTATATACGCGCGCGCGATTGTAGAATTGTGCGCCGCGCATCAACTCCAGATAAAAAGTTAATGGCCGCTCGATGCGGAATTGCTTGCGCCGCGCACACTCCTGAAAAAGCAGCCACGCCTTCTGCAACGCCTCCGGCGAGTTGTCGGAGTGAAACTCGTATCCCGTCTCCCTCCCGCGCCGAATCTTTCGCCGCGCCTCACGGTCGAACCCCGCCAGCGTCTCTTCCTCGCTGTCCTGCTGGGCCACGATGTAGTCCGACGCCAATATTGGGTAGTCCACGAGGTAAGGAAACGCATCCACCTCCAGCGCATTTCCCGCCGATGCAAGGTCGCTCAGTACCTGCGGATCGGAGTGCGTAAAGCGCAGGAACATGTAGCCATTGGAATATCCCCACTCGAGCAATTCGCGGAACATTGCCCGCGGAGCACGAAAGCCGTTGTCGGCAACTTGAACCGGCCCGCGAAAAACCAGCCCAATTTTGGCGGGCCCGAAGCCCACCGTCAGGATCGTTACAAACCCAAGCGGATCCTTGGAATTTCCCCATGCCAGGTAGCGCGGCCGCACGCCCATCTGCCGGTATGGCTCATTCCAAAATGGATACTGATGAATCGAAGCATCGGTCTTGCGCAGGGCGGCGTTCCAGGCGGGCAGGTCTTCACTCCGCAGTTCAGACCATCCGGCATGGTTCGCCGCGCTGGTCGTCCGCACCGCGATTTCAGGAATCGGGGTAGCCAGGCTCATGTGGAAAATAGGTTTTCCGGGGAGGAAATTTTTTTACTGCGAGGGAGTCGGCATCACGGAATCGGGTGTCTCAGGTCCGGTGGGGTGGTGGGAGAGAAGCAAAACCGGAATTTACAATCCGTGACAATGTAAATACTAGGTCATTTTGAGGCGCCGCAAAATAGCCCCTTCGTAATGGCCCGACCGGGCCATTGCAAGAAGTTTCTCGCCTGAAAGTGGCTCATTCCGGCCGGTCTAAGGCCTGTAGTAGGATCAAATGACAGAGTGATGGAACCCGAGAGTGATTTGAAGCAGTCCATGCCGGAGCCAGTGTCTTCCATCTCTGGTTCCGCCCTTCAGAATTCGACCGTAGAGTACTTCTACGCGCTGCCGCACCCCGAAGGGCCGCCGCCACGGGAACGCTACTGGCTGCACGTCGCCCTTCTGATTGCGACAATTTTCACTACCCTCATCGTCGGCGCCCGCATGCAATTCAATTTCCTGCATAACCTGCCGCCCTTCACCGCCGGCAATGAGTATCTTCCGTTCTTTCCTGTGGGATGGGCGCTGTCGCATCCTTCGCGCCTGCTGCTCGGCATTCCCTTTTCGGCGACCCTGCTGGCGATTCTTCTGGCCCATGAGATGGGCCACTATCTGCTTTGCCGCTATTACGGGGTGCACGCGACGCTGCCATTTTTCATCCCTGCGCCCACCCTGATCGGAACGCTCGGCGCAGTCATTCGCATCAAGGCGCCGATCCGTTCGCGTGCGGCGTTGTTCGATATCGGAATCGCCGGGCCAATCGCGGGCTTCGTTGTGGCGATTGCGACGCTGATCGTTTCGATGACGCTTTCAAAGCCGTACGGCCCCGGAATGGCCGCCTCAGACCTAAGATTGGGATTTCCCGCAATCTTCTACATCGTCCACGATGCCATGCGTACCACAGGTTTGGAGAGCGCTATCGCTGCCCTGCCCTTGCGCCGCGTTTGCCTGCATCCCACGGCGATTGCAGCCTGGGTTGGAATGTTTGCGACTGCGCTGAACCTGCTGCCCAGCAGTCAGCTCGACGGCGGCCACATCGTCTACTCGCTGGCTCCCCGCATCCACCGCGCGGTTTCGTGGGCAACGGTTGTTGCCCTGCTTTATCTCGGCCGGACGTATGTTGGCTGGTGGGTTTGGGCAGGCCTGCTGATCGCGATGAACATTCTGACATTCCGCCAGAAACAGGCACCAGTATTCCCGTTATTCCCCCGAAACCGCTGGACTCTCGCCATCCTGGCTCTTCTTATGTTGCTGCTGACCTTCACAATCTCGCCATTCCAGATGAACCTGCGATAGTCTTCGCCCGGCTCAATCATCTACATGAGCCAGAGCGCATCCACGTCCACAATCACCTGCGTGCGCGGAATCTTCTGCTGCACCGCGTAATCCAGCATTGCCCGCAAGGTCGTGTGCAGCTTCTCCCGGCTGGGAGATTTCAGCACGAAATGATAGCGGTAGTCTCGCTTCAGCCGCATAATTGGCGCGGCCGCCGGCCCCAGCACCCGCACGCCTTCATGCCGCGTCTGGTCAAACCACTTGCCGATTTGCCCCGACCATCGCAAAGCATCGTCCAGTTTGTCGCTGCGCACCAAAACGTTCGCCAGCGAGGAATAGGGCGGATAGTGCATCCAGCTGCGAAACTGCAGCTCCTTTTCGTAGAAGCCGGCGAAGTCATGCCGCGCGGCAAACTGCACGGCATAGTGTTCCTGAAAAAAAGTTTGAAGAATAACTTTCCCCGGAGTCTGCCCGCGTCCCGCCCGCCCGGCAACTTGGGTCAGCAACTGAAAAGTCCGTTCCGCCGCGCGGAAATCCGGCATCCCCAGGGCGGCGTCCGCACCAACTACACCCACCAGCGTCACGCCGTGAATATCGTGCCCTTTGGCAATCATCTGCGTCCCCACAAGCAGGTCAAGTTCTCCCTCGTTCAAGGCCGACAGAGTCCGCTCGAAATCTTCGTGCCCGCGAACCGTGTCGCGGTCGAGGCGGGCAATCCGCGCCTGCGGAAACATTCCATGCAACAACTCTTCCAGCTTCTCCGATCCGGTGCCGAGAAAATATACATACTCGCTGCCGCAATATACGCACGTCTTTGGAACAGCAGCCGTGTATCCGCAGTAGTGGCAGACCATCTTGTGCTCGCGCTTGTGGTGCGTCATCGCGATCGCGCAATTCCTGCATTCGAGCTTCTTGCCGCATGTCCGGCACAGCGCGACCGGAGAATATCCCCGACGGTTAAGCAGCACCATGACCTGCTCGCGGCGCTCCATCCGCTCTTTGATCTCCGCCGCCAGCTTGCGCGAAATCACCTGCTCGTGGCCGGTCTCCTGGAATTCCACCCGCATGTCGACAATTTCGACCTCAGGCAGCGGACGCTGCTCCACCCGGTCGGGCAGTTCAATCAGAGCGTACTTGTTTTTCTTGGCATTGAAATACGATTCCAGCGATGGGGTCGCCGAGCCGAGCACAACCGCCGCGTTCGACATCTTCGCCCGCATCACCGCAACGTCGCGCGCGTGATAGCGCGGCGTCTCTTCCTGCTTGTACGAAGGATCATGCTCCTCATCGACAATAATCAGCGCCAGATCGGCCACGGGAGCAAACACTGCTGACCGCGTTCCGACGACCATCCGCGCCTCGCCGCGCTTGATGCGGTGCCATTGCTCGGCGCGCTCGCGATCAGAAAGCGCCGAGTGCAGAATCGCAACCTCATCGCCGAAAATTTGGTGCAGATCGGCGGCAACGGCAGGAGTGAGGCCTATTTCTGGAACCAGTAGGATCGCCGAACGTCCCGCCTCCAGCACCGATCGCATCGCCGCCAGATACACTGCGGTCTTCCCTGAGCCGGTGACTCCGTGCAGCAACATGCCTGAGAATTTCCGCCCTGCAACGGCTTCGCGCAGCCGGCCCAGGGCCGCTTGCTGTGGAGCATTCAGATGGAAATCGAAAAGCGCCGGCCGTGGCTTGGCGCGCGAGACCCTGAAGTCTGCCTTCTCCTCAATGATCTCAATGAGTCCGCGCCTAACGAGCGTGCTCAACGTGCTTCTCGGAACTTCAAGCGATTGCAGAGTCTCGACCGGAAGCCTGCTCCCGGAAGCGGCCAGCATCTCGACGATCATCCGCTGGTTCTCGTTCAGCTTTCCTTCGGAGGACTTCAATTGCGCAATTCGGATGGTGCGCCTCGCATCTTGCGCTGCGGAAAGATCTTCACGCTCAATCCATTTCTTCCGCACCATCCCATTCAGAATTGCACCCGAGGCGCGGGTTGCCGAACGCAGTGACGGTTCGCGGACCAACTCAGCCCCATCGAACGAGTCGGCGCGTACCGCCAGAAAATCGAGCACCCGAATCTCAGCGTCCTGCTCTTCCGGACTTCGTTTCGCGCGGCCCGAGGACCCCTTTGTGCCGGCCGCATGCAATGCCGCTTGCCCGGCATCCGTGATGCGATATCCGACGACCCGCTTGAACTCCGCTCCCAGCGGCAGCATCGTGCGGAACACCTCGCCCATCGGCGCGAGGTAGTAGTCGGAAATCCAGCGCCCAAGCCGCAGCAAGAGATCGTCAAGAACCGCAGTCTGATCGAGAACGCTGATCACGCTCTTGGCCGTGACCGAAGGCTTGCGGTCATGCAGTTCGAGGACAACCCCGGTCATCCGCTGCTGCCGGAACGGCACAAGCACACGCCCGCCCACTACCGGCGCGGCATCCGCGGGCACACGGTAAGTAAACGCCATGTCCAGGGGCACAGCGAGTGCTACGTCGCAAAATTCGGGCATTGGTCGATCTAGTTTAAATGCATTCAGGAAGGATTCGATCGCACCGGGGACAACGTCAGAAGAGCTTTTTCGAACTGAGGAAATCAGCGTCCCGCTCAAGCCTCGGACTTCGGCAGTTTCATCCCCAGATACTTCATCACCATCTGAAGATCTTTCCACGCCTCGCCTTTTTGGCGCGGATCGCGCAACAAAAACGCTGGATGGTACGTTACGGCAAGTTTTGCGCCCTGCCACGAGGGGTCGCTGCTGCGCGCACCGGCTGGCATGAAATCATAAAAGCGTCCGCGCAGCTCAGACATAGGCGCATTGATGGCGAGCATATTCTTCGCCGCCACTGCCCCCAGCGCCACAATCACCTTCGGCTTGATCGCGGCAATCTGCCGCATCAGAAACGGCGAGCAGGTCTCGCATTCGTCGCGCTCGGGCGTGCGGTTTCCCGGCGGACGGCATTTCACCACGTTGGCAATGTAGACATCTTCCCGCCCGATTCCCATCGCCTTGATCATGTTGTTCAGCAGCTGGCCGGCGCGGCCGACGAATGGCTCGCCTTGCGCGTCTTCATCGGCACCCGGGCCTTCGCCGACGAACATCAACTCCGCACTCGGATCGCCCACGCCGAAAACGATCTGCTTGCGCCCTTGCTGGTGCAGCTTGCAGCGCGTGCAATCGCCGAGATCTTCGCGAATCAGCTTAAGCGCCGCGACCGGATCGGAAATTTTCTGTTCTGGCCGGTTGTTCAGCACCTCGAACACATTCCCTTCCACCGGCTTCACGGCTACAGCAGATCTTCGTGCGGGCATTTCTTCTCGCAATTCTGCCTGGACTGCCGGCTCGCCTTCGGACTCAACCGAGTTGAGTTCACTTCCGCCCGAATTCTCGCGGCGGTAGAAATCGTAGATGCCAAGTTCGTTATAGTAACGGACTCGCTCGGCAAGCGCGCGACGCAGTTCCGGACTGGTGATGCTGGGCAATGGATACCTGTGGCTGTCGAGATTATAGGCTGGCTCTTGCGGGAAACGAGGAGGGAATCCTGTGGGAAACGTCAGATTTTGGCGGGGGCCTTGCGCCTTTGCCGCAGAACTACAACCTGGTCGAGCACACGCTGCGCAACTTCCCACTTGGTAGTTTCGGGGACCTCGACCACTTCCTGGTGCGAGATGATCGTGACCGCATTGCGGTCCGAATCAAAACCGACGCCTTCGCGTGAAACGTCGTTCACGACGATCGCATCGAGGTCCTTGGAAACCAGTTTCTGGCGGGCGTTCTCGAGCACGTTCTCAGTCTCGGCCGCGAAGCCGATAATGATCTGGTTCTTCTTCTTGACCGACAAATCCTTCAGGATGTCGGCCGTCGCTTCCAGTTCCAGCGTCATCGGCCCTTTGCGCTTGATTTTCTGAGCCGCCGCAGACTTCGGACGATAGTCGGCAACCGCGGCCGTCTTGATCACGATGCTGGCCTGGGGAAGCAGCTTCATCACGGCATCGCGCATCTCTTCTGTCGATTCCACGCGCGTGACTTCCGCCGCTCCCGGAGGAGTAATCGCAGTCGGCCCGCTGACCAGCAGCACGCGCGCGCCGCGGCGCGAAGCAGCCTCGGCCAGCGCATATCCCATCCGCCCACTGGAACGGTTCGTGAGATACCGCACCGGATCGATCTTCTCCCTCGTCGGCCCGGCCGTAATCAAAACAGTTTCTCCGGCAAGGTCCTGCGAGGCGCCCAGCGCTTCCAGGACCGCGCTAACAATTGCGTCATTTTCGGCAAGCCGCCCCGCCCCGACCATTCCGCACGCCAGATATCCCGAGCCAGGCTCGACAATCTTCACGCCACGCCTGCGGAGGATTTCCAGGTTCGCCTGTGTCGCCGGATGGTTCCACATGTTCACGTTCATCGCAGGAGCCACCACCACGGGTGCAGTCGTCGCGAGATAGAGAGTAGTCAGAAAGTCGCGGGCAATTCCCTGCGCGAACTGGGCAAGAACATCGGCGGTTGCAGGAACCACGACCAGCGCATCGATCGACTGCGCGACCGCGATGTGTTCGATCGCGGAATCAATATTGGGAGCAGCCTCTTCGCCCGAAGAGAACATGCCGGTGATGACTTTTTCTCCGGAGAGCGCCGCGAAAGTGAGGGGCTTGATGAATTCCTGGGCCGCCCGCGTCATGATGACCTGCACCCGGATGCCGCGGTCCTGCAACAGCCGGACGATCTCAGCCGCCTTGTAAACCGCGATTCCGCCGGTGACGCCCAGTGCGATCTTCATAGCCGTGTTGATGGGTGATGATTGATGATTGATTCAAGAACCCACATCGACCGCCGCAACCATTCAACCATCAAAATTCAACAGTTCCCTAGTCCTGCCCCAGCGCCTTGTCGAGCGTTTCCGAAGCCTGCTCGGAAGCGGACCGCACCGGGGGAATTTCCCACTTCACCTTGCCGGCGCGGATTTCATCCTGCGCGATGCGGCAGGGCTTGCGCGAACTCGTATCCACCACCGGGGGCGCTCCGGATTGCAACTGCCGAGCCCGGCGAGCCGCCACCAGAATGTAGCGGTAATTGCTGTCGAAGCCGTCAATCAACTTCATGGGGAGTCTCCGTCGAATGCATTCTGAGATCTAGTCAGTGCCGAATAATGGTTCAATGAATCCGCAGAACATGACCAGCTTGCAGGTTGTCCCGCTCACTCTGAGACTTTCGCTGACGCTCGTTCGAGCGCCTACCAATGATACCGCGAAACCTACGGTTGTGGCGGCGGGGCCAGGTTACGGAAGGACTCAAGGATGGGACGCAGCCGCTTACCCACTCGGGTGAGGCGGCATTGGTCCGCCAGGTCCACGATCCGGCGATCTTCCGCGGTCAGCGTGCTGCAAAGGCGCGCGAAGCGGACGATGGCGGTGAGCGATTCGATGGACTCTTTCAGATCGTCGTTGATGAGAATGTAATCGTACTTGTCATAATTCTCGATCTCACGGCTGGCGGCTCCCAAACGGCGCTGGATCGTGGCTTCATCGTCTTCGCTGCGATGGCGCAGTCGCCACTCCAGCGTGTGCCGGTCGGGAGGAAGAACGAAGATGCTGACGGCGTCGGGACACTTCTGTTTGATCTGCGCGGCCCCTTGTACGTCGATGTCCAGCAGCAGGTCGTTGCCTTTCTGCTCCGCCTCGCGCAGAAAACGGCGTGCCGTGCCGTAGTAGCTCTTTCCGAAAACGGTCGCGTACTCGAGAAACTCGCCGGCCTGAATCATCTGCTCGAATTCTTCACGGGGAATGAAATAATATTCTTTTCCGTTTTGCTCGCTGCCGCGCGAATCGCGCGTGGTATAGGAGATGGAAAAATCGAGATTGGGCACCAGCTTCAGGAGTTCGTTCACCAACGTCGATTTTCCGGAACCGGACGGAGCAGAGATGATATAGACGATGGGCTTATGCGGGCTCATTCCAGGTTCTGCACCTGCTCGCGGGATTTCTCGATCTCCGACTTCATCGCCAGGCCCGCTTCCGTGATCTTCAATGCCTCGCCCGCCAGTCCGGAAGTTTTCGAAAGCAGCGTGTTGGCCTCGCGGTTCATTTCCTGCAAGAGAAAATCCAGCTTCTTGCCGATCTCTCCGCCTTGGTCAAGCAATCCGAGGAAATGCTTCACATGCGTTTCCAGCCGGACAATCTCTTCCTGGATATCGCTGCGATCCACGAGCAACGCGGCCTCTTGCAGCACCCGCTCTTTGTCGACGCTCGCGCCCAGCAACTCCTGCAAGCGCGATTGCAGCCGCTCGGAATAATTTTGCAATACCATCCGGCGATGCTGCAGTACGCTCCGCACTGCCTCGGCAAGATGCGTCATGCGCTCACGCAGTTCTTGCGAGATGCCGCGGCCTTCCTCCTCCCGCATCTGGTTCAGCCGGTCAACAACATCTCCTGCCTTCGCCATTACGGCGGCTTCAATTTCTTCATCGGCGGAATTGCCCGCCGCATCCAGCGCCCCGGGAATGCGCAACACTGAATTCAGGTCGGGCTCGGCGGCCAGGGAAAACTCTGCCGCCGCAGCGCGGAACGCCGCAATGTATCCGCCCACGATGTCCCGGTTCAGCGAGAACGTATCGCTGCTGGTGCGCTCCAGGCTCAAGGAAACTTCGATGTGCCCGCGCGCGATCTTTTCTTTCATCAGGCGGCGAAGCTGCATCTCCAGCGCATCCGTTCCCGACGGCAAACGAAAATGCAGATCCAGAAACCGATGGTTCACCGACTTCAGCGAGAGCACGAACGCCAGCTTGCTTCCGTTCGCGGACGCGGCTGTTCCGTTCCGTTGGACTTCGCCTCGCACCTGCGCAAAACCTGTCATCGAGCGTATGGGCATAAGGGGCCGTTAAGTTCCCGCAACAACCTTTGGAGTGTCCTTCGTCAAGTCGGCGCTGGCAAATTGCAATTCATACAGCCGGCGATAGGTGCCGAAACTTTTCATTAACTCTTCATGCGCGCCGATTTCGGCAATAATGCCGTTCTCGATCACAAGAATGCGGTCCGCTCGCCGCACCGTCGAGAGCCGGTGCGCAATCACAAAAACCGTTCGCCCGCTCATCAGATTGTGCAGCGCCGACTGCACCAGCGCTTCCGACTCGCTGTCGAGGGCCGAAGTCGCCTCGTCCAGAATCAGAATCGGCGCATTCTTCAGCAGGGCCCGCGCAATCGCCAGCCGCTGCCGCTCCCCGCCGGAGAGCCGCACGCCGCGCTCGCCGATCACTGTATCGTAACCCGCGGGCAGGGCCAGAATGAAGTCGTGCGCCAGTGCCGCTCGCGCCGCCCCTTCCACCTCTTTCATGGCTACATGCGGCTGCCCGTACGCGATGTTGTTGCGCACCGTATCGTTGAACAGCACCGTCTCCTGGGTAACGATTCCCACCTGCGATCGCAATGACGCCAGCGTCACCTGGCGGATGTCCTGCCCATCCACCAGGATGCGACCGCCGGTTACATCAAAAAAACGAGGCAGCAGGTGCACCAGGGTGCTCTTCCCCGCGCCGCTCGAACCCACCACCGCAAGAATCTCGCCGCGCTTCACTTCAAGATCGATGCCGCGCAAAATTTCGCGCGAGTCATTTCCGTCCGACTGATACGAGAAGGAGACTTCTTGAAACTCAATGTTCCGCGAGAAGCGAGGCAGAGCCTTGGCTCCCGCCCTTTCCACGACAACATCATCCGTGTCCATGAACTGAAACAACTGCGACGACGCGCCCAGCGCCTGCTGGAAATTGTTGTTGAATACCGCGAACTTGCGCGCGGGGTTGTACATGCTGAGAACCAGACCGACAAATGCCACGAAGTCGCTCGGCGTAAGTTCCTTATGAACGATGCGGTCGCGGCCCAGAAGTAGAAGTAGCGAGATTGCGATCGAACCGAAAACATCCATGAGTGGAGAACTGATGGACGCTGCTGCTACGGACCGCAGGTTCGCGCGAAAAAGCCTTTGTGCCGCTTTCCGGAAGCGCGCCACTTCCCACGACTCCATGCCAAAGGCCTTCACGATGCGATTGCCGGTGATCGTTTCGTGCAGAATGTTTTGCACATCCGCCAACTGGTCCTGGCCTCTTCGCGTGGTCGAGCGCACCCGGCGCCCAATTCGCACTGCCGAATAAATGATGAAAGGAACGAACAGCAATAGCACCCACGCCAGATCGCGGCCGTAGATCACTACCGCAACTGCCATGAAAATGAATGTGAAAACCTGCTGCAGGAACTCGGATAAAACGCTGGACATCGCGAATTGCACGCGTTCAATGTCGTTGATAATGGTCGAAATCAGGGTTCCAGTCGTGTGCTTTTGGAAAAAGGCGGCCGACCGGCGCAAGACCGAGTCATATAAGTCATTGCGCAGGTTGGTAATCATGCCGAACCCGGCGTGATTTACCAGATACGTCCCCGCATAATCGAAAATACCTTTCAGTACGGTAGACGCCACCAGCGCATAGGCCACGATGGTCCACGCATTGTGAAAATGCGAGGGGACGAAAGATTGCAGGTAAACAGTTCTTCCAATCTTCGGAATGGTAAACAGCGGGATGTTTTCCGATCCGGAAGCCGGATTCAAGACCCGGTCAAACACGGGCTTGAGCAGCATTAAGCGGAAGGTTTCCAGGAACCCCACCACCGCCAGCAGCACCACGCCCGGCAATAACTGCACCAGAAACGGCAGCACATAGCGAACCAGCCGGATCAGTTGCCGCATGGAACTCCTGCCCAGGCCACTCTGCAATCGCTTGCCGCGAGTGAAATTGAGGTGGATTGCAAGCCTTTATTTTACTTGAGGCGGCCCCGTGGAGAGTTGCTTTTGGCGTAGCCTCGATGACAAATCGGCTTCCCTCGAAACCGTTCTATGGCGCGCCCGCCGGACCGGTGAGCAACCCAATCGGCGTCGGACGGCCCTCCACTTCCGCAGTCAACGTCTGGTACCACCACATGCCCATGCCCCGGGTCGCGACCACGTGGATCGTGGCTTTGCCTCTAGGCCCGGATACCGGAATGGAAAGCTTCGCGATCCCGGCCCCTCCCCGCACCCGGTAATCGCCATACACGAGCCATCCCGGCCGGACGGGCTCGCCCAACTGCTGACGCAGCGCCGGATGCATTTGGGCCCTGGCCATCACCTGCCGGTAAACGTCGCTGTGCCGGATCGCAACCCAGTGGATGATATTGGGCGCCGCGCCCACCACCACGAGCGAGAATAAAATCAGAATTCCTAACGGAATCTTCCACAGCGGATGCCGCTCGAGCCAACCCTTCTGCATCGGCTCCGGCTGAAGCGAATAAGGTGCGGTCGGCATGGCTCGTCCTAGCTCGGGCTGTCCCGGTGCACCGCCTTCACCCGGTATCCCGCGCGCCGCAGATGCTTGCCGACATCTTCGGCGATCATCACCGAACGATGCTGTCCGCCGGTGCATCCAAAGGCGATCGTGAGATAACTCTTGCCCTCGTGCACATAGTGCGGCAGCAAATAAACCAGCAGCTTCGAAATGCGCGAGATGAATTCCCGGGACTGCGGAAACGAGCGGATATACCGCGCCACCCGCGGGTCGCGGCCCGTCAGCGGCCGGAACTCCGGCACAAAATGCGGATTGGGCAGGAAGCGAACGTCGAAAACCAGATCGGCGTCTTCCGGCACGCCTTGCCGAAATCCAAAACTCACCGACGAGACCAGAATGCTCTTTTCCCGCGACGGCTCATGAAAGCGCTCATTGATATGCGCCCGCAGCTCGTGAACATTGAACTTCGAGGTATCGATGACGAAATCCGCCATCCGACGGATTGCGCCCAGATGCCGCCGCTCCTGCTTCAACGCCGCTTTCACGGGAGAATCCGTGCCCAGCGGATGCGGACGCCTGGTCTCACTGAACCGCCGCAGCAGAACTTCGTCCGACGCTTCCAGAAACACGACCTTCGTCGGAATCATCTTCCGCACCGATTCCAGAATCGCCGGCAGCCGCGTGAGCTTGGTTCCTTCGCGAACGTCGACTACCAGTGCGGTCCGCCGCGTGTCCCGCGATTGCACGGACAATTCTGCGAATTGCGGAATCAATTCCACCGGCAGATTGTCGACGCAGTAATATCCAAGATCTTCGAAGGCTTTCAGCACAGAAGCCTTCCCTGACCCGCTCATCCCGGTGATGATGACGAGTTCTGGCGCATTCTGCCCCCGCGCCGCCTTTTTTTTCTTCTTGCTCGAGACTTTCCGGCTCGACTTCCGCAGCTTCATTAGCTGGATGGTAGCACTGAAGCCTCGCTCAACGTGGCCTTGTGCTGGTACCGACTGAGATACCGGCAAGAGCATCGCCAAAGACAGCCGGCTCGCGCACGAACCTGTCATCCTGGGCAGCGGCGAAGCCGGTGCGAAGGACCCTACGACGCTGGAAGCACCGATGCAGTCAACCAGACTCGAACAAATGCCCGGCGGCAAATTAGAAGGAAGAGCGTTAGTGGTGCAGTTTGACCTCTTGCCGGCGGCGTCATCCCGAGCGTAGCCGCTTTTAAGGCGGAGCGAAGGATCGCCGGTCGTATCGGCTCGGGGCGCGAGCCAAATTGCGCCACTGCCGAAGGCTTCCGATTTGTTTCAATCCCGCTTGACAGGTAATCTATGGCGTCATGAAAAAGTTCGAAGAGCTTACCGAGCGCGAAATTCTCGCACTGGCCATTGCCCTTGAAGAAGAGGATGAGCGCGTCTACGCCGACTTCGCCGATGGCCTCCGCCAGGACTATCCCGGCACCGCCTCCATGTTCATGGGCATGCGCGAGGAAGAATCGGAACACCGCCGCCGCCTGATCGAATTGTTCCGGCAGAAATTCGGCGAGCACATTCCGCTGATCCGCCGCCAGGACGTCCGCGGATTCGTCGAGCGTCCCGCGCTCTGGCTCGTGCGCCCGTTACGCATTGACGCCGTCCGTAAAGAAGCCTCCACCATGGAAGTCGAAACCCGCCGCTTCTACGAAAAAGCCGCAGCCCGTACGCAGGACGCCAGCATCCGCCAACTGCTCGATGATCTCGCCTACGAGGAGCGCGAGCACGAGAATCGCGCCCAGGAGTTCGACAAGCAGCTTTCTCCAACTGTGAAAGCCGAGGAGGACCAGGCACAGCGGCGGTTGTTTGTTTTGCAGATCGTGCAGCCCGGCCTCGCCGGATTGATGGATGGCTCCGTCTCGACCCTCGCTCCGGTCTTCGCCGCCGCGCTCGCAACGCAAGATACGTGGAAGACCTTCCTGGTCGGGCTCGCCGCCTCGATCGGCGCCGGCATCAGCATGGGATTCGCCGAAGCGCTCTCTGACGACGGCAGCCTCACCGGCCGCGGCCATCCCTGGATTCGCGGCATCATCTGCGGCGCCATGACCGCCATCGGCGGCATCGGCCACACCCTGCCGTTTCTCATCCACAACTTTCGTCTGGCATTCTGGGCCGCGGGAGTAGTCGTGCTCGCCGAATTGGCGACGATCACCTGGATCCGCCGCCGATACATGGATACCCCGTGGTTCTCGGCAGCCTTACAGGTCGGCCTCGGCGGCACGCTGGTCTTCATCACCGGCGTGCTGATCGGAAGCTCCTAAGAACTGCTTGAACAGTGTTTGTCATTCCGAGCAAAGCGAGGAATCTCGGTTCTTGCCGCCTGCAGCAGAAACCTGGATCCCTCGCGTTGCTCGGGATGACCGACGGAGCAGTTACTGCTGCATGTCCAGAAGATGCCTACTCTTCTCGTAGAATTCCTGCTGCATTTTCAGACTGACGTCATCGGCCTTGACCGCCCGAGTCACCTCAACCACCGAATCAATCCACCACTTCATCCGCCGAAAGTTTCGAAGCAGAACTTTGGCAAAAAACAAAGGGCGCTGACCGCATTGTGAGCAGACGACCATCGCACACCGGGCAAGATTTTTCATGGCTGGATTCTCCGGCGCGCGTTCTGGCACGCGAAATGGCCCTATTAAAACGTATCCATGCAATAACGGCATGAGATAAGATTTACCGTCCAGCACAGAAGGCCACGCGTCGCCTTTTGTTCAAGTCTGTTTCTGAGGAAACGAAAACGAATATGCCACGGCTGATCGCAATTTTCGTTGTTCTGTTTTGCATTTCCGCCTCCGCGCAGGACCGCGTCGTCGATCTACTGAAAGAACTCAGCGAAGCGCCCGGCGTTCCGGGCTATGAAGATCCAGTGCGCAAGCTGATGACCGAGCGCATGAAGCCGTTCGCCGACAACATCACCTACGACGGCCTCGGTTCGGTGATCGCACAGCAGGGCAAGTCCGGCCCGCGCATCATGGTCGATGCGCACATGGACGAACTCGGCGGCATGGTCAAGCGCCTTCGCCCCGACGGCTATCTCACCATGCAGATGCTCGGCTACTGGCTCGACCAGGCGCTCGTCGACCAGCGCTGGGTCGTCATCGGCTCCAAAGGTCCGGTCACCGGCATCACCGCGCTGTGGGATGCGCACATCGCTCCCCACGCCGAAGGACACCAGGTCGCCGAACGCCAGCTGTACATCGATGTCGGAGCAAAGAACGCCGCCGACGCGCAGGCCCTTGGAATTTCACCGGGAGATCCGGTCGTTCCGGTTTCAGACTTCGCGGTACTCGCAAACCAGCGCTATCTCAGCAAGGCGTGGGACGACCGCGTCGGCTGCGCGGTGATTCTCGAAGCCATGCGGCGCTTGCAGCATGAAGCGCATCCCAACCAGGTTTTCTACGCTGCTACAGTTCAGGAAGAAGGCAGCATCGAAATGCGCGGTGCGATGACATCGGCGCACATCATCGATCCAGACATCGGTATCGCGCTCGAGGTCGGAATCCCAAATGACTTGCCCGGTACCGATCCCGACGCCTCGCAGGAAACGCTCGGCGGCGGCCCCGGAGTCATGCTCTACACCTTCAGCGAATTGCCGAATCGCAAGCTGGTTGATTTCCTGAAACAAACCGCCGCCGACAAGCACATCCCCGTACAATTCGACTTCGTCCCAGGCTTCGGCGACGACGCGGGTGCAATCAAGCTCAACAAGAACGGCGTGCCCGTGACCACGTTGCTGGTTCCCGCCCGTTACACGCACACCCACAACGGAATCATCGACCGGGCGGATTTCGACCGCACAGTCGATCTCCTGGTGACGATGCTACAGAAACTGGATGCGCCAACGGTCGCGCGCATCAAGACATTCGAACCATGATGTCATTCTGAGCCCGGCGATTTCCGGGCGAGGAAGCTTACACAGCCCGCGAGCTACTCATGCTGCGAACCGGAGTGCCAGCGCTTCACGCCGTGAGCCAAGTCCTCGCATCCCTATCGTCCGACATTTGCCTTTCGTAAGCTCCCGCCGGAGCGTTGAGCGCGCTCCTGCGGGATGACATTGGATGGGAGTCCGTAAGTGCTCTGTCAAATTAGGGCACTGCTGAAACTAAAAGAAGTTCTTGCTGACAGCTGACGGCTGAAAGCTGACAGCTGACAGCTGCTCTTAAGGCACTTCAATCAACTGCATCTTCCCGTCCCGCGCCTTGTGCAGCACCATCACCTTCCCCTTCGGATCGCGAAACACGAACACGTCGCGGTCCTTGAAGTGCGCCTCTTTAATCGCTTCTTCCAGCGTCATCGGACGCATCGCGACCGCATCGGCCGAGCGGACCAGATGCACGTCCGTCGTCTTCGCCACCGCCGGATACTTGTGTACCAGCACCGGCACCGCGGTTTTTTCGCTGAGTCCAACCGTGGTGAGAATCTCTTCCTGTATCGACTCGCCGTTCCATTTCTTGACTTCTTCACTCTTGCGGGCAGAGCGCTTCTTCGCCTGCCAGCGCGACTTGTATTTGATTGCCTGTTTTTCCAGATGATCGAGCGCTTCATTGACCGCAACGCTCATGTTCTTGGCCTGCGCCAGGCCGACCAGCGGACCGTTGCGCGGACTGATCGTAATCTCAGCTTTATGACGGTGTTTTTCTACAGCGAGAACGACTTTGGTTTCAAACTTGTCGCGCAGGATTTTGCGGATTTTCGTGAGGCCGGTTTCAACTTCCTTGCGGATGGCGGTGGTAACTTCGTACTGTCTTCCCGTGTACTCCACGTTCATGAGCGCCCCCTCCAAAATGGTCCATCGGTTGAGAAAACTGGGCACTGCATTCATTGTGTAATTGGGTAATTTGGTAATTGTGTAACAGAAAATCAAAAGCGCTGGATTTCGCCCTTCAATTTCCCAATTACCAAATTACACAATTACTCAATTTTTCTTGACTCTCCGCTGGTGCGTGCTCGGGATGCGCATGTCTTCGCGGTATTTCGCCACCGTGCGGCGCGTCACCTGGATACCCTGCGATTGCAGGATCCGGGTGATTTGCTCGTCGGTCAACGGCCGGCTGGAATCTTCTTCCTCGATGAGCTTCTTGACGCGGCGCTTGAGAATCAGCAGCGATGTGCCGCCGCCTTCTGGCCCCTGCACGCTCTCGCTGAAGAAATATCGCAGCTCGAATACGCCCTGCTGAGTGTGGGCGTACTTGTTGGCCACGGCACGGCTTACCGTCGAAGGATGCACGCCGATTTCTTCAGCCACCTCCTTGATCATCATGGGTTTGAGTTGATCGATGCCACGTTCCAGAAAATCCTGCTGGCGCGCCACAATCGAATAGCAGACTTTGGTGATCGTCTGTTTGCGCTGCTCGATGTTCTTGATGAGCTGGATCGCGCTCTTGTAGCGCTCTTTCACATAGTCGCGCGTGCTCTTTTCGTTGACGCCGTCGCGCGTCACCAATTTCTTGTAGGCCGGATTCAAGCGCAGCTGCGGCAGGTCCTCATCATTCATGATGACCAGCCACTCATCGCCATGTTTCACAAATGCGACGTCGGGTTCGATCAGCCTCGCCTGCACGATGTTGTAGCGCAGGCCGGGCCGCGGATCGAGCGTGCGAATGTAGTCCAGCGCAGTCTGCACCGCTTCCATCGGACGCCCAATCGCCTTGGAAATTTCTTTGTGCTGCTTGTTCTGCAACCCGCGCAGATGCTGATCGACAACGGCCATCGCATCCTGCAAAACCTGGGCCGTGCCGTTGCCATTTTTCTGCTGCCCCAGTTGCGCCTGGTGAAAGCGTAACTGCGCCAGCAGGCATTCGCGCAAATCGCGGCACCCGACGCCCGGAGGATCGAGTTGTTGCACCACCTGCAACGCTTCCTGAAGATCGGCCGCGCTAAACTTCGGCTTGTAGGTGGAAGTTTGAACTGCCGGTTCGGGTGCGGGCGCAACCGCGGCAGCTCCATTGCTCGAACTGGTCGAGAAAGCTGTTTCCGCGCGCGGCTCTACGGACTCAACGACCGCCGCTTCTATGGCAGGCACGTCCGTGTCTACGCTCGCATCCACACTCGAGTCAATTTCGGGGGACGATTCCAGGCTCTCCGTGGACTCCGCACCCTGCTCGCTCTCGTTCGCAACATCTGCAATTCCCAGTGCCTGCGCCTCGCTCACAATTTTCTTGGCAGTCTCGGCATCGGCCTCCGGCGGCGCCGGCGGCGCGACGCCCAGCAGTTCGTCATCGCTGGCGATCAGGTATCCATCTTCATTCAGATTGCCGACGATCAGGTCCGCCGCCTCGCGCACTTCTTTGCGCAGGCTCAGCGCTCCCAGTTGCCATGAAAGATGGTCGGTAAGATTCGACGGCTTGGAGAGGAAATTCTCGAACGAAGGCCGCTCGATGTCTTCCATCTCGCTGTGCGTGCGGTAACCGGGATCGAGATAATCCTGGAAGAACGATCCGAAATCGATCTCTTCGAATGGATCTTTCTTCTCGACCGCGGTGATCGGATTTTCTTCAGTGGTTGCAGTCGCAGCCCGGTCGCGGTCTTCTTCTTTCTTGCCCACTTCATCGAGTAGCGGCACTGAGTCTTCGAGCTCTTCGAGGACCGGGTTCTCGACCATCTCAGCGGTGATCATGTCCTTCAGCTCAAGTTTGTTGAGAGCAAGGACCGACACCATCTGCACAAGCCCCGGCGTAAGAATCTGCCGCTGCGAGAGCTTGACGCTGAGTTTGTGCTGTAAGAGGACCATGTTTCAAAGTTTCACAGTGACAAAGTTCCCAACCCTTTGTCATTCCGAGCGAAGCGAGGAACCTGCTTTTCTGCTGGTACCAGCAAGAAGCGGGTTCCTCACCGGCGATGCCGGTTCGGAATGACAAAGATCCCACTCTCACACCAGCGAAAAACTCTCTCCCAAATACACCCGTCTCACTTCCGGATCGCTCGCCAACTGCTCCGGCTTCCCCTGACGGAAAATCCTTCCGTCATCAATGATGTAAGCCCGGTCGGTCACCGAAAGCGTTTCGCGGACGTTGTGATCGGTGATCAGCACTCCAATGCCGCTCGCCCGCAGGCTGCTGATGATTTTCTGCAAATCGAGCACGGCAATGGGATCAATCCCCGAAAACGGCTCATCCAGCAAGATGAACGTCGGGCTGATGCACAGGCACCGCGCAATTTCCACGCGCCGGCGCTCTCCGCCGCTGAGGGCATATCCGCGGTTCAGCCGGATGTGCTCCAATCCCAGCTCATCAATAAACTTTTCCATCTTCTCGCGGCGCTCATGCCAGGAAATCGGCTGCGCCTCCAGCACCGCGAGGATGTTTTCTTCGACTGTTAACTTGCGAAATACCGAAGCTTCTTGCGGGAGATAGCTGATGCCATACTGCCGTGCCCGCAGGTACATGGGAACGTCAGTGATGTCCTGACCGTCATACAGCACGCGGCCAGTGTCAGGTGGGACCAGACCTACAATGGAGTAGAACGTAGTGGTCTTGCCTGCGCCGTTAGGGCCTAATAATCCAACAACTTCGCCCTGCTCGACCGTCAGGCTTACACCGTTTACAACGCGGCGGCCACGATAGGACTTGCCAATTTCTTCTGTGGCCAGGGTGCGCATCTCTCTCGCAATTATCGGGCCATTCGCGTTGTACTTACCACAGGAGCACTTGCTCCGCCTTCTACGAGCACCCTATCATCGCGTCTAAAGAAAGTCAACGAAACCCCAGTAATCTTGCCTTGTTCGGCATCAAAAATGCTAGGCAATGGGCCCGACGCCCCACCTGTCAGGACGAATTTGTCATCCACTGCCGTATAAACCAGCTTCTGCCCCTCCGCCCGCCGGTTCGGTTGCTGGATCACAACGTCGCCCGAAGCGACCATCCGATCAAGTTGCCCCGGCCCATTGGGCGTCGCCACGGTCGCGGTCTGGCTGTGAGGCAGCAGAAAAGCATCCAGCGACTTCGCCGACGCCGTAAAGTCAGCGCTTTTTGCACTCACTCCGCCGTCGTAGTGAACCCGCCGCTCCGCATCGATATAGGTAAGCCTCTGCCCGGTCATCGCAATCGTGCTGAAAGCATTGCCAGCGATTTGTTTCTTTCCATCGTTCGACTTGGCGCTCGCGGTCGCTCTGTCGGTCTGCACCAGGGTCGTGTGCACGGGCTGGTTTGTCGTGCCCTGCGCGGTCAACGAACGGTGTTCGCGGTCGAACGTGATCTCCGGCGACTGAATCACATTCGCATCCTGCCAGAGTGTGGCCTTGCCCGAATACACGGCGATGCCCGAATTGCTGCGCGCGGTCATGGACTCCGCCGTCACATGGATTGGCGACGACGAAGCCAGCAGCGCCCCGTTCGGCTGCTCCTTCAGTTCGCTGTACGTACTCTTGACGTTGCCTTCCGCGATCGCATCCCCGTTCCCGCGGTTGACGCGAATGCGCTCCGCTGATGTCTGCATCCCGCCATTCGCCACTCGCGGAGATCCCGTCAGCACCAGCATCTGATCGGCTGGCGTATACCGCGCCGCATTCGCCCAGGCCTGCATCCGCTTTTCGACGCCTTGATCTTCCGTGTAAACGATATTCCCCGTCTGCGTGACCGAATCGATACCACCCTGCGGCAGGAAAATAGCGTCCACCGCGGCACTGGTGCTCACCCGATCGGGCTGCCCCGCGTTCGAGCTGACGATGCGCGCATCCGGCGCGCCATGGATCTTTTCCAGACGGTTGCGCCCTCCCGCCAAAGAGAAATCGGCATCAAACCTGCCGGCCGTGACCACGGTTTTCTGCGGCGAGGAATTCGACGCGGCGTCCTGCCCCTGAACGATCGTGATCTGCGCTGCCCCCGATGTCACGGCATGCCGCAGGAAGTGCCCCCGGGCCACGTCGAAATCGATCACAGGCGCGGTGAGATCGAAAGTCCCGCCGGAGTTAGCTCGGTTCGGTCCACTGGATGGCTGATTTGTCACCTGCTGTAATCTCGCGCCGTCAAGCGCATGCACGCTCCGGACTTCATTCCGTCCGGCAAAATCCAACACCACCTTGCCCGCATCGCCCGAAATCGAGTCCGCTCCCGCCTGGTCAACCCGAACGTGCCCCGTAAATGTCGCCTTCCGCAGGATGTCTTCATTTTCGGCAAGCAGAAATTCCGCCTCGTCCGCCCGCCCATGAATCCGGGAAGCTTCGCCCTCGCGGTCTGATTTCTTGGCACCGTGCTGCCCGTCGGCAACCACGTTTCCCGAGGCCACGGCCCGCTGCACATGGTTCTGCTGGTCCAGATAAAACGTTGCCTGGTCGGCCCGCAGCGTTCCACTTTCGCGCTTCAGTTGCGGCCGTTCCAGCACGATCTGCCGCGGCTCGTTGCCGATCACTCCGTGTTCGGCTTCAATGGTCGCCGCGTCCGGCCCTGCAACCGTCACGTGAATCTGCGACGAGAGCGTCAGCAGGTTGCTCTTTCCCGCATATTCGGCTCCCACTGCCCAGCCCCGCGCCTGCGCCGTCTGAAACTCCACCCGCGCCGGAGTCGAAGCGTCGCCCGTGTCCCGGTTGAAGACCAGGTCCCGCGTCTTCAGGTGAATCGGGTTCTTCAATTCTTTCGGCGTGGCCTGGTCGGCGCTGGTCAGCCCCGATGGGTTCGCCACCAGATCAATTTGCACCTCGCCCTTCGCGGTCACGTCGCCGGTCTTCTGGTTGTAGGAGAAGTCATCTCCATAAATCTGGTCGAAGCGGGTGGAGTCCCGCCCATACAGCAAAATGGTCACATTGTGCAGCTCGGCGTTTCCGTTGAACTTGAATTCCTTGATGTCGCTCGCTTCGACCGTAAACATAGTCCGCTTGCCGTCGGACTTCGAAAACTGAAATCCATGCGCAGTCTGCTTGATGTCGATGCCGATCTTGCCGGGAATTGTTTTCAGCACATTGGTAGTCTTCGAACGCGCATAGAAATACATCCCCGCAACCACCAGGCTGAGCAAGATCGCGGTAGCGCCCAGAACGCGCCGAAGATGATAGACCGGAAGCGGCATCCGGCTTCAGTGTAGAACAAGTGTGACGCGGACACTCCTGTCCGCGAAGGATCTTGCCCTCCATCATCAGCGTCACATCAACTTGTCATCGCTCACCCTTTGTCATCCCGAGCGGAGCATGAAGGTCGCGAAGCGAGCTTCATGCGCAGTCGAGGGACCTCGGGTTCGCCAGCAGTGAAATCGGGTAGTGGTGCAGTTTGACCTCTTATCGGCGGAGTCATCCTGAGCGTAGCCGCTTTTCAGGCGAAGCGAAGGATCTCAGTCTGTATCGGCTCGGCGCGCGAGCCAAATTGCACCACTACCGAGATCGCGCCGGAAGAAACTTCCCCAGCTCTTCATCTAAACTGAACGTCGCCGCAAACATGACTCTTCAACCACCCCTGCTCGACTTCCATAACCTCCGCGTCATGCGCGGACAGAAAATCGCCCTCGATGACTTCACCCTCCGCATCGCAGCCGGAGAACACGTCGCCATCCTCGGCCCCAACGGATGCGGAAAATCCACGCTGATCAAGACCATCACGCGCGAATGCTATCCGGTAGCGCGGGAAAATTCCTCAATGTCGATCTTCGGCGAAGATACCTGGGACGTCTTCCAACTCCGCCCGCGCCTCGGCATCGTCTCCAACGACCTGATGCTCACCTGCACCGGCGACGCCTCCGGCCGCGACGTAGTACTCTCCGGCTTCTTCAGCAGCAACGCGATCTACTCGAATCACACGATCACGCAGGAGCAGGCGGCGCGCGCCGACGCCACGCTGGCCGAACTCAAGATTTCTCATCTCGCCGATCGTGCAGTGAGCGAGATGTCGTCCGGCGAAGCTCGCCGCGTCCTGATCGCTCGCGCCCTCGTACACAAGCCAAGCGCCCTGCTCTTCGATGAGCCCTGCAACTCCCTCGACCTCGCCGCCCAGCAGAATGTTCGCCAGACCATGAGCACGCTCGCAAGTTCAGGAACAACAATCATCCTCGTCACTCACGAACTCGCCGACGTTGTGCCAGAAATCAACCGCGTAGTGCTGATGAACAAAGGCCGCGTTGTGGCTGACGGGAAGAAAGAAGACATCCTGCAGGTGGATCGCCTGCGCGATCTCTTCGGAGTCGAAGTAGAAATGGCCCGCCGGAACGGCCACTATCACCTGTGGTAGAAATTTCGCAGGAAGCACCGTGGAAGAGCGGCGCTTCAGCGCCGCGAAAAGCGATTCGCATTTAACAACTAACGCGGCCCTGAAGGGCCGCTCTTCCCCGACAGCGTCCAGGGCCTAGGTCGCCTGCAAATCCTTCAGCCCCAACTCCAGCCCGCCATATTCCGGATGGTCGTTGTTCCCCACGGTGAACGCAATGTCAATGCAATCGCCCGCCAGCAGCGGCTTCTGCTGCAACCGCTCCGCCATATGCCAGCCCAGCGCGTCAAACGTAATCCTGGATCGGAAATCACCACGCGAGTCAACGCGTGAAGATCCGGGTGCCCCATTTCTCGCCGCGTTCTGTGCGGCGAGAAGTGGGGATTTTTCTTCACCAGCCTGAACTGCCGCCTCCTGCCGCACCTTCAGCTTGATATGCTTCTCCTTCATAATCCGCGGAGGCGCAGTCAACTGCACTCCCCGCGCTGCAAACACCGGCTCCGGATTCGCCATCCCATAAGGCTCCAGTAACTCGAGCGCCCGAAACAACTCCGGAGTCACGTCACCCAAACTCAGCTCTCCATCCAACTCCAACACGGGATCGAAATCCGCCAGCGTAAGCTTCGCCCGCGCAAATGCGTCCAGCTTCGCCCGCAACTCCGGCACGTTCGCCGAGGGCATGGCAAAGCCGCATGCATGTGAATGGCCGCCGTACCGCGTAAACAAGGCACCGCACGATTCCATCGCCTCCAGGAGATGAAACGCCCGGATCGACCGCCCCGACCCAAACGCCTCCTCGCCGTCGCGCGAAATCACAATCGTCGGACGGTTATATTTTTCGACAATCCGCGTCGCCGTGATGCCGATCACCCCGCGATGCCAGCCCTCGCCATCGATGACGATGCAGAATGCGTCGCACAACGCCTTATCGTCGGAAAATCGCTCTTCCACCGCCTTCAGAATTTTCTTCTCTTCTTCCTGCCGGTCAGTATTGAGCTGGTCAAGTTTCGCCGCCAGCTCGCGCGCCCGCGCCACATCTTTCACGCTGAATAGTTCGATCACATCGCGCGCTACATCCATACGCCCGGCAGCGTTAATGCGAGGCGCAATGCGGAACCCAACTTCGCCCGACGTTGGCGGGCGGTTGCCCGAAATCTGCGCCGCCTCCAGCAGCGCCTTCAACCCCGGATTCACCGCCCTCCGCAGCGCATCCAATCCGAGCGACGCAAACACGCGGTTCTCTCCAGTCAGCGGCACGGCGTCGGCGATGGTTGCAATCGCCACGACTTTCATGAATGATCGCAGCATCTTTTCCTGATCTTTCGCGTCGAGCCGCCGCTGCATCAATCCCTGCGCCAGCTTGAATGCCACGCCCGCGCCGCAAAGCTGCTTATAGGGATACTCGCATCCCTTCTGATTGGGATTGATCACCGCCAGTGCCTTCGGCACGCCATCCGCGCCGGGCAAATGATGATCGGTGACAATCAAATCCACGCCCAGCCGATGCGCCGTCTCCGCGGGTGCAAATGCGCGAATGCCCATATCGACACTGACAATCAGCCGGACCCCACTCGCGGCCGCGCGCTCGATCACGTCGTCGCGCATGTCATAACCTTCGCGGATGCGATGTGGCACATGAAAGTCGGCAGCCCCGCCGCACAACTCAATCGCCGTCTTCAGGATGATCACGGCCATCGTTCCGTCCACGTCATAGTCACCGTAGATGAGGATCGGCTCCTTGCGTGTGATCGCCGCATCGATGCGGTCGACCGCAGCCCGCAGGCCGGTCAACTGTTCAGGCAAGTGAAGATGAGAAAGCGAAGGTGAGAGATAGCGCTGCGCCGCTTCTGCCTCGGCGATGCCGCGCCGTGAGAGCAACGGCGCAAGAATGGAAGCCGAGCGCGCCACCGCTGTCCCGCGAAACGCGGCGTCATCGCGCAACGACGCGGCCAGTGCCGCCGTCAACTCTGGATTAGAAGGTTTCTGAACCCACTGCATGGAATTAGCAGTGTAATAGAACTGCGGAATGCCCCGTCCGGCAAGTCGCGCCGGCTGCGCTAGATGCCCTCATCCGAATCCGGCTCATCCATCGTCAGCCCGCCGAAATCATCCGACATCTCCAGCAGGTGCTGGTAGCGCTCGTACCACTCGGTGCTCACTTCGCACAGAAACATCGATCCCTGGTACGCCCAGCCCAACTGTAGATATCCAACCTTCCCCACGTGGGCCCGCAGCCAGCGCGCATCGTCGACATCGTCGCCATCGGTAAATTCCGAGTCGCTCAGCCGCTGCACCATCTCGTCGAGTTCAGCGCGCTCCAAAGTCCACGAGTGCATAGTCAGAAACGGCGCTCCCGCCGTCTTTGCCAGCTCGACAAAATCCTTCCACCCGTCCGGATTTCCGCCCATCTCCCACATCACGCACTGCACCTCTTCGTAGTCCACGTAGCCATGAAAGCGGCGCATGCCGTGCCCTTCGATGAAGGCAACCATGTCGTCTTTTACTGTGGACAGATCGTCGGGAATAGGAGACATAAGACTGAACTGCAAACGTTTATTGTATGCCCTTCCGGATTTGAGTGCCACAGAGAGGGGGAGTGTAATACCGGATTTTCCCTCGGCAGCTGGGAGTTACTTCGTATCAGGGCACGGCTTCAGCCGTGCCATATCGAGAACGAACAGAAACGGCTTTAGCCGCTGTCGCGTCCTCACTTCACAGCGCCCCGATCTCACCGCGGCGGCGTCACTGCCATCATCAGATGCGTGAACATCTTGTAGAACTTCTCCGCATCCAGATCGAACTGGATCTCCACCTTCTGCGGCGCGGGCCGCACATTCTCTTTCAGCGCCCACGTCAGCGTATTCCCATAACCCGCGCCATGATCGATGTCCACGCTCATATAGCGCGTTTCGCTGCGCGTAATGATCGACGGATCGATCCACGCCGCCGCCGCCAGTTCGTCCCACATGATGTCGGCGCCCGCCGTCAGCATGGCGAACTTGCCGATATATTTCCCAATCGGCGTTCCGCTGGCCTCGATCTGCTTCACCATCGCCGCCGTCATGTGCGTCTTCACCGAAATATCCACCGGCGTGCACACGATTTTCTTCCACGGCGCGCGCAGCACAATCGCCGCCGCCTCCGGATCGAACCAGAAATTAAACTCATGCCGCGGATTATTCAGAAACTCCGGATTGTCCGTTTGCGGCGCGACACTCCCGCCCATGAACACCAGTTCCTGCGCCAGTTCCGGAAACTGCGGATCAAGCGAAATGGCCAGCGCCGTGTTGGTCATCGGCCCGCCTTCATAGATCGTCACTTCATGCGGAAACTTCCGCACCATGCGCACCATGAAATGGGCGGCGTCTTCATCGGCAGGCTTGGTCGTTGGCGCACCCTCCGGCAATGCAGGCACGACGAACGGCTCGTGCCACCAGCGCGCATCCCACGCCCCGGCATACGCGACCTGGCCGAAGCGCTCCTGCCACATCTGCGATTCTTCCCGCGTGCGTACCAGGGGAAACGCCGCGCCCGGCACGACGGGGATGTCCGTCCGCCCCATGATTTCCAGCAGTCGCAGGGTGTGCGCCACTTCCTCGTCGCGCCACGCGTCTCCGCTGACCACGGTGATTCCCAGCACTTCCACCTGCGGCGACTGGATCAGCGTCAGCAGCGTCTGCATATTGCTTCCGCCCGGCCCCGAGCAGTCTTCGTTGATGATGACCTTTCGCCGCGATTGGGCGACGCTGACAGCACAAGCAGAGAGCAAGAATGCAAGAATGAATTTCATTTTCATCATGAATGTTCGTTCAAATTAGTTTGTCAAATTAGTTTGTCGTTTATTTCGCAATTTTAGTTTGTCATTCCGAGCCGCGCCTCGCGCGGCGAGGAACCTGCTGTTCGCCGGCAGCGGCACAAAAGCAGGTTGCTCGCTTCGCTCGATAATGACAAGACTTGGATTTTTCGCAGCGTAAAAAAGACTGCCGCTTAGCGTTTCCCCGGCGCCCGCGTCATCAAATCCACAAAAATCCGATCGAACTTCTCCACGTCAATATCGAACTGGACCTCCGCCAGCCGCTCATACGGAGGCACAGTCGCCGACGCATCCCAGAACAGTGTATTCCCGTAACCTGCGCCATGATCGATGTCGATATCCATGTACAGCTTCTTCTTGCCGGTGATGATCGACGGATCAATCAGGGCGATGCCCGCAATTTCATCCCACATGTATCCCGGCAGCGAATATTTGTCGAGATATTCCGCGATGGGCGTGCCCGCCTTCGCGATCTGCGCCTTCATCTCGGTCGTATAGCGAGTTTTCACCGAAATATCGATCGGAGTGATGGTCATTTTCTTCCACGGCGCCCGCAACACAATCCGCGCCGCCTCCGGATCGAACCACCAGTTGAACTCCCGCCGCGCATTGATCGCGCCTTTGTCAATCGCGCCCTTGTCAGCGTAGAGACCGCTACCCATCAGCACAAACTCTTTCGCCAGCGTCGCGACTTCCGGATCGAGCTTCAGCGCCAGCGCATAATTCGTCAGCGGCCCGCCCGCCCACAACACCACCTCGCCGGGATACTTGTGCACCATCTGGATAATGAACTCTGCCGCGGTCCCCGGCTGCGCCTTTGTCTTCGGCTCGCCCTCCGCCATCGGCGGCACCACATCCGGCTCGTGATACGGCATCTCGAAAATGATCGACCGGTTCGCCTTGAATTTGTCCGTCCACGCGCCCTTGTATTCGAACTTGCCGTACATCGCCTCCCAGCGCTCCGATTCTTCTTTGGAATTAATCAGCGGAAACTCCGCGCCCTGGTACACCGGAACATCGGTCCGCCCGTCGATCTCCAGCATGCGCAGCGTGTGCTGCGTCTCTTCTTTCACCCATTGATCGCCGCTGACGGTGGTAATTCCAAGCACGTCAAACTTCTCCGAGTTCAGAAACACCAGCATCGCCTGCTGGTCGCTCGTTCCCGGCCCCCTCGCATCCTGATCGACAATGACTTTGATCTTCTGCGCGTTCGCCATCGAGCAAAGTATCAGAGCCAGGCAGACATCCATTTTCCAGGTCGCTCGTCCCATGTTCCCTCCGCACATTTATGAATCACATTGCTACGCAAAAAAAGAGCAGACCCGGCTGTTCACCCAGGTCTGCTCAAATTTGACAACCGCCTCCCGGGTCAGAAGATCAACTTCAGCGCAAACTGAATCACGCGCGGATTGTTCACTGTCCCGTTCACCACGCCGAAACTCGACGGCGCTTCGATGTCCTGCATGGCACTTGCGCCACCGCCAAGATAGAACTGCGGGTGGTTCCACGCATTGAAGAACTCTGCGCGGAAGTCCAGACGCATCCCTTCATAGGGCAGCGGGAAGTGCTTGATGAACGAAAGGTCGGTATTGACGAAGTTCGGCCCTGAAATCGGCGCGCGCTTCGAGTTGCCCAGCTCGCCCGCCGCCGCCGGAGCGAAGGCGCACGGGTTGAACCAGTGTTCAAGCGTGTGCACTGCGGCTGGCGCCGCGCAAGTTGGGTTCGCCGCCACTGGCCCGCCCCGGTTCGGGTCGCCAACCTCATCGGGACGATTCAGGTTATTGCCATTCCACGAGAACGCCACGCCCGAGTCGTTTGCGCTATCCACCACGAACAGCGGGAAACCGGAGGTCACGCGCTGGATCACATCCACTTCCCAATTGCCCAGCACGGCATTCGTCGCACCATTCCAGGCCGATCCAAAATGCTTGCCCTTCCCGAATGGCAGATCGTAGGTCACGCTTCCCGTGAAAGAGTGGTCGAGGTTGAGCTGCGACAAGCCCCAGTCAGCCCCAGACGTTCCCGGCAATGGATAGTAGGTCGCGCCGGGGAACGTTCCCAGCCCATCCGGCATACCCGAATCATAAGTTTTCGAATAGGTGTAGCCGATCAGAGCGTAGAGCCCGTGCCGGACGTTCTTCGTTTCTGCCTTGATCTGGAACGAATCGTAATGCGCTTTGCCGATGTCGTTGTTGTTGGCGATCGTTAAAGCAAACGGAAATGTCGGCGCGCCCCATTTCGGAGCGAAGGCAGTTCGGCCTGGCCCACAACCGAGAGTGTAGTTTCCGTCGTAGCCCGGGTCCCCCGGCTGAAGCGCACATTGCCCCGGCGATCCCACGTTAAGGTTCAATCCGTCCACCAGGATGTGCGAACTCCGCGATCCCGCGTATCCAGCCGTCAGCACAAGTCCGCCAGACAACTGGTGCTCGACGTTTACGTTGTATTGCTGCACGCGACCCTGCCGGAAGTCGAGGTTCTGGGACTGCAACGTTCCGGGAAACGACTGCGGACTCGGCGGCGTGGTGATCGGATTCAGCGTCGAGTCGAGAAAGAGAAACTGGTTACCACAGTTTATTGGCGTTGCCGAAGCACCATTGTTGAAGGGGCATGGACCGTAGAAGTTGTCAGATTCCGCGAAGTACGGCGGGTTCTCCCACAGCCCCTGCGCGCCCTGGTTCCACGACGAATCATGGAAGATGGCATATCCGCCGCGGATTGCCGTGCGCTGTGAACCCCATGGCTTCCACGCTACGCCGATGCGAGGTTCAAGCGCCGTCTTGTCCATCTGAATACCGACTCGCGGATCGGACCGCACGCAGATCGTGCAGGCCCCGAAGTCTGCATTCCCCGCAACGTAGAACGTTCCGCTGTCAAAGTCGAAGTTTGCCTGGCGATTATGCGCCTCGGTGATTGGCGTGACGAACGCCCACGCCAGGCCGAGGTTCAGCGTGAGATCAGGTGTCACGCGCCAGTTATCTTCCACAAACGGACGTATCAGCTTCCAGCGGCGCCCGGTAGTCGCTCCAAAAAACGTCTGGTCATGAATGCCGCCGCCCATCTGGCCGAGCAGCAAATCCGCCGTGGCATCGCCCGTGAGTCCAAAGTTGATAAAGAAGCCGTCCCCGAATGCGCTGGACTCGACATTCATCTGCTGGTCGCGGAAGCCGCCGCCGATCTTGATTTCGTGCTTGCCGCGCACCATATCGAACGAGTCGGAAATCATGAACACGTTCGTGCCGCCCTGGAACGGAGCGAATCCGCGATCACCCAGCGCCCAATAATTGTTCATCAGCGTAGAACTCAGGCCGCAGCTGATGCAATCTTTCGTGGACTGCGTGGTGACATCGCCCGGCGCGTTCGGGCACTTGCTGTTCAGGTCCGCGCCCAGAATGCCGATGTTCGCCGCTTCGCAACTTCCATCGCCGAACGACTTGATGTGATTGAAGATCCGGTTGTAACCAAAGGTGAACTGGTTGATGTTTCCCGCCGAAAAAATGTGGGTCTCGGAAAGCGCCAGGTTACGCCCTTTGTTAGTGATGTTCTGCGTGCTGCCGAAGGCGTTGGCCTCCGCAAATCCCGGCGAACCGCCCGGCACGAACGAGGTCGCCTGGTCGAAGCTGAAGCGTCCGAACATCGAATCTTTCGCCGAGAATGTGTGGTCGATCTTGGCATCGAATGAATTTTCATCCAGCTTGCGCACGGGAACCGCCGAGAAATTCGTAAGAGCGCTCGTATTGATCACATTCGGTGCGGGATAAAGCTTCATCATCGCCAGACCGGAGGGATCTACGGCAGGGTTCACCGTCGGATCGAACATCGCAGCAGGAATCTTGTTGCAGTTCGTGCCCGCCGGCTGAGAGCCATCTGGATTCGGCGTCAGAGGATTGCCCGAACCGTCGCACTGGAACGGTCCGAACGTGTAAGGACTGTTAATGTCAGGGAATCCGTCAGCATTCGCCGTACCGTCAAACGTGCCCGGACGCGCTAAGCCTAACGGATCCACTGTGTAATCCCCAGTCAACATCGCAGGTGTCGGCACCAGCCCGTTAAACGGAATCCCATGCCGCTGATGCTTGCCCTGATAGTCGACGAAGAAAAATGTCTTGTCTTTCTGGATCGGCCCACCCAGCGCCGCGCCGTATTGGTTCAGGTTGAACTGCTCCTTCGCCACCGCGAAAAAGCTGCTCGCATCAAGCTTGGTGTTGCGGAAGAACTCGAACACCGATCCATGCAGTTTGTTGGTTCCCGACTTGCTTGTGATCAGCACGGTCGGCCCCGCGCGCGTGCCGAACTCCGCCGAGTAGTTGTAGGTGAGGACCTTGAATTCCTGGATGGCGTCAATCGAAGGCAGCACCGCAATACCGCCCGCCGTCAGTTCGTTGTTGTCCACGCCATCAAACAGCCAGTCCGTGCTCTGGGCGCGCGATCCGCCAACCGACAGAGAAAAGATTCCGCGCGCCGCCACTTCGCTGCTGGCGCCCTGAGTAAAGAAGCTGTTGGGGTTCGTTTCCTGCGTCGTGCCGGGAGTCAGCGTCGCCAGCTGCACGAAATCGCGTCCGTTCAACGGCAACTCTGCGACCTGCTCCGACGTGATCACCTGCCCGAGCGTTGGATTCGCCGTTTCCACCGCAACTTCCGTCGCGTTCACTTCCACGCTGGTCGTGACCGATGCCGGATTCAGCTTGAAATCGAGTTCCCGGTGCTCGTCGACTTGCAGCCGGACATCCCGCGATTCGGCGGCCTTGAAACCGGTCCCTTCAACCCGGACCGTATAGTCGCCCACGCCCAGTAGCGGGACCGTGTAGTGGCCGCTGTCGTCAGTCATCGCCTCGCGCGAAACGTTCGTCGCCTGCGCGGTCACCGTCACCTTTGCGCCGGCTACCACGGCCCCGGAGTTGTCTGAAACGGTTCCCGAAAAACTTCCGGTCGCTTGCCCAAAAAGGGCTGGACAGCACAGGCACACGACTGCGCACAGCAAAACCGCAAAAAGCGTTTGCTTCCTCGACATGTGAATCCCTTTCGGCGGCCCCAACCGCCTTTAAAGACAAAGCCCTCCCACTTCCAGAACGAAGTTGGAGGTCCCCCTCATCGCAGACTGGCCTTATAAATTGCAAGTCACAGGTTAGTCAAGGACTTTCGCAGTGGAAAACCGTTAGGGCAAACACCCGCCGAATCGAGCTCTCTCGCAAAAACGTTTTTGTTTCAACATGTGGCGCGGACACTCCTGTCCGCGTCTGCCCGCACTACTGGAATGTCAATGTTGGCAGGAAAGCGAAGGGCGAGGGCTTAAAGAGAGCGCAGCGATCCCAGCCGCGAAGCGAAATCCCCTCGGCGCCAGGAAAGCGATTTATGCCCGCGCCTTCCACTCGGCGTCGAACCGCGCCCGGTCATAGAATGATTTCTGCGTCCCCACGCCGGTGGTCGACAGTCCTGCGTAAAGATTCGCCCGCCGCAAGGCTTCTTTTTCCGGCACGCCCTCGCCCAGAAACACGGCAAAGCTCCCAATAAATGCATCGCCCGCCCCGGTGCTGTCGATACTCTTCACCGCAAATGGCGCAACATGCTCGAATCCGTCGGGGCTCGCCAGCAGCGATCCATTCGCGCCCAGCGTGATGATTACGCGCCGGATGCCGCCATTCACCAGCTTTTCCGCGCAGCGCTTCGCATCGTCGACATTCTTCACCGGAGAGCCCGTGATGATTTCCGTCTCCGTTTCATTGGGTACAAAGTAATCCAGGTCCTTCAGTGCCGCCATGTCCACCGGCTGTGCCGGCGCAGGATTCACCATGCACCGGATGCCATTTCTGCGGGCGAAATCCACAGCGTAATAAACCGTCTCCACCGGGATTTCGAACTGAAGCACGATACAGTCCGCCGACTTGAGCACCTCGGCGGCCGCATCCACGTCTGCCGGCTTCAGCGCATCGTTCGCGCCTTTGACTACAAGAATGCGGTTCTGCCCGTCCGCTTCCACAAAGATCGGGGCCACGCCGCTCGACAATCCCTCGACCTGCTTCACGTGTGTCGCATCGATTCCCTGCTTGCGGAAGTTCTCAATTGTCGCCGGCCCGAACAAGTCGCTGCCCACCCGCGCCACCATGAACACTTCCGCGCCGCACAGCCGCGCCGCGACCGCCTGGTTCGCGCCCTTGCCGCCAAACCCCAGGTCGAATTTCGGCGCGAACAGCGTCTCGCCGGGCTTGGGAAATTTGTCGGTGAAGGTAGTGAGATCAATGTTGGCACTGCCGATCACTGCGATGCGAGGAGGCTTGGCCATGTGAGCTTTCAGGGGAAGCACGGCGAGTCTAGCACAGTACGAATCGCCCCAAACGCATTCCAGCCAGCCCCGGACCCAACCTCCTTATGGCGCGAAGCGCAGCGTTTTGAAGTTGAAACTTCGATGGGTTGAGTGCAGGCTGCGCGGCGCCTCTACACAAGGTTTACAATGGCGCACGATTTCTATGTCCCGCAAGAATCTCTCTCCAGCGCAGCACGAAAAACTCGAGCAGGCCGCCGCGAAAGTCATGAAAAACTCCCACGCGCCCTACTCCAACTTCCACGTCGGCGCGGCGATCCTGCTTACCAGCGGCAGGATTTTCTCCGGATGCAACGTCGAGAATGCCTCATACGGCATGACGAATTGCGCCGAGCGCACCGCCATCTTCACCGCCGTCGCCGAACTCGGGCCGAAAATTGAAATTCAGGCAGTTGCCGTCACCAACGATCAGGGCGTCGCCTGCTCTCCCTGCGGCGCTTGCCGCCAGGTCATCTACGAATTCGGGCCCGACGCGATAATTTATTTTCAGGGCGCGGCCGGTCCCAGGCAGGCCCACATTACAGAACTTCTGCCGGAAGGGTTCCGCCTCCAGTGAGCCCGACCAAAGCGGTGCCGCCCACATTCCGCGCAATCGACGTAATCCGCAAAAAGCGCGACGCCATCGAACTGACCAAGGACGAAATCGAAGCTCTGGTGAATGCCTACACCGCAGGCGACGTCCCGGACTATCAAGTCTCTGCGTGGCTCATGGCCGTCGTGCTCAAAGGCATGACGCGCCCCGAGACCGCCGCGCTCACCGATGCGATGCTGCACTCGGGTGAAGTACTCGACCTCTCGTCGCTGCCCGCAAGAAAAGTCGACAAGCATTCCACCGGCGGTGTCGGCGACAAAACGTCGCTGGTGCTCGCTCCGCTCGCCGCCGCGGCAGGTATCGCTGTCCCGATGATCAGTGGACGCGGCCTCGGCCACACCGGCGGCACGCTCGACAAACTCGAAGCCATCCCCGGATTCAACGTCAACCTGCCGGTCGCCGATTTCCGCCGCGTCCTCGAAAAAATCGGATGCTGCATGATCGGCCAGACCGCCGAAATCGCCCCCGCCGACCGCAAACTCTACGCGCTGCGCGACGTGACGGGCACGGTCGAGAGCCCGTATCTGATCTGCGCCTCGATCATGAGCAAGAAGCTCGCCGAAGGAATCGACGCGCTCGTGCTCGACGTGAAGACCGGTTCCGGCGCATTCATGAAGAACGAAAAAGACGCGGCCTTCCTCGCCGAACTCATGGTCGAAACCGGCGAGCGCATGGGAAAGCAGGTCGTCGCGCTCATCACCGACATGGACCAGCCGCTCGGCCTGAAGATCGGCAACGCGCTCGAAGTGGTCGAATGCATCGAGATTTTGCAGGGCGGCGGCCCGAGTGATCTTCGCGAACTCTGCCTCGAACTCGGCGGATGGATGCTGCATCTCGGCGGCGTGGCGAGATCCGTGGCGGAAGGAAAGCAACAGGGTGCTCAATTAATCTCATCCGGCAAGGCTCTGGAAAGATTTCGCCAGATGATCGAGTTGCAAGGCGGTGATCCGCGGGTGATCGACGACTTGCAGAGACTCCCGCAGGCGCAACACACGATGCAAGTCTTCAGCCCGAAGCTGGGATATGTTTCGTCCATGCAATGCGAACAGATCGGCACGGCCTGCGTGATTCTCGGTGGCGGCCGTGAGAAAAAGGAAGATTCGGTCGACCCAGCGGTCGGGATCGTCCTGCACAAGAAAGTCGGCGACGCAGTCGCAAAAGGCGAACCCCTTGCCACCATCCACTACAATGCCGAGGATCGCGCTGCGCAAGCGCAGCGCCGGATCGAAACAAGTATCGAAATTGGCCATAGCGCGCCTTTGAATCGTCCGCTTGTGCACCAGATCATCGGAGCCGGCGCTAAGGCGTGAGGGATTCGTATCAGGGCACGGCTTCAGCCGTGCCCTGAAGAGCGCTAATCAAGACGGCTTTAGCCGCGGCGCGGAGAAAACTGAATGGGACGTTACACCGGAATCCTCGGTCTCCTCACCATGCTGGCGCTGGCCTTTGCCTTCTCCACCGACCGCAAAGCCATCCGGGTGAAAACCGTCGCCTGGGGACTCGGCCTTCAGATCGCCTTCGCCATCTGCGTGCTGCGCATCGACTATGGCCGCCGCCTCTTTCAAATCATTGGCGACGCCGCCAATCGCGTGCTCGCCTATTCGTTCGTCGGCTCCGAATTCATCTTCGGAGAACTCGGCAAGCAGCATTCCAACGTCGGCTTCATCTTCGCCTTTCAGGTGCTGCCCGTCGTCATCTTCATCTGCGCGTTGTTCGCGATCCTCTACCACATCGGCGTGATGCAAGTGGTGATTCGCGGCATGGCGTGGGCGATGACACGCATCATGGGCGCAAGCGGCGCCGAGTCGTTGAACGTCGCCGCCAGCATCTTCATGGGACAGACGGAAGCACCGGTGACCATTCGCCCGTTCCTGCCTGACCTGACGAAATCGGAACTCATGACCGTAATGACCAGCGGCATGGCCCACGTTTCAGGCTCGATCATGGCTGCCTATTTCGCTTTCGGCGCAGAGCCGCGGCACGTACTCAGCGCGGTCATCATGACGGCCCCGGGAACAATTCTCATTTCAAAAATGCTCGTGCCCGAAACCGAGCAGCCCCGCACCGCGGGCAAAGTGGTAATGCCGGAAGACGAAACAAAAAAAGAGAAGCAAGAGAATCTGCTGGGCGCGATCGCCCGCGGCACGGGCGACGGCCTGCACATGGCGCTCAATATCGGCGCGATGCTGATTGCATTCCTCGCGCTGATCGCGTTGCTCGACGGCATCATGGGCGGCGTTCATAATCACATCGCCTGGTTTCCCGCGAGCCTCGAAGGAATTCTCGGCGTGATTTTCTCGCCGGTGGCGTGGGTGATCGGCATTCCCTGGCACGACTGCCGCGCCATCGGCAATCTGCTCGGCACGCGCATGGTGCTGAACGAACTGGTCGCCTTCTCGATGCTCGGTCCGCAAAGAGCTACGCTTGATCCGCGCTCGTTCACCATCGCGACCTTCGCGCTCTGCGGATTCGCCAATCTCAGTTCCATCGGAATACAGATCGGCGGCATCGGCGCGTTGGCTCCCAACCGCCGCGGAGATCTCGCCCGCCTCGGCATCCGCGCGATGCTCGCCGGAACCATGGCAAACCTGATGTCGGCGTCGATCGCGGGCATGCTGCTGTAATCACCACAGTTCATGTGGGGACGGCCGCCCTCGGCCGTCCAGCCGCGCAGCGGCGCAGTTTTTTTCCTGGGCCGCATGATCTGCCTGCGAACTGTTAGACTTTCCGCCTTATGAAAGGAAAAAACTTGTACCAGTTCATTGTCCCATTCATTTTTCTTTTTACACTCTCCGCCGTCGCCCAGTCCCCCAAACGCGCCATCATCGACACCGACCCCGGCGTCGACGACGCCTTCGCCATCCTGCTCGCGCTGAATTCTCCCGAGCTGAAAGTCGAAGCGCTGACCGTCGTCCCCGGAAACGTCGAAGCCAAACAGGGACTGGAGAACGCCCTGAAAATCGCCTCGCTGGCCAACCGCTGCGATGTGCTCATCGCCGGAGGCGCGCAGCATCCCCTGAATCAGAAACTGATCACGGCACAATACTGGCACGGCAAGAACGGGCTCGCGGGCGTCGAGCTTCCCGCGCCGAAGTGCAAGGCCGATCCGCGCTTCGGGCCCGATCTCATCATCGAACTCGTGCACAAATATCCGCACGAGATCACGCTCATCCCCGTCGGCCCGCTGACCAACATCGCGCTGGCGGTCTCGAAAGATCCGTCCATCGCTTCGCTGGTGAAAGACGTAATCATCATGGGCGGCTCGATCACCGGAGGCAACGTCAACGGCGCGGCGGAAGCAAATATCTATAACGACCCCGAAGCGGCGGCAATCGTCTTCAAAGCCGGCTGGACCGTGACCATGATCGGCTCCGATGTCGGCGAGCGAACGCTGATCCTGCGCAAGCATGTCGCCGATCTCGACTCGCAGCACGGCCCGGAGGCTGATTTCGTCGCCAAGCTTGCGGACTACTATCTCTCGGCGTCAGAAAAAAGCGGATACACCGGCGCAGCCATGTACGATCCGCTGGCGGTTGCCACGGCAATCGATCCGACACTCGTGACCCTCAAAGACATGCACGTTGATGTAGAAACAAGAGGCGAGTTCACGCGCGGAGAGACTGTCGCCAACCGCATGGGATACGAAGAGAAGAACGTCCTGCACGGAGACCACTACGAAATCGACGGCCTGACTCCGGTGAAGCCCAACGCGAAAGTCTGCACCGCCTCGGATGCGGACCGCTTCCTGCAACTGTTCGTCAGCCGGATTAAAGGCAAATAAGAATGGAGCCCCGGACGCCCTCGCCCGGGGCCGCGCACGATCAAAGACACTAACTCGGGACCCTCGAATCGATCGTGATGTGGCCACAGTCGAGTTTATGGTCCGGAATGTCAGTGGGGTAGCAGCACGTGATGCAGTAACCCAAAAAGCAAATGTGGACGCAGATAAGGACTTCGATGACCGGTTGATACACCGCCTTGTTTCCAAAAAACTCCGGAACACGAATTGGAAACTTGGGCGCCTTTTCTCGCCGAAGCACTTTTTCGTGGGCCGCTTTCGCAAGCCGGGCAAGCTCTGGCGACACCGGCGTCTTGTCTTTCTTCGATGGCGGGTCGACACCGATCCCCGTCACCATTCCCTTGCGAATGACGGCGCGGACGGTTTGCCCGCCGCAACAGCCCTTCACACGTCCAATTTCGATTTCCGCGCGGGCAGCCTTGGCCAGCGCATTCAGATCAAGATGGCGAATCGAATCGGACACCTCGAAATCTGGCTTGCGAACCTCTACTTTGACCGGATATGTGAACGTGGCCAAAGTCCCGCTTTTCTTTCCTTGTGCCATTTCATCCTCCCGGGGGAAACGAAATCTTATAACTATCCGTTCGCGTGTGCCAGCGCCAAAATGGCGAGAGCGTAGAACACGAACATCATGGTCAGAAATATTTTCGCTTTTCCGCCTGCTCCCGCGAACTCCTTCCACACAAACACGCCCCACAGCGCGCCCACCATCGGGGCCGACTGCCCAACGGCATACGACAGCGCATAACCGACTGAGCCTCCGGCGACCACGTTACACACGGTTCCAATGCCCCAGATGATCCCGCCGAATAGCCCAAGCAGATGTCCCGATGGCCGCGCCGTAAAGAATCCGCTGAAGTTGACGGGCTCTCCAGCCAGCGGTTTCTTCATGAAATAGATATTCCAGATAAAACACGAAAGCAATGCGCCCAGGCACAGAAACACGACCGAACTGTAAGGCGTGAGCGCGTTCCCGCGCGTCGCGCCATAGGCTACAAAAGGATTCCACAATCCCATCAGGACGCCCGACACAACGCAAATGACGATGCTCTTCTTCGACGCCGTCCGCCCACCGGTCAGGCTTCCGAATGCTTTGCCGTCGAGAATCACCGCAATCAGCGCGCAGACCACGCCGATCGCCAGCAACATCAGGTTCCCTTTCGGTTGCAGGATGTAGCTCAGCATCGTTCCCACGACCAGTGCGATCCCGATCGAGACTGGCAGGGCCACCGCGAGTCCCGCCATATCGATCGCCGCCACGAGCAACAGGTTCGCCAGGTTGAAGATGGCCCCGCCCACCATCGTCCAGAAAATGTTGGAGTTGTCGGACGAATGGACGTTGTTCAGGAAACTCGACGCATCATGCCCGCTGCTTCCCAGCGTCAGCGCGATGACCAGCGAAATCAGAAAAATGCCGATCGCATAGTCCCAGTAGAAAAGCTCGAAGCGGTAATTCTTGACGCCCTTATAAGTGTTCGCCCACGATCCCCAGCAGACCGCGCTGGCGATGGTCATCAACAGCGCAATCGTAAAAGTCGGCGGCGTGAACATGGTTTTCCCCCTGGCAAAGGGAGTAACTGTAAAGCAGCAGTCGGTAATTAGCAATGAGCAATGAGCTACGAGCTATGAGCCATGAGCTACGAGCTGCGAGCTGCGAGCGATGAGCCACGAGCTTGGAGCCAAGAGGTGATACTTAACTCCCGAGGTGCTCACCGCCTTTGAATTGATCGCGGCCCGGAATCACCAACTGCTCGATGCTCAGCGTTCATAGCTCGCAGCTCATGGCTCATAGCTCACAGCTCTCTGCTATTCTTCCGCGCATGTCTCGCACTTTTCTCATCGATACCGATACCGCTTCCGACGATGCCGTCGCGCTCATCATGGCGATGCGCGCGCCGGATGTCCGCGTGGCTGCGATCACCGTGGTCGCCGGCAACGTTCCCGTCCAACAAGCCATGCGCAATGCGCTCTACACCGTCGAACTCTGCGAAGCGGATGTGCCCGTATATTCCGGCGCGGCCAAGCCGCTGCTGCGCAGGTACGAGAACGCAACCTGGTTTCACGGACGCGACGGCCTCGGCGACCACAACTATCCCGCGCCGAAGCAAGCTCCGCAGAAGCAGCACGCGGTGGACGCGATCATCGAGACCATCGAAGCGAATCCCGGACTCGTTCTGGTCACGCTCGGCCCGCTGACCAACGTCGCGCTCGCGGTTTCGCGCAAGCCGGAGATCGCGAACAAAGTCAGCCGCTGCGTAATCATGGGAGGCAATCCGTGCTGCGAAGGCAATGTCACGCCCGCGGCGGAATACAACATGTGGGTCGATCCCGAAGCGGCGAGCATCGTGATGCGCAGCGGCCTGCCGGTCGAGTTGATCGGATGGCATCTCTGCCGCGGCAAAGCCGTGCTCAGCGCTAGCGACATCGATCATGTCGAGGGATTCAAAACGCCTCTCGCGCACTTTGCCATCGAGTGCAACAGTCACGCGCGCAATGCATACAAAATCCAGACTGGTGAAGATGGCATCTGCCTGCCTGATCCGGTGGCGATGTGCCTGGCGATTCATCCCTCGGTGGGAGATTCATGGAGCGAGCACTACGTGGAAGTCGAAACACAAAGTGAACTCACCCGCGGGATGACGGTCGTGGATCGATTGAATGTCGGCGGTGACGAACGCAATCGCGCGGTGTGGAGCGCGGCGATTAGTGCACGCAAAGCCAAAGTCTGCTGGATGATTGATAACGCGCGCTGGAAGGAATCGTTGTATCGCAGCTTGAGGTGAGAAGATTCAGCAGTCGGCAATCAGGCAAAGTGCGTTTGTCATGCTGAGCGCAGCGGCGGCGCGAGCAGGGCGAGCGTCGACGCGAAGTCGAAGCATCCCTGCATTCTTCGCGGAAGTTGGACGCATGTCTCGAACCCGAGCAGAGTGCCGCGGGTAGGGATGCTTCGACTGCGAATGGCCCCCGCGTCGCGGCGACCATTCTTCGCTCAGCATGAAGAGTCATGATTTAGTTTTGATCCGGGCAACGTGGAAGGCGGATGCACCGGCAACGTTGCAGTGGCCGTGAAACCTCTGATTCAAGGGATCTTGCCGGGTGTTTGGCCTGTGCGAAAACTGAAGCGTAACCAGCCTGTAATCAACAACTTAAATTCGAGAGTTAAATCGATGTAACTCCCCCCTGGGGCGCGGCATTTTTCGAACGATCTCCAGTTCGACGCGCGAGCAAGAGACTCCTCCTGCGGCTGCCAGCGAACGGCAAATGCCATCGCAATGCCGACACGGGTGCTCTCACCGTCAGCCGGTTACTTGCGCATAAGTCGCGCGGCGCAGAAATTCTCCCGCGCCAGCGCGGCCGAGGAATTTCTCTCCTTCGACTACGACGTTGCCGCGTGACAGGACTACGTCTGGCATTCCCGTGACCTGGATGCCTTCGAACATGGAGTAGTCCACGCGCATGTGATGTGTCTTGGCGCTGATGGTGTGCTTTCGCCTGGGATCGAAGACAACAAGATCGGCGTCGCTGCCGACGGCGATCGTCCCTTTGCGCGGGTAGAGTCCGAACAACTTCGCCGGAGTCGTCGAGACGAGTTCGACGAAGCGGTTCACGCTGAAGCGTCCGCCGGCGACTCCGCCGGAGTAGATCAGGCTCATGCGATGCTCGACGCCGGGGCCTCCGTTGGGAATTTTTGTGAAGTCGTCTTTGCCCATTTCTTTTTGTTCCTTGAAACAGAACGGGCAGTGGTCGGTCGAAACGACTTGCAGGTGATCGCGCTTCAGGCCGTTCCACAATTTCTCCTGGTTCCACTTTTCTCGCAGAGGGGGAGTGAAAACGTATTTCGCGGCTTCGAAGCCGGGAGCGTCCATGTTCTCCAGCGACAAATACAAATACTGCGGACAGGTCTCGGCGTAGACGGGAAGCCCGCGGTCGCGGGCTTCGCGAACTTTTTCGAGAGCTTCGTTGCAGCTCAGGTGCACGATGTAAATCGGCGCGCCGGCCATTTCGGCGAGCGCGACGGCCCGCCCTACCGCTTCCGCTTCGGCAGTGGTGGGGCGAGTGAGCGCGTGGTACTTCGGCGCTTTCTTTCCTTCCGCCAGCGCCTGCTGCACGATCACGTCAATCGCGCTGCCATTTTCCGCGTGCATGCAGATCATCGCACCATTCTGCGATGTCTGTTGCAGCGCTTTGAAGATCGAACCGTCATCGAGCATGAACACGCCGGGATACGCCATGAAGAGCTTGAAGCTGGTCACGCCTTCATGGACGAGATCGTTCATCTCGCCGAGTTGCCCGCCGGAAATGTCAGTCACGATGCAGTGGAAGGCGTAATCGCAAACGGCTTTGCTGGCGGCCTTGCCCATCCAGGTGTCGAAGGCCTGGCGCAGCGGCTGGCCTTTGTATTGAATTGCGAAGTCGATGAGCGTGGTCGTCCCGCCGAAGGCTGCCGCGCGCGTGCCGGTTTCGAAGTCGTCGGCGCTGGTTGTGCCCCCGAAGGGCATGTCGAGGTGCGTGTGCACGTCGATGCCTCCGGGCATCACCAGTTTGTTTGCGGCGTCGATGATCTTTGTGGCGTTCGTCGTGGGCAGATCGCTTCCGATGGCGGAAATTTTGCCATTCGCGATGGCGACATCGGCGGGATAGGTGTCGGTTGCAGTGACGACGCTGCCGTTGCGGATGATGGTGTCGAAGGCCATCCAGAACTCCGTTCAATGAGAAGCTATTTCGATCTAGCTGTGCTTTTTAAATCTGCGAATAGAAAGTGCCATAACTTGCCAAACAGCACCATTCAAAACTACCGCCAAAAGGGCGAGTCGCGCATCTCGAATTAACGTTAGCTTGTGAATTCCAGTAAACAAGTAGAGGCCCAACAAACCAGGAAGCAGCATCGTGATTCCTAAGACAAGGGACCAATCGGGCCCAAGGTGCATAGCTGCGATGCCGACGATCTGAACACAGAAGAAAACCAGCCATGTCTTGATTTTCATAACAAAACGCTGCTCCCATATATCACTGAAGCAGCCAGATTCTATGCTAAACTGCCGCTCCTCAGTTGCCACACTCGCTCGACGAGGGACCTGCCATGCAATTCGGCATCACGCTCAAGCCAGACATCTCCGTCGAACGAATCGTCGCGTTGACGCGGCAGGCCGAGCAGGGCGGCTTTGCCTACGGATGGATCTTCGACTCGCACGTTTTGTGGAAAGAATGCTATCCGCTGATGACGCTGATGGCGGCAAACACCGAGCGCATGCGGATCGGAACGTGCGTGACGAATCCTGCGACGCGCGACATGACGGTGACGGCGAGCCTGTTCGCAACGCTACAACTAATTTCAGGCAATCGGATGGAACTCGGCATCGGGCGCGGCGACTCGTCGCGGCGCGTGATGGGCAAGAAGCCGGTGAGTTGGTCGCAACTGGAAGCCGCGTGCGTGGAATTCCGCAACTTGACTTCAGGCAGAGAGGTCGAGCACGACGGCCAGCCGACGCGGCTGACCTGGGCGCAGGTTCCGCCGCAGGTGTGGATCGCGGGCTACGGGCCGAAAGTCCTCCACATGGCCGGGCGGGTGGCTGACGGAATCATTTTGCAATTTGCCGATCCAGCGTTGATTGAGTGGTGCATGGGATTCGTCAAAGAGGGCGCCAAGGCTGCCGGGCGCGATGCTTCGAAGATTGAAGTCATGGCGGCTGCGCCGGTTTGGGTGTCGGACGATTTGAATATCGCGCGCGAGCGCGTGCGCTGGTTCCCCGCGCTGGTGTCGAACCACGTGATGGATCTCATTCGTCAGTACAAACCGGAGGATTTGCCGCCCGCACTCACTTCTTACGTAGAAGACCGCGGCAAGTACGACTATCAGCATCATTGCGAGGTCGGCAGCGACAACGCGGAGTTCGTTTCGGACGAAGTGATCGAGCGCTTTTGTTTGATCGGGACGCCCGAAGCGCATCGGAAAAAATTGCGCGAGCTGGAAAAAGCCGGTGTGACGCAGTTCAATGTGTATCTGATGTGCGGGGATGAAGAGCAGAACCTGGAAATCTTTCGGAATGCGGTCGTAGCAAAGTTTCGGCCCTAGTCGTGACGCGTCCCTCCGGAGGGACGCTTGAGAATAGCCCGCCCGTTTACGGGCGGATTGGCGTTAGGTTTGAGAAACCTCTTGCCGTAGGCACGATTGAAATCTCGGCGGTCGTTCGGGCGTCCCTACAGGACGCGGATTCAATCATCGCTCCGACCCGGCGTTGAAACGCCGGGCTATTGTCGGTTGCCCCTCCGGGGCTGGCGCTTTGCTCGGCTGCGGGGTGCGGACGAGTGGCCCGCCGCTACATGTGGACTTTTCGCATCATTGCGAGATACGCGACGAACGACACGACAAATCCTACGAACCAGGAATAGGCGTAGAGGAATTTCATCGGCGGAATCGCGAAGCCTGACAATGCGATGCCCGCGCCCAGCGCGAGCGCGATGATGGCGCTCCAGTTGAATCCCCGCGAATATTCGTACACACCGCCGCGCAAATACAAATCGTCCAGTACCAGCACCCGGCCGCGAATCACGAAATAATCGCAAATCATGATTCCCGCGACCGGGCCGAGAAAAGCCGCGTATCCCCCGAGCCATCCGAAGATGAAGGTGCCATAGTCGGCGAGCAGCTTCCAGGGCATCATGGCGATGCCCATGAAGCAGGTGAGGATGCCACCGGTGCGGAAGCTGATTTTCTTGGGCCACAGGTTCGAAAAATCATTCGCGGGAGAAACCACGTTGGCGCCGATGTTCACGTTGAGCGTCGCGAGCAAAATTGCGAGCAGCGAAATCACCACGGCGATCGGAGAATGGAAGCGGCTGAGCAGTTGCACCGGGTCCCAGATCGCAGTGCCGTAGATCACGACCGTTGCCGAGGTTACGACGATTCCCACGAATGCATAGAGCGTCATCGTCGTGGGCAGAGCGAGCGCCTGGCCGATCATCTGCTCGCGCTGGTTGCGGGCGAAGCGGGTGAAGTCGGGGATATTCAGAGAGACCGTCGCCCAGAATCCGACTGTGCCGTTCAGAGCTGGAACCAGAAACTTCAGGAAATCGGAATAGCTGGTGAACTTCGACGGCACCGAGAACATTGGTCCGAATCCGCCAGCTGCGTGATATGCCCATCCGAGCAGCAGCAATCCCACGCCAAGCAGTATTGGCGCGCTGATGCCTTGCAATATGCGAATGTATTCGATTCCTTTCAAGACGACGGCGAGATTGATCAGCCAGAAAAGAAAAAAGCAGATGGCGGTACCGTGCGGAAAATCTTTCCAGCTTGGAATCAGCGTGGCGAGAAGAGTGCTGATGGCTTCGCCGCCGATCCAGGTTTGAATACCGAACCATCCGCAGGCGACAAGAGCGCGCAGGACGGCGGCGACGTTTGCGCCGAGCACGCCGAATGAAGCCCGGGCGAGGACGGGGAACGGAACCCCATACTTCGCGCCGGGATGCGAATTCAACAGCATGGGCCCGAGCACGATCACGTTGCCGATGAAGATGGTGAAGACAGCCTGCTTCCAGTTCATCCCGCCCTGGATGAGGCTCGCGGCGAGCATGTAGGTGAGGATGTTCACCGACATGGAAATCCACAGCGCGGCGAAGTTGTAGGTGGTCCAGTGCCGCTGCGCGGGCGTCGCGGGCGCGAGGTCTGGATTGTAGAGCGGGGAGGACTCGATTCGGGATTGGGCAGCGGAGTCAGGCATCTTGGATTGGCACGTTACCACACGAACTTCGTCATTCCGAGCGCAGCGAGGAATCTGCTTTTCTGCTGGTGCCGGCAAACAGCAGGTTCCTCGCTTCGCTCGGAATGACAAACTTTAGGGGGCGGACGAATGCGTCCGTCCCAACTCGAACTAGTCCGCCGCGGCTGACGATCTGCTTTGCTCCGTCAGTGCGCCGTAGCTGTCGGGTCTTCGATCGCGGAAGAACTGCCAGGTTTTTCTTACTTCTGCGATCATGTCGAGATCCAGATCGGCGACTACGACTTCGTCTTTGTCGCGGCTGGCCTGAGCGATGATCTTGCCGCGCGGATTGCAGAAATAGCTCTTGCCGTAGAACTCGCCAATGCTCCACGGCTTTTCGATGCCGACGCGGTTGATGGCGCCCACGAAGTATCCGTTGGCGACGGCGTGGGCGGGTTGCTCGAGCTCCCACAAGTATTCGGAAAGGCCCGCGACCGTGGCGGATGGATTGAAAACGATCTCCGCGCCGTTGAGCCCCAGAATACGCGCGCCTTCGGGGAAGTGGCGGTCGTAGCAGATGTAGACGCCGACTTTCGCGAACTTTGTGTCGAACACGGGATAGCCGAGATCTCCCGGGGTGAAATAGAACTTCTCCCAGAATCCCGGATGGCAGTGCGGGATGTGGTGCTTGCGATATTTGCCGAGATATTTTCCGTCGGCGTCGATGACCGCAGCGGTGTTGAAGTAGACGCCGGGCATGTGCTCTTCGTAGACCGAGGCGACGATCACCATGCCGTGCCTTTTCGCGACCTTCTGTATGAGCTGGATGGTCGGGCCGTCGGGAACTTTTTCCGTCAGCTCGTACCAGCGGGCGTTCTGTTCGGCGCAGAAGTAAGGGCCGTAGAAAAGCTCCTGGAGGCAAAGGATCTGCGCTTTTTTCTTCGCGGCCTGTTCGATCAGTTTCATGTGCTTGTCGATCATGGCCTTGCGAATCTGCGCGAGCGGGCGGTTCGTCGGGATCGCATTGCTGGCCTGGATCAGGGCGCAGCGGACATTGCGGGGCATGGGTCGCTCCTCTAGAGGACGAAATATAGCAGAAACGCCCTAGCCATAGACCGACACAGATCAACGTCAAAATGCCCTTCGTAACCACTGATTCGTAATGGTTGGAATGACAAGATGGCCGAATGACAAACCAATGTCCGCGTGACAATCCCCATGGCGCACTTGAACTTGAAGCGGTGCGGAGGAACGCGCCCGGGGCTACATTTCATGGACATTGCCGTACAATGGCACGGCGGTAACCGTCACTTTTGCGACGGAACCTCGAGCTTCGTCGTCCAATCGGGTGTATATGGCGTCCCTTCACGACAATCGCGGGCTGGCGAATGAGTCGTTGCTCAATGAGCGTGCAAGCCGGCCCGTCGCGACCCTCGGCGGGAGAGCGCTGCTTTCAAACCGCGGGCTTCCTCTTGACCTGAATTGGATTCAGGAAGTGCGCGTCAATACCAGCGCGGTCGAGCGCCGCGCGCAATCGCAGGTGGCGCGGCGGACGGTGAAGAAAGAGTGGCAGGCCGCGTGGCTTCTGCGGGCGATCACCTGCATGGATTTGACTACGCTTTCGGGCGACGACACCGACGAGCGCGTGCGCAGGCTGTGTGCCAAGGGGCGGCATCCGATTCAGCAGGAGTTGGTCGACAAGTTGGGCATCGCCGAGCTCGACCTCAAAGTCGCGGCGATCTGCGTCTACCACACGTTTGTTGAGACGGCGAAACATGCGCTTGAAGGCAGCGGCATTCATGTTGCCGCGGTTTCGACCGGATTCCCTGCCGGGCTTTCTCCCTTGGCCGAGCGCGTGGCAGAGATTCGGCGGTCGGTTGAGGCGGGCGCGGATGAGATCGACGTCGTCATCACGCGCGCGCATGTGTTCGGCGGACGGTGGCAGGCGCTGTACGACGAAGTTGCCTCGTTCAAACAGGCTTGCGGCCCGGTGCACATGAAGGTCATCCTCGGCACGGGTGATCTGCTGACTTTGCGCAATATCGCGCGCGCAAGTTTCGTGGCCATGATGGCGGGCGCGGATTTCATCAAGACTTCGACAGGAAAGGAACCGACCAACGCGACATTGCCGGTGAGTCTTGTGATGGTGCGGGCGATCCGCGAATATGCGCAGCAGACTGGAATGGCTGTGGGATTCAAACCCGCGGGCGGAATCCGCACGGCGAAACAATCGATCGACTGGCTGGCGATGATGAAAGAAGAGTTGGGCGACTCATGGTTGCGCGCGGAGATGTTCCGCTTCGGCGCGAGCGGGTTGCTGGGGGACATCGAGCGGCAATTGGAGCATCATGCGACAGGACGGTATTCTGCGGAGTACCGGCATCCGCTGGCGTAGAACTTTTGGGAACATTTGTGGAGGGGGCACTCTTGCCCGCTTGCTTGGGCAAGAATCAAAAGCAGCGGACAGGAGTGCCCGCTCCAGATGAACTGAAATCAAATGAGCATTGCTGACAAATTTCTGACCATGGAGTACGGGCCGGCTCCCGAGGAGTCGAAGGAGGCCGTGGGCTGGCTGGAGCGGCATTCGCGGCGCTTTGCACATTTCATTGGCGGAGAGTGGCGGGCTCCTGACGAGGGCGGGTATTTCGACACGATTGATCCGTCGACCGGGGAAAAGCTGGCGAGCGTCGCACAGGGTAGCGCCGTTGACGTTGACACTGCGGTGCAGGCTGCGCGGAAAGCGTCTGAG
>DASXDY010000096.1:0-24660 GCA_036490405.1 Candidatus Sulfotelmatobacter sp. | reverse complement strand
CAGCAGAAGTACGTGATGTAGCAACAGCCACAAAAACAGCCACAGTTGCAAGTAAGTAAACAGAAGACGATGGATGGCAAGTCCTTGAAAAGATGTGGTGAGCGCGGTAGGAATCGAACCTACAACCTACTGATTAAGAGTCAGTTGCTCTGCCAATTGAGCTACGCGCCCACGGTGGGGAAATTCCGGCGGGGACGAAAGAAAAATTATAGCATTCATTTTCTGCCTGGCGCTTCCTGGAAGAGATCTTCGGAGAAGATGCCCTCTAGCTTTGAGCTTAGCGGGGCGCACCGCGACAAAAAGCATCGCGACAAAAAAGAAGAAAGGAAAAACAAATCAGTGGCAGGTACCGGCGCTGAAGGACGGCAGCCAGCCGCACCGGGCTCCACGGCGCGGCAGCATTTCCGAGTGCTCGAGATTGCGCGCTTGCGTCGCTATGGTCTTTGGCGGACTTCGGCGGCGATGCTTCCGGATTCGCTGGCCGCCGGCCGGCGCGGCGGCAATGGCGGCGCGCCCACGACCGGTCGCCGCTCGACTGTGCCGATGATCGGCAGTTCGTCGATGCCTTCCACCGATGCCCGCGACACGAACCCCTGCTCGCCGCACATGCGCTCGATCAGGCGCTTCTGCCGCGAGTTCAACACGGCCTGGGGCAACACGGTAAAGTTGCGGAACATCCACAACAGATAAACCCGCTGCCAAAATGATGTCGGCATCAAATAGCGTGGACCGATGGGTGTCTGCATCTCCACCACACCGTCCAGCAGTTTCTCAATGAACATACTGGATCCGCCTGAAATCTCAATTTGGCCAGAGCAATTCTAGGGCCGCAATTATTGCACCCCAAACAAGGCATTGGGAAGCCCTTTTCAAAGATTTCACAGAGAATTCTTATATTGCAGGCACTTAGCGCTGGCTATATTTCCTGGCTCTAATTCGCGGTTTCCCGCTGGATCGCAGTCAAAGCGGCAAAGTTCCATTACCCCGCCACTTCTGAGTTGCAACCGAAGCAGTTCTCAAACTGAGAGTTCTGGAAGAATATCCATGCGGTGAATTTGCGCGGCCACCCCGAACTCCGGGCCTTCTTCGACCCGCACCACCGTCGCCTGGCAGCACACCCAGCATTTCTCGCCCGACGTTAGTTCTGGAGGAAGAATCAACACCAACTCGACCTCCGTTCCCTTCTCCATTTTTGACTTGGTATAGAGAAAGACGCCGTTGGCGCTGATGTCGCGGGTCTGGGCGTCCAGTTCACCCTGCGGCGTGCGCACGCGCGTCGGCACTCGCGTCGCGATTCGTCTTCCCGAGCGGCGATCATTCTCAACAGTCATATGCGAGCAAAGAGCCCACATACTTTACACCGAAAGACGAAAACCACAAAGGACACCGAGATCCACGAAGCAAATGCGGGATGCATCGGCTTTCCTTCGTGGAGCTTCGTGCCCTTTGTGGTTTAAGCTCTTCCCTTCGACGCTAGATCACAGGCCGCTTGCTGCGCGCCGCCGGGACCACCAGCGCCTGCTCCATCGTGGGCACATTCGTTCCCCGCAGCTTGGCTTCCGCTTCGTGCAGCTTGTCTAATTTTTCGGTCTGATAGTACGCCTGCACCAGAAGTTCGAGGGTGAAAGGATTGTCCTGGTCTTCTTCGAGGTGCTCGATAGCTTCTTCGTATTTTTTCTGATCGATCAACAGCGTGCCCGCCGCTCCCTGCCACGAGCTCTGCACAACGCGGTTACGGCTGCCGTCAGCCAGGGCCTGAAGCTGCTGGAGCGATTTTTCAGCCTGGGCCGTTTCGCCCGCCCCGGCTTCATGCACGATGCGATTCCGCAGGATGCGCGAAATCTCTTCGTCCCGGTCGGATGCCGAAATCATCGCGCGGTGACTGAGCGATTCCTCGGCGAGTTTCAGGTGCTTCAAGGCAACAACATGGTCCGGCTGATATTCGGCCATGTGGCGCAATGCCTGGGCTTCCTGCAAGTCCTGCCCCTTCGCGTGCGCATCTTCGGCGATCGCCAGGAATTGCCGGTCGGCTTCGGCGAAGTTCCCGTCACGAACATAAGTCATGGCCTTCTGCATGGAGTAGGTGAGGCGGTCGGCTTCGTTATGCGCGTAGCGGACGGCTTTGTCATACTCAACTCGCGCCTGTTCCTGATTTCCCATCAGCGCGTACGTGTCGCCCAGTCCCAGCTGCGACGTGACAAAGTCCGGATCGATTTTCAATGCCGCCCGATAATGCGCGAGCGAACTGTCGAAGTCCCCCGCCATGCGCTTGAGTTCGCCATAAGAATCCTGCGGGTTGGGCTCTTTCGGAAGCAGCGCGACATAACGGTCCATCGCCGTGAATGCCTTGTCGAACTCGCGGTTGCGGGCCTCGGTATAAGCCAGATCGTTCAGCGCCGCGGGAAAATTCTTGTCGATCGACAGCGCCTTCAACATGAAGTGCTCGGCCTGGTCGGTGCCGTTCTCGCCCATCAGCCAGTTGCCCGCAAGATAAAGCAGATGCTTGTCGCGGGGATACATCTCCAGCATGTCGTTCATGGCCGTAATACCGCCCAGAAAGTCGCCGTCCTGCACCTTAGAGATCCACGCGATCATCAACTGCTCGCCGGGCGTAAGCTTCGGGGCAAGCGTCTTCGCTTTCTCACGGGCGTCACTGATTTCCTTGGGATTGCCGCTGTTGAACGCAATCCATGCCCACGCAACCGCCAGAGTCGGATCTTCCTTCACCGCCGCGCGCCAGTCGGCGTTGCAGCGCTCGAGGTAGAGATTTTCGTAATCTTCCATGCCCTTGAAGTAAAGCTCGCGCGCTTTTGCAGACGAGGTCGTGACCGGCATCGTCGAGGTCGCGCCTTTCTGCACGTGATGCGCAAACATCGGCGCAGAAAAGATGAAAGCCAGAGCGGAAACAGCACAAGTTTTCAGAAACCAAGTCGGCAGAAAAACGCTGCGGCGCATGGAGAATCTCCGAACAGAGATATACGTGGGGAGGGACGACCAATCGCAGGGTAACATCGCGGTAATCGCGGAACGAGGTGACGAAAGGGAGTTGAACCGTAGCGCCGCTGTCCGAGCGGGTTGTCGCGAGGGCATGTCGCCGCATTCTTTTGATGATGTCATCCTGAGTCCGCCAAAGGCGGATGAGGCACCTTACGACAGTGAATGGATTGGCGCTGCATATGAGGACTACTCGCTGCCGGCAGCAAATATCGCACCCACGACTCCGTTAGATCCCTCCGACCATATGCGCTCGTCAGGATGACAAGACCCTAGCCTGCCGGTGCAGCATGAAAAAAAGCCCCCGCCGAAGCAGGGGCTCTCGTTTAGAACGAGACTGTTGCCGGCTAGAACTTGAAAATCGCCGACAACTGAATGCCGCGCGGGCCGCCGCCGCCGATGAACGGGTTGCCGATGCCAACGTCGCCGGTTGCGGTAATCGGCAGTGAGCCGACAGTAACTTCATTGGCGTTTGCGGGATTAAGTCCGAATGCGCCGGTATAGGCAGCATCGGCTATAAACGCCGGCAGAAGCGGATTAGCGAAATTTGGATGATTCAGCATGTTGAAGAAGTCGACTCCCAACTTCATGCTAAGTGATTCCGTCAACATGGTCTTTTTGTAGAGCGAGAAATTCCACTCTTTGTAGCTTGGACCAACCAGCGAGTTGCGGCGCATATCACCGAAATGCCGGGTCCCGATGGCACAATCGTTTGCCGTGCCGGTCGGACCTGTATAGCCGGGCGTACTTGGATCCTCGGTGACCTGGGTGGCAAGTCCGCAAGGAATCGCGAACGAACTCAGATCGAGGTAGTTCAACGGATCGCTCTTGTGATAAACGATCGGTCCAACCACGTCTGGACGGTCGAACGCGTTGCCGCTGCCGCTGTAATCATCCCAGAAGTTGTAATTGAGATGGAACGGCTGGCCACCCTGCAACGTGACGATGCTGTTGATACCCCATCCGTTCTTCAGCTTCTGCATGCTGCCGCCGCGGTTGGGAAGCTCATACGAGAAGTTCCAGGTAAAGCGGTTGATGATATTGAAGCTGGAAGCCCCATATTCCAACTGGGGCTGCGTGCTGTCGTTGGGCTGCGCTTCGTTCGGCTCGAAATCTTCTCCGTCGCTGGAGTTGTCGAGCGACTTCGACCAGACGTAATTGACCATCGAGGTGATTCCGTGCCACCCGTTGACGCGGAGGCTGGTTTGCAGAGAGTTGTAGTTCGACTTGCCGGTAGAGTTCTCGTTCAGAACGTAATATGCGCCGTAGGGGTTGCCCGCGAGTGGCCGTGCGTCAACGCCGAAGTCTTCGATGCAACCGCAGTTCACGTCCGCAGCGTTAATCTGTGCCGTGCTCGGCTGGCTGATATCGAAAAAGCGCCACAACCGATGTCCTTGCGATCCCACATAGGCGACCTGGAACACAGCCTTCGTTCCGATTTGCTGCTGGATGTTGATGTTGTAGTTTTCCATGTACGGCATCTTGATGTTGCGGTCGAAGGCAAACGCGTCGCACTCGTAGCCGCAACCAAGAGGAGCAACCGGAGAATAGACAGGCACGCCCGGCGAGATGGTTCCACCTACCGCACCGGTTGAAGAAATCGGACTGGGCCCAACATTGTTGTAGGCCGGTCCCGGATCGAAGTACGGCGCATATGGCAGGTGGCCAAGTACCATGTCCTGCGAGACCGCATCGTAGAACATGCCGAAGCCGGCGCGGACCACGGTCCTGCCCTTGCCGGTCACATCCCAGGAAGCGCTGACGCGAGGAGCGAAGTCTTTCTTATCCGGGTTGTAAAGCTTGCTCAATCCCGGCTGTCCGACCTGAGTCAGAGTGAAGGTTCCGGTTCCCGGCGAGGGAGACATGCTGGTGATGTTGCTCAGCAGGTTGTTCTTTTCGCCGATCACACCGAAGTAGTCATAGCGTAAACCGTAGTTCAGAGTCAGGGTCTTGGTAGCGCGGAAGCTGTCCTGAACGAAGAAGCCAAAATTGTTCTCGAAGGTGTGGCGCGTCGAATTTCCAAAGTACTGGAAGCCGCTGTCCACATCGCCAGCGAGAAAGTCGAGCAGCGGATCGCCCAACGTGTCGCCGGTGAACTTGAGACGGCCACGGAAATACTTATCGAAGTACTGCTGGACCGTCGTGCGGTGGAAGTCGAATCCGAGCTTTACGTCATGCTTGTTCAGCTTCCAGGAGAAGTTGTCGATGACCTGGCTGTTGCTGTCAAAGCGATGACGCGGCGTGCTGCTGGTCGCGCCCAACTGAGCGAACCCACTCACCAGCACAATCGGTAAGCCAGAGTCGAACGGGCCGCCGCCCTGGCACAAACTGGTGTCGTACGACGCGCATAGACCGATCGAGCTGGGATGGAAATTCTGGTCTGCCGGGAAGAATCCTTCTGCAAAGCGGTTCCAGCCGTAGCGCAGTTCGTTGATCTTGTTTCCGCCGAACGTATGGACATATGAGAGCGAAACCAATTGAACCCGCGTCGGAGTGTAAGTATTGAATCCCGGCAACTGGCCGCCCGTTGCAGTAAGAGCCAGCGGGAACGACTGCACGCTGTCGCCGAAGAAATATCGCCCGGTCAGCGTGTTGTTCGCATTGAAACTGTGATCGATCTTCGCGATCAAGCTGGTCAGGTTGTTGAAAGAAGGCGAAATGACAGAGGCTGAAGTACCGCCTAGGTTCGGCGCGGGCCATGGGTTCCGTGCCAGAAGGGCTAGCGTAACCGGGTTCGGCGTAATACCCATGCCAGGCAGAACGGTGTTGATGTCATCCGCGACGACCGTGGGATCGGGGACGTTTGCAACCGTTACCACACCGACCGGTTCACGCTGCCCTTCATAATCGAAGAAGAAGAAGGTTTTGTCCTTCACGATCGGACCGCCGATCGAAGCGCCATACTGATTGTTGTGGAAGGGCGCCTTCGGCTGACCAGCCTGATTGAAGTAGTTGCGTGCATCGAGAGCGCTATTGCGGAAGTATTCGCCCGCCGATCCATGGAACTGATTGGTGCCGCTCTTGGTGACAATGTTGACCACAGCGCCAGCATTTCGGCCGTATTCCGGCTCAAAGTTTGAGAGCACATTTACTTCGGCAACTGCGTCGATGGGAAGAATCGTCGCCGGCGTTCCGAACACGCCCGCTTCGTTGATGGCCGGATCGTTCCGGTAGCCATCGTTCATGTCAGTTCCGTCGATCATGTAGTTATTGGAACGGCCACGCGCTCCGTTCATCGAGAACTCACCGAACGAACCCGGAGAATCCGTGATCTGATCGGCAGATCCCGAGACACCGGGATTCATAAAGATCAGCTTCGTGTAGTCGCGCCCGTTGACCGGCATATCTTCCACGGTCTTCGCGGTCAGCACGCCGCCGAGGGTATTGGTCGTGGTCTCAACGAGAGGCAATTCATCAGCGGATACTTCCACCTTGGTCGAGACTTCGCCCGTCTTCAAGATGGAGTCGACCCGGCGTTCGGTGGCCACGTCCACGGTCACGCCCGTGGCTACAAAAGTCTGAAATCCCGTCTGGGTGACGGTCACGTTATAAGTGCCGATGGGCAATTCCGGGACGGAATAGCTGCCGTCGCCGCTGGTTTCGGTGGAGCGCTCCAGGCCCGTACCGGTGTTTTTCACGGTGACTTTCGCCCCGGAAACTACCGCGCCCGAGGGGTCGGTGACCGTTCCCAGGATCGTCCCGCGGAAGGTCTGCGCCGACAAGCTCACCGCAGCCAGAAGAAGAAACACGAATAAAATGCGCGCTCTCATTAGGTCTCCTTGAAACCGTTTCTAATTGTTGGGAGAGTAGGTCACTCTGCGGTGAGTCAGGCGTCTAGGCCAACTTCTGGGACGCTGGCAATCTTTTGCATACTCGTTGCCGGCCCGGCCCGCAAAGGTTCAACTCGAATGACATTACTGAAAGGCCATGACCGGAGTCAACCAAAGAGTGATGACGAGGTGGTTACTATAGTTATTCCAATGAGATACGGGGAAAAAGCTGTCAGCTGTCGGCGCTCAGCGGTCAGCCCGCCGGGGACATCGGAAGTCTCTGGCGGACCGCGGGGACGGAAACGAAGGAATAGCGGAGATCAAATCGGAAGCTTCGACTCTTGGGTGCGTTGCTGAAAGTTGAGAGCTGCTAGCTGACAGCGGCGTTCAAAAATTAAACGCGAACCCGCCCCGCACCGACCGAGCCGAGTCGACCAGGTACACCGTCTGGCCGTCCTGGGCCACCACTGGGACGTATCCCTGCGCCAGCAGGTTGCGGATGTCAATCAGCGCTTCCATCCGTCCCCCCAGGCAAGGAATCGGCTGCCGGATGAAGACATTCAGGAAAGGATCGCTTTGTCCGGCCGAAGCGTTGAACATGTCAACCGGGGTGATGGCGGGGCCGTTGATCCAGCGGTAGGAGGCAATCCACTTCGTGTGGGTGCGCGGAACCGTGCCCGCCAGCTTGGCGGCGACGGCGTGGCGGCGCACCGTTGAAATCCACTGCTGGGCATTCTCCAGCGGCACGTCGGGGCGGGAAAGATCGAGCACCCCGCCGTAAGCGTAATCCAGCGTAGCCGCCAGATCGTCGGAGAACTTGTGCTGGAGCACCACCCGCAGCCCTCTGGTATCAAGGGTGGGCCCAAGGTACGAGAACGTACCCGAGGAAATGTCAGGCAGCAGGAACCCGCCGGCAGCCGTAACGTCGCCCGTGCCCGTCAAAGCCGGATTGCTGATCCGGTCCGAGAACGCAGCCATCTGAAAATTGGTGTTGCCCATCCGGTGCGAGACGCTGACTTCCTGATGGTGCGCGCTCTCCATTTGCGGAGAAAAGCCAAGCAGGCTGACGCGCGGGTTCGATTCGCTCAGATCGGCGGGGGCCGAGTCGAAACCCTTTTCGTCGCGCGGATCGGGCCGCGAGGTCGAGTACTGGTATTCCACCACGGTATCGGGCGAAAGGTGCAAATCAGCCTCACCGTAAGGCCGGAACGCGGTCAGATGACCCAGGAATTGAATGGTCTGAAGCGCGCTGCCAAACTTGAGTTCGAGCACATCCCCGACGGTAAAATCGTCGCCCGCTGACATTTCAATGGCCTGAAGGGCCGCGTTGTGCAGGTTTGGGTCCGAGGGCGCGAAGCGGCGAACCGTCAATCCAATCGTCGGCTGCGAACCGTTGGAGAGATGATGCGTGTAGGTGGTGCGCATCACAGCCGCGGGCAGGGTCGATCCGTAGGCGACATTTCCGCTGAAAGAGAGGTGGCCGTCGGAAAAGATCGAGCGCTCAAGCGCGAAACCCGTGCTCATGTCCGAGCCATTCCCGTATCCATTTCCGGCTGCGCCGGCAAAGAATGAAACCGTGCCGCGCATGTCATGATCTTCTTTTTCTTCTGGAATCGCAGGGTCGTCGAACACGCGCAGGATCGGCCGGTTCGCGACCGAGCGCAGGGTCCACTTCCAGTCGTCATCGTCGGGGACGCCAGGCGCCGGGCTGAGCTGCATGAAACCAAGCAGCGTGCTCAACGTCACATTGATACTCAGGCTGCCGCCGGGATTCAGGCCGACTTTTTCGCGGAGCGCAGGAAGAAACGATGGCGCGGTGACTTTCAGTGTATAGAGCCCGGGCAGGAGGCCACTCGCCGTGTAATATCCGGCAGCGTCGGTAAACACCGTGAGGGTGCGATGGGCCGAGCCAAGAATCTGCACCACGGCGCCCATCTGCGGAGTGCCGCTGACGTTGCGCACGTAGCCTGAGATCGTTCCCGGCTGCTCAAGCGCATACACCGGGAGCGAAAGCCCAAGCAAGATTGCCCATGTTCCGAGCTTACGCCAGCTCAATTTTCGCCCCACCCCCTGGGGGAGAAAAAATTCAGGGAGTTACTCTACTGCAAACGTGGTTGACGGATCAACCGTTTGCTTCGAAACCAAGTCGTTGACTTTGATCTCAATCTTATAAACGCCGGGCTGAAGGTTCGCAGGAACGATCGACTTCTGCAGGGTCACCTGGTCGCCAATATTGCCCATGGTGTCGGTGTTTTCCGTTTTCTGTACGACCGATTTGTTGGTCGCCAGGTTGGTGATGTTGTATTCGAATGTGGCGGAAGGCTTATGTGTCTTCTCGTCCACGCCAAGATTGTAGACCTGCATCCAGAAGCTCATCCTCTGGTCTTTATCGCGCTTGAAGGTCGCCGGCTTGCCATCCGCAGGAGGAACTCGCGGACGCACCTTCGTCGTTCCGATCACGAAATTGCCGCTTCCGATCGCCTTGGTCGGCACCGGTTCCATCAGGTCAGCGACAATCAGGCTCGAGGTTGATAGCTTGTCATCCGAATACTCCGGAACCCGGATGCTGCGGCTCCAGACGCCCTTGCGGTCGCCGTTCACGTCTTTCACTGCGATGTTCAGCTTGTACAGGCCAGGGCGCAGCGGCAGTGCCTTGGGATAAACCGACGCATTCTCCGCGGTCTTGGGCAACAACTCGGCGGGAACATCCACCTGCACGGTGTCTTCAAACGTCTGCACCACCTTGCCGGTCAGCGTCGAAAGCCGCGCAAAGATATTTACCGTTCCCCGCTGCACTCCGTCTTTGTTCACGAAGGTGATGTCGCGGTTCTTCATCTGGATCACGATCGGCACCAGCACTGTGTCACTCGTGACTTTCACGTAATCCACTTTCACATCGAAGGGCATCGGGTTCAGAATGACCTTCGAGTTCACCGCTTCTTCCAGGTCGGTAAACTTCACCTTCGGAGCCTGCTGCAATTTCGCGAACTGCTCCAGGCGGTCAAATTCCTTGGTCTGGAGCATCGAGCTTTCCGGACCCATGCCGAGCCGTTCCAGGCCGTTGCCGCTGAAGCGCTGCGCCTTGTTCGCCATGCCCATCTGCTCCCACATGGTGAGGCCGGCATTCGGCGTCATCAGCAGGGCGTCCTTCTCCGAGCGGTCCATCGTCATGTGATATTCGCCGCACATGCAGGTATCCACGAACTCGATCATAACTTCCTGGCCAATACCCTCGATGTAACGATACCGCCACGTCTCGAAAGGGAACGTCGAGGTTTCGCCGCCGCCTTCATCCATGGGGCGCTCGTAGGTACCCCCGGAGGGGTGCGAATCGATTTCATCCGGCTTGCCGAACACGATGTAGATGCGGCCGCGATCGGTCTTCCATCCCGGAACACCCGCTGCGAAGTGTTCGTTGGCGTATGCGATGCGCTGGTAGTGCTCTTCCTTGAACTCGTTTTCTTCGGTATCGGGCGTAGGATCGCGGCGCTGCCAGAAGGCTTCGATGAAGTTGTCGCGCTCTTCGTCGTTGGAAAGCTGCTTGAAGGCCGCCCGCTCTTCGTCGGTGATGATGTAAATGACGTCTTCGTCAAGCCACTTCTTGTAGGGCTTGCTCAACTCGATCTTCAATGCCTTGGCGTTCTTTTTCTTGGTCTTCTCGTCGGTCGGGCGCTTAAGTGGATCGACCGCGTCCTGGGGCTTGTCCTGGGCCGGAGCGGCCGAGTCTTTGGCCCCATTATCGGCAGACTTTTGGTCCGGCTGGGATTGCGCTTTATCTTGCGCGAACGCAACGGAGGCCACGAGGGCCAGCGATGCGATCAACAAAACCTGAAAAGCAGTTCGAAGAGAAGCAACCCGGAACATGAGAGGGACTCCTGCCAGACAACCGTCGTCTGCCTATTTTAGGCCCTTAAGTTGTGTGAAAGCAAGGTTAAGTCGTGCCCGGAGAACATATTAAAACCGATTGCTATAGGTATGAAGGTCGCCGGCCACCGCCGAGTTGCCTGACCGCCGGAGAAAGTTCCCGAGGGACCCGCTCCTCACCTCCAGTCCGTGGCCAGCCGACCACCCGGCGGAAAAATTCCCCGGCAGCCCAACAATCTCCGCGAGAAACGGGCCAGATCATGACAGGAGGAGGCTATAATGTTTCGTTCCGGGGCGCAGCGAATCATCCTTGTGGGTTTCAGCACCACCGGGTTCGGGCAACTTCTTCTGATCGAAGCGGGAACTTTCTAGTCGGCGGGAACGTAACAGAGCATGTGTGTCCGTTACCCGGCGCAAGGAAAGAAAGTGCTCGCGATCCGATGTAGATAATCGTTTTGGCGGGAGCCTCGCTGAGACCCTGGTTTGAGATTCCATTCCCGGGAGTGACGGAAAAACACTATGAAGGCGTGGAAAAAAATAGTAATCGGCGTGGGCATTGCCATTGCCCTTGCCATCATCGTCGGATTCACGGTCCATCAGAGCGGCAAGAATGTCGCCACGGTACAAACGGGAAAGGTCGTTCGCGAAGATCTGGCCACGGTGGTCAGCGCTTCTGGAGAAATCAAGCCGAAAACGTACGTAAATGTCGGCGCAAACGCCTTCGGCAAGATCACCCATCTGTACGTCAAAGAGGGCGACCGGGTAAAGAAGGGACAATTGCTGGCGCAGATCGAAAACGTGCAGCCCGAAGCGGACGTCAACGCCAACGCGGCCTCGTTGCAGGCGGCGCAGACGGATGCGATCGCCGCCGAAGCCGGGCTGAAGACTTCGCAGGCGGACGTGCTTCGCGCCCAGGCCGACTATGACCGAAACAAGCTCGACTGGCAGCGCGCCCAGAGCCTCTACAAAGACGGGCTGATTTCGAAATCCGATTTCGACAGCCGCAAGAACGCCTGGGCCACGGCGGAGGCAGGTCTGACGCAGGCGCAGGCGCGGGTGGCGCAGGCCAAGGCGCAGAAGGATTCCGCTGACCGGCACATCACGCAGGCGCAGGCCACGCTGACGCACTATACCGACCTGCTGAAGAAGACAACGTATCCCGCGCCGTTCGATGGCGTGGTCACGAACCTTCCGGTGCGCGAGGGCGAGACGGTGGTCATCGGCATCCAGAACGCGCAAGGCAGCACCCTGATGACAATCGCCAACATGTCGGTGATCACGGCCGAGGTAAAGGTGGACGAAACCGACATCGTGAATGTGAAGATCGGACAACCCGCCGAGGTCACCATTGACGCGATTCCAAAGAAGGTTTTCCACGGTAACGTGTCTGAGATCGGCGACAACGCCATTGTGCGGTCGAGTGGTGTCTCTACCTCGCAGCAGGCGACGGCCAGCGAAGAGGCCAAGGATTTCAAGGTGGTCGTGACCTTGACCGATGCTCCCGACGGTTTGCGCCCCGGGCTGTCGACGACAGCCAAAATCACGACCGCAACCCGAACGAATGTGCTGTCGGTCCCCATTCAGTCGTTGACTCTCCGCACGAAAGAGCAGATGGACCAGCAGAGCAACAAGCCCGGTTCGGTCCACGCCGCGGCGCCCATCAAAGACGTTGCATCCAAGCCGAAGAAGGCTGACGAGTTGCAAGGCGTGTTCGTGGTCAGGAATAAGAAAGCGATGTTCGTTCCGGTTGCGACCGGAATTACCGGGACCACCGATATCGAAGTGCTCGATGGATTGAAAGAGGGCGACGAAGTCGTGACTGGCAGCTACAAGATCCTGCGTTCGCTCAAGCCGGGCAGCGGCGTCAAGATCGACAATACTGCGCCCAAGAAGGAAGACGAAGAATCGTCATAACGTTGCACGGGCTGGAACGTCCAAAATCAGTGGTCAGTGGTCAGTAGGCGGTAAGCGGGTAAGTTCGTCGTCAGCCGGGGCTGGCAGCGCGATTTTCAACCGGAGGTCTCGTGGGACCGGAGCAGGAGAAAAACATGGCAACCGCAGAAGTCATCAATATGCCCAACACCGCGAACCTGGCGCCGCCGGAGTCGTGCATGATCGCCGCCGAAGACCTTTGGAAGACCTATGACATGGGCTCGGAGCAGCAGGTCCATGCGCTGCGCGGCGTAAATCTGCGCATCCAGCGCAACGAATACGTCGCCATTATGGGCCCTTCAGGCTCGGGCAAGTCGACGCTGATGAACCTGATCGGCTGCCTCGATACACCTTCTCAGGGTAAATACTGGCTGAATGCGCAACTGGTCAGCGAACTCGACGACGACGAACTGGCCCGCATCCGCAACAAAGAGATCGGATTCGTCTTCCAGACATTCAACCTGCTGGCGCGGGCCACCGCGCTGCACAATGTGGAGCTGCCGCTGATTTACGCCGGCGTTCCCACAGAAGAAAGAATGGAACGGGCAAAAGGCGCTCTGGCTGCGGTGGGCATGGAATCTCGGATGACCCACAAGCCCAATGAACTCTCCGGCGGCCAGAGGCAGCGCGTGGCCATCGCCCGCGCCCTGGTCAACAAGCCCTCCATCATCCTGGCGGACGAACCGACCGGGAACCTCGACTCGCAGACCGGCCTCGAGATCATGGCGCTGTTCGATCGCCTTCAGGCGGAAGGCAATACGATCATCCTGGTCACCCACGAAGGCGATATCGCCGAATACGCTCACCGCGTCATTCACATCAAAGACGGCGTGATCGCCAGCGACGAAAGAAGCAAACGCGGCAACTGATCACCCCGGCCTAAAACAACGCCCGGCTTCGGCTGGGCGTTTTTATGTTTCAAGAAACGTGAATTCTGCTCTCCTGCGCTGGCACATCGATCGCCCCCAGCCCCGGCTCGGGTTCCTGCGGAAGGGTAGCCATCACCACTCGGTCGCGCCCCTCCCTTTTTGCGCGATAAAGCGCGGCGTCGGCGGCGTCAATCAACTCTTTAGGCGATGTGCCATGTTCGGGCAAGGCAGCCACTCCGATGGACGCTGTGATCAGGCCCAGGGACACGCCCTTATGCAGCAGGGCCAGTTCGTGCAATCTCGTGCGGATCTTCTCGGCGCGAGACTGGGTCGCTTTCAGGTCTGCCATGGGCAACACGATGACAAATTCTTCCCCGCCGTAGCGGCAGACGATGTCTTCGGCGCGCACACTCTTGGTGAGCAACGCCGCGGTCTCGCGCAAGACCGTGTCTCCGGCATCGTGGCCATAATTATCGTTGAACTTCTTGAAGTGATCGAGGTCGAGGATAAGCAGGCCAAGCCCATGTTCGGCCCGCACCGCGCGGCGGGTCTCCCGCTGGGCCATCTCTTCCAGGTAGCGGCGGTTGTACAGGCCGGTCAGCGGATCGCGAATCGACTGGTGGTGCAGGGCCTCCCGCAGCCGCAGGTTGGTGATCGACAGTCCCACCTGCTCGGCAAACATGGTGACCAGAAGGGTAAGCGATTCCGACGGCTCGGTGGCGGCGTCGACGATCTGAAAATGCACCACACCCGCGGCTTCACCCTGCGAAAACAGCGGCATGCAGAAATAGGCGCCGCTGGCCGCGCGCACGTGATTGCACTGGGCCGTCGCATCTCCGGCGGCCACCATGTGGAGATGTCCAGTGCGCAGCGCCCAGCAATCCTGGGGAGCAAACACGGCGGCGGAAAGATCGCAGCCGGACCAGGAAGCAGCGACCTCGAGCAGGTCGCGCGAGGAATTCATCAGCAAGACCGCGCCGCGCATCTCGGGAAAGATCTTCGGCGCCATGCCCGCGATCACCGATAACGCGTCTTTCATGCCCACGCAGCTCTGGAGCAATTCTGCCATTTTGGCCAGCATGGTGGCGCGGCTCGAGCGGCTCTGCAATTCCTGCATGATGCGCTCATTTTGCGCGTTCAGTTCCTGCTGGGCGAGGGCGCGCTCGCGCATCTCGGATTCGAGGCGCAGGTTCGCTTCCAGCAGGGCGGCGGTGTGGGCGCGAATCTGCTCCTCCAGGTGCTGCTGATTGCGGCGCTGGTCTTCAATGTCGAGGCAGACGCCAAACCATTTTTCGATGACGCCCTCCGAGTCGCAAACCGGGACCGCCCGAAACAAATGCCAGCGAAACTCGCCCGACGCGGCCCGCAAGCGGTATTCGATCTCGAAGGCCGCGTCCGTAGGATTGGCGCTCTGCCAGCCGCTGATCAGCAAGGGCAGGTCGTCGGGGTGTACGGAGTCCTGCCAGCCCGATCCCAGGGCCGTTTCAACCCCCAATCCCGTCAGCTCTGACCAGCGGTGATTGCAATAGTCCAGACCGCAGCCGGGAACGGCAGTCCATACGATTTGAGGAATCGTTTCCGCCAGGGTATGAAAGCGAACTTCGCCTTCGATGGCGGCGCAGGCGGCTGCCCTCTGCATCGCCAGCATGCGGTCCAGAAAGGAAGTAACGATGGCCAGGGTCAGCGTGAGCCCGCTGGCTACGCTGATCACGTCAATTCCAAGGTGCGAGATGTGAACACAATTGGCGGCGCTGAAGGGCTGGCCGGAGGGGTGAAAGCGGACCGCGGCCATGGCGGTGTAATGCATCAGGGGAATGGCGCTGCCCATGATTAATACGGAGGTGGCCTTGTAGACGCGAGCGCTTTTCTCGTGGCCCTCCTCCCGCCGGCGAACCTGAAAAGAAAGCGCAAGCGCAACCAGAGCAACCAGCACCGCAATCAGTATGGAGAGCGCAACGATATCCGTGCGGTACTCCATGCTCGCGGGCATGCGCATGGCGGCCATGCCGATGTAATGCATGCCGGCAATGCCTCCCCCCATGGCGAGGCTACCCATCAGGAACGATCCGTAACCAACGCGCTTGCGGCTGACCGTGAACAGAGCAACCGCCGACGCGCCGATTGCAGCCAGCAGCGAAACGATGACCGTCGGATAGTGATAGAGAACGGGAATCGGCAGGCTGAGGGCAAGCATGCCAATGTAGTGCATGGACCAGATTCCGACGCCCATCGAGACCGCTCCGCCCGACAGCCAAAAGGCGCGCGCCGCCCCATGAGCGGCAGTGACCCGTCCCACCAGATTGAGCGCGGCATAGGAGGCAAACAGGGCGAAGACGACGGAAAGGGCGACCATACGAAGGTCATAGCTGCCTTGCATCGTCGAGAGATGAATCATCGAGATCTGGATGACTGATGTGTGGATCATCGGGGAAGCAACGGCATAACGCGGGGCGAACACACCTACGCCAATAGATGGCAAATCGGCAAAAGCGGAGCGCGGGGCAAATTAGAAGTCGCTGAGATGGGGTGGATCGCCGCCAGGGAGCCAACAAGAGACAAAAGATAAAAACAAAGAGAAAAGAGACGCAGCGGGCTGCGTCTCTGAGGGTGATGTGTTTGATGTCGTCTTACTGATTCGTGGTGTCGGCCTTGACCGCGTCTTTGGTTGCTTCGAGGAAGAACTTATGGTCGTACATGCCGCGATACATGCGTCCGGCGATCTCGGCGGCTTTAGGACCGAAGGTCGGGCGTCCGCCTTGCAGGAAGATCACTACCACGATCCGTCCGGCCGTGGTGTTGGCGTAGGAAGCGAACCAGCCGTAACGGGTTCCGGCGTGCGAGCAGGTACCGGTTTTGCCGAGAATCTCTTCTTCGTTGAAGTTCACGCGCAGGCGCCGTGCCGTGCCGTATTCGACGGCCCCTGCCATGCCGTCGGAAAGTTCGGGAATGATCGGGGCGATATCAAGCTGACGTTTCACGCGGGGCGTGAAGCTGGCAACCTGTTCCGGGCTCGTCGGATGTTGCAGATAGTAAAGAGTGCCGCCGTTGGCGATTGCGGAAACCATGGCGCCCAGTTGCAGCGGGGTCATGGAAACGCCTTCCCCGAAGGAGCACATCTTGCCTACGCCGCCGAGCTTGGCCGGAATAGCTTCTTCGGGATAGGTACCAGCCTGTTCGCCGGAAATGCCATAACCGGCGAGCTCACCAAGCCCGTATTGATGGGCGTAGTAGGCAACTTTTTCGAAGCCGAGCTGGCGGCCGAGCGCCTCGAAATAGGCGTTGTTGGAGTGAGCCAGCGCGGTCGTCAAATTCATGCGGTAACTGCCGCCCAGCGAAACGCGAGTTTCTTTTGAGATGAGCCCTTCGCTCAAAGCGGCGAGGGCGACCGACAGTTTGATGGTGGAGCAGGGCTGCGCGCCGCTCGACAGGGCGAGTTTCTGGTTGACCATGGCAAGAACACGACCGCTGGTCGGCTCGATGGCGACAACCGTTCCGTTCATGTTGCCGAGCGCATCAATTGCGGCCTGGCGCACGACGGGATCTTCACCGGCGGTGACATCGCCCGCGGTGAGATCTTCCGCGAACGAACTCATCGTGAACCGCTCATACGAATGATGACGGCGCGTCGTGGCCGAGACGCGGCGAACTCTTCCCGATGCACTGTGGCTGCGCGCCAGTGTATGCAGACGGCGGCGGGTCCGCGTGGTCTCGCTGACTTTCTTGGATTTCGTGGACGAATGGGTCGTGATGCGTGCCGCAAAGCTTGCCATAGGCAAGCACACACAACAGGCGGCTAGAACGAGACCCCAAAATAGACGAAGACGGCCGGTTCCCCGAAACATCGTTGGTTTTCGCTCCCCAGGAACTAAGTACAGTGATGCAAGCTCAGTGCCAGGGCGCGGTAACCAGGCCCCTCCTCTGACTGCGCTGATATTACGAGAGTTAGCTCTTGCTGGCAACGATAAAGTTTTACTCTTTCGAAACATGAGATTTTCCCTATTCTATTATGGGAAAAGCACTTAAGTCGGATTACCCCCGGCCAGAACCCTTCGGTAACGGGTTACGAGGTTACCGGATGGTAAATAGCTCGTGTGAAAAAATTTGCATTTCAAACTGCAAGCATGAGCTTTGGCTGTGGGCCTCGACCTTCGAGTCAAACCGGGCGCAGTCGAACTCGAAGCTCGGGGCTCACAGTTCGGAGCCATTTACATCACTTCGTTTCTCTTACGCAGGAACGCCGGCACGTCCAAATCGTTCTGCTCGAAGTTGTTGGCCAGCGCGTTGCGCATGGTTTCGAGCGCGACGGCTTCGGGATCGCGCTGCACCACCTGCGCCGATGCGATCGGCGAGTCCTCCCCATCGAAAGTGTGATCGTCTGCCGAAGCGTCCGCCATAATCTTGGGCGAGATCGGCTCCGGCATGGGATCGCGGCGAGCAAAGTCGTCCGCATAATCGAGCGCGTCTTCATGTTGCGCGGCGAACGACATGCGGGTTTCCTGATGGCGCGAGCGCATCGCGGGAACATCGCGGAATCCGGTCGCAATCACCGTAATCTTGACCGCGTCTTTCATCTTCTCGTCCATCACAGCGCCGAAGATGATGTTGGCTTCGTCGTGCGCCGCGCTCTGAATGATCGAGCAGGCCTGCTGTACTTCGGCGAGTTTGAGCGAAGAGGATCCGGTGATGTTGATGAGGATGCCGCGGGCTCCGTCGATGGCTCCGGCTTCGAGCAGCGGCGACGAGATCGACTTCTGCGCCGCTTCGATGGCGCGCTTCGCGCCATTGGCGGAAGCAGTGCCCATGACGGCGTATCCCATGCGCGCCATGATGGTTTTCACGTCGGCGAAGTCGCGGTTGATGATGCCGGGGATGGTGATGATGTCCGAGATGCCCTGCACGCCTTGACGCAGGATGTCGTCGGCGATGCGGAAGGACTCGAAGAATCCAGCGTTCTCGGCGACGGCGAGCAGCTTTTCGTTCGGGATCACGATCGTGGTGTCGACCGACTCCATCAACTCCGAGATGCCGCGCTCGGCCTGCTGCATACGGCGTTTGCCTTCAAATGAAAACGGCTTGGTTACGACGGCGACGGTGAGCGCGCCCATTTCGCTGGCCAGGGACGCGATGATTGGAGCAGCGCCGGTGCCAGTGCCTCCGCCGAGTCCGGTGGTAACGAAAACCATGTCCGCGCCTTCGAGCGCTTCGATGATCTTGTCGGAATCTTCGAGCGCGGCTTTGCGGCCCACTTCGGGATTCGCGCCCGCTCCGAGACCATTCGTCAGCTTGACGCCGAGTTGCAGCTTGATCGGCGCGTGCGACATGCGCAGGGCCTGAAGGTCGGTGTTGGCGACGACAAACTCGATGCCCTCGACTCCGGCTTCGATCATGCGGTTGACCGCGTTGCCTCCGCCTCCACCTACGCCGATGACTTTAATCTTGGCGTCGTTGCGGGCCTCTTCGTTGAAGCTGATGCGAATTTTCGGATCGTTTGTCATTTGTTTGCCCTTGATTGAATTTCGATCTCGTTCCCGTTTCGTCTCGTCGTACAGAAGTTCTCAGTTCTCGGTTCTCAGTTCTCCGGCTTCGGATGTGTTTTTCTGAGAACCGAGAACTGAGAACTGCCTTTAAGCCCCTTTGCCTATCAGCATCGCTTTCAATCTCGATCCCAGGCCGCCGTCCTGAATTCCGCGCGCTACGCGTGCTCGCTGGCCGTAGTTGACCATGCCGAGGACCGTGGCAAATTCCGGCTCCGACAATGTGGACGGCATTTTTGCCAGGGGCGCAGGCCAGGAAAGGCGAACGGACCGGCGCAGCACGGATTCGGCTACATCGAAAATTCCGGGCAGGCGCGATGCGCCGCCGGTCAGGACAATTCCAGCGAGACAGAGCTCGAACATGCCGCTCTGGCGCAGCGCGTCGCGCATCATCTCGAAAAGTTCGCGGGCGCGCGGCTCGAGAATCTCGGCGACCATGCGCTGCGACATCATGCGCGACGGACGATCTCCCACCGACGGGACTTCCACTTCGTTGCCTTCGGGAATCAGCGTAACGATGGCGTTGCCATAAATCTTCTTGATCTTTTCCGCCTCGTTCAACGGTGTGCACAAGCCCACCGACAAATCGCTGGTGAAGTGGTCTCCGCCAACGGGAATGACGCCGGTGTAGGCAACCGCGCCCTGTTGAAACACGACGAGTTCGGTCGAGCCCGCGCCGATGTCGGCCAGGCAGACGCCCAGATCGCGTTCGTCGGAGCGCAGGACGGAATCGGCCGCAGCGAGCGGTTCGTAGACGGTGTCGTCGACGTGAACGCCCGCCTTGTTTACCGCAGTGATCACGTTTTGCGTGGCGCTCGTCGAAGCCGTCACCATGTGCACCCGCACTTCGAGGCGCGCGGCCATCATGCCCAGCGGATCATGCACGCCCGCCTGGTCGTCGAGGATGAATTCCTGTGGCAGCAGGTGAAGAATTTCGCGGTCGCTGGGCAAAGGGATAGCCCGAGCGCGTTCGACGGCCTGCTTGATTTCATCGCGGCCGATTTCGTGCGGACGGGTTCCGAGACTGATGCCGCCGTGACTATTGACGCCGCGAATGTGCGCGCCTCCGATGCCCACAATGGCGTGTTCGACGGGGGCGGCGGCGATGTCTTCCGCGGCTTCGGCCGCTTTCTGAATTGCGGCAACCGCCTTGTCGAGATCGACGATGACGCCCTTGCGCGAGCCGCGCGACTCCGCGACCCCGTGTCCGCGATAGCGCAGGCCTGAATCTGTTCCTTCGGCCACGAGTACACAGGTTTTAGCGCTCCCCACATCAATCGCCGTAATGAAGTTTCCCTGCTGGTTCGGCATCTTCCTATGAGTTCCCCACTATGAGTTCTCCAAAATCATCAGTTGGATCCTGCACCCTGCTGTTTTGCGATTCCCGGACTCGGCTTGGGGCTTGCACTCGCCGCAACCGACGATGAAGGCTTTTTCGTGGCCGCCTGCAAGGTTGCACCTGTGTTCCGCGCTTGGTGCTTCGCAGCCTCTTTCTTCGCGGCGGCTCTTGCCGGCCTGGCTGAAGCCTTTTTTGCCTTCGCTTTGGCCGCCGGCTTTTTCGTTACCGCCTTCGGATCAAGCTTCTTGTCAGAGATCTCGAATACCGGCTTCGGAAGCGGCTTTTCGTGGGGGCCGATCCGGCTATTGAGCGACGCCGGCTTCACTCCCGCGGCGATCGCAGCCCTCGCCTGCGCCATGCTGAGCGCCGGCGGTTTCGGCTTCCCTTCCATATCGGGATTGACGATGACCTGCTTGTCATAGCGCAGGTTCACCGATTCGAGCTTCTGGAATTGTTGCCGCCACTCCCGCACGTGAGTGACGTAGATCTGGTAGCGCTTGAGATAGTCACTAGAGCCGAGTTCGATCAGAACGTCTCCCCCGGGATCATTAACGCGTACTTTCAGATCGTCAAGATCGGAGAGATCGACCTCGCTCAGGTCCTGCGAATAGCGCGCTCCGCTCGAATCGAGCGCCTGCACCAGATCGTTGTACGCCTTCATGCGAGGCAAGCGCGTGGAAATCGGCTCTCCGGGATTCATGCCGAGGATGACCGGGAAGGAGTATTTGTGCTTGGGAGGCAATTCCATCAGAGTGCCCCCGGCATCGATCAGGAAAATGCGCGGGCCAACGCGCGCGAACGCGACCGGGGTACGCTCGTGAATCTCCACTTGCAGGCGATTGGGCACGAAGCGCATCACGCTGGCGGATTCAACCCAGGGAATCTGTTCGAGCTGCGCTTTCTGCTGGCTGAGTGGCACGAAGAAAATGTTGCGGCCGATGTCGGCGCCCATCACTTCCATGATTTGCGCCTTGGTCACGTTCTGCATGCCGGCGACGTCAATGTCGTCGCTTGAATCGATGCGGAAGCGCCAGGAACGCTCGCCGTAGCGATAGATCGCGGCGGTTGCCACGACAGCCACACAGAGGACAGCGACAAAAGCAGCGGCCCAGAGCAGGCGATTGGCGGTCTTTTTGGGAATGGTGCTGCGGCGTGCGGATACGCGCTTTTGGGCGCGCAGAAACGGGGATTCCTCGTTCACGTCGAGATCCACTAAGCGAGCGTCGTCAAGCTCCTCGCGCGGTGGCTCGGCGGGAAATGGGTACGACTCTTCCTGCACGATGGTGGAACCGCTTTTTCGCGCCATCCAGTGAGGGTTGTCGTGAGGAATCGCTGAGCTTTTTCAATATAGCTTCATTTCTCGACTTGAGATAGACAAAATTTTCGTTGTTTTGCACAGCCAGGAACCGGATTGGGTAAGAGCAAGAATGCAACGATTCGGCGCACAAAAAAGTCGGGCGCGGATTGTGTCCGCGCCCGGTTCCCAGGAGGCAAGAAATAGCTTGTGAGTTAGACCGGGCCTGCGTCGTCGGAAAATTCAACGTGCACCGAGGGAATCGGCGGCACTTTCACTTCAGGGATGCGCGGGATACTCACGCGTACGCGCGGGCAAACGAGGACGTTAGGAACATTCACTACCACCGGTTGCACATGGACCGCAGGAATGTGGATTGCCGGAACGCGCACCGCCGGAACCCGAATCTCAGAAACTCGAAATGCCGGGACCTGCACCTCCGGGACCTGAATTTCCGGAACGTCTATCTCTGGAACCTCGACTCGCTCGAACTGAGCTTGCATTCTCGCGCGGCGTGCGGCAAGCCTGTCCGCCTGGGCCTGTTCCTGGTCCGAGACACGCTCGAATTGCGCCAGCGCAACCTGGGAAAATGGAACGGCAGGCTGAAGCTTCGCCATTGCCAATGAGAACCGGCAGGGAGAGCTGTTCTCTTCTCCTACACGCGCCATGCGCACTTGCCTCAGCCGGGTTTCGGCGTAAAGGCGGTCGGCATTGCCCGTGGCAAGGGCAAAGACGGTATTCGTCTCGTGGCTAACCTGGTCCGCGATTTGATGCGCCCACTCGAGGCCGCCATTGTGGTAGCTGGAGTTGAGTCCCGCGGCTAGAACACCTGCGGCCAGCCATCCTAATGCTTGCAGTTTCATGACCTTAACCCCTTATGCATGGATAGACGAGGGCAAACACCTTCCGTTAGCAGAGGATACGAAGAAAGGCTGAATTTGGTTCCTGCAAAGTCTGAATTCTTGAAGACTAACGCGAGTTGAGGATTTCAAGCAGCATCGGCCCGAGTTGCGAGACGCTGCCGGCGCCGAGGGTCAGGATCATGTCTCCGTCTTGCGCGGCAGAGGTGGCAGCGTTCACGGCTTCGGGAAACGAAGCGGCATATTCGGCATTCTTACCGCTTCCTTTGATTGTTTGAGCCAGTGCTGCGCCCGTAATGCCTTCGATCGGCGGCTCGCTGGCGGCATAGATATCGAGCACGACGAGCGAGTCGGCATCGTTGAATGCCTTGGTGAATTCTTCCATGAGATCGCGGGTGCGGGTGTAGCGGTGGGGCTGGAAGATGACGTGAATCTTGCGGAATCCGCACTGGCGGGCGGCAGCGAGGGTGGCCTTGATTTCGGTGGGATGGTGTCCGTAGTCGTCGATCACGCTGACGCCGCGGGCCTGTCCCTTGAGCTGGAAGCGGCGGTCGACGCCGCGGAACTGGTCGAGTGCGCCGCGGATCGCGTCGATGCTGATGTCCAGACCGACACCGACCGCGATGGCGGCGGTCGCGTTCCGGATGTTGTGCATGCCGGGAACGTGGAGAGTGAACTCGCCGAGGTCGTTCTTCTTTTCCCCGACCTTGCCGTAGCTGATTTGGAAGCGGCTCAGCGGCCGAGCGTTGGGATGGATCTTGTCGGACGTAGGCTTCGAGGGACCAGGAATCTTGATCAGAAAATCCGACCCGCGTTTCGTCCCGTAGGTGACGGTGCGCCGCTGAACCGCAGGCAGTAACTTCCGCAGCAGAGGATCGTCGTTGCAGGCGACGATCATTCCGTAGAAGGGCACGCGGTCCATGAAGTCGAGAAAGGTGTTCTTCACGTCGCGCATGTTGCGGTAAGTGTCCATGTGTTCGCGGTCGATGTTGGTGACGACCGAGAGTATTGGGGTTAATTTGAGAAAACTGCGATCGCTCTCGTCGGCCTCGGCAACCAGGTATTGCGATTTGCCGAGCCGGGCATTGGAGCCCATGGCGTCGACACGGCCTCCGACGACGACGGTAGGATCGAGGCCACCGGCGGCGAGAACGGCGGCGACCATGGAGGTCGTGGTCGTCTTGCCGTGCATCCCGGCGATGGCAATTCCGTATTTCAAGCGCATCAGCTCGGCCAGCATCTCCGCGCGCTGAATGACCGGGATGTGCAGCTTGTGCGCTTCGGTGACCTCGGGATTGTCTTTCGCGATGGCGGAACTGGTGACGACAACCTCGGCCCCGGCTATGTTTTCCGCGCGATGGCCCTCGAATGCCGTTGCGCCGAGGCCTACGAGCCGTTGCGTGACCGCAGAAGTCTTCAGGTCGGAGCCGGAGACCTTGTAGCCGAGGTTCAGCAGCACCTCGGCGATACCGCTCATGCCGATGCCGCCGATACCTACGAAATGGATTCGTTGAATCTTGGCGAACATAAAGTTAACTTCTCAGCCACGGATTTACGCGGATCAACACGGATAAACCAAATAAAGATTTAATCCGTGAAAATCCGTGTTAATCCGTGGCCGATGTTTCAATTCCGGCTATCCGTGCCGCCATCTTTGCGATATCGGCGGCTGCGTTGGGATGCGCGAGACTTCTCGCCGCGTCGCTCATACTTCTCAGGCGTTGCGCATCTTGCAGCAACGCTGCGATCGTTTCCGCCAGCCAGACCCCTTCGAGCTTCGATTCTTCGACAACTACAGCCGCTCCGTATTTCGCGAGCGCTTCTGCGTTGACGCGCTGGTGATCGTCGGCTGCACGCGGGAAAGGTACGAACACTGCCGGCTTCCCTGCTGCGGCGATTTCGGCGACTGTGCTTGCACCCGAACGGCAGACGACAAGATCGGCACGGGCAAAAGCGCCCGGCATGTCTTCGATGAACTTGAACACTTCGTATGTCGAACCCGCCGACTCGCCCAGCGACTGATAGGCGGCCAGCGCGTCATTATAGTCACGCTCTCCGGTCTGATGGATGATGTGAATCCCCGGCGCTTCGCGCTGGAGAACCGGCAGGCATTGAAACATGGCTGCATTGATGGCGTGCGCTCCCTGGCTGCCGCCGAAAACGAGAAGCGTTGGAGTTCCTCCGCGCTTCGGAGGAATTTCGAA
>DASXDY010000038.1:0-18554 GCA_036490405.1 Candidatus Sulfotelmatobacter sp. | reverse complement strand
GGGAATATTGACGAACGTCTGTGGATTGCGGTCGGTGAGCGGGAACCACGAGCTCTGCACCTGCACCATGATGCGGTGTCCGCGCCGGAACGTGTGATTTACATCCTGGAACGTGTAGCTAAGTTCTTCCACCTTGCCTGGGGTAAATGCTTCAGGCTTCTCGAAGCTGTGGCGGAATTTTCCGCGGAAGGGTTCTCCGCGGACCAGTTGCTGATACCCACCCATCGTAAACTCCGGCGCGCCCACGTCTTTGCGGTGCCTGCGATCTTCCCGTGGGCCATCCTCTTTGCTGTCCGGATAATCTGCGGGATAAACGTCGATCAGCTTCACGTCGAAATCGGAATCGGTGCCGCTGGTTGAAACAAAGAGCTTCGGTGAGATCGGCCCGGCAATCGTGACGTCTTCCGCCAACACCGGCGTCTGATAGACGAGCACGTCGGTGCGGCTGTCTGCGAAGCGTTGATCTGACAGCATGTACTCCTGCGGCACATTCAGCGCGGCGTAATTCACGAACGGCACCGGCTTGGCCGGATCGCTGACGTACTCATCGTAAGCGGCCGCGTCGTTCGCGGGAGGATCGAACGAAAGCCCGCCATTGGGCTGGAAGTACAACGTCTTGCGCTCCGCGTTCGGCGGAGGCCATGCCGAATACTGCCGCCAGGTATTGGTTCCTGTCTCGAACACGTAAGCCTTTGGCAGCTTCGCGTCGGTACCGCCCTTCAAATATTGCTCAAAAAATGGAAACAGGATTTTGGTGCGGTAATACTCGCCGGTATCGGAGGCGAAACTCACCCGGCCCAGGTGCTCGCCGTCGTAGCGTCCCCAGCCTCCGTGAACCCAGGGGCCGACGACCAGTCCGTTGAAGGCTCCCTGGTTCTGCTGGTCGATGGCATGAAACGTCGAGAATGGTCCCTGCAAATCTTCGGCATCGAACCATCCGCCGACGGTGAGCACGGCGCAATGGATGTTCTTCATGTGCGGCGCAAGATTACGCGCCTTCCAGTAATCGTCGTACGTGTCGTGATGCACCTGGTCGTCCCACAGCGCGCTCTTGCCTTCCAGATACTTATTGAGGTTTCCGATTGGGCCGGCGTTCAGGAAAAAGTCATACCCATTTTTTGTGCCCCAATCGAACTGCACTGATTCTTTGGGAAGCGCGGGATTTTCCTGTGGCTTGAAGAAAGCATAGAAACCGAAGTTCGCGGCCAGCATGAAAGCGCCGCCGTGATACGCGTCGTCGCCCTTGAACAAATCGGTCATCGGCGCCTGCGGCGATGCGGCTTTCAGCGCGGGATGCGAATCGATGATGCTTGCCGACGTGTAGAAGCCCGGATACGAAATGCCCCAGATCCCCGCATTGCCGTTATTGTTCGGAACATTCTTCAGCAGCCAGTCGATGGTGTCGTAAAGATCGGTGCTGTCGTCGACTTCCTGCTTCGATTTCTTGTTGTCGATATGCGGCCGCATTTCGACGAACGTTCCCTCCGACATGTAGCGGCCGCGGACGTCCTGCATCACGAAGATGTAGCCGGCCTTATCGAACTCCGGGGCGGGCCCAAGCTGATTGCGGTAGTTGTCCACGCCGTAGGGGCCGACGCTGTATGGAGTGCGATTGATCAGGAACGGATAAGAGTGCGAAGCGTCTTTCGGTTCGTACACGGCCGTAAAAAGATGTACGCCGTCGCGCATCGGGATGCGGTATTCATATTTCGTGTAATGAGCTTTGACGTCGAACTCCGGCGCTTCCGGATGGTTCTGCGCCAAAGCCGAACCCGCCACCGCGATCAACAATGTCACTACCCAGAATCTACGATGCAACATGCGCCGCTCCTTGACCATGGAAACGAATGAAAACCAGGCGAACTAGGCAAGCTACATTCCTGCGTGGGAGCGAGTCAAGCGCAGCGATGCGAGCCCCCGCAGGCATTACAATAGAAAGATTGCCATGTTCGAAGTCACCGTTGAAGATACATTCGCCGCAGGCCATTACCTGCGCAACTACAAGGGCAAGTGCGAGAACCCGCACGGCCACAACTACAAGATCCGGGTCACGCTGGCGGGCGCCGAACTCGACAAGGCCGGCCTGCTGCTCGACTTCAAAGACCTGCGCGAGGTCATGCGTCACATCATCGAACGCCTCGACCACCAGATGATCAACGACGTCGAGCCGTTCACGGTGATCAATCCGTCGGCCGAAAATCTGGCGAAATATTTCTACGACGAGTCGAACACTCGCCTGCAAAGCCGCACCAATGGCCGCGTGAGGGTGAAGGACGTGACGGTCTTCGAGACCGATACCACGACCGCAAAGTACAGCGAATAAAGCAGCCGCCAGCCTCCAGTTGCCAGCCGCCAGTGAAAAACTCGAGGAAGAGGAGATTTCATAGGCCGATCTTACAAAGATCTCGTTGCCTGGCAGAAGGCAATGGAACTGGTCACCTTCGTATATCGAGCCACTTCCGGATTTCCGAGAGATGAGTTGTTCGGTTTAACTTCGCAACTGCGGCGCGCGGCGGTCTCGATTCCGAGCAATATCGCGGAAGGGCAAGGCCGGTTATCCGAAAAGGAATTCCGATATTTCCTTGGGCAAGCACGTGGTTCCTTGATGGAGGTTGAAACGCAACTTCAAATTGCGGTCAACCTCGGATACCTGAAGGATGAGTCAACGCAGGATATCTTGCGCGCCTGCGCGGAAGTCGGGCGAGTGCTGAATGGGCTATTGGCGTCCGTGAAAAGGCAAGCCGAAGAATAGAACTGGCGGCTGGCAACGGGAAGCCGGCGGCTGCTAAAGATATAGAACTGGCGGCTGGAAGCTGGCGGCTGCTAAAGAATAGAACTGGCGGCTGGCAACTGGAAGCTGGCGGCTGCTTTTATGCAGATCACTGAAATCTACAAATCGTTGCAAGGCGAGTCCACCTACGCCGGCCTCCCATGCGTCTTCATCCGGCTGACGGGATGCAATCTGCGCTGCACCTGGTGCGACAGCGAGTACACATTCCACGGCGGCCACAAGATGACCGCCGAAGAAATCCGGCAGGAAGTTTCGCGGCTCAGCCCAAATGGCGGCCTGGTCGAAATCACCGGCGGCGAACCGATGCTCCAGGAGCGCGATCTCGTCCCGCTGATGCAGCGTCTGCTGGATGATCGCTATACAGTGCTGATCGAAACCAGCGGCGAGCGCCCGCTCGATCGTGTTCCAGAAAAAGTTATCAAGATTGTCGACGTAAAATGCCCTGGCTCGGGCGAAGGCGATGCGTTCCGCATGGAAAATCTCGAGGCGCTGACTTCCCGCGACGAAATCAAATTTGTTCTCGCCAGCCGTGCCGACTACGAATTCGCCCGCGAATTCACGCATCGCCACAACCTTGCCTCCCGCGTAAACGCAGTTCTCTTTTCTCCCGCATTCCGCAAAGACGCAACCGGCGCGCGCGACGCCTCGCATTGCCTGCTTGATCCGCAACAACTTGCCGAGTGGATGCTCGCCGACAACCTCACGGCGCGCCTCGGACTTCAATTACACAAGTTCATCTGGGACCCCGCAGTAAAAGGCGTTTGATCGCCCGTCACATCGCGGCTGCCTGTAAGTTCTCGCGAATCCTCTCCATCGGCTGAAAAGCTGATAAAGTTTGAAGGTTGAGGCGCGCCGCCGATCATGAATCCCGCAAAGCCACGCGCGGTTATTCTTCTTAGCGGGGGGATGGACTCCACCGTTTGCGCGACCCTCGCTGCCCGGGACTATGACGCCGCCGCCGTCCACGTCAGCTACGGACAGCGCACCGAAGAGCGCGAGCGGCAGTCGTTTCTCGCCATCTGCCGCCGTCTGAACCTTCCAGACCAGTTGATGGTCCGCAATGACGCCCTGCCCGCCATTGGCGGCTCCGCGCTGACCGACGAGTCCATTGCGGTGCCCAACGCCGAAAATATCGGCAAAGAAGTTCCCGTCACCTACGTCCCCTTTCGTAACGCGCATTTTCTGGCCGTCGCGGTCAGTTGGGCCGAGGTGCTGGGGGCGGAAAAGGTGTACATTGGTGCGGTTGAACCCGACAGTTCGGGATATCCCGACTGCCGGCCGGCCTACTATGAGGCCTTCAACCAGGTGATCAAGGCGGGAACGAAAGCAGGACGTATCCAGATCGTGACACCCCTGATCGCCATGCGTAAAGCCGAGATCGTGCGCCTTGGCCTTGAATTGGGCGCGCCCTTCGATTTAACTTGGTCATGCTACACCCGCGAGGATCGGGCCTGCGGAGTCTGCGACAGCTGCGTGTTGCGCCTGCGCGCCTTCGAAGCGGCGGGAGTACCCGACCCGATCCCCTACGAAGCAAAGTAGGCGGTTGAAAATTTGATTTTTTGCCGGGAGGCAAAATGAGAAAGCATTTGGCAATCATTACTCTTGCAGCTCTTTCGTTGGCGCTGTGCGCGCCCATGATGTTCGCGCAGGCGTCCGGATCGGTGAAAGGTACGTGCAGAGACGCGGAAGGCAAGCCCATCGCCGGCGGAGTCGTCGTGTACGAAAATCTCGACAACGGCCAGAAGTATCCCCTCAAGACCAATAACAAGGGAGAGTACTTCTCGCTTGGCCTGACTCCGGGCAAATACAAGGTCACGCTCTACCGCACGCCGGACGATCAGAAAGCGAACAAAGAGACATTTCACGTCAACGGGTTCCAGGTTCAGCTCGATGAAAACACGCTGGACTTCGATCTGAAGAAGGAAGCAGAAAGCGCAGCCAAGGGCCAGGGCCTGTCGCCTGAGCAGCAGAAGGCAATGCAGGAACAGCAGGCGAAGCAGCAGAAAGAAAACACGACCGTAAAGAGCCTCAACGACAAGCTGAATGCCGCCAAGGCCGCAGCCGACGCGGGCGACTACGACACCGCCATTGCCCAGCTGAGCGAAGCCAACCAGGTCGATCCCTCGCGCGATCTCATCTGGTTCAAGCTCGGCGACTACTACCGCATGTCAGCTACGAAGCAGACCGATACAGCGGAGAAGAACAAGCGGTACGACTCCGCCGTGCAGGCGTATGAGAAGGCGATCGAGATCAAGAAAAGCGTTACCAACGACAAAGATCCGAACGCCACCAAGAACCTGGCCGCTTATTACAACAATCTGGCCGAGGCCTACGCGAAAGAAGGCAAAACGGAAGAGGCGATGAAGGCCTACGACGCATCTGCGGCAGCCGATCCCGCGGCCGCCGGACAGGCTTACTTCAACGCCGGCGCTGTTCTCACCAACGCCGGGAAAGCCGACGCCGCCATCCAGGCCTTCGACAAATGCATTGCCGCAGATCCCACTCGCGCCGAAGCCTACTATCAAAAAGGCGTGAACATGCTGGGCAAGGCCACGCTGCAAGGCGACAAGATGGTCGCCATCCCCGGCACGGCCGAAGCCTTCCAGAAATATCTGGAACTGGCCCCGACCGGGTCGCATGTGGAAGAAGCCAAGGCGATGCTATCGAGCATTGGCGCCCCCGTAGAAACCAGCTTCGGGAACAAGAAGAAACCAGCGCCGAAGAAGTAAATAGCTTAGTTTCAAGCATTTCTGGATGCAGGGGCGGCTTTCGGGCCGCCCTGCCGCTTTTTGCACGTTACCAAGGACTATGCACCTGCTGTCCTTAGCCAGAATCCTTCCGACACGATAGAGTGAATCACCTGCAAGTTCCCATTCTGTGGTGATTCCGATTCGTGCGAGGGCGAATGGCATCACCAACAATTGCTCCGGTTTCCGTCGTTTTAGAAGACTTCTCCGGCAGCGGCCGCGTAGCCACCCCGGCGCTGTTGGGGGCAATGCTGCGCGCCGCCGAAAAGATCAGCGATCTGATCTTTTCTCCCGGACGTCCGCCACAGGTGCAGGTTTACGGGCAGATGATTCCCGTCCAGGTGCACGGGCTGACGTTTCTTACGGCCGACGACACGCGCCACATCGCCGCCGACCTGATCGGGGACAACAAGCAGGCCATGTCTACGCTGCGCGAACATGGCGCCTGCGATATTTCCTACGGACTCCCGGGCCTCGCCCGTTTTCGCGTGAACATTTTCATTCAGCGCGGAAGCTGCGCTGTCGTCATGCGCGTGATTCCCACGCAGATTCCTGAATTCGCTTCGTTACGTTTGCCCGAAGCGTTGAAAGAGATCACTAAGCTCCGCGATGGAATCGTGCTGGTGACCGGGGCCGCCGGGTCCGGTAAGTCTTCCACGCTGGCCGTCCTGCTCGACGCCATCAACCGCGAGAAGTACTACCACATCATCACCATCGAAGACCCGATTGAGTTTCTGCACAACCACAAGAGTTCCACGATCCACCAGCGCGAGCTGCATAGCGACACGCCCAGCTTCGCGCATGCATTGCGTTCCGCTATGCGCCAGGCGCCGAAGGTGATCCTGGTCGGCGAGATGCGCGATCGCGAAACCATCGAGATCGTTCTCGAAGCCGCGGAAACCGGGCATCTGGTCTTTTCCAGCCTCAATACCATGGACGCTTCGAAGACAGTCGAGCGCATCGTCAGCTCGTTTTCGCCGAGCGAGCAGCAATCGGTCCGCGAGCGCTTCGCCAAATCGTTCCGCTACATCGTCTGCCAGCGCCTGATGCCCAAGACCGACCGCAGCGGACGCGTCGCAGCTTTTGAAATTCTCAAGGCCAACCAGCGGACTCGCGAGGTCATCGAGAAGGGCGATCGCGAATACAACACGCTGCTCGATGCGATGAAGGGCTCGACGAAGGAAGGCATGCAACACTTCGACGGTGAAATCGCGCAACTGGTGAACGATCGCGTGATCGATCTCGAAGCCGGACTCAGCTTCGCCAGCAATCCCTCTGTACTGGGGCAGGAACTGGCGCGGTAGGCCCTCCGTACGAATCGCTTTGCATCAGGGCCCGGCTTTAGCCGTGCCATCCCAGCTTATTCTTGATCACCTCTCTTGGCCGCGCAGCGGCGATGGGAACTATCCCTGACGCGAATGGCATGGCTAAAGCGACGCCCTGATACGAATCTTCCTGAATCCGAGAGATGCTCCGAAAACTCCGCTAGTGGTGCAATTTGGCTCGCGCGCCGAGCCGACACGGACTGAGATCCTTCGCTCCGCCTGAAGAACGGCTACGCTCAGGATGACCCCGCGAGGTGAGCAAATGCTCCTTTTGAAATTCAAATTGAGCCACTACCGAAAACTCCCGTCTCCTTGACCTTCGCCCTCGCGTGCCGTAAATTGCAGGGCACTTCAATCTGGAGGGGCGTATGTTGACTGGATTCAAGAAGTTCATCCTGCGCGGAAACGTTGTGGATATGGCCGTGGGCGTGGTAATCGGCGCGGCCTTTGGGGGCGTCGTGACGGCCCTGACCAAAGATCTGCTCATGCCGCTGGTCGCGGCGGTGGTGCACAAGCCGGACTTTTCGGCGGTAACGCTTACTCTTAACGGCACCGTCTTTCCCGTGGGCGATTTCATGAATGCCTGCGTTGCCTTTGTGCTGATCGCGGCCGCGATTTATTTTTTCGTGGTGGTTCCAGTGAACGCGCTGATCGCGCGCATGCGGAACACTCCCGCGCCCGCGGATCCGACGACCAAGAAATGCGCCGAGTGCCTCAGCGAGATTCCGATCGCCGCGAACCGCTGTGCGCATTGCGCCCAGCCGCAGATGGCCATGGCGGCATAAGGCTCCGGTCGAGCGGACAGGGTCGTCCGGCATCCCGGCGCGTTCTGCTGCGCGGGCATGAGCGGGAGCCCGCGAACTGTCTGCGAAGCCAACTGTGAGAAAATCGATGCTCTTGTTTCTCGCATGGCAGCGATGAAGGCCCCTGCTTCGCTTCGGCCGAATCAATCCGTGGTGAAGGCGCCGCCCGCGGCAGTCACCGATTTGCTCGCCCTGAAACCCGCGCTCGCCATCGCGGCCTGCCTGTTGGCGGTAGTCTGCGCGGTCTACGCCCGGTCGCTGAATTTTCAATTCATCCTCGACGACCACCGCTTCACCAACGATCCGCGCATTCAGATGCCGGACCACGTATGGGAATATTTTTCAAATTTCGTGTGGGCGCAATTCACCGGCGGTCCACCCAGCTTTTACCGCCCCGTGTTCCTGCTCTGGATGCGCATCAACTTCATTTTCTGCGCGCTGTCTCCCTGGGAATGGCATTTCCTGAGTATCGCGAAGCACGTCGTCGTGAGTTCGCTGCTTGGCTTTCTGGTCTGGCAACTGCTGCGAGACCGGGTCGCTGCGCTGCTGGCCGCGGGGCTGTTCGCGCTGCATCCGGCACAGACCGAGTCGGTGGCGTGGGTGACGGTTCCCGATCCGCTGATGGCGGCCGCCCTGCTGGCCAGCCTCTTATGTTTCTGGAAATTTCTGGCGTTCGCTTTCTCACGGGACCAAGCGCTCGACCGAAAGTCCCGCCGGCGCAAGAAGGCAGACGCGGTGCAGTCTGGCGCGGGCTGGTGGCTTGTTCTCTCGGCCGTGTTCTACGCGGCCGCCCTGCTTGCCAAGGAAACTGCGATCGTGTTTCCCGTCCTGATTTTTCTGCTGGCGTTTTTCTTTCCCATGCGCCCTGAATCGTCTTCGGATGTGCCGGCCAATTTCGCGTTGCGAGCGCGGCACGCGCTGCTCCACAGCACGTCTTTTCTGGCTGTGACCGCCGTCTACCTCCTCATGCGTTGGAATGCGCTCGAGGGCAAACTCGGCGCGGCCACGCAACATCTCTCCTGGACCACGATCGTATTGTCGTGGCCGGCCATTCTCTGGTTTTACCTCAAGGCGATTTTCTGGCCTCTGCACTCGTATGCGTTTGCGGATGGAGACTTGGCGGTCCAATTCTCCTTGCATCGAGTGCTGCTGCCGGGGATTGCGGTCGCGTGCCTTGGTGCGGCGCTGTTTGCCATGATGGCCTGGTGCTGGAAGAAAACCGGCACGGAATTTTCCTCGCGACGGACGGTGGGCATCAGGTTCGGCTTGCTGGCCGGAGTTCTGCTGCTGGTCCTGCCCATCCTGCCCGCGCTGAACGTCAATGCGCTCAACCCCGGCGATTTCCTGCATGGCCGCTATACGTATCTTCCGCTGGCGGGATTGATGATGGTGCTTGCCGCCGCATGGCATTTCGCGGGAGAGGCGCGCATTCCGCTGGCGGGTCTTGCGATCGCGATTATGATCGTTTTCGGAGCGCTGACGTTCTCGCAGGAAAACATGTGGCGGGACGACCTTACCGTTTTCACTACGGCGAATGCGCTCGCGCCGCACAACGCTCCGGTCGCCAGAAACCTTGCCGACGCGCAGGTGCAGCAGGCGTTACAGTTTGAAGACGAAGGCCGTTGCAACGATGCGGTGCCTGTGTTCCAGCGGGTGGCGAAAGACTATCCCGAGGATTGGTACGCCTGGGCGGCGCTGGGAGTGTGCCAGGTGCAACTCAACGATCTGCCGAATGCGGAAGCATCGCTGCGGCACGCCGCTGAAATTTCGCACGATGCGCGGGTCACCGAGCAATGGCGGCAACTGCGCGCTAACATGGGCCTGCCGGACCTATCTCCTCCAAAATAAGTTAGGCTTTGAGTTGCATGCATTCTCCTGCCGCGAACAATGCGACCGTTCTAAGCTTCGAAGACGCGCGACGTGCGGTCGAAGATCACGCCGCGAACATGTCTACTCCGGAAGCAGAATCCTGCGAGTTGTTGCAAGCCGCGGGACGCGTGCTCGCCGAATCAATTCTTGCCGACCGCGACCTGCCACCGTTTCCCCGCTCCACGCGCGACGGGTATGCGGTGCGCTCGGCAGACCTGGCGCGGGTTCCCGCCAGGTTGGAAGTCATCGGCGAGATCAAGGCCGGAGAGGCGCTCGACCGGATCCCCGCAAATATTGGTGCAGGACAAACCGCTTCGATCATGACTGGAGCGCCCGTCCCCACTGGCGCCGATGCAGTTGTGATGGTGGAGTTCACTTCCGAAGAAAGCGGCCGGGTAGAAATCACCAGGAGCGTGGCGCAGGGAGAAAACATTGTCCCCCGTGGAGCGGAGGCGCGGGCGGGCAGCGTCCTGGTTGATCGCGGTGACCGCCTCAACGAGGCCACGATCGCGCTCGCAGCGTCAGTGGGGAAGTCAAGTTTGAAGGTGTATAAGCGCCCCCGGGTCGCGGTGCTCACGACTGGAGATGAGATCATCGATGTCGAAGCCATTCCGGGCCCGACACAGATTCGCAACTCCAACAGCTATTCGCTGGCGGTGCAGATCAGAAATGCCGGCGGAGTTCCGGTCCTGCTGCCGACTGCGCCGGATGAAGCGAAGCGCTTGCGAGCACTGATCGAAGAAGGGCTGACACACGACTTGCTGCTGCTCACCGGCGGCGTTTCCATGGGACGCTATGATCTGGTCGAACAGGTGCTTACGGACTTGCAAGCGGAATTCTTTTTCACCGGCGCGAAAATTCAGCCAGGGCGGCCGGTAGTGTTTGGTAAATGTGGGGCGGACACTCCCTTCGACAAACTCAGGGCAGGCCCTGCTCGCGAGACGGTCGGCGTCTATTTCTTCGGCTTACCGGGCAATCCAGTCTCGACCATGGTTACCTTCGAACTTTTCGCCCGTCCCATGCTCGAAGCGTTGGCGGGGATGTCGCCGAATAAGCTCAAGTTCGTGTACGCCAAGCTGAAATCGGAAATCCGGACCAAGACCGGCCTGAAGCGCTTTCTTCCCGCAATTCTTTCCGGGGAATTTGACGACGCCGAAGTTGAACTCGTTTCCTGGCAAGGCTCCGGGGATGTCGCCGCGACTGCGCGCGCGAATTGTTACATCGTCATTCCGCCGGACCGCGAGCGCATTGCCGAGGGAGAGTTTGTGGCGGTCATGCTTCGTGGATAACTCCTGCGATCAAGTAAGATAATTTCATCGCCATGCCGAAGAAGCTTTCCCATTACGACTCCGCGGGCCGCGCCCGCATGGTGGATGTCTCCGGCAAATCTGCCACGAAGCGTGAGGCTGAGGCGAGCGGATTTGTAGCAGTGAGCAATAAAGTTCTGGTGGCGATGCCGAAAAATCCCAAGGGCGATCCGCTGGAAGTGGCGCGGATCGCGGGGATCATGGCGGCGAAGCGCACATCGGAACTGATCCCGATGTGTCATCCGCTGCCGCTCTCGCTCGTTGATGTGGGCGTGCGCGTGTGCGAGAATGGCATCGCTGTTACCTCCAAAGTCACTACCACCGCCGAGACCGGCGTGGAGATGGAGGCGCTGGTCGCGGTGAGCGTGGCGGCGCTCACGCTATACGACATGCTGAAGGCCGCCGACAAGGGCATCGAAATTCGAGAAGTCGTGCTTGAACGAAAGAGCGGAGGCAAGAGCGGCGACTATCGCCGCAAGAAGTAGCAGCATCAAAAACGTCATGCCCGATAACGTCAAACTGCTGGTGGTGGACGACAATCCGATGGTGCTGGGCATGCTCGAGCAGGCGCTGTCGTCGATGGCGAAGGTCACCACCGCGACCGATGCCGCCGACGCGCTGCTGAAGGCGGTAGATGACGTGCCCGATCTCTTGCTTTGCGACTATCGCATGCCTGGCATGGATGGACGCCAACTTGTCGAGAAGCTGAAGAGCCGCCCCGCGACTGCGAATTTCGCGGCGGTACTGATGGCCAACAAGGCCGACATCGCCGAGCGGCTCTCGCCGCAGGACGCCGCCGACGATTATCTGGAGAAACCTTTCTTCCTGAAAGACGCGATGCGCCGCGTGAAGCGCATGATCGACCGCATCGCGATCGAGAAGCTGGCGAAGACCGCGCCGTCGGACGGCGTGGTGCGCGGCAGCCTCTCGCAAATGAATGTGATCGATCTCATGCAGTCGCTCGAAATGGGCCGCAAGAGCTGCAAGCTTTCGCTCAGCAACCAGGGCGACAAATGCGAGGTGTTTTTCGTCGAGGGACAAGTGAAGCACGCGACGTATGGTTCGCTGGTCGGCGACCCAGCCGTCTTCAAAGTTCTGCGCTGGACCGGCGGGAATTTCCAGCTTGACTTTGACGGCAAGACCGACAAAGAGACTACGCAGCTCAATACGCAGGGACTGCTGATGGAAGGCTTGCGGCTGCTGGATGAATCTTCGCGCGACGGCGGAGGCGAGGCCGAAGCCGCGGCGGTTGCCGCTGCAGAGCCCGGGCCCGTAGCCGCCCCCAGCCCGTCCCGTCCCGCTGCGAAGCGCGAAGAAGAGGACGACGTCCTGCTCGATGGATAATTTCTCCTCGGCTTTCACTGCCGCGGTCATCACCGTCAGCGACTCCTGCGCGCGCGGCGAACGCGAAGACCTCTCCGGGCCGGCGGTGACGCAGGCTCTCGAAGCGCTCGGCTTCTTGATCAAGGCCCGCGAAGTCGTTCCCGACGAGAAAATTAAAATCCACAATCTGCTGATCAAGCTCTCCGGGGAAGTGCAGCTCGTCGTGACGACCGGAGGCACTGGCATCGCTTTGCGAGATGTTACGCCGGAGGCAACGATGGCAATTTGTGATCGCTTGCTGGATGGCGTGCCAGAAAAAATGCGGAGCGAGGGCAGTAAGAAGACTCCGTTTGCGGCTCTGAGCCGCGCTGTTTGTGGGACTCGGGGAAGGACTTTGATTCTGAATTTGCCGGGAAGTCCCAAGGGTGCGGTGGAGTCTTTGCAAGCTGTGGCGGAGTTGATTCCGCATGCGATTGAGTTGCTGGGTGGGAACACGGAACACAAGTAGACATTCGCTCAAGGCAGTTCCGACGGGTCGGCGCCTGGCTTGCGTGCGGGTTGTCATTCCGGCCCCAGGTTGTCATTCCGACCGAAGGGAGGAACCTGCTTCTCGCCCGAAGCGCCGGTGCTGCCGGCCAAAAGCAGGTTCCTCGCGGCTTCGCCGCTCGGAATGACAAGTAGGTGTTGGGTGCCGCGGCGGATTTGGTCGCAGCGATTTCTTTGCTTATTCGTGCGCCCCGATTTTCGCCGGCCCCACAATTGCTTTGCCAGGGAAAACATCCGGCACGAGTTTGCCGTCGTCGATCAACACCGTTCCATCAACGAGCAACTCGTGCACGCCGACGCTTGGCTCCATTGGCTTCTCGAAGGTGGAGCGATCTGAAATTGTCTGCGGATCGAAGACCACGATGTCGGCGTCGGCGCCTTCCTGGATGCGGCCTTTGCGCTTTGCTTCCGGCGTTGAGCGTTCGAGCATTTGCGCGGGCATGAGGGTCATTTTGCGGAGAGCTTCCATCAGGGTCAGCATTTTCTTTTCGCGGACGTAGTAGGCCAAAATGCGCGAATAGGTTCCTGCGTTGCGCGGATGCCCGGGCGCGCCGTCGGTTGCGATCATCACCAGCGGATTGGTGATCACGGAATCCACAACTTCCTGGATGTTCGAGAAAATCAGGACGGGCTGCGCCTTGCTGGAGTTGTGCAGCTCTTCGAAGCGTTCTTTGGTGAGATGCTCGCCGGTGCCGGGCAGCACAAGATTGTTGTAGTCGATGCCCTGGCGCTCGCGCCATCCGGGATTAAAGACGGCGGAGTTGATGGCGGTCATTCCCGCGATATAGGGATAGGCTTCGGTCGTGATGTCCAGGCCATGTGCTCGCGCTCCGGCGACTAGCGATATGCATTCTGGCGCGTCGCGCAGGCAGGTGCTGTTGATGTGAACGATGTGAAGCGCGGCTCCGGTGATCGCGGCTGCGCCGATCACTTCTTCCGTGGCTTCGATGGCGGAGCCGGGCTCGATGCGTCCGAAGCTGCGCATGTGCGTGTAGACCGGCAGCTTACTCTGCGCGGCGAGGCGGAACATGTCGATGACTTCAAGGCGCGTCGCGCCCGGCGTGTACTGGATTCCCATGCCGATGCCGAGGGCGCCGGCGGCGATTTCTTCGTTAAGACGGTCTTCGATCTTCTGGATCTGCTCGGGCGTCGCGTGATCCTCGGTCGCCGGGCCGACCTTGGGAAGGATTTCTGTGACGGCCGCTTCGGGGACAAAGGTTTCCGGCGGGATGGGCGAGCCGAAGACCAGAGCGCGGGCGGCCACGTGGCTGGCGGTTGTGCCGTAGTGGATGATCGAACGTCCCTGCTTCCATTTGAGGAAGGCCGCCACATCTGGCGCACCGATTTCCATTTCGAGCGCAGTGGTTACGCCGTCGAAGGCCTTGACGCGCTGGCTGGCCATCTCCTGGCCGTGCTGATGGAGATCGATGAAGCCGGGGGCGACGACGAGTCCGGCGGCGGGGATGACGCGCCGACCGGCGAGCGGTTTCTCCGAGATGCTGGCGATCTTGCCGTCGCGGATGCCGACGTTGCGGACGGCGTCGAGGTTGGTCTCAGGGTCCATGACGCGTCCGCCTTCGATGACAATGTCGTATTGCTGGGCAGAGGCGAATGCGGCGGCGAGCAAGAGGGTTGCGAAGAGGAAACTGCGCATCGAGTGGCTCCGGCGCGATGATAGCAGGAAGCGCGGCGAGTTCGGGGCCTTCGGCGGCTGAAAAACAGCAGGTTCCTCTTCACCGCTTCGCGGTGGCCGGAATGACAAAATCTAAACTTTCCGTGCGGCTGCCCCGACTTGCCGCCTTGCGCCTGACGCTGAGGCCTAAGACTTGAGTCCCAGTCCGAAGTCCGAAGTCCCAAGTCCCAAGCTTGCCGCTATCGGGCTTCTTGAATCGGGTACGGTTGGTTGTGGGGCGAAGAATTAGTTCACTTTTGGGCGATTCGGCATAAGGAACCGCGCAAGTATCGTTTTTCAGAACGGCGTACAGATTCATTTCATTTTTTGGGAATGGCTGGGGCGGGTTGTAATGGCGGCCGGAAAGTTTTGCAAAGATTTCCACAAGAGCGCGATGGTCATCCAACCTTGACTGTGAAAATTCACAGCGATAGGATCGCGGCAGATTCAGCAAATTTTCCATGGGGAACGACATGGCCAGCCAACCTGAGAACTTGAACGAAGAAAGAACATTTGGAGAGTTCCGGCGGAAGGTAAAGTCGGCGGAGGTATTGTCGGCGTCCATGGAGCGATTGCTGTTGTCGCTTCGCTTCACAGGGAAGGTGAGCGTGGTGATGCAGAACGGGCGCGTGCTTAAATCGGGCTACGAGGAAGGCTACTTCCGGCGGCGGGGCGCGGGGCCCGAAGAGGAAATCGCGCAAAAACTGTAGAAGCGGGGGGCTGGCGACAAACGAAGATGCGAATGAATACGCGAAGATTTTCCTAGATTCCAACACAAGTAAATAAAACCGGCAGGCCTTCGTAAGAGAAACGAGCCCTGCGTGCGGTCACTGACATGGATCAGCGACCGGCGCGGGGCTTTTTGTCTTTGGAGGTCCGAGCAACGAGCTATGAGCTGCGTTGTCCGAATGAGCGTTTTGGCGATATGCGAAGTCGGAATTCCCGTCCTCTTTTGCAAAGGACCCAGAAAAAAGGGGCGGGCCACACTATTCATTTTTTCCAGGATCGAAGGGGAGGAGTTGTGATGACGAGTGTAGAGAAAGTGAGCGAAAACCGCGAGGTAAGGATGGAATTGAAGTATTGCGAGCATTGTGGCGGGCTATGGGTGCGCGAGGGCGGAGCGGGGGTGTATTGCGACAGATGCCGATCGAGGGTGGAGGATTTGCCGATTCCGAAGAAGAAGCCGGGAAGAGTTACGCTGCCGATTCGGAAGAAAACTCTGGTCGAGCAATATGCACCGACGTGTTCCGCGAAAAGAGCATTGCGATTCGGAGCGGCAGCGGGAGGTGTGGCATGAGCGAAATGATTGCATGGATCGCGGCGGAGGCGGACCGGGAACCGAACGAGAGTGGATTTTATGAGGGGCGCATTCGCGATGGTGAGCAGTCGGAGAGTCAAAATCCTCAGTTCTCGCAACAAGCGCGAGAAGCGGGGCACCCGGCGGGACAGGACAAACCTTTCACCACGGAGGACACAAGGGACACAGAGGCGACGCGGAAAGATTCTGGCGGAGCAATCAACGTCGGAAATTTTCCGGCGCACACATTTCCGAGGGCAGACTCCTGTGCCGATGCCGGTGAAAGATCCAATATTGCGCAGGAGCAAGAGAAGGAATATTCGGGGTATCAGGATGAAGACTATGAGACGGAGCGGGCGCGAAGGATTTACCGTGGGCGGACGATCACGATGCTGCGGAGATACATGAGGTATTCGATCGAGACGGGGCGATTGCCTTCGTTGCTGGGGCGGGAGTTCTTCCGGACGCAGGTCACCTCGTACACGGTGGTGACGTTTGAAGACCGGGTGATCTTCGTGCACGACATGGAGAAGTGCCTGGAGCGGCTGGATGACTTCTCGCGGCAGATCATTGCGCGGCATATCCTTCAGGAGCACGATCAGGCGGCGACGGGGAGGCTGTTGCACTGCACGGAGCGGACGGTGCGGACTTATGTGCCGATCGTTCTGGATCTGCTGGTCGAGGTGTTGCTCGAAGTAGGATTGCTGGAGCGGGTGGACTCGAATACGAAAAAATCCTGTCAAGGGGGTATTTCGGGGTGATTTCCTGTAAGTCATTGGGAAGACTGGGAAAATAAATTTTCAAATTTTTCCGGTCTGCCCCAGTGGATTTGATATTCTAGATTTATAGAGTGAGAAAAAGAAATCTCACCGAGAGAGGCGCGCTAACTCAGCGCGCCTTTTGCATTTTTGGCTCGGTTTCTCTGTAGAGAAAAATCAAAGGCTTTACCACAGAGGGCACAGAGGGGCACAGGTTGGGGCGATGATCAAGAAGAAGGGGAAAGACAAGGCAGCAGGAAAGAAAGCGGGAGCAAAGAGGGGCACGGCGAAGGGGAAGAAGGAACTGAGCGCAGCGGAAGTGCGAGACGATATTTCGCGGCGAGTGAAGACGCGGGCCGCCGATATGGCGGAAGCTGTGATGGATGAAGGCGATAAAGGCCAGCTCGCGCACATGAAGTACATGTTCGAGATGGCGAAGATTTTTCCTCCGGCGAACGATGGGAACGAGGTTTCGAAAGACGAAGAGTGCCTGGCGAAGACGTTGCTGGACCGGTTGAAGATTCCGCATGAACCGGCTAAGCGGGACGATGCCGATGATGAGGAAGATATGGTGGTGATTCCAGCGCGGGGTGGTGTGGTGGAGGAGGAAAAATCAAAAACCTTCACCACAGAGGACACAGAGGGGCGCGGAGGCGCGCGGGGCGAGTAGCGGGGCCGTTGTATGACCCGGCAGAATAGAAGGTCCCTCGACTTCGCAAGACTTATCCGCTGCGCGGATCGTCGGCTGCGCTCGGGATGTCGGGTTTCAAAAGACGAGTGGTGAACGGATGCGTACCGTAAGATTGAGGTGACGGTTGCGGAGTGAGCGGATTTCGATATGGGTGGGGAAAAGGAAAGTCAAAGGCCCCACCCTTCGACAAGCGCAGGGCAAGCTTTCTCGCGCACAGAACGCGCGAGGAATGGGGGATGCCCAGAAGCTACGCAGTTCGCGGGCAGGAGTGCCCGCGCCACAACTTCGGTTGCGCAGGAGCGGGATGGATATCAGCTGGCTGACGGAGCGGATTGCGGTCGGGGGCGGGATCTGGAATCCGGAGAATATGGCGAAGGTGGCGGCGGCTGGGATTACGCATGTCATCGACATGCAGACCGAGTTTGACGACACTCCGCTGGCGGGGCCGTTTGGGATTGAGGTGCTGTGGAATCCTACGGACGACGATTTTGAGTCCAAGCCGGCGGCGTTATTTCGGCATGGGGTTGAGTTTGCTGAGCGGGCATTGGAGAGGGATGAGGCGAAGATTTTCATTCATTGCGCGGCGGGGATTCATCGGGGGCCGATGATGGCGCTGGCGGTGCTGGCGTCTACGGGATGGAGCATGGAGGACGCGATCGAGTTGATCGAGACGCGGAGGCCGGTGGCGGATTTGGCTGAGGTTTATGTGGAGAGCGTTGCGACGTTTCTGGAAGGGTAGGGAGTTCCAGCGTAGTCGGTTTCTTCGCCGCTTCGGGCTGGGACATGTGAACCATGCGCGAGGCAAAACGCAGGGTCCCTCGACTCCAGAAAACTCTTCGCTTCGCGAATCGTTTTCTTCCGCTCGGGATGACTGATTATCAGCACGGTGTGTGGCAGGGCTGAAGCCGTGCGCTGATACGAATCGCTGTGAATGTTGCAGGCGGGCAAGAGTGCCCGGACCAGACAGGATTTGATGGAGGATGGGATGTTTTACGCGAATTGCCGCCCTATGGGGCGGCTTTTTTATTGGGCGCTGGCGTTGGCGGCTTTGGGCTTTGGGCTTCCGGCTTCGGGGGCGCGCTTGCCGCAAAGCGGGCCTGCTACTACGACTGTGGCGGACACCGTTTACCTGGCGGATGGGAGTCCGGCTTCAGGGATTTTGATTATCACCTGGCCGGCGTTCGTGACTTCTGACGGGACTGCGGTGGCTGCGGGGAATATCAGCGTGACGCTGGGAACGAATGGAGCGCTTAGCGTTGGGCTGGTGCCGAATGCGGGGGCTACTCCGGCGGGATCGTATTACACCGTTGTGTATCAGCTTGGGCCGGGCGAAGTGAAGACCGAGTACTGGGTGGTGCCGACTACTTCTCCGGCGAATCTGGCTACGGTGCGGACTACGCCGGGATCAGGCATCGCCTCGCAGCC
>DASXDY010000072.1:0-32458 GCA_036490405.1 Candidatus Sulfotelmatobacter sp. | reverse complement strand
GCAACAGATCAGGTTTCACGTGACACTCCCGATGATCACACCAGTTGCCGGTTAAGGCATGATCGCGATTCTTTTCGGGCAAGGAACTATCCGTGGCCAGCGGAGAGACAATCGTCGTGAGGAGCGAGTCAAGACCGGAATTCTGTCCAGAACGTTTTTCGCGCTTGAAGTCGCGGCGAAAGGCATTCGTCCGCTCAATCTTCCGCATTCAGATCGGCCAAGAGATCGGAGACGCTGTCGAATGAGGCGAGTCCGCCCTTGCGGGCCTGGCGCATAGCAGCCGCCGTAGGGGCATTGGGAACCTTTACCTCAAAGGGAAGCGCCTTCTCGGTTGCCACACGTGTCAAGAGAACTCGGACGGCGTCAGACACGGAAAGCCCCATTACAGATAAAGCTTTAGCGGCTTTTGCCTTTACGCGCCGGTCGACCCGAACATGGACCATTTCCGTTGAAGCCATGCCTTTTTCTCCTGAGATACATGGTATCTCATCCAGGCAATGGGTGATTAAATACAAAGAGGGGGACAGGAGCGCCTCCCTCGAAATTTTCGGAATGATTGCCGATTACGGCAGCCTGTCTGCCAGTCCGGGGATCGTCTTCATCAGATCGTTGTAAATCACCATCACGGCAAATAAGACGAGAAACACGAATGCGGCCTGGTAGACGCGTTCTTTGATATTCATACTGATGTCGCGGCGCATCAGGCCTTCGATGAAGAGGAAGAGGATCACGCCTCCGTCCAGGATCGGGATGGGCAGAAGGTTAAAAATGCCCAGGTTCAGGCTGATTCCCGCAGTCAGTTCCATCAATGGCGTCCAGCCCTTTTGCTGGGCGGCATAACCGGCCTCTTGTGCAATTCCGATGGGGCCAGAAACGGCGCGCAGCGAAATCTTTCTTTCCACAAGCTTCTTGGCGAGTTCCAGGATCATCATCGAATATTGCCGGTTGCGCTCCAGAGAGAGCCCAAGCGCTTTCGCAAAGGGCAATGTCGTCACCTTAATCTCACCTTTATTGGTGAAGCCCAGGCGATATCTCTCCTCCTTCGGATCTTCCGTTTTGGAGAGGACCGCCGACATCCTGAAATTTAATGTTTGACCGGCGCGCAGGACGGTGAGTTCGATGGGGTGATCTTTCGTCTCTTGCAGGCTTTCGATGATGCTTTCCAGCGAATGCACCGGCTGGCCATTCAAGGCTACGATGCGGTCGTCTTCCTTGATGCCGGCCTTGGCTGCCGGAAGGCCGTTTTCCACCGTTCCGACGATAATTGCATCCTCGGGAAACCATCCGGCGGAGCCTACCTCGGACGAAGTTACCGCCTTGGGAATGATCGTCTTCTCGAAGGTCTGGCTGCCGCGCTGCACCGAGATCGTCAACGGTTGATTCGGGCTCAACCAGACGCGAGGTTCCAGTTGCTCCCAGGTCGGATTTTCAATGCCGTCGACCCGTACGATTCGGTCGCCCGCCTGCAAGCCGGCAAGCGCGGCCGGAGAGCCCGGTTTAACGCCGTCCAGGACCGCTGGCTTGTCGAGATAAATCGGGTATTCGTAGTGCACCATGTACACCACGGTCAGAAGGAAAACTGCCAGCAGGATATTCATCGCCGGGCCGGCGATCGCGATCAGGAAGCGGTGCCAGCGCGAGTGATTCAGAAACTCCCGCGGATCGTCGGTGCGCTGGTCCATGGGATTCTCGCCGCTCATCTTGACGTAGCCGCCAAGCGGGATCGCGTTGATGCGGTAATCGGTCTCGCCCTTGCGAAAGCCAATGAGCCGCTTGCCGAAACCGATCGCGAACTGCTCGACCCGCACTCCGAGCCACTTGGCCACGGCATAGTGGCCGAACTCGTGAATCAGGATCATGAAGCCGAGGACTGCTACCACCGCGATGAGGGATGTCAGAAAATCAGACATAGATGAGGTACGCACGCTCCCACTGATTAGATTCTAAAACTAGGCGAAAGTTGTTGCCCGCGGACGCTTTGCCTTGCCAATCTTTGCCTCGCCAATCTTGGTCACCTGCTCGCCCGCCATGCGCCGGGCCTCGGCATCCGCCTCTAGCACTTGTTGAATCGACCCCAAAGCTACTGCATCGGTTGCCGCCAGTACGTCTTCAATGACTCGGGGAATCTGGTTAAACCCAATGTTTCCTTCCAGAAATGCCGCTACCGCGACTTCATCGGCGGCATTCAACGCGACCGTCTTGGCCCCGCCCGCCTCGACTGCCTCATAGGCCAGGCGCAAACAGGGAAATTTTTTCAGGTCAGGCGGGTTGAAGTCGAGATGACGCAAGTCGCTGACCGCGAAGCGCAGATCGGATTGAATCCGCTCCGGATAAGTGAGCGCATACAGAATCGGCAACCGCATGTCCGTCACCGAAAACTGAGCAAGTATGCTGCCATCCACGAACTCGACCATGGAATGAATCGTAGACTGCGGATGCACGATGACTTCTATCTTGGAAGCTGGCAAGTGGAACAAACGACAGGCCTCAATGACCTCGAAGCCTTTGTTCATTAATGTCGCGGAGTCGATGGTGATGCGCTTGCCCATCTTCCAGGTCGGATGGTTCAGCGCCTGCTCGACCGTGATGGAGGCAAATTCTGATTCTGGCGTGTTCCGGAATGGGCCACCAGAAGCGGTGAGCCAAACCCGCTCGACTTCTTCCATTCGCCCACCGCGCATGCACTGGTGGACGGCGTTATGTTCGCTGTCGATCGGCAGTAGCGGAACGTTTCGTTTTCGCGCCTCTGCGGTGATGAGTTCGCCGGCGGCGACCAGACACTCCTTGTTGGCCAAGCCGAGAGTCTTGCCGGCGCGGACGGCTTCGTATGTCGCCTCCAGGCCCGCGACCCCGACGATCGCACTGACGACGAAATCAACCTCGGAGTGCGTGGCAACTTTCACGGTCCCCGCGGCGCCGTGGACGACTTCGATCTCGCCGAGGCTCTCGCTTTTCAGCCGGGCACGCAGTTGGTCGGCAGTTTTTTCCGCGGCCATCGAAATCACGCGCGGCCGCCAGCGCTTCGCTTGTTCAAACGCCGCGTCAAGATTGCCACCCGCAGCCAGCGTGACAATCTGAAACCGGTCGGGATAAGACTCGGCCACGCGCAGCGTGCTGCGCCCGATCGATCCGGTCGATCCCAGGATGGCAATGCGTTTCATGCGTTAAAGAATTATTTCGCGAATGCCGGAGCGTAGCGCTCAATCCATTCGCGTTGTTCCGCGGTCTCCGGCACGGGAATGCCCCGCGCACCGGACACGGCGTCGAGCGCTGCTCCCGGGCTCATTCCATTCTTCACCAGCAAACAAGCTGCTACAAGTCCGCTTCGGCCGATCCCTTGGCGACAATGTACCAACACATTCGTTTCCTGGGAGAGCAAGCTAGCTAGCTTTTCCAGCGTTTTTCCCAGCTTGGCCTCTGAAGAAGGCACCTGGCGGTCTGGAATCGGAAACGAGATGAATTTGACTCCCTGACGCCGGCTCTCCGCTGCCTCTTCTCGAAGGTCAAGATCGCGTTCCTCTTCCGGAGTCAGAAGCGAGAGAATTGCACCCACACCAGCTCGCTTCAAGGTCTCGAGTTCGTCTCGCAACCAGTCTCCACCGCGCGGACGGGCAGCAACGGCAAGTTTTCCTGGCCACGGTCCGTCGATCCAGTACAGCCCCGCAGGCATAGAGTCCTATTCTTCATCTTTCATGACGATATCTCTTGGCAACTCGTCCACTCGAACTCCGCGGCCACTGAGAACGTGAATCCTGTGGTGTCCATCCAGTATAGTTCCGTCCGGCCGGGTTTTTAGACAGCCTTCTTTCCCCGGTACAAGCGACTCGACCAATACCTCGGTTGAAAGCTGTTCGTACTTCGACAACTTTCCTGTATTCAATGAACTTTCAGTGTGAAGCGGCTTCAGGGGAGGGAACTGCTTCGAATCCGCCATCTCAGCTTACTGCATGACGCGCCAGGCCGCATAGTACCACAGCACCGGAGCCGCAAATAAAAGCGCATCGATGCGATCCAGCATGCCGCCGTGGCCGGGAAGAATCGTGCCGGAATCTTTCACGCCGGCGCCGCGCTTGATCAACGACTCCACCAGGTCGCCTAACTGCGCCGCGACATTCAACACAATCGTCAGCGCGATGATCGGACCCATCGCCGGCTGCACCAGGCCGAACAACCCGTCGCGGCGCTCGATCAGTCCGGTGCGCAGCAATGCTGAACTGATCGGCAAGGCGTAGGTAAACATCAGCCATCCGACGGCGACGCTGGCCACGATCGATGCGATTGCGCCCTCCCAAGTTTTCTTGGGGCTCACGCGTGGCGCCAGCAGATGCTTGCCGATCGTCTTGCCGACGAAGTAGGCGAAGATGTCTCCCGCCCAAACGACCAGCAGCAGATAGAGGACGTAGAACGCTCCGGCCCATTGCTGGCGAAGCTGCACCAGCATTCCCATCGGCAGCGCGATATAAGTGAATGCAAAGACCGACGCGGCCGCGGCAGGATATCCCGCGGCCAGGTTTCCCTCGCGCATCGCCCGCGTCAGAAAGATGAATGGAGCGATTGCCGCGATGAATCCCAGCGTGACCAAAAATTGTTCTGTGGAAAGCAACGGAGTCTCGCTCGCCGAGCTGATCGCGAGAAGCAGAAAGAACAATCCCGCAAAAAGATGTGTCGGCCACGCCATCGGCCGCACGCCATACGATTCCGTCAGCTTGAGGAATTCGTGAATTGTGACGAGGGCGACGGCGCCCGCAAAAATGGCCAGCAGCCAAACCGGTGCGCGCAAAATCAGCGCCAGCACAATCGGAATGAGTACGACCGCGGTCGCGATTCGTTTGAGCAAGGGAAGTCGTGCACCCAACGGAAGGGCAATTATAACCACAGAGGACACAGGGTTTCACAGAGGCCGGTTTCCTTCGCGTACTCTGTGTCCTCTGTGGTTAAGATTTTTGTGTGATTTCAGACAAGCCGTGATTCAGCCCGCCGTAGCGCCGTTCGCGCTTCTGATATTCGGCGATTCCCTCCAACAATTGCAGCCCGCGAAAATCCGGCCACAAAGTCGAGGTGACATAGATCTCCGCATAGGCAAGCTGCCACAGCAGAAAATTGCTCAACCGCATTTCACCCGATGTACGCACAACGAGGTCGGGGTCAGGAAGGTGACGCGTATAAAGATGCTGCGAAACCAGATCCTCGTCAATCCGCAGATGATCGATTCCGCCATTCTGCGAAGCCGCATGCACCATCGAGCGGAAGGCATCCACGATTTCGCTGCGCGCGCTGTAGTTGAGTGCCAGGGTCAGCACCATGCCGGTATTGTGCGACGTCGCTCCGCGCGCCCACTCCATGCGTTCCTGCACTTCAGGCGGCAGCTCGTGCTGGCGGCCGATGTATTCGAGACGGATGTTGTTCTTGTTCAGCGTGGGAACTTCAGCCTTCAAATAGCGGCTCAGCAGGCCCATCAAAAATCCGACTTCGCTGGCCGGACGCTTCTTCCAGTTTTCTTCCGAGAACGCGTATAGCGTTAGCGCAGGGATATGGATGCGGGCCGCCGTCTCAACCGTCGAGCGTACGGCCGCGACCCCGGCGCGATGCCCGGCCACCCGCGGCAGATGCCGCCGCTTGGCCCAGCGCCCGTTGCCATCCATGATGATGGCGATATGCCGCGGCAGCTGCGCAGGATCCAGATGCCGGTAAACTTCGGCTTCTTTCTTATCCAGTCCGGCAGGTACTTTGTGTTGCAAAGTGACCACGAATTGAGAGTACCACAGCAGGGAAGGGGATGCAATGCAAGGTTATTGTGGCGCGGACACTCTCTTCGGCAGGCTGAGGGCGGGCTTGTCCCGCGCCCGGGTCGGCTGCACGCGTTTGGGAGCTTTGACTGCGATTCTAGTTCGTTCCGGTTGCTGTCAGTCCAACTTGATGCGGACCGTGGGCAGCATTGTCGACGACACTCATTTGTCCGCTTACGGCGCCGGCTGAAACTATTTGTATGGTGACCACGACCGTGCACGATTGTTTGGGAAACAGATCGGTGAAACAGCCGAAATCCGTAGAGAACAACGCCGTCGGCATTCGCGAGAAGGTGAGATTGACAATGGACAGGGGGGCAGTTCCGTCGTCTGTGATTGTAAGATTCAGCGATTTGCTTTGCCCCACGGCAACGTTTCCAAAATTCAGGTTCTGGGAGGAAAACTGGGCCATCGGAGCCAACGGAACTTTTCCATTGAAACTAACCCATGCGCCCCCGGTCACGACGTCAAGCGCTCCATCCCGATTGAAGTCACCGACGGCCGAGGTTGCACCGTCCGAGAACGCCCCGAACGCGATGAAATCCTGAAATGTGCCGTCCCCGTTTCCAAGGTAGTACAGCGGTTGCTCCAATGCTCCGGCGATGATATCGATCTTCCCGTCGCCGTTCAGATCGCCGAAGACGATACTGTCCAACAATGACTCGCTGCCGACGGAAACCGCGGATTGGAATGTTCCGTCGCCATTTCCCTTGAGTGTGGCCAGTGTAGTTCCTGCGACCGCGAGATCCAGATGGCCGTCCCCATTGAAGTCAGCAGTCTTGACGTCAAACGGAGCGTAGTACGGCAGCGTATATCCGACGGGCGCCTGAAATGTTCCATCGCCATTTCCGAGGAGCACGTACAAGATGTTTCCATTGGTGTCGGAATTTCCCACGGCAATATCGAGTTTGGAATCGCCATTAAAGTCGCCAATCGCTGCTTCCGTGAAGGCGCCGTTTTCGGCGGTGATGATTGGCGCGCGGAAGGTTCCGTCGCCATTTCCGAGGAAAACGGCTATCTGTCCGTTGCCTCTGTTGGTCACGACAGCGTCAATATTACCGTCGCCGTTGATGTCGGCGGCCGCGAGGTGCCACGGCGACGTGCCGCCGCTGGGATAGATCACCCGGGGCTGGAATGTTCCATCCCCATTTCCCAGAAGCACCGACATCGTGTTGTCATCGGAGTCAGCGACCAGCAGATCGGGAAAGTGATCGCCGTTGATGTCAACGGCCACAATATCCGTCGAGTTTGTGCCGGTGTCATAGCTAGTCGGCAGCGCGAATGTGCCATCTCCGGCTCCCAACAGGACAGCGACAGATCCGGGAAGGCCGTATGACTCTTGCAGGACCATCAGGTCGATGATTCCATCTCCATTGACATCCACGGCGAGAGTTTTGGCGGCGAAACCGCCAGTCGGTATCCGATAAAGGATGCTGGTCATCACGATGGGAGAGACCGGTTCTGTGACGCTGAAGAAGACGCCATTCGAAATCTGCCTGCCGGGGTTCTCGACCGTAATTGTTGCCGTGCCGGCTTTCGCAATGTCAGCAGCGGGAATAGTGGCGGTCATTTGTGAACTGCTGACAAAGGTGGTCGGAACGTTCGTTCCGTTCCAGCGAATCTTCGCCCCGCGAACGAATCCCTCGCCGCGCACGGTGAGCGTGAGCTTGGCAGAGCCGGGTGCAACTGACGGTGGAACGAGAGGCTGATAAATCAAGGGGGATTGGGCCGCAGCTACGGCGCCAAAGGCGACCAAAGCGAACGATAGTGCGAACAAGAAAACATAAGCAGAACGCGGGCGAAAGGTGAACATCGGATACTCCGGGGGAGAAAAATCCGGGGAAGGCAGACAAAATGTCACGAAACCGGGCGGGAGTCAAGGGATTTTCTCAGGCCCGGAGCGGGCTGAGTCCGTCGCGCTCGTTCTTGATTCACGACAGCGCGAGGAGGAGCTCCTTCGGGCCTTGCACAGGATAGGTCTACGCCACACATTACTTCGCTTCTTCCGGCACGACCTTCAATTCCAGCTTCTCGGTATAGCGAATCACAGTCAGCGTCGAACTCACGCCCACGCGAACCTCGGTCAGCAGGCGATGCAGATCGTCCACGCCGGCGACCGGTTGGCCTTCCAGCGCGACGATGACATCGCCTTCGCGCAGGCCCGCACGCTTCGCCGGACTGCCTTCCTCAACCGATATCACCAGCGCTCCCGTTTCTTTCGGCAGATCATAGAACCGCACCACGCGCCGATGCACAGGCACCGTTTGCCCGGAGAGGCCCACGTAGCTGCGGCGAATGCGTCCATCGCGCAGCAGGCGGCTGGCGACGAACTTCGCCGTGTTGATGCCGATGGCGAAGCAGATGCCCTGCGCTGGCAGAATCGTCGCCGTATTCACGCCGATGACGCGGCCAGAGGAATCGACCAGCGGGCCGCCAGAGTTGCCCGGATTCAGTGCCGCGTCAGTCTGAATGACATCGTCAATCAGCCGTCCGGAATACGAACGCAGTGAGCGTCCCAGAGCGCTCACCACGCCTGCCGTCACCGTCGATTGAAATCCATACGGAGCGCCAATCGCAATGGCGACCTGTCCCACGCGCAGCTTTTGCGAATCGCCCAGTGTTGCCGTGGTTAACCCAGCGTCGTCGAAATGCGGCATTTCCAGGCGGATCACCGCCAGATCGCTGGCTGGATCGTCGCCGATCAGCGTCGCCGGCATATGCCGCCCGTCCGCCAGAGTCACCGCGATCCGCGCCGCCTCGTGCACGACGTGGCTGTTCGTCAGGATCAAGCCGTCGGGGGTAAAGACAAATCCCGATCCTCCACCCTGCCGCTCGCGAGGCTCACCTGAAGGCGTGCGTCCAGCGGTCTGATGCACTTCGATATGCGCCACCGACGGCCGGACCTGCTCGACGGAGCTGGTGACCGCGGTCGAGTATGCGTCGAGCAGGGAAGAGTCGTCTGATCGACCGCTGTCCGATTCGGCCGACAGAGGAGACTTCGCCGGCCGCGTATCCGAAAACTCACTTCCCGGATTTACCGGCGCAGCCAATCCATCCAATCCAGGTTCCAAATCCATGCTGGATAGATGTTCGTCGATCTATTCCGGATTCATCGAGCCGGGTTTACATTGCAACCGGCCCGGGCGAGCTATGCCTCGCGCGGCCTTGGCGCGAGAAACTCTGCCCTGAACTGTTCGATGGGCGCGGGTTTTCGGGCGCTGAAGGAATCTCGAACATGCGCAGCCGGATCGCATCCAGAATGCTCTCGGGCACGAACCGGGACAGATTCGCCAGCAGTCTTGCGTGGTTGCCGACGCGATAGCGGATCTTCGGCCGATTCGAGGTCAGCGCGTGATGCACCGCGTTGGCCACGACATCAGGAGAGCTTCCCGCTTTTTCCCTGGCATAAGCTTTTCGCGCGAAAGTTCTCAACATGTCGCCGTATCGCGCCTGCGCGTCACCGGGAAGATCGGCGATCACCTTCTCAATGCCTCCCAGTGTTTTCTCGACTGCCGGAGTCGAAATCGCTCCCGGTTCGATGGCAATGACCCTCACTCCAAAAGGACGCATCTCGAGCCGCAGCGTATCGCTCAACATTCCGAATGCAGCTTTGCTGGCGTTGAGCAATCCGCCGAACGGGATTGCGAGGTTGACTCCAACCGAGGTGATATTCACCACGCGCCCGCGCGCTTTGCGGAGCGAGGGCAGCAAGGCCTGCGTGAGGGCGATCTGCCCAAAGACATTGATTTCGAAAATGTCGCGCAGGTCGGCGAGCGGCACATTCTCAATCGGGCGCACCCAGCCGACTCCGGCATTGTTCACCAGCGCGTCCAGTCCCCGGCCCTCCAGTTGCGATCCAATCTCAGCGGCCGCCACTGAGATCGACCCGGCATCCTGCATGTCCATCAGCACCGGGCAGGCCCCCATCTCGCGAATTTTCTCGCGGTCCGATTCTTTGCGAACGGTCGCAAATACCCTCCAGTCCGCTCGCACCATCTGTGAAACGCATGCGCGTCCAATCCCGCTGGAAGCGCCAGTAATAACGACTGTCTTCGAATAATTTTCCATTGATGACCTCGAACGATGACCTCGAAGAAGTGGACACTAGTGTTGATGTCGGGAGGACGATGGGAGTTGCGAAAAGATCGCACACAAAAAAGCCGGGACCAGAGGATGGTCCCGGCGAGTGGTTGGCTTGGTTGCCCGGATAAAATCTAAAACCCAAGTCTCAAAGTGGAAAGTTTCAAGTCTCAAGTCTCAGACCAACTTCGCAAGATCAGAAACTTGCTCACCCGACTTTTGAAACTTTGAAACCCTGAAACTTTGAAACCTTGCTTCTAAGCACTTCTTCTCGGCCGGATGGTCAAGTCCCGCACCTGCGTCAGGATGCTCGACATCTGCATTCCGTTCAATTGGGTGACGAAGGGCAGCAATTCGGCGATGAACTGGTCTTTCATCAGTTCGTTGACTTCTTCCTGGCGTGTGCGTTCGCCGCCGCTTAATAGATCGGGCACAGTAACCTCCAGGGCGCGCGCCAGTCGTTCCAATGACGACAGCGTGGGCGTGGCCTTTTCGTTTTCAATCTTCGACACGTACGTACGCGGCACCGACATGCGTCCCGCGAGTTGGCGTTGGCTAAGCCCGCTGCGCAGGCGCAGGGAGCGGATGGAGGTCGCTAAGTTCAGATGTCCGCGGCCAGTGCCCGGCATGGGCATCAGCACCGGTGGCGCGACCATGATCGGCTCGGGCTCCGGTTCCTCGTCCAGCGATGCATGGCACCGTCGGCAATTGTTGTTGGATGTGCGGAACTGAACTAACAGGCAGTGGTCACAGCGCATTACTTCCCTGGAATCGACCGGGGCAAGTGTAGTGGCCATCGGGTTGTGGGAGTGCCAGAGCGGGCCCTCCTTACAGCACAGCTTGCAGGAGCTTTCTGGTGGGACAAGCTCAACTGCGCAAATCAATCTGCGGCATGTGCCCTGTGGATGTCAAGAATAAAGTGCACAAAAAATGCGGCAGTGAGACAAATCATGCGATCGGGAAGCGATGAAGGCCGCGAGATACTTGAAGTAAATGTTAGATCACGGATCTCTGCTGTGTTTACTAGAAAGGTTCGCGGCCCGGTCGTCTGCTGCGCGCGCTGAAGAACGAACACAATCTTGCGGATTGTTCCAACAGGTGTAGAATCTGGCCACTTTGGATGCGGCATCGCGTATTGGTATGCGGTGCGACATTCAAAGTGGCACTCGTTCGAATTCGGTCGTCCAGGGGAGTGGCGATGACCAATCCAATCGTGCGCAATCTTCAGGATGCAAGCCGAACAACCCTCAATGTGCTCGCAGTCTTCTTTGCCTTCCCACTGATGCTCATGCTGGCCGGCTGCAGCAATACGATCAGCGTGCAGCTTGGAGGCGTGGGAACGGGCTCTGTTTCCAGCAATCCGCAGGGCATCTCTTGCGGGGCGGGTGGAACAGCTTGCAGCGACGTGACCAGCTCGGGCACTCCCGTCGTCTTGACTGCGACTGCCAGTTCAGGTTCGGTCTTTGCCGGCTGGGGAGGAGCGTGCGCTGGAAGCGGCGTAACCTGCTCGTTCACGCTCAATAGCGATACGAGCGCAATCGCCTACTTCCGCACCACCCAGGTTTCCACCGGCGCCTACCACACTTGCGGACTCAAAATGGATGGCACCGTGAAGTGCTGGGGCAGATGGAATGAAGGCCAACTGGGTCGGGGCACAACCAACAATTCGGGCGGCTACAATCAGGTTCCCGTGGCGATTACCAACCTCGCCAACGTGGTTGCGATTGCCACCGGAGCCTACCACACGTGTGCTCTTCTGGTCGACGGAACCGTGCAGTGTTGGGGTCGTAACACTGAAGCCCAGGCTGGCGGCGGTGGCTTCAATAACTTCAGCGCGCCTACGCCGGTAATGCTCTATGGAGGATCCGGACTCGGAATTGCCGCCGGCGGCTATCATTCCTGCGTTCTGGTGAACGACGGAAGCGTCAAGTGCTGGGGCTATAACCATGACCACGAGATTGCGGATCTTCCGTACGACGCCATCGTGCCACCCGCGCCCATCGGGAATGTGGGCGGAGCGATCGCCGTTACCGCCGGCGCTTACCATTCCTGCGCTCTCATCGCCGGTGGAGGCGTCGACTGTTGGGGTTACAACCATGATGGCGAAACCGGGTCGAATCCCGGCTGGTTCAACAATGTTTCCATTGGAGCAGCTTTGCAGGTCGATGCTGCTACCGGCGCCGGAGTCGAAGGGACGACCGCCCAGGGCGGATATCACACTTGCGCCATTCTCTCCAGCGGCGGTGCGATCAGTTGCTGGGGTTACAACGGCCACGGAGAGTTAGGAAACGGCAACACCATTGGGCCGCAGCCCACGGGAACCCCGGTCGCTGTGGCAGGGCTACCGGGCCCCGCGAGTAGGGTGGCCGCCGGTGGCTATCACACCTGCGCAATCGTGAACGGAAGCATTCTCTGCTGGGGCGCAAATGAAAGCGCCCAGCTGGGACGAGGCACACGGGGCAACGACATTCTCGCTCCAGGACTCGTTTCTTCGGTCCTGCCGTCAGCGCTAAGCGTGGATGCCGGTGCCTATCACACCTGCGCCGTGTTCTCTGGCGCGACTGACGATGTCCGCTGCTGGGGACGAAACACCGAGGGTGAGGTTGGCCGTAACGGCACTTCGTTCACCGACCCGGTAACGAGTCCCATGAAGCTGATGGACTTCTAATCCGACATGGTGGACGCTGAACCGTCCCGCCGGCAATCTCAGTACATGATGGTTTCCGTCAAATGATGCGGCCACGACGTGGTGTGATAGTGCGTCCACAGCCGCGCATCGATCTGCGGGATGATGATCTGTTCTTCCTGCGAGCGGAGCTTGTTGATCTCGTCGGCTAACAGGGCCGTGGCATACAGGCAATGGGCGCGGATTTCGATTTCCTGGCGGCTGTCGCGTGGAATCAATTTGTGTGAATTGATCGCCTGCTCCAGTGCGGATGAGTAGCTGGTCATGCCCATCAGGCGCAGAGCCACCGGCACGATGTAGTCAGCGAAGGCCGTCATCTTCTGCGGGTCTTCCAGTTTGAATGTGCCGGTTTCGTGCAAGCCGGAATAAATCTGCCAGAAGCCGAGTTGGGTGAGCTTGTAGAACTTGATTTCGTGGCCGTCAAACATGCTCACATCGTTGTAGCGCGGAAACTCGGCGGCCAATCGCTCCACGAGTCCCTTGCCATTGTCATAAAGCCGCGGCGTGCACGAACGGATGAAGTTGTAGAAGCGGCCGCCATATTTTGCCGTCAGTACTTTGCCGGTTTCGCGCCAGACCGCAATCTTCTCTTCGATCATGGGCATTTCCATATTGCCGGCGAAGATTTTGTTCATGTCCTGCCGCGTGATCGTTGCCAGAAATTTTCCGTCGAGAACCGGGATTCCGCTATCCATGGCGCGCTTCAGGCACGCGAACATGGCATCGGAATCCGAATGATGTTCGCCGGCGTAGTCGACCTGGAATTTCACGTGGGTCTTGAAGTCGGTGAATGCCGTGTCCACCGTGTTGCCCACCATTACGAAATCCATGGCGACGTCGGGAGTTTTCTCCAGACCGTATGGGATGGCCAGGTTCGGCAGGGGCAGGTCCTCATAGGCCATCCACTTGGCGACTTCCACGATCTTGTCGTAGTGGGTGCGCACGGCGCGCGAGCTTTCGATCACAGGCCGCAGGCTCTGAGTCACTGGACTGCCCAGGTCCCGCGGCATGGGAGGCGTATTTTCGGTCTGAGGACCGCCGCTCCCGGCGGCGAAGGCGAAACTTTTTCCCGACGCCACCACTGCACCTGCACAAGTAATGCCCTGCAACCACTGCCGCCGATTGAGTGTCATCAGAGAGAGCCCCGAGGTATTTTTTTTCGAATGATTTCGCTGCGACAGCTGCTTCATTCCCGATGTCGCGGCACGAGTCTAACAAATTCGCCGCGGCAATATGAGGATGTACTGGATTTCGCGGTGTGTGCTAGTCTGCCGAAGAATGACTCGCCCACCCGATCGTGAGCTGCTCGGCTATCTCGCCGCCTACGATCCGCATGTCTCGCATCTGGCTTTGGCGCTGCGCGAAGTCGTTTTGGAGGAAGCGCCGCAGGCGAAGGAATCCATCGTCAAGAGTTACGCCGTTGCCGTTGGATTCTCTTTTACCGGGAAGCCTCTTAAAGACGGGTTCTGCCATGTTGTGGCCTATGCGACCCATGTCAACCTGGGATTCAATCGCGGCGCGTTGCTGGCTGACCCCAACCGAATTCTTCATGGAACAGGCAAGTCGATTCGTCATATCACGGTCCGCGATCAGGGCGAACTGGAAAATCCCGCGGTCCGAAAATATCTACAGGCAGCCATCGCGCAGATGAGCGCTTCCGCTCGATCCGCGGCGCGGACTTCGAACGTTGCGGCGAAAAAAAAGCGCCGCGCAAACAAAGCAGACCGTACGAAGTAGAACGGAGGAAATTATTTATACCCGCGAACAGGCATGGCAGTTGCTGACTGAGTTCACGAAATCCGAGAGCCTGCTCAAGCATGCGCAGGCCGTGGAGGCGTGCATGCGCGCCTGCTCGAAAAAGTTCGGCGACGGATCTCCCGAGGCCGAAGAACTCTGGGGCGTGGTCGGACTGATCCACGACTTCGACTACGAGCGCTGGCCCAACCTTGACGAGCATCCCTACAAGGGCAACGAAATTCTGAAGGAACGTGGATATTCCGATGAAATCCGCCGCGCCATCATGAGCCACGCCGAATATTCCGGCGTGACGCGCGACACGCCGATGGAGAAAGCCCTGTTCGCCTGCGACGAACTCGCCGGATTCATCACCGCCGTCGCGCTGATCAAGCCCAGCAAGTCACTGGCCGAGGTGGACGTGAAGTCGGTACGGAAGAGGATGAAGGACAAAGCCTTCGCCCGCAAAGTGAACCGCGACGACATTATCAACGGCGCAGTCGATCTGGGAGTCGACCTCGACGAGCATATCGGCTTCTGCATCGAAGCGCTGAAGCCGGTCGCGAAAGAGTTAGGGCTGGATGGAAGCGCGGCGAAGCCTGCCTAGCGCCGGCACTTCAGTGACTGCCGCGACGGCATCTGCCCTTGCTCCGCAATGTTCAAGCTTGATCCACGAAGAACACGAAGGAATTCTTGGTTTGCGTTCGTCTGCCTTCGTGCCCTTCGTAGTTAAGGTTCTGGTCTGCGCTCAACATGAACCCAATTGCCGGAAAGATCGAAGGCCCGCATCGCGCGCGTGGGAAATGGAAATCGATCCTGGCGGGATCGCTGGTCCTTCTGCTTATCCTGGCCACGTGGATCACCGTCAGCCGCAATCCTTACGCCGAGGGTGTGCGTGCCATCTTCGGACGCACACCAGACCAGGCCATCATTGACCGCAACTTCACCGTGGGCCCGCGCGGCTTCCGCTTCTATAAATTCACTTTGCCGGAAGGCTCGGCGCACATGGCCGTCGTGGGGAAGTTCAGCGCTTCGGGCGAAGGCGGCGGCAATCTTGTTGAAGTCCTGATATTCGGCGAAGATCAGTTGCGTGCATGGCAGACTGGAGATTCCGTCCAGTCGATTTACAAAAGCGGGCCTGTGGCCGAAGGAACGGTGAAGGTAGACCTTCCGGCGGGAGGCGGAAGCTATGTTGTCGTTTTCAGCAACAGATTCTCGACCTCAAGTTTAACGAAGGTGACGGCCGCAATCCTCTTGCGGCACAAGAACTGGTGGAGATAGCTCCCGTAAAACATTGATAATATAGTACTTAACAGCAGCCAGTTACCCAGTCTCAGGCCTTCAGTCACTTGCCGCTCAGGGCTTCATGAGTTCCACTAGTCCGCAGATCAGCAAGAGCCGTGCGGATGTCCTGTTCCGATCAGCCATGATTTGTAGCATCCGCCGGCAAAATTGACTTTAAATTTCTGGAGGAGTTTACAAGTGCGCAAACTTATCGTTGCAGCTTGCTTCGTAGCATTGATGGCAGCATCGGCCGTGGCGTCCGATCGGGACGACTTTCCGAAGACCGAAGTATTTGGCGGTTATCAGTACTCGCACCTCGAAGGCGGCGTCAATGCCAACGGCTTTGACATCAACTTCAACGGGAACTTCAACAGCTATTTCGGCATCAGCGCCGACCTGGGATCTTCGTTCACAACCCAGCAGGGTGTGAGCCTTCACAACTACACCTACACCTTCGGCCCGGTGCTCTCGCTCCGCGCCAACCGGGCGTACACGCCGTTCGTGCACGCGCTGGTCGGTGGAGATCACGCCTCGGCGTCGTTTGGCGGAGTCAGCGCGACCGGCAACGGAATGGCGCTGATGGCCGGCGGAGGAGTTGATTTCAACCTCAACCAGCACTTCTCGTTCCGCGCGGCCCAGGCCGACTGGATGCTGATGCACAACAGCGGCAACACCAGCAGCAAGAACCTGCGCATCGTCAGCGGCATCGTGTTCCGTTACTAATTGTTTCAGCAAAAGGGTGCCCCATTTCTCGCGCGGTGTTTGGGCGAGAAGTGGGGCTTTTGCTTTTGCGTTGTCAGCGCAGCGTTGGCCTCGCGAAGGGAGACAATGCGCAGTCGAAGGATCTCCGCCCATAACATACAGAGGGGAGCAGAGATTCTCGCTCGGAATGACAAAATTGATTGGGACTCGTTGACCGACGAATGCGTCTGTGCCTGCGTTAGCGCATCGTCTCTTCAATCTCTGAAATCCAGTCCGGCCGCTTGAGCACTTCGCGCGGCTTGGGCCCATCGGCCGCGCCGACGATGCCATCCTGCTCCATCAAATCGATGAGGTGGGCGGCGCGGCCATAGCCGATGCGCAAGCGGCGCTGCAGCAGGGAAGTCGAGGCCTTGCCGAACTCAATCACCAGCTTCACGGCCTCGCCGTACATGGGATCGTCTTCGGCGCTTCCGCCATCTCCGGATTCGCTGCCACCGGCCGCTCCGGCCTCGCGCTCTTCTTTCGGAGCTTCCAGGAACTGCTGCTGATATTCAGCCAGACCTTGTGACTTCCAGAATTCGACCACCGCTGCAATTTCTTTCTCGGTGACAAACGCAGCATGCAGGCGATGAACGCGCGCCGATCCTGAAGGCAGATAGAGCATGTCGCCTTTGCCAAGCAGCGCTTCGGCGCCGTTGGAGTCGAGAATCGTTCGCGAGTCGACCTTGGTCGCCACGCGGAACGAAACGCGCGCCGGGAAGTTCGCCTTGATCAATCCGGTGATGACGTCGACCGACGGCCGTTGGGTTGCCAGAACAAGGTGAATGCCGACAGCCCGTGCCATCTGCGCCAGGCGCGTAATCGATTCCTCGACGTTCGATGAATCGAGCATCATCAGATCGGCCAACTCGTCGATGATGATCACGATGTATGGCAGCGGCTTCTCATCGCTGCCTTCCTCGAACAGGCTCGGCGTCCCGCTCTGATCGAACAGCTTGTTGTATTGGTCGATATTGCGGACGCCCTTTGCCGCCAGCACCTTCAACCGCCGTTCCATCTCGCGTACCGCATTCCGCAGTGCATTCGCCGCCAGCTTCGGCTCGGTGATGATCGGGGTGTAGAGATGCGGAACGCCTTCATAGTTGCCGAGTTCGAGCCGCTTCGGATCGACCAGAATCAGCCGGACCTGTTCGGGTGTCGCCTTGTACAGGATCGACATGATCATCGCGTTGATCGCGACCGATTTTCCTGCGCCGGTTGATCCCGCGATCAGCAGGTGGGGCATGCCCGCGAGATCGGCAGTCACGATGCGTCCATTGATGTCTTTACCCATCGCGATCGTCAGTCGCGACTTCGTTCCCATGAACTCCTGCGACTCGATGTTTTCGCGCAGCCAGATGATTTCCCGCTGCCGGTTCGGCACCTGAATTCCCACCGTGCTCTTGCCGGGCATGCGCTCGATGAGGATGCTCTCGGCTTTCAGCGCCAGGCAGAGATCGTCGCAGAGATTCGTAATCCGGCTGTACTTGATGCCGGCTTCCGGCTTGAACTCAAACGTCGTGACCACCGGGCCGGGATTGATCTGCGTGATCTGCCCGTGAACGTCAAACTCGGCATACTTTTCCGTGAGCACCTGCGCCAGCAGTTTCAGTTCGTCGGCATCCACGGCCTGCTGCTCGTCCGGCCGTTGCAGCAGACTACTCGAAGGCAGTTTGAAGCCTCCGGCAATGCGCGGCATCGTCGTCTTGGCTTTCGTGCCGCTGTCGGCGCGCTCGGTAACTTCAGGATCGGCCTGCGATCCGCCGGCCGCGGGCTGAGCTGTTGGATCGAGCAGAACTCCACCCACAGCCGTCGAAGTTCGCTCGACTGAACGGACCAACGGGTCCGCGCTTCCACGTTCTTCCTCCAGCATGCGCTCGATGCCGGTGCGGCGCGATTCCTGCGCGGGCGCGGCGGGCCGCGAAGGAATGAGCTGCGTCTTCACAATTGGCTTCGAGATTCGCCGCTGATCGAGTTCTTTCTGCTGCCGCTTTTTGGTCCGCTCCAGCTTCCAGTCTTCATAGCGGTTCCACAACGCCGTTACAAAGGCGAAGCGGGTGGGCGCCCACAATTGAATCGCCGAGAAGGAGAATGCGGTCGTCAGGTACAACGCCACGGCAAGCACCGTGCCGCAGACGATGTATGCGCCGGCGACATTCAAGTAGTGGATGAGGAAGTCTCCCACCACGCGCCCGACCAGCCCTTCGATCGGGATGACGTGCATCCACTTCAGTTGTCCGGGAAGCAACGCCAGCATGGCTGGAACGAACATCAGCAGCCAGACGCCGCCCAGGCTCTTCGCCAGAGGCGACTGCACTTTGATCGAACGGAACCAGCGCACGCCCAGCATGACCAGAAACAGAACCAGCAGAAATGCGCCGACGCCAAAGAATTGCAGCATGCCGTCGGCGGTGTATGCGCCGACCACGCCGATCCAGTTGCGGGCGGCGTGCGACCCGGTCAGCACCGAGGCGCTGTTCCACGAAGGGTCGAGCGGAGAATACGAAATGAGCGCGAGGAAGAGGAGGAGCGCGGAGACACACATCAGGAACCCGATCAGCTCGTTGAGCCGCCGGTTCGAGGTAGGGGCAAAAATCCCTAAGAGAAATTCCATGTAGGCCGGAAAGTTCGCGGCCAGAGCGTTCCTATTATGCAGGACGCAAGCCGATCAGACAATGATGGAAATCGGGGGGAGTAGCGAGCGAGTTTCCGCAGCAGGCAGCGACGCGTGAATTATGGCGAAGCGCGAGCAATTCAGGCTTTGGCCGTGGTATCCGGCGCAATATTCTGGTTCACCCGGAAGAAATTCTCCGGGTCGTATTTTTTCTTTATCGCGGCCAGGCGTTGCAGGTTTCCGCCGAAGGCGCCCTTAACCACCTCTTCGCTCTCCACATCGAGCACGGAAAGCAGATGCGCGTTGGAAGAATAAGGCCGCAGCAATTCCTCTCCAGACCGGGCCCAGTCGCGGTGCAGTTGGTTTTGGGCCGCATCGGTCCATTGCGCGAGAAAGAGAATGTCCCACGGCAGATCGCGATGCGAAAAGGCCGTGGCGTCGTTGGGGACGCGTCCGGCTGCGCCGCCGTAATATTCGAAGACCGCCACCGAAAGAGGAGAATTGAGCCGGTTCGTATGATCGACAATCGCTGTAATTGCCTCGTCGGGCAATTCGCGTTGCAGCGTCGATTTCCAATAGTTCTGATTGCCGTCCGGAAATGCCGGCCCGAGCAACGACTGCATCGCAGAGAATGGCATTGCCTGGATCATATCGGCCGCAGGGGTCCCAAACTTGCGAAGAGGCTGAAGGACCCGCTCACCTTCGTTGATGTCGCCGCAATAGCAGGGGATGATTCCCACCAGCGGCGAGCCGTCCGGGCCATGCAGCAGAGCGGCATAAGCGGTCAGTTCGTCCGGCGCGGTCGCCATGAAGTCGCGGAAGTGACGGATCACGTCGACGGCCGCCGGACGTGGATAGAGCAGCATCCCTCCCAGAACGGTCTTGACCGGGTGCGCCTGGAACTCGAAAGAGGTGACGACGCCGAAGTTTCCGCCGCCTCCACGCAGCGCCCAGAACAGGTCGTCATTCTGCGCGGCACTGGCGGTCAGAACCTTGCCGTTGGCGGTGACCACCTGTGCCGAAAGCAAATTGTCGACGGTCATGCCGAACTTGCGAATCAGCCATCCAACGCCGCCGCCCAGCGTCAACCCGCCGATGCCGGTTTTTGAGACGATGCCAAATGGAATCGCGAGCCCAAAGAGGCTGGTTTCCGTGTCGATATCGCCCAAAGTGGCGCCACCCTGCACTCGAACCCTGCGAGTGGTCTCATCGACGAAGACCGACTTCATCGGAGACAGGTCGATGACGAGGCCGTCATCGCAGAGTGCGCGGCCGCCAACGTTGTGGCCGCCGCCGCGGATTGCTGTCAGCAGATTGTTGGCGCGCGCGAACTCGATCGCCGCCATAACATCCGGCGTGCCGGAGCAACGGGCGATGACACGAGGGCGCTTGTTGACGCTGGCATTCCAGATTTGGCGCGCGTCGTCGTAGCCGCTCTCGCCGGCTTCGATGACACTTCCTCGAAATCCGGAGCGGAATGATTTGAGATCCAGGTTCCCCAAGCGCCGAGGATTGTACCTCAAGACGGGGCAACTGTCGTCTAGAAACAGTGCATCACCCGAGACGGGCGGCGAAGAGTAGTACCAGCGCTCCCAGAACGATCCGGTATACCGCGAACGGCGCGAAGCCGCGCTTACGCACATATGCCATGAACCATGCGACCGATGCGTAGGCAACCAGGAACGAGACGACGAAACCGATCGCCAGCACAACCCATCCGTGGGGATCGATCTGCGAAACGCCGATTGGGTTTTCGCTTTTACCGCGAAGCGATTTGTAGAGCGTGTATAACGTTGCCGCAGTCATGGTGGGGATCGAGAGGAAGAATGAAAACTCCAGAGCGGACGCGCGGGACATTCCTGCAATCTGTCCGGCGGCGATGGTTGACATCGAGCGCGAGGTTCCCGGAAAGACGGCAGAGAAAATCTGGCAGAAGCCGATCCAGATCGATTGTCCGAGACTCATATCCTCCATCTTCCACGTTCGGATGCGGCTGCCCGGTACCTGGCCGACAGCTTCGGCCCTGGCGTGCATCGCGTCAACGATCCACATGACGACTCCGCCGATCAGCAGCGACCAGCCGATGATGAGGATGTTTTCCAGATGCTTGCCGATTACTTTTGAAAGCAGAAACGACGGAATCGCGGTGACCACGAACGCAACCGCGATCAGGCCGAGCGGGTGGGTGAGCGCGTTGCGGTTCCCGCTCTCGCCTTGCGGGAAGGTCGAAAGGAATTTCGTGATCCGGCTCCAGAAGTAAACGGGCAAACAAAGAATCGCGCCCAACTGGATGACGATGGAATACATTTTCCAATAGCCGTCCGAAAGACTGATGTGCAGCAACGCTTCCGACAGCCGCAGGTGCGCGGTCGAACTGACGGGCAGAAATTCGGTAAGGCCTTCGACAATGCCGAGAATGATGGAGAGAAGATAGTCGTTCAAACGTCCTCCGAAAAGTGCAAGGACAGTATCTCAGAAAAATTCAAGGTCGAAGACCTGGCGCTTGGCAAACTGACTTCTTCGGGAATCTGATGATCAGCGCCGCGAGGGGCATAGAGCTCATGGAAAGACCGCGATTCTTAGTCCGTCGCGTTTCCGTAGGTTGGTACGCCCTGTTGAATGTAGAAGATCAGCGTCTGCGCGCGCAAGGCCCAGTCACTCTGACCATACTGGCTGACGATTCTCTGGGCGGAATCCAGCGCGCGGTTTTTGGCTTCGCCGGATTTTTTGAGGTTGGCTTCGGTCTTGTAGATTTCGATCAGCGCGGACTGCCGCCATGCGGCCTGATAGAGAGCCTCCGGCGCCGACGGAGACTGCGGGTGCTCCTTCACGTATTTCTCATACATGTCCGACTCTTTTTCGGGACACTTCGACGCCGCTTGCCAATCGCCGCACAATTTGTTTTCGAGGAGATGGAAAGCCGCCTGGTCGGCCCACTTGGTGCCGGGAAATTTCTTGATGACCAGCTTCATCCATTCTTCGTTGATCTGGCCGCGCATGTAGGCTTCGCGCTCGCGAGCGGAAGGGCGGGTGAGCACATCGGCGCGGTCCATCTGCCAGCGGATGTCGGCGGCGCGATACAAGCCCTCGCCCGCCAAGGGGGATGTGGGAAATAAATCGTAGACGCGGTAGTAGAGGCGCATCGCGTCCTGGGCGGCATCGCGGCGGCCGCGGCGGCGGCTGGCCTCGTCTTCGGAGTTCGCCGCTTCGCCAAAAACAATCTTGTCGCCATTGGGCGTGCTGGTGCCGACAAGGGCTGTGTTGTGGACCCATCCGGTAATGGTCTTGCCTTCGGATTCCGGATCGTCTTCGTCAGACTCTTTGCTCGGTTCGCGCAGGATGGCTTCGACGTGGGTCCAATCGCGGCTGGATTCGATGATGATGAGTTCATGTCCCCGGCCCGCCTCGCCAAGTTTGGCGGCATCGCCGCTGGGCGCAACGCGAATGCTCTCTTCGTGCACGAGCGTGCCGCGCTGGGCCTGCGCAGACGCGGCGGTCGTGAATAACAGAGGAGAAATGACCAGAGCCAGGAAGAGGGCGAGGCCTCCGGCGAGGTGCGCGGCGAGGTGCGCGGCGAGGTTCTGCTTCATGCAGTCAAGAATACACCTGTAGGTGCGCGGGAATTTTGCGTCGCTGCGCTGATGATGTGGCGCGGGCACTCATGCCCGCGAACCTTTCCAGCGCTTCACCCGCGTTCATTTCTTCATTAAATTCATCCTTCATTACCTTCATTCTTCATTTACATGCAAAAACGTTGAGAGTGATCACTCCCACAACGGGCGTCAGCCTCGAGCTGATCGAGGTAGCTCACCTGAAGCGCCCTGGTCGGATGTCCCTCTGACCTCACTCGCATGGGGAGGTTGCGGGGGCGGCGAGTTTCCTAGGACTGCGCTGCACCACATCCGGGCCCTACGCCAGCCAGAGTACGAAAAAAGAAATTCACAGTCACGGTCACATGTCACAAAGGGAAAATTATTTCTGTGGAAAAAACTTAAGACGCCTCAAACTGACTTGTCATCGTGAGAGGCGGCGAAGCCGGCGCGAGCGACCTTAGGTTGGCGTGAAGCTTTACGGCAGTGGACAAGAATGCACGGACTACCGGCAGTTCGAATGATCCCCTTTGCTGCATCGACAATGCTTGCCGTCGTAAGGTCCTTCGGACGGCTTTCGCCGTCCTCAGGATGACAAAACGCGGCGGCGAATACTCGTCAGGACTTAATCCCTACGGGCACGGGTATGGCGAGCCCGGCGTGGGCGGAGTGCCGGGGATGATCGTCGGTGGCCCGGGCGTGCCATCGGCGTTCGGCGGACCGGGAATCACTTGGTCTGGAGTGCCCGGCGAGCCCGGCGTGTAGCAGGTGCCGTGGTCGGTTGGGGTGTCGATCGAGGGCGCGACTGGACGCGGCATCACCGGCTGTTCGGCTACCGGATGTTTTTGTTCCTGCTTCACGGCGGCGACGACTTCTTTTTCCTGCAAGGTGATCGGCTGTTCGAGCGTCATTTCGACCGGCGAGCCGACATCGAGAAAGAAATGGTGCGAGCCGAGCAATAAGAAGATCGAGCCGACACCGCCGGCGATGCCGCCGATGCTGGCGCCGATGGCGGTATCTTTGAACTTGCTGCCGGGGATGGGCAGGCTCGACGAGAGGCATCCGGGCGGCGGGCCGATGCAGCCGGGAGGCAGCGTGGTGGTCAAGGTTTGTTGTGAGCTTCCGGCGGCGTGGCCAATCAATGCGCCCAGGCCGAGGCCGATGAGAGGCATCGCGAAGGCGGCTCCGGTGCGCTTTCCGCCAGGATCTTTTATGGCATAGCCTTGGTTGCTTTGCAGCGTGATGGGGCCTTCAACCGGCGCGACATATCCATCGGGAAAGGTGATGGCCATGGATTGCAGGTGAATGTCGCCGCGTCCGTTCTTGGTTTCGAGCTTGTCGACCGTGCCCTGGACGAAGGTACCGGGCGGGATCACCATTTCGTTGCCGGAGTTCACCGGCGATGTGATTTGGGCGTAGATGTCATCTCCACGATGGATCACGCGGCTCTGCACGGGATGCGTGAGTACCAGGGCCAGGCGCGTTCCGGCGGGAAGGGTGACGGTTGGGTTGCCGTTTGCGGCCTGCATTTGGCTTGAGGGCTGCGGATCTTGCGCAAAGCAAGAAACGGTTACGAACAGCACGGCAAGAGCGGCTAATTTCCTATGGGGCGTTGCGGGGGAGAGGTCACGACCGGAGCGAAGGCAGTTCACGGGCACCTCCTGTCGAAAGCCTTGAAGTGGCGCTTTCGATTTACGGCGGATTCATTAGAAATAACCCGCTTTCGGTACGTTTGACTCGCGGTCATTGGGAAGGGTATCCGAAGAGGCGGTAAAGGTTTGCAAAGAGTCGGTGGGGATTTGTAAAGGGGAACGCGGAGCGTGGAAGAGCGGCGCTTCAGCGCCGCGTTAGGGGGCTTCGAGAGATGGCCTTTTAGGCCCTGCGGGTGCTGGGGCTTAAAAGCCCATATCATTTTCTTCGACTTATCGCGGCGCTGAAGCGCCGCTCTTCCACGTTTCTTACGACGCCTTTTCGGAAATCCAACGCGAGATGGCGGTCACCATCTTCCTTGGGGCGAAGCGGGTGGATTGGGCGGCGGCCCAATTGTGAAGGCCGGAGATCGCCAGCGTTTTGCCTTCCATGACGGCGCGGTAGCCGTCGAGCGCGACTTTCTCCGCGCTCATGCCGCCAAGTTGTTTGAACAATCTTGTCTGATCGTTGCCGGCGCGCCTGGCGAATCCTGTCAGAGTCGCGCCGGGGCAGAAGCAGGTCACAGTCACGCCGGTGCCGTGGAGTTCGTTGGCGATCGCTTCAGAGAACGAAATCACATAGGCCTTGGTGGCGTAGTAGACAGCCATGAGCGGGCCGGGTTGGAATCCGGCGGTGGAGGCGACGTTCATGATGCGTCCGCTGCGGCGGGTGAGCATGGCGGGGAGAAACAGCTTCGTCAGTTGCGTGAGCGCGGTGATGTTGAGATTGATCTGTCCCTGGATTTCGTCATCAGGCATGTCGGCGAAGTCGCCGTAGGCGCCGAAGCCGGCGTTGTTGATGAGGATGTCGATGGCGATGCCGTCCCGCTGAAGCTGGTCGAAGAGAAATTTCGGCGCGTGCGGATCGCCGAGGTCGAGCGCGACGGTCTTCACCGTGACGCCACACTTCTGCAATTCGATAGCGGCCTGCGCGAGCCTGTCAGCACTGCGCGCGACTAAGACGAGGTTGTGACGGTCGCGGGCGAACAGTTTGGCGAGTTCGTATCCGATGCCGCCGGATGCGCCGGTGATGAGCACTGTGGACATGCGAGTATTTTAGGGCTCGCTTCGGTGCTCACGTCAACGGCCCCCCTCTTCGACAGGCTCAGGGCAGGCTTTCTCGGGCGAGGGGCGCGCGAGAAATAGGGCACCCGCGCCCTCGGCGCTCCATCCGCGGAAAGGCTTCCAGTTTGGAACTCATGGTTCCGAATGAGCAGAGATATCCGCTCGCGTGCTCGCCTTTTGCGCTAGACTTCCTCACGCCAATCCCCGGCGGAGCGTCCCATGTCCTTTCGTTCTGTGTTTATTGCAGTTGTCATCGCGTTCGCGCTGATTCTCTCGGCTTTTCTCATCAATCGTGCGCGGCCTAAAACAGAAACGGAACAGCCTGGAGCGGAATTCGTGCGGGCGTCGGGCAAATGCGCTGAATGCCACTCGCGCACGCAATATTCCGTAGTGCACGAATATGAAATGAGCCGGCACGCGCAGAAGAGCGTGAGCTGCCTCGATTGCCATCAGCCGGCACAGGGGCAGGAGAAAAAAGATCATAACGGTTTCGTAGTGACGAGCGGGCATCTGACCGCGGCGAATTGCCGGCGATGCCATGAAGATATTTATCAGCAGTTCGCGCGCAGCCGGCATGCCGCAACTTCCTGGGCGGCGATTTATGGCGAGAAGGGCCTGACGCCGGAGCAGGTGAGTTTTTCCGAGACCTATCAGCCGGGCGGGACGAAGCGTCCGCCGCATCCCTTTGTGACGGGCGAGGGCGCGGCGGCGATGGCGAGCGGATGCGAACAGTGCCACTCGATTGGCAAGCCGAATCCGGATGGGACGCTGGGAACGTGCACAGCCTGTCATACGCGGCATACGAGTTCAGTGGCGATCGCGCGCCTGCCCACCACCTGCGGACAATGCCACCTTGGGCCCGACCATTCGCAGATTGAAATCTACGAAGAATCAAAGCATGGGGTGATGTTTGCCGCGCAAGAGAAACTGCTCAATCTGAACGCCGAGCCGAAAGACCTCACTACGCGCGACATGTTCGTCCCCGCGTGCGCCACCTGCCATATGAGCGGCCTCAACGGGGTGGGCGTGACGCACGATCCGTCGGAGCGGCTGTCGTACTTTCTGGCGAACGCGGTGACCGAGAAGCGTCCCAACTATGCCGTGGCCCAGGCGAAGATGAAGCAGGTGTGCGGGCAATGCCACACGGCTTCGATTGTCGATCCGGTTTATCAGCGGGCCGAGGCGGTGGTGCAGGCGACGAACGAGAAAGTCACGGCAGCGAAGGCAATTGTCGACGGACTCCGAAAAGAAGGAGTATTGACTGGCCCGCCGTTCTCGAATCCGATCGATTTTGTCTATTTCGATTTCTGGCATTACGACGGACGCACGGCTAAACACGGCGCATTCATGGGCGGAGCCGATTTTGTGCAGTGGCATGGGAACTATCCCATGCTGCGCAAGACGGCGGAGTTGAAACAGATGGCCGACTACCTGAGGAGAGATCATGGCGGCCGAAAATAGAGCGTGGTGGGCCGAACCATGGCTTTGGGTGGAAGCGTTTGCAATCGCGAACCTCGGCTTTCTCACCTGCGACATTTATCTGGCGCATTCGGTGAACGGGTTCCGGCGAACGGCGGAGTACATTCCGCTCTTCTTCTCAGCCATCGCGCCGGTAATACTGATTGGCGCCCTGTTGTTACGGCGCAGATCGAGGGCGGCGTGGACCGATCTGGGATATTTCGTTGGCGGGCTTTCGATTGTTATCGGGCTTACCGGAGTCATCCTGCACCTCGACAGCGCATTTTTCTACGAGCGTACGATCAAGAGTCTGACGTATTCCGCGCCATTTGCCGCGCCGCTGGCCTATACCGGGCTGGGATTTCTGATCGTGATGAACCGCATGGTGGACCAGAATTCCGAAGAGTGGGCGAAATGGGTGTTGCTCTTTACACTCGGCGGATTTGTTGGAAATTTCGTTTTCAGTTTGACCGACCACGCGGTCAACGGCTTCTTTCATCCGATGGAGTGGATTGCGGTTGTGGCCAGCGCCGTGGGCGTCGGATTTCTGATCACCCCGCTTCTGATGCAGGTGACGCGGGGTTTCATATCCCTATGCGCGGGGCTTCTGCTGGCGGAGGCGGCCGTCGGGATTCTGGGTTTTGCACTCCATGCCATGGCCAACTTGCACGGGCCGTCGACGCAAGCCTGGAAGAATTTTGTGTATGGAGCGCCTCCGTTTGCGCCGCTGCTGTTTCCCAATCTCATGCTGTTGGGGATGATTGGATTGTGGAGGCTGCGGGAGTTCGCGGGCAGCGGGGCAGAATGATGTAGTATTGCGCCCCTTAACGTCCTTTCCGCGGATCAACGCCGATGAACGCGGATTGTTTTGGGTTGATTTGCACTGTTTTTTGATCCGCATGGTCCCGTCGATCTGCGGAGAAGAAGTAGTCAGGGTCGGGCCCGTTTCCAAATCTTTTCCATCCTCATTCCAGGTGGTCGCATCCTAAAGAGGCCGCTTGCGCGGCTTGCAGGGAGAATCCATTCAGGAGCAAATCTCATGGCCAAGCGACATCGAGCGGACAATCAGGCGCAGATGGATGAACTGGATAACGGACGAGGCGAAACTGGACCGGACAGCGCCGGGCAATCGGGGGATACGCAGCAGCTCTCTACAGTAGAAGATGCGGCCGATGAGAGCGTGGAAGAACTGGCGGACGAGGACCAGTCAATGGAGGCCTCGGCAGTCGAAGGATTGGAAGATGCGGCGGACCATCCGGAGCGGCCGGTGCATACGCATGAGGACTACGGCCGGCCGGAGGATCAGGCGCCGTGGAGGAAGACCGATTAGTGGAGTGGGGAAGATGGCGGGCTGCGCCGGGCAGCCGAGCGCGGCAGTCTTTACATGGAGTGTTCAGAGGGAAGCGGCTGGGACGCTGGTTCTGGCATTCTCGGGAAAGATATCCGCATAGAGAAAGCCGTCCCGTGTAACGGAGTCGCCGGACTCAATCGGGATGGATTGAGAAAACATGGGGCCGGCGTGGGCGAAGGTGTGAAACTCTCCGTTTTCGCCGCACGGATCGACTCCCGCCGGCATGCGGCGAACTAAGTCGTCGTCCAGATCGCGACCGAGAAAATCAGCTGGAATCTTTTTGGGATCGGAACAGATGATGCGGGCGCGAAGGCCGCTATCGATCATTTCTGTGATCAGCGCTCGTGTGTTAATGCCCCAGACAGGAAACAGAGGTTCAAGGCCGGTGCCGCGCAGCCGATCCTCGCGATAGCGGCGGACGTCTTCGAGAAACAGATCTCCGAAAGCAATCGCCGAGATTCCGGTCTCGACTGCCGAGGCGCATGCTGCGGACATCGCTTGTTCGTAGACTTCATTGCTGCACGGCCACGGCAGCGGAACTTCCCAGAGAGGAATTCCGGCGGCTTGGGCTTGCATTTGGAGCAGCGCGAAGCGGGTGCCGTGCATGGCTACGCGCTGGAAGTGAGTGTTGATTGTCGTGAGGAGCCCGACGACTTCAACGTCGCCGCGCTGTCTGAGAACGTGGAGCGTCCAGGCGCTGTCTTTGCCGGAACTCCAGGAGAGAAGGATTTTGGGTTTCAGCGGATACCTCGCGGCTCATTTTGCCCGGCTTGCTGCGAACGTCGAAATCCCCACTTCTCGCGCAAAGAACGCGCGAGAAATGGGGCACCCTCGGGGCTTCACTTACTTATGCGCCTACCAGCGCCGGTTCGGTTTCGTAGATACCGTGCCAGCTGGTCGCGGCTTTCAGCTTGTCGTTGACGTTGTTGATGTTCTTTACGCCTTCGGTTTCGAGCCATTGACGGAACGCTGATGCACCCTGCTTGGCATAGATCGGGATGCCTTCTTTCCACGTGGCGCGGCCGCAGAGGACGCCGTTGAACTTCACCTTCGATTCTCCGGCGAGTTCGAGCGTCTCGGAAAACTCCGCGTTGCTCACACCGGCCGAGAGATAGATGAACGGCTTAGTCGCGACTCCGGCGGCTTTGTGGAAGAGGTCGATGGCTTCCTGCTTGGAGTAGGCCTTCTGTCCGGCAAAGCATTTCACGCCTTCGACGAACTTCATGTTGACCGGCACTTCGACCTTCAACACGTCGACGCCATAGCGATCTTTGGTGAACTCGCGCATGCTCTCGGTGACGAGGCGCGGCTTTTTCTTTGCGAACTCGAGTCCCTTTTCGTCAGCGCCTTCTTCGTAGGCGACGAATTCGAGGAAATATGGGATGTCATTGGCGCGGCACTCGTCGCCGATGCGCTCGACCCAGGCGTGCTTCTTGTCGTTGACGTCTTTGGGATCGTCGGGCGTGTAGTAGAGCAGAATCTTCACGCAATCTGCGCCGGCCTCTTTCAGGCGCCTGGCGGACCAGTGATCGAGTAGATCGCCGAGGCGTCCAGGGCCGGTCTTGTCGTATCCGGTTTTCTCGTAGGCGAGGAGCAGGCCGGCATTCTTGGCGCGGCGCTTGGAGGCGGGCAATCCCCACTCAGGGTCGAGCAGGATGGCGCTGGCGTGCGGCGTAAGGACTTCGGTGACCAGCGACTTGAACTCTTCCATCATGGCGTCGGTGACTTCCCCGCCTTTTTCCTTGGCCAGGGATTTTTGCAGGGAGCCGCGCTGGTCCATGGCAGCGGCGGCGATGACGCCGCGATCGTTCGAAACCTTCTTCATGCCGGCCAGTTTGCCGGGGGTGAGCTTCATGAGAATCCTCCTGGGATGTGGGTGAAGATGAGTGCTGGAAAAGAAATATTGTAAACCACGACCCGCGAAAATCAGGGTTTTCGGGTTCGTTTTCGGATCGATTTGGATGGGGTAGACTTGCTCTTCGGCGCGGGCAATGTGTCGGTATCGTAGAAAGCGTCCCAGTCGCGTTTGTCGGGCACGCCCTTCGAGCGATCTCCGACATCAAAGTCGTCCGGGAGAGATCGAATTATCTCAAGTGCTTCAAGTATTGTCTTGTCTGGTTTTTTGCCTTTGCGTGACATGATCTTAGAACTATATCGGCAATCGATAAGGATTCCGTACTGGTGTTGTGACTTGCGCAATTGACTTGAAGGTTTTCAAATTCTTTTCCTAGAAAGGCATCAAGATTATGCCTATTGCAACCATCAATCCTGCTACTGGGGAAGTCATCAAGACATTTCAGGCGCTCACCGAGGCCGAGATCGAGGCAAAGTTACAGCTTGCCGTGAAGACGTTTCGGGCCGAGCGGAAGACTCCGTTTTCGGTGCGCTCGAAGCGCATGTTTAAAGCCGCGGAGATTCTTGAGCGCGACAAAGAGAAACTGGCGCATTTGATGACGCTCGAGATGGGCAAGACCTTCCGCTCGGCTGTGGCTGAGGCGGTGAAGTGCGCGTCGGGATGCCGCTTCTATGCCGAGAAAGCTGAGGCGTTGATGGCCGACGAGGTGGTCGAGACCGGGGCGAAGAAAAGCTTTGTCCGGTATTTTCCGATTGGGCCGATCCTCGCGGTGATGCCCTGGAATTTTCCGTTCTGGCAGGTGATGCGGTTTGCGGCTCCGGCGCTGATGGCGGGCAATGTCGGATTGCTGAAGCATTCGTCGAATGTCCCGCAGTGCGCGTTGGCGCTGGAAAGTATCTTTCTGGAAGCCGGGTTTCCCGAGGGCACGTTCCAGACTCTGCTCATTGGTGCCGCGCGGGTCGACGCGCTGCTGAATGATCCGCGGATCATGGCGGCGACGTTGACCGGCAGCGAGCAGGCCGGGATCCAGGTTGGAATGGGCGCGGCCAAGCGCATCAAGAAAGTTGTGCTGGAGCTTGGAGGGAGCGATCCGTTCATCGTGATGCCTTCGGCGGACATGGATGCCGCCGTCTCCAACGCCGTGATGGGCCGCGTGCAGAACAATGGGCAGTCGTGCATCGCGGCGAAGCGATTTATTGTGGCTGAGTCGATTGCGGACGAGTTCGAGAAGAAATTTGTCGCAAGGATGGAGAGCTTGCAGATCGGCGATCCGTTTGACGAGAAGACTGACATCGGGCCGCTGGCGACGCCGGATGGCGTGACAGACCTTGACGCCGACGTTCAGAAAACGGTGAAGGCGGGCGCAAAGGTGCTGACGGGCGGGCATCCGCTGGAAGGCAAGGGAAATTATTATCCGCCGACGGTGTTGACGAATGTGCCGAAGGGATCTCCGGCGTACTCGGAGGAGTTGTTTGGACCGGTGGCGGCGGTGTTTCGCGTGAAGGGCATCGATGAGGCAATCCAGCTTGCGAATGACGTTCGCTTCGGCCTGGGCGCGAGCGCATGGACGAACGATGAAAGCGAGCGCGAGCGTTTCATCAACGAAATCGATGCCGGCTTGGTGTTCATTAACAAACTAGTGGCGTCGGATCCGCGGATTCCGTTTGGCGGCGTCAAAGCTTCTGGACATGGACGCGAGTTGGGCGCCGTGGGTATTCGGGAGTTTTTGAACGCTAAGACAGTGTGGGTGGGGTAGAACCAGTGGGCGGTGGCTAGTTGTCAGTTTCCAGTTCAAATGGATGCATCTGCGCTGGAACTATCCGCGCGGAGGGTGCTGGGCTACAATTCTCGCCGTATTCTGCATCTGCTGCTGCACTTCGTCATGATTCGACAAGCTGCTTGCACAAGAGGCCTCCTGATCGCGGCCTCAATGATGCTGTATTGCGCTGCCGCGCATGCGGACACTCATTGCCATGTTGTGGGGCCGCACGATCCCACTCCCGCCGAAAAAGCCCTGCTTGGCGGCCAGACTGCCGAGGCAGAGACCCTGTATCGCGACGCGCTCAGCAAGAGTCCTCATGATCCCGCATTGGTTGTGGGACTTGTCCATTCTTTGCTGCGGCAACAGAAAGTCGCTGAGGCAGAGTCGGCGGCAAATGCCGAACTTGCCACGGCACCGAATTCCGTTCCTCTGCTGACTGTGTTGGGCGAGGTTCAATACCGCGAAGGCAAAATCGCCGAGGCCGCCGGTACCGCCGACAAGGCCTTTGTGGCCGACCGCTGCGACGCCCGCGTGTATCTGCTCCGCAGCCGAATTCTTCGTATCAATTCCATGTATGCGGCTGAGAGCAAGGCGCTCGCGCTGGCGCACCAGTTGAGCCCTTACGACCCAGAGATCAGCGGCGCGTGGTCGCGGACCATACCGCTCGCGCAGCGTATCGAGGAACAGAAAAAGTTCCTGGCTGCCAGCGATGCGAAAGACGAGGCGCACGAGCGCGCGGAGAAATATCTCGCATTCCTGGAAGC
>DASXDY010000040.1:0-13178 GCA_036490405.1 Candidatus Sulfotelmatobacter sp. | reverse complement strand
GCGATCTGTCGACCCCGCCCCATCCCCTCGGGTGGCCCACCCTTCGCGATTTTCGAAGGGTGGGTACGGTGCGATCAGGTCGTCGAATTTTCCACACCTAAAAGCCGCCGCGATGTGACATCTGACCTTGACCGTGGCGGCCAAAAGCGCAGAATGGCATCGTGCGCATGCAGCGAAATCTTTTGGCGGAAGTAGTCGAGCTCCGGTCGTAAAATCGTAAGATCATGAAATCGTAGAGCTAAGTCCTTATCTCGAAAGATTTTGCGAGCAAGTTGTTATTTGACAGTATTTTGCGGACAACCTGAATACCTCGCCGAGGCCTAAGTGCAATAGATTGAGGATTTTGCCTGAGATCGATAGGAGAGAAAAAATCACCGCGAGATATGGCGGCCGAAACCTCTTTACCGCGGTTCGGGATGGACCGTGACCCACGTTCCCCCGCTGGTACACTCGATCTCGTGAAGGTCAAAATCCTCGGATCGGCGGCCGGCGGCGGCTTTCCGCAGTGGAATTGCGCCTGTCCGAATTGTTCGGCGCTAAGGGCGGGAACATTTCGTGGAAACGCGCGGACGCAGGCACAAGTGGCCGTCAGCGCCGATGGGCAGAATTGGTTTCTGCTGGGAGCGTCTCCCGACCTGCGTGCTCAGATCGAAAGTACGCCAGAACTCCATCCGCGGAACGGAATCCGGCAGTCTCCGATCGCCGGAGCTGTATTCCTGAACGCTGACGTTGATCACGTCTTCGGCTTGCTGCTTATGCGGGAGTTGCAGTCGCTGAACGCCTACGCCACCCCATCGGTCCGTCATATCATTTCCGAAGACAACTCGATGTTCGCGATGATGCGGCGCGTTCCGGGCCAGTTGACATGGAATGAGTTCAGTCCCGGCAAGACTTTCTCGCTGGCCGGCCAGGCGCGCAACGATTCCGGATTGCTCTGCCGCGCCATCTCTCTGGGCGCCCATTTTCCCGCGTATGTTTCGGAGTCGCGGCGAACTTCGCTGAATTCCGCTGAAGCCTCGCTTGGAGTGATCGTGGAATCCGCGGCGGGCAAGCGCTTCGCCTATATGCCCGCTGTCCCGCAGCTTGACGATTCGCTTTTGCACGAACTCGCTGCCGCCGACGTCCTGCTCTTCGACGGAACCTTCTGGAGTGACGACGAATTGGTTCGCATCCAGGGCTCAGGGCAAACCGCGCGCCAAATGGGGCATGTGCCGGTCTCCTCGAACGAAGGCAGTCTCGCGAAGTTGGCGCATCTGCGCTGCCCACGTAAAATCTATGTGCACATCAACAACACGAATCCCATGCTGAACGAAGCAGGAACGGAATACCGCCAGGTGCGCGACGCAGGCTGGGAGATCGCGGAGGATGGATGGCAGTTCGAACTCTAGAACCGAACATCGAGGGACTGCTGCCGTTCGATGGGCTGCGCGCGAAGATGCGCGCGGTGGGCGAGGAGCGCTATCACCACCAGCATCCGTTTCATCTGATGATGCACGAAGGCCGGCTCACTCGCGGGCAACTTCAAGCCTGGGCGTTGAATCGCCACTACTATCAGAGCATGATTCCGGTGAAGGATTCCATTATCCTGTCGCGCGGAACAGATCCGGAGTTCCGGCGGGCATGGCGCAAGCGCGTGATTGATCACGACGGCGACGCGCACAGCGAGGGCGGAATCAAGCGTTGGCTCAAGCTTGCCGAAGCGACAGGATTGAGCCCAGACCAGGTGCGCGCGGGATCCGGAATTCTTCCCGCGACACGATTCGCGGTGAACGAATATTTGAATATCGTGCGCAGCCGGACTCTGCTGGAAGCGGTCGCTTCTTCGCTGACCGAACTCTTTTCCCGCGACTTGATTTCGCTGCGCATGGACCGGCTGCGGCAGCATTATCCATGGCTCGCCGGAGGCCTCGATTATTTCCAGGCACGGTTGACGCAGGCGCCGGAAGACGCGAAGTTTGCGATCAACTATGTCTACGAAAATGCGCACACACGCGGCGACCAGGAACTGGCGATCGAGGCGTTGCGCGACAAGTGCGACATTCTTTGGGCGCAGCTCGACGCGCTGTATTTCGCGTACGTGCAGCCGGGATGGCCTCCCCCGGGCGCGTTTGAGCCGGCCGAAAGTGGAAGCTGACCATGGCGCCTCCGACCGACACAAGCCAGCCACGCCTCGCCGCCGGATGCCGCTGGGGTGGCACGGAACAGGACCGCGTCATCCTGTTCCCGGAAGGCGCGATCAAGCTACAAGGCACCGGGCGCGAGATACTGGAGCGCTGCGACGGCCAGCGCACGTTTGGCGAGATCATCAGCGAGCTGCAGAAAGAGTTCGGCAAAACCGATCCGGAAAAAATTCGCGCTGACATCGGAGTTTTTCTGGAGCAGTTGCAGCGGAAACGAATCGTGGATTATTGAGTGATTGGGAAATTGAGTAATTGGGAAATTGATTTTCTCGGTTGCTTCCAAACCTCAATTGCTCAATTTCTCAATTCCCCAATTACCCAATGCTTTCCAACCCTCTCGCACTCATCGCCGAAGTGACTCACCGCTGCCCGCTGCATTGCGTGTACTGCTCGAATCCTCTGCAACTGGCGGGAACGGCGTCCGAGCTTTCGACCGCCGAGTGGACGAGCGTCTTTCAGCAGGCGGGCAAACTGGGAATGCTGCATGCGCACTTTACCGGTGGAGAGCCGCTGGCGCGAACCGATCTGGTTGAACTGATCGCCGCCGCTCGGGGCGCAGGACTTTACACCAATCTCATCACGTCGGGGATCGGGCTTAACGAACAACGATTGCAAACTTTGGTCGATGCCGGTCTCGACCATATTCAAATCAGTTTTCAGGACTCGCGGGAAGAAGCGGCCAACTGGATTGCCGGCGCGAAGGCGCACGCGCACAAGATTGAACTTTCGAAGGCGATCCGGAGACACAAGATTGCGTTCACGGTAAACCTGGTCGTGCACCGGCAAAACCTCGATCATCTTGAGGAGATGATTGAGTTCATCGAGCAATTGGAGCCGGAGCGAGTCGAAATCGCGCACACCCAGTATTACGGCTGGGCGCTGGCCAATCGCGCTGCACTGTTGCCGACGCGGGCGCAGCTTGAAAGAGCGGTTGAGATCGTGGCTGCCGCCGAAAAGCGCCTTGCCGGAGTTATGCGCATTGATTCGGTTGTGCCCGACTATTATGCGAAATATCCCAAGGCTTGCATGGGCGGGTGGGGCCGCAGATTGATGCTGATCAATCCCTCGGGAAAAGTCTTGCCCTGCCATGCGGCGGAGGTGCTGCCGGGATTTTCGTTCGAGAATGTGCGCGAGAGAACGCTGGACTGGATCTGGCGGGAATCGTCGTCGTTCCAGCGCTTCCGCGGAGAAGGCTGGATGAAAGAGCCCTGCCGCAGTTGCGACCGGCGCACCGAAGATTTCGGCGGATGCCGCTGCCAGGCTTTCCTGCTGACTGGCGATGCGCTGGTCACGGATCCAGCCTGCTCACTAGCGCCGGCGCATGGGATTGTTGAGTTGGCGGTCCGCGAAGCGAACGCGAGTGCAGTGATTGCGGATCCGAAAGCGGCAAGTTCGTTCGTTCAATTGCAGAAGCGGACCACAGACTTGTGGACCTATCGCACGAACCCGGAGTGAGCAGGTCGTCTGAGCCGCGAAGGAAAGCTCAGCGGCTGAAGCCGAACATTGGAATCCGCACTACAGCACGATTCAAAGTCGTGCCCTCCCTGATACGGGCGCCTAAAAGTCGTATTCTCTCTGGATTTTGTTATCCGTGAGAATCCGCGCAGATCCGTGGCCAAGAATTCTCTACCAGCGAACGCCAATCGTAATCGGCCGCAGATCGGTGGTGATGTCGTTGTGCTTGCCATGCAGGTAGCGGAACTCGACGTACAGATCCATGTTGGGGCGGATCTTGTGCGTGATGCCACCGCCGAAGTTGTAGCCGAATTCGTTTTGGCTGGAATGCAGGAAATTGCCGTCAATCGGCAGGCTGTTGTTGAAGCAGTGTCCCCACCACAGGAAGAACGGGTCGCACGCCGATCCTGGAATCGCGGTCGATGAATCAAGTTTGCCGGAGCGGTGCAAAAACGCGGGACCGCCAAGAAGATATCCGCCCCAGTTCGTGGTGGCGGGGATGTTGATGATGGGGTCGAGCAGGAACGAATAGACGTGCGAGCTTGCCCCCGGCGCCTGTGCGGCCTGGAGAGCTGACGATTTCAGCGGCAAATTGTCCCATTGGAAGTCGAGGCGAAGCCCTAAGTACTTGCTCGCGTTCCGGGCGACGCCTGCGGCCAGAATGCCGCCTCCGCTGCGGACGAAATTTTTCGTATTCCCGTTGGTCAGGCTTGCGCCGCCGCCAGCGTTAAACGTCCACTTGTCATACTGATTGGCCTTTGGCTTGCGAATGGGCGTGGACTCTTCGGGGGTGGCTTCCTGGTTGTTGTCCGACGGCTGGGCTTGCGGTTTCTGCGGCTGGGGCGGTTGGGATGGCGCGGGTGCAGACTGGGCTGGCTGCGGTTGATTCGGCTGAGGTTGATCCTGCGGTGGTTGGGCTTGTTGGGCGAAAACGGTTGCGGCTCCTGCCAGAATCACGATCAAGGCCGATTTCAAAACGGCACTAAACTGGGGGACCGCTGGGAACTTTCGAATCATTCATTCTCCTCCCGCTGCCGGGCATACTGGCGGACGCGGCGCTGGGACTACTCGTCAACGACAGGCGCTTGTAAAAGAGCGTGTCCGCTGTGCTCCCGCTGGGATCTACGTTCGCAGCAGGCAGGCACCATATTACCAACTTTGATGCGGAGTTCGCCTTCGATGCCGCCCTGAGGCGTTCTCGACTCCACAACAAGAACCTTTCACCACAGAGTACACAGGAAGGGCACAGAGGAGCCGCCAGGAGATTCGCTTGTGGACCTTCGTGACCGGTGTGGTTTAGGGGGTTCGGAGTTTTCGGGAATCTCGTATGCACGTATGATAGAAAACTCAATCTTTAAGACTTCGTGACTTCGAGCACATCAAATTCGGCGAAGAATGCCTGCCGCGTCGCCCTGATCGGCTTTGGGACGGTGGGCCGCGCGGTCGCCAGGATCTTATGCGAGAGTGGGGACAATTCTGTCCGCCTGACCCATATCTGCAATCGCAACGTGGAACGAAAGAAACAGGCCTGGGTGCCCAGCGACGTAATCTGGACCAGCGAGGTCGAAACAGTCCTGAAATCCGACGCCGACATCGTGATTGAGTTGATCGGGGGAATCAATCCCGCGGAGCAGATCGTCCGCGGCGCGCTGGCGGCGGGCAAGTCCGTGGTTACGGCGAACAAGCAACTCATCGCGCGCAGCGGGCCGGATCTTCTGCGACTGGCTGCGAGCAATGGATGCCAGATTGAATTTGGCGCGTCGGTCGCCGGAGGCGTTCCGGTTCTTCCCGCGCTGCGCGCCGGCCTGAGCGGAGATCGCCTGCACGGCATCGCGGGAATTCTCAATGGAACCTGCAACTACATTCTCAGCCGAATCGAGAGCGCGAGGATCCCTTTCAGTGAAGCGCTCGAAGAGGCGCAGGCCCGCGGCTACGCCGAGGCGGATGCATCGGAAGATCTCGACGGTGGCGACGCGCGGGCGAAACTGGCGATCCTGGCTCTCGCCGGATTGCACGCCCAGGTCGCACCGGAGTCGGTGCGCGCCCGCACCATTCGGCCCCTTGACGCGGTAGATTTCGACTACGCAGCCGAGCTGAATTGCACGATTCGCCAGATTTCTCGCGCGGATTTGAAAGGCAACACGCTTTTCGCGGAAGTAGGTCCGTGCCTGGTGCCGGCGGATTCGCCATTCGGACGGGTGCAGCGGAACCTCAATTTGGTCCTTACGTCCGGGCAATACGGCGGCGACATGGCATTTCTTGGCGCCGGCGCGGGAGGGGACCCGACCGCTGTAGCGGTGGTATCGGACGTGAAGTTTGTGGCGGAAAGCATGGCTGGCCGCCGCCGGGATACCACGAGCAACGTCTCCAGCCCAAGCATCAGCAGCGACTTTGAAACCGCCTGGTATCTGCGCTTTTTTGTTCGCGATCAGCCTGGAATTGTCGCGCGCCTGGCACAGATTCTTGCCGCCCACCACCTCAATATCGACTCCCTGCTTCAGAAGCCGGGATTCGACAAATCCTCGCTTCCGTTTGTGATCACGCTGGAGCCTTGCCGCGACTCACAATTGCGCCCGGCACTGGAGGAAATGGCGGGGCTGGATTTCGCCTTGCGGCCATGCTTGTGCCTGCCGGTCCTGAAGTGATTTCCAATGGCAGGCCCAGGAAAGAAAACCGGCCGATCCGCTGGGATCGGCCGGGGCTTCAAGGGGAGTTGCCGAGTCTAATTCCAGAAAGGGTTATTCAGCCCGGCCGGCGCCATGGCGCTATCAGCCTGGGTTTCTGTACCCGATTCATCGGAGATCTTCTCGTCGGTGAGCCGCGACGCGGGCGCGTCCACGCGCTTGGGCTCGCGAATATTGGGAGTGTATGGATATTCGGAATTCATGGGAGACACCTCCATCCTTTATGATCTTGATTCATTAAACAACGGCAGGGCGGGTTTTGGTTTGCGGTAATTTTGATGGCAGCTATCGAAAAAATAGGACGTGGACCAGGCTGGGAGCAGCTTGATTCGCCCCCCCCAAAAAAGGTGAGCCGGCGGGGATCGGCGCTTCGAGATATCCTGATTGCATTTCACTTTAGTTCGACTCATGTTTGTTCGAGGACGCCATCATGAAATACCGCAAGTTTGGCCGCAGCGGATTTGAAACCAGCGAGATCGCCCAGGGACTGTGGGGCATGGGCGGATGGAGCGGCTCAGACGACCGGGAGTCTTTGGCATCGATCCAGCTCGCCGCCGATCTCGGCTGTAATTTTTTCGATACCGCCTGGGCCTATGGCGAAGGAAAAAGCGACGGGCTTCTCGGCGAAACTATGAAACGCAATCCAGGCAAGCGCCTGATCGCGGCTTCGAAGATTCCTCCCGCGAATCTGCGCTGGCCTGCGCTTCCCAGCTACAAGTACAGCGATGTATTTCCCGCGAATCATGTTTTCAAATATGCCGATCTGATCCGCAAGCAACTTCAGGTGGACACAATCGATGTCCTGCAATTCCACGTGTGGGATGATTCGTGGGCGGGCGAACCCGAGTTCTGTTCGACCGTCGAAAAGCTGAAGACCGACAAGATCATCCATGCCTTCGGCCTGAGCATCAACCGCTGGGAACCGGAGAACGGTATCAAAGCGTTGCGAACGGGACTGGTCGATGCGGTGCAGGTGATCTACAACATCTTCGACCAGTCGCCCGAGGATGAACTTTTCCCGGTCTGCCAGGAGCTAAGCATCGGCGTGATCGCGCGCGTGCCGTTCGACGAAGGCAGCCTGGGCGGAAAGATGACGCTGGAGACGCGCTTTCCCGAAGGCGATTGGCGCGCAGGATATTTCGGTCCGGAAAATCTGTCGCAGACGATTCAGCGCGTGGAGGGGTTGAAGAAAATTCTGCCTGCGGGCATGACGCTCCCGGAGATGGCGCTGAGGTTCATCCTGTCGCATCCGGCGGTGAGCAACACCATTGCCGGCATGAGAAAAGCCGAACATGTGCGGCAGAATATTTCGACCAGCGACGCCGGGCCTCTGAGCAAAGATCTGCTGGCGGAATTGAAGAAACACCGCTGGGACCGCAAGCCAACCCGATGGTCTGACTGATGCTTCCTGCTCACTGTCGCGCGGGGACGTATATCTGCGCCTACGATTTCTGGTAGTAGATTCTTCCGCAAGCTACGCTCACGGACTGGCGGCCCGTCGGTAAGTTCCAAAACCACCGCCTCAAGCAGTCTTTGCGGAGGGATGGTTGTCCAAGAAAGTTCTGTGCCTGCTGGCATTCGTCTCGATCTGTGTAAACCTGCTGGTCGCGCAAAACCCGCGCGGTTCACTGCGCGGGACCGTGCTCGATGCCAGCGCGGCCAGAGTTGCGTCCGCGAACGTCATCGTCGAATCGGTTTCTTCCTCCCTGAAGCGCGAGACCAGAAGCGGCAATAAAGGCGAGTTTCGGCTGGACGATTTACGGCCCGGCGCTTATCGCGTAACGGTCAGCGCCCGCGGATTTGCAGCCGCAATCTCCAGCGTTGTGATTGAACTCAGTTCCGTCCGCGACGTCGTGGTCACGCTGAAAGCCGAAACTGCGCCGGAAACGGTCAATGTGCGAGGGCAGGCTTCTTCGATCACAAGTCAGCCGATCGACCTGGCCAGTGTTGTGCATCAGGGCATCGTGTCCAATCAGGACCTCCAGACGCTTCCACTTGCCTCGCGCAGCTTCGCCAACATCGCCTATCTCGCCCCCGGCACCGAACCGGTCGAGCCCTCCGATCCCACGAAAGCCCGTATTACTGCCGTTTCAACCGGTGGAAGTTCGGGGCTGAATAACGATTTGTCGGTGGATGGCGGCGACAACTCCGACGATTGGATCGGCGGATTTCTTCAGAATTTTTCTCCCGATGCGATCCAGGAGTTCGCGATGCGCACCGCGAACGAAGACGCCGATACCGGGGGAACGACGGCCGGATCGCTCATGATTACCACCAAGCGCGGAACCAACGGCTGGCATGGCACGGGAGCGTTTTACGATCGCGCGGCGTCGTTGAATGCGCGCTTCCCGATCGAAAATCCGGCGCAGACCTGCGGCGACTCCGGTTGTGTTAACAATCCGAAACAGCCGTTTTCGCGCCAGAATTACGTGGGCGCGGTCGGCGGCCCACTCGAGCGGGACAAGGTCTGGATCTTCGGATCGCTCGAATACGTGCACGAGAACGCCAGCATTGCCTACAGCCCGGCGAGCAGCGATCAATTTGATGCCCTCGCGCAGTTGGCTTCGGACGGCTTGATTCCCGGAGTTTCCTCGATCACGGTCCCTTCCGTCGTCCCCATCCCGTTTCGCGATTATCTCGGATCGCTGCGCTTCGACTGGTCCGAGTCGCAGAAGTCAAACTGGTTTCTGCGCATCTCTGATGACAGCTACCTGACCCACAACAACCTGGTGCAGCAGGCGACGCTGCCCTCGACCGGCCTGACCACGCATAACAACTACTGGAACACTGTCATCAGCGACAGTTACGTGTTCAGTCCGAACTGGCTGGGCACGTTTGTATTCGACGCCAGCGAACTCCATCTCACGCAATCCAGGAACTCGACTCTCGGCTTCGCTCTGGCATTTCCTTTCAGTGCAACATCTCTCACTGTTTCGGGGTTTGAGACATACGGCGACAATCAGTTCGCGACGCCGATTACTCTATTTCCGTCGCTGCGCAATCAGGAGAAGTATCAGTTCCGATACGACCTCGGCCACGCCAGCGGCAAGCACTCACTTAAGGCCGGAGTGAACTTCATTCACGAGCCGGTATTGAGCGGCGCATTTCCGGGAAATCAGGAAACTTTGTACACCTTTCCGGAAGACCCGACGTTCTACGTGGCGAATCCCGGCCAGTTCGCGGTTGACTACGCTGCCGGCGCGGCAACCACGCCGGCGAGCGACGGCACTTTTTCACAAAGCGTGCAACGGCTCGGACTCTACGCACAGGACTCCTGGCGCGTCTCGCGGCATTTGACTATCAACTACGGATTACGCTGGCAGACCACGTTCGGCCTGTTTACCGGTTCGGGCCGCAGCCAGGCGCTGAACCCGGCATTCGTGACCATGCAGGCGTTGCAGATTCCGCTGCCGCCCAGCATCCCGCATGACGATCGCAAGCAGTTCGGGCCACGGCTGGGAGTCGCATATTCGCCGGGAGACAGCGGCAAGACGGTCATCCGCGCCGGTTTCGGGCTTTTCTACAACGACCTCGCGCAGAACGGATGGGCCACTGCGTTCCAGGGCGTGAATGCTTCCAACGCGGCGACCGGCCCCTGCGCGCTTACGGGAACAGACGGCGCCTACGCGCTGGCGGGTGCAGGCTGCCTGCAAGGCGGAGCCGGCGCCGCAGGCAATCTCATCGACTCCAATTACAAGACGCCTTACGCGATTCATGCGACCGGCGGAGTGCAACACGCCATCAAACGGAATTGGACTGTGAGCGCCGATTACACCCACGAGGAAGGCAATCACGGATACCGCGGCTACAACTTCACCAGTGATGCGAACCTGTTCACGCCGCTGATCCCGGCCTCCGATCCCGCTTACGACGCCGACCAGCAGAGCGTCGTCCCGAACCTGAACCTGTTCAAATCCGACAATCGCTCAAGCTACAACGCGCTGATGCTCGTGGCGCAGGGCAACGTGAGCCGTCGATTTAATCTCATCGCGCACTACACACTCTCTCGCGCCAAAACCTGGGGATGCCTGCTGGGCGAGCTTTTCGACTACGTCAACGGGGTGTGCGATCCGTTGAATCCGTTCGCGGCAGGCGATTACGGCCCATCCGGAGAAGATGTAACGCACCGCTTCTTGCTCGCCGGCACGTTGCATTTCCCAGGCGGATTCGAAATCTCCACTGTGACGCAAGCGGAGTCGGCGCGGCCGATCACGCTGACGACGCCAGCCGGCGACCGCGCCGTCGTTAACGGCGTGAGAACCACTCTCGACCAGTTTCGCGGGACGCCTTTCATTCAGGCCGACGTGCGGGTCACGCGGCCGATCCGACTGGGCGATCGCTGGGAAATTTTGCCCTTCGCCGAGTTCTTCAACCTGTTCAACCGGAATAATCCCGGCGCGAACTACGTCACCGACCTCTCCGCGCTTCCCGATCCCGTCAACGATCTCAGCAACGCCACGCAAATCTGCACCGACCCAAGTTGTACATCGATGGTGCCGATCACGAACCCGCAGAAGCAGTTATTGTTCCCCGCGGGCGGATTGGGCGATTTCTTCGGGCCGGGTACGACGGTGGGAATTCCATTTGCCGCGCAGTTGGGCGTGCGCGTGAACTTCTAGATTGCGATTTCGCTCTTCGTGGCTGCGAGTTACCGAAGCCGGGGCTTAGCGAAGCTGGGCTTACCGGAACTCGGGGCTTGCCAGAACTTGGGGTAACGAAAAAGATCAGCGAACCAGCCACTCCGTGGCGGCGTGCACGCGTGTCAGCACATGGCTGTAGGTGATCGTGAGGCCCGCCATCAGGGCAACGGTCGCCCCGTAGGCCCAAAGCAGACGCGAACTGCCTTGCGCTTCGCGCCGCGCGTCGTTCCAGTCCATAAGCCGTTCGATGCGGGCACGGACAATGGCCATGGGCCCGGCGACGATCGCAGCGGTCAAATCCAGAGCAGCGGCGTCCGCCGCCGTTAGGCGCGAAAGCTTGATCAGGGCTGCCGCGAGATCAAGCGCCTCGGCGGGATTGGAAACCGCGGCATCGTCGGCTGCCATCTCGATCGCCTCCAGCCACGCCGCTTCCAGGCCGCGCATTCCGGGGAAGCGCACCGTATGTAACAGGAGCTTTTTCAGGTTGTCGCGGCGGCGCAGGTGGGCCATTTCGTGGTTCAAAGCCGCCTTCAACTCACTCTCGGAGAGCGCACGTTCGGCTGCGCGGGAGACCAGAACCCGCGGATACAGAATACCGGCTGCCGCCATCGCTGGAACCGCCTGCGAGATTCGCAGCGCAGGCAGGGAATTCGCGGCGCGGAACGGCTTGGCCCCGAGGCTCCAGGCCGAGATTGCGCGGGACGCTCTCCACAGCGCCCAGGCCGCATTTACGAGTCCGTAAATGCCCAGCCCCACGCCACCAATGGCGAACACAACCAGGCCGGGATGCACCGGTTCATAGATGGAGCGAGGTTCCAGCAGAAGAAAGGACGGGACGGTGAAAGCCGAGGTAACAGCGGCGGCACCCGTCAGGGGCAGCAGCCGCAACCTGAAGAGCCAGTTGGCGGCGCGGCCCACGGGAAGGCGAAGTGCATGAACCTGGATCCTGCGCCACGCCAACATGACGGCCACTGACAGCAGGCAATACACCATGGCGAAGACGGACGACGACACGACGACGCCGCGTAGCGCGAACATCAGGGCCTGTCTTTCATTTGCATTTGTGATTTCGATGCTCCGGATGTTTTCGCGCCGGCTTCGCGAAGCTCCCGCCGCTTCGCTTCCACGGCATCGCGCAATTTATCGAGCAACTGGACGTCGCGTTCGGTGACGATTTCCACCAGGTAGGAAAGCGGCAGAGAGGCCGCCGGGCTGGCGTCGAGAAGCTGGTGAAGGGCTTCGGCAGCTGCTTCGCGATGCATCCCTTGGCGGGTGAGCCGGGGAGAATAGCGAAAAGCGCGGCCTTCCGGCTTACGGGCGAGCAGGTTTTTCTTGAAGAGCCGGTCGAGCGTGGTCATTACGGTGGTGTATGCCAGGCCTTTGCACTCGCCATCGAAAAGCTCACGCACGGTCGCGTCGCCCCGCTTCCACAGCGCTTCCAGCAGGCGCTCTTCCAGCGGACCCAGCTGCGAAGACGATGCCCCGAAATGGAAGATGCGTTTCATGAAGAACGATGACGGGGAAATTGTATCCGAGCCGGCGATGACACGCCAGAAGCGCTTTCCGCCAGAGATGTATGGTGACCCCGGAGGGGCTCGAACCCCCAACCCTCAGTTCCGAAGACTGATGCTCTATCCAGTTGAGCTACGGGGCCACGTTGTTGAGATCATACCTTTTCCATCCGTTGGTCGGAAATCGCCCTGTGTTTTTCGCTGATTGGCGGGCTTTGTCGACCGCCGCGACAATTGCACGGGATGGCTATGTTGAATGCGGCAGATCAGTTAATGCCGTCGCCGTAGGGAACAATGCGCTGCAACTGGCGAAGGACAATGCCGAGCTAAACGAACGTTCTATGAGGCTCGCCGATCATTGGAAGTTCATGTACGAATTGGAGGAGAAGCAAAACGCGCGCCCGACTCTCGCGCCCGAGCTTGAGGCAAGGCTCGACAAGGTTTTGAAAGCCTGTGACGTAAAGGCTCTGCCCGTGAACTGATGAAAGTCTCAATCGCAGAACTCTGGTTCCAGAATTACAAGACCCTTGCCTAAACGAGCGTATGGGCCGCGTCGGTCTGCGAGATGTATTCACGCCGACCGATAGAAAATCCCATCGAGCTTGATGCGGATGGGCTGATCGTGGACGGACGGCACAGGGTTGTAGCCGCTACGTTGAGGGGAGATGTGGAGATTGAGGCATTGGGGAAGGGTCAATGAGTGTAATG
>DASXDY010000100.1:0-32465 GCA_036490405.1 Candidatus Sulfotelmatobacter sp. | reverse complement strand
GAAGAAGAGCTTGATGCCCTGCCGATGGCATTCGTCGGCGAGCATCTTCAGAGGGTCTTTCTTGTACGGCGTGCGCGCGACGATGTTCCAATCGGAGATTTTCGAGTCGAACATCGCGAAGCCGTCGTGATGGCGCGACGTGATCGTGATGTATTTCATGCCCGCCGATTTGGCGAGCGAAACCCAGGTGTGCGCATCGAATTTTTCGGGATCGAAGAACATCGGCAGGCGGTTGTATTCATCGACCTTCAGCTTGCGATCGTGAAAAATCCACTCTCCGTTGCCGAGGACGCTGTAAACGCCCCAGTGAATGAACATGCCGAATTTCATGTCCTGAAATTCGCGGCGGGCCTGGAGGTTTTCGGGCGAAGGATGGTATTCGGTCTGGGCGGCAAGCGGCGAGAGCGCGCTGAAAATGAAAGCGACGGCGAATGAAAGACAGATTGCGGCAAGGATGCGATGTGGTTTCGGCATGGCGAATTTTCTCCGCCACAGTGTAACGCAGGGTCAGCGTTCCAGAGGCAGCAGATACGAGGGATTCTTCGCGAAGACGCTGCCGAGCATCTGCTGATCGAGCACGCGCATATCCCATGAGATGACGGAAGTGGGAGCGATCTCGATGGTGATGTCGTCAAACATCGCGAACACCGGACCGACTTTCGGATCGGCAATCGCGGCCTCGCTCATATATTTGCGATGAATTTCCGCGCCGCGTTGCTGGGATGCCTGCCCGGTCAGGATCTTCGCGGCACCGGCGATGGTCGCGCCGAACGAGGCCAGTGGATCGCGCGAGTCGATCATGATAGAAACTTTTGTGCTCGACTGCGCGTTGCGTCCTTTCTTGCTGCGCGAGGAGGTGGTCACGAAAATCTTCGCGCCATCGAACCAGTACCACACGGCGACCATGTGAATGGAGCCGTCGGGATTTTCCGTTGCCAGGGTGGCGATATAGCGGCCTTTGAGCAATTGCTGGACAGTAGCGTCGTGAATGGAAGCCATCGAAGACTTCTCCTTTTAAGCAGCGGACTGCATAAGGATACTTATTGGCCAGTAATTCGCAAGGGTGCAGCAAGGAATCAGAAAGCGGAGGGCTCCACCTAAGAAAGGATGAGCTGACGGCTATTCGGGATCGCGGTCGGGTTTTGGCTGGAACCAGGCGACGCCGCCGAACGGGCTCCGACTTGTAAAGTCCGGTATTGGCGGCAAGTATCCGCTGGGAATTTCCGAAGCGCTCTGCATCCACGGCGGGTTGTATTCGCGGTGTTCGCCCGCATTGGACCACCGGCAGGCAAGCTGCCCGGTCTCGGTTTTCCAGGAAGATTGCATCGCGATTCGCCTCGAATATCAGACCGTTCTAAGCGCGCTTTGTCCCACCTTGATGGGCGCTGGTTTTGCTGCGATTGCCTGAAGCTTGATGAGCTTCAGCAACAACTTATCCACTTTGCGTTGCTCGCACGGATGGGCAAGTCTGGTTCGTTTCATGTCTCTATTGTCCCACTGGGTTGGAAGCGGAGCAAGTCTACAGGAAGCAGGAAGGAATGCAAGGGAAAGGATGTTCACTTCGCGGAGGCGGCAAAATACGTCCTTCTTGGGGAGAACAGTATCACAGGTTGGCCGTGGCGGCCTCCACGGGGGCGCGGGCTATCCTCAGGTTACGTTTCGGCTACCATGAATGAACGCCTTCATGAAAGGGAGAAGCAGATATGGCGCAAGACCAGGGCCTGGTTGAGATCTCCAGCCGATATTCATTTGACGAAACGGTGAGCCGGTTGCAGTCGGCGTTCGAAGGAAAGATGCTGAAAGTCTTTGCTGTGATCGATCACAGCGGGGAAGCGGAAAAGGCCGGACTGAAGATGCATCCGACCAAAGTCCTCATCTTCGGGAGTCCCAAAGCAGGCACTCCGCTGATGGTTGCCTCTCCCAGCCTGGCGATCGATCTCCCGCTCAAGGCCCTGGTGGCAGAGGGCCCAGACGGCAAGGTTTCCGTTACCTTCAATAGCCCTGAATATCTCCAGCAGCGGCATGGTTTCCCCGTGGAGTTGGTCAAGAACCTGGCCGGCGCGGGCCCCGTAATTGCCAGCGCTGTGGAATAATGCTGGCGGTCTTCGCCTGGTCAACCGTGAGCGACGAAGCAAATCTCAATCCGAACCGCGCGCGGGACCATCTTGCGAACGAGCGGACATTTCTCGCCTGGGTGCGAACCGGGGCGGCGATTGTGGTCTTCGGTTTCGCGATTGGGCGATTCTCCATCGCGATGCGCCAGTTGACCGCACTGCAAGGGCATCCCGTGCATACCGCGGGCTTTTCAGTCTGGATGGGCGCGACTTCGATCCTCGCCGGGGTAACACTGGTGATCGCGGGACTACTGCGCTATCGCAGGACGCGGGCGCAATTGGATTCGGGCAAGTTCGAGCCGGCAGGATTTCTCGTCGACCTGGTTACGATATTGACGGTATTGTTTGGCGTCGTGCTGGCAGGGTATCTGATTTATATCGAGACGAGTTTGGGGTGAACGAGCGCTCGGTCCGGGGCATCGAACATAACTATCATGGCCAACGATCAGGAAAAAGAAGCGGCGGCGCGAGCCAGTCTGCAGTTCGTGAAAGACGGCCAGGTGGTCGGCCTGGGCACAGGCTCGACCGCGGCCTATTTCATCCAGTTGCTGGGCGAGCGGGTGAAGAATGGCCTGCGCGTACGCGGTATTCCGACTTCCGTGCGTTCCAAAGAACTGGCCGAGAGCCTGGGCATTCCACTGACGACGCTGGATGAATGCCAGGAGATCGCGGTCACGGTGGACGGGGCCGACGAAGTCGATCCGCAATTGCGCTTGATCAAGGGCGGCGGCGGGGCGATGCTGCGCGAAAAAATCGTGGCGTCGGCGACCAGGCAGATGATCGTGGTTGCGGACGCGTCTAAGCAGGTCAAGCATCTGGGAAAGTTCCCTCTGCCCGTGGAAGTGATCCGGTTCGCGCAAGCGCTGATCAAGAAACGCATCGAGGCATTGGGCGCTGACGTGCAACTGCGGCTGGGCAGCGACGGGAAGCCATACGTGACGGATGAAAATCATCACATCCTGGACTGCCGGTTCGGAGAGATTCGCGATCCGGAAGGTCTGGCTTGTGAGTTGAGTGCCATGCCGGGGCTGGTCGAGCACGGATTATTTATCGGAATGGCCAGCGTCGCGCTGTTCGCGCGGGGAAGCGAGATCGTCGAGTGGCGGCGAGAGGGCGAGCAAAAAGCAGGGTCCTCGCTTCGCTCGGAATGACAACCCCGAAGCAGCGGCGACTGAACGGAACTAACATCTAGATTTTTTTATGGCGGCTGGAACACATGTGGGTGGATGGAGCGGTATCTCGCGCAGGCGGGTGCCGCGTTTCAGCATGGCCGCACCCCTGGATGTCGTCGTATTGCGTTCGGGGATTCCTGACACCGTGCCCGGGCGCAGTGTCGACCTATGCGAGCGCGGCATCGCCGCCGTCCTCGCCGGAGAACTCGCGCCCGGGGAGCATGTCGGCGTCGAAGTGCGTTTATCGCCCGACGGACAGCCACTGCGCACGCGCGCCATGGTTCGCTATCAGGACCGGCTGAAATGCGGACTGGAGTTCACCGCCATTACGCCCGACCAGCGCTCGGTGATTCGCGAATGGGCCAAGGAAGCACAAATGACACCCAACGCTGCCGTGGACATCGCCAAGACAAATGGAAAACCGGCCGACAAGAAGCCATCCACTCCGGCCAAGTCCTCGGGACCGTCTTTCCGCCAGGGCAACGCGCCGCAACGGCGCGGGCAGTCGCGCCTCGTCGGCATTGCCATCTTGATTCTTCTTCTGGTTGCCGGCGGATGGTCATGGTGGAAGTGGAACCATGACTGGGCCGCGATCGAGTCCGACGTCAACTCGCCGAGCGAAGCGGCGGGAGGCGCGGTCCAGGTGCCGACCGACGTGATGCAGAAACTGCTGCTGCACAAGGTCGACCCGGTCTATCCTTTGGAAGCGCGTCGCCAAAATCTGCAGGCGATCATCGCGCTGGATATTATCGTTGGCAGAGACGGATCGGTGCTGAAGGTTCGCGCGCTCAACGGGCCAGCCATCCTGGCCCAGGCGGCAGTCGACGCCTTGCGCTGGTGGAAGTTCGAGCCCTACCGCGTCGATGGCCGGCCAGTCAGCGCCGAGACGACAGTAGCCGTCGAATTCAAGCCCTGATAATTCCCCAGTCGAGTCCCTTGTCGACAGTAGAACTGAGAACTGAGAACCCTTCTTCTCAGCGCCTCTTCCGCAGCGCGTGAATCACTTTCGTCCCGCTCAGCCCGAAGCAAATCACCGCGCCCAGTGCCGAAATTGCCATCACTCCGGTGCTCAGGTGGAGATAATCCGCAAACACCGCTCCCAGTGCGAACAAAAGCCCAATCGCATTGAGCCACAGCGGCGCGTGGATCAACCCGCCGAGATCGTTGCGCAGCCGGAGCTGCAATAGAAGAGCCGCCAGTCCGATGGCCGCCACCACTACCAGCGCAACCGGGCTCTGAAATGCGGCACGGCTGGTGTACATGACCACCAGTGCGAGCGCCAGCAGAAGCAATCCCGCGGCGACGATGCTCCAGCGGCGCGGTTTCGGCGACGGCGGGTTGGGGGCGGCCTGGGACAAGCGAGAGTAAAGAAAGCTTCGCTCAAAGTTATACCGTGACGGCGCGGCGCTTTCAAACCGGGCGGCCCGGCCATTCATCAATGAGGCGGGTATCACGGGTGTTGAAGTGCAACGGCGGCTTCGCATACCTACGGCTGCTGGAGTGAATCTTCTGCATGGTATTTCCGGATCGTCGGATGCTAGGCCGCGGGAGGGACCTGCCCTCCGGCCACGATCCACTCGGCGCGGCGAACCTCCCCGTTACTCAATGCATAGAGCACTAGTTCGACGCGGCTGGAAATCCCCAGCTTTTCGAAAATACGAAACATGTATTTCTTGATCGTGTGCTCACTGAGGCTGAGTTCGCGGGCGATCAGGCGGTTTCCCATGCCCTCGACAACGAGCGCGACCACCTGCTCCTCGCGGGGCGTCAGCAGGGTGGCGCCCTTGGTATTCAGCACGCGCATGGAAGGCACTTCGGAAATTGTTTCCAACAGTTGGTTGAGTTGCTCGGTGTCGGCCCAGATCTGGCCCGCAGCCACTCGCAGGATGCACTTGCAGAGCTGCCGCAGGTCGGCCTCGGTAATGGGAAAAATGCCGCGCGTGCCCGAGCGGAACGCATTGACCACAAGCTCGCGGTCGCAGGTATCCACCAGCAGCACTTTGGCGATTTCCGGATGCGCAAGGTGGAAGTTACGGAGCGTCGCCATCGTTTCCGCCATGCCTACCGGGCCCAGCGCGACCAGCGCCACGCGCGGAAGCGATGTCGAGACAGATTGCAGAATCGCGGTGATTTCCACCGGGCAACTCCCAACCTCAAACTCCGGCCTGCGGCGCAGCGCGTTGGTCAGCAACTGTGCCTGCATTCGGTTCGAGTCGGCCACCAGAACACCGATCACATTCGAAGCGGCGAGCAAACTCATTTCACACCCCAATCCCTGCCAAGGGAAGCATTGCCCGCGATTGTAGGGAGCGCTGTGGAGATTACTCAAGGAAAGACCGCAAAAAATCAGCGGTGCTCTTTCAAAACGGGAATGCAGATTCCGGCACTGGGAAAAACATCGCCGGCGGCCTGCGATGGTTGACGGTTTCGGTGAATTTTCAACTGCGCAGCAAATCGCGCAGGGGGCTGGCCACCGGTATGACTCTTCGGCAGTCGGCCACGGGCAAGGCTTTTCAGCTACCTGATGCCCGAGGCCTATCTTGAATTTTCTGTTGAAGAGAGCAGATGCCGTTTCGCGCGAACCTGTGACGCGGCAAACATGCAAGTCCACTTTTGTGGGTAGGCCGAAGTGGCCCGCTTCAAAACCTGTCGCATGCCCAAGGTCAGTGCAGATCTGCGGAATTCGGCCGAAATCCGGCTTTCCCGTTTATGGACGCCATTCTACTTTCGTGGACAGCACTTCCCACGGCTTGGCGGACCGGCGCAATCGACTTACCTTGCCAGTGCAAGTCAGAGGGCGTCGCAAATGAATCGAGCTTTCAAAATCGTTCCCGTTGCGGCGGTCCTGCTGATGTTCGGCGATTTTTGTTGCGCCACGTTCGCCCAGGAAGCACGGGCAGGCCTGGGCGGAGAAGTAAAGACTTTCAACTCCGGCTTAACCGGAGCAGGAGCGGAAAGTCACACCACGGCGGCAAAACCCGGAGGAGCGGATGGCCAGGGAAACCCCATACTCGGAGGGGAGCGTCATCCGCTCTACCGGCTGCGTACCAGCGATGTCGTCGAGATCAGCTTTACCGTCGCGCCCGAATTCAATCAGACCCTCACGGTTCAACCCGACGGCTATGTGATGCTGAAAGACGCCGGCCCCGTCTATGTGCAGGGCCTCGACCTCGAAGCGTTCACTCAGGCCGTGCAAAAGGCGTACCAGGGATATCTGCATGATCCGCAGGTCGCGGTCGCCCTCAAGGATTTTGACCGTCCATCTTTCATTGTGGGCGGCGAAGTAGGACGGCCCGGCAAGTACGAACTCCGGTCCGATACAACGGTGATCGAAGCGGTGCAGATCGCCGGCGGTTTCACGCCCCAATCGAAGCACTCCCAGGTCGTGCTGTTCCGCCGTGTGACTCCGGACACTTTCGAAGCGCGCCTGCTCGACCTGAAGAAAATGTTGAACGAAAAAAACCTGAAGGAAGATCTGCACTTGCGTCCGGGCGACATGGTTTACGTGCCGCAGAACTCAATCTCGAAGATCGCCCGCTACCTGGGGAAGCCTTCGCTGGGTGCCTACATGAATTCCGCCAACTTCTAACCAGTCCCTCGCTCGCATGGCAGACGAAGACCTAATTCGCGGCTGGATCCAGCCCACCACGCCAACCGCTCGTGAATTGGCAATGGTGTTGTTCCGGCAGCGAAGGGTCTTCGTCGGGGTCTTTCTGGGGGTGCTGGCCGCGGCGGCCCTGTATGCCACGTTCGGAACGAGTTATCACGCCACGATGAGAGTACTGGTGCGGCGTGGCCGCGCTGACGCCCCCATGGGAGCTGCCGAAAATGCTCCTCTCGATCTGACCCGCCTGGCCACGTCCGAAGAGGACCTCAACTCGGAAGTGGAGCTGTTGCGCGACGACGACGTCATGCGCAAGGTCGTGGAGGAAATCGGAATTGGCCGCCCCGACTGGCTTAATTTCCTGCACTCCGGAGCAGGCGACGCCGGGCGGATCGAGCGGGCGGCGCGACGGCTCGCTCACAACATCAAAGTTGAGCCGGTAAAAAAGTCCAATCTGATTGCCATCGACTATTCCGCGGGCGACCCGCAGGCGGCGGCGAAAGTGCTCCGGACGCTGGCCCAGGTCTACCTGGACAAACATAAAGTAGTCCACCGGCCGGGAGGCGAATTCGAATTTTTCGAGCAACAGACCACAGAGGCGGCGAACCGGCTGGAAACCTCGAAGCAGCACCTTCTCAAGTTCACGGCCGACCACGGAGTGATTGCGGCAGCCCAGCAGCGCGACCTTGCGCTCGGGAAACTCAGCGAACTCGATATCTCGGCGCGGCAGACAAGCATCGATCTCGCGGAAACGCAGCAGCGGATCCGCGTTCTCCAGGAGCAGCTCTCTTCCTTGCCCGAGCGCACGACGACTCAGGTCCACACCGCCGACAATCCCGAGCTGCTCAAGGCTGACAAGTCCAGCCTGCTAGACCTGCAACTCAAGCGCACGCAGTTGCTCACCAAGTTCGAGCCGGCGCACCGCCTGGTGCGCGAAGTGGATCAGCAGATTGTGCAGACCCAGTCCGCCATTGCCGGCGAAAGCCAGTCGCCGGTGCGCGATGAAACGACCGACAAGAATCCGCAATTCGAGTGGGCAAAATCCGAGTTGCAGCATGCGCAGGTCCAGTTGAAGGGACTCAAAGCGCGCGAAGCGGCTACCACGGTTCAGGCGGCGGACTACCGCGAGATGTCCGCCCGTCTCGGGGATGATGCGGTCACGCAGCAGCAACTCATCGATGACGAGAAGGCGGCGGAGGAAAACTACCTGCTCTATGTGAAAAAGCAGGAGGAAGTCCGCATGGCGGATGCGCTCGACCGGCGCGGGATCGTCAACGTGGCGATTGCCGAACAGCCGGTTGCTCCAGCCCTGCCCGCCTGGTCCGCATGGATGGTGATGGCCGTCGGCTTTGTGGCCGCGGGAGGCGCTGGTGCGGGCGCTGCATTTACAGCGGATTATCTCAACTCCGCATTCCGCAATCCGGATGACGTCCTGCTCTACCTGAACGCTCCGGTTCTCGCATCGCTGCCGAAATCTGTTCAAGGGAGGCTCACGGCATGAGCGAAGGAGTATTGGGCATCGGGCATCTTCGTTTTGGAGATCAAGGTTTCGGCGGCGCGCATGAGGCGGAATGGCAAGAAGATTTTCCCAAAGCTTCCATCTGCCGGCCCGCCGGCGCGTGGAGCGCGGAAAAATTCGCCCGCGAGCAGATTCGCGGGCTGGTGCGCATGGTTTTCTCTCCCAACGCGCCCCGGCCGGTGCGGCAGGTCATTTTCGCAGCGGTGGACGCTTCGACCGACGTGCGCGGCTTGTGCATGTCAGTCGCAGAAACCCTGGCGCTTGAAACTCTCGGCGATATTGCGGTTCTCGGCGGATATGCCCAGATCGTGCGGGATGATCTGCACAACCCGGAATCCGCCGGGCGAATGGATAACAGCCGAAATCCGTCCCTGCATCAGGGCGCGACCCACCTTCGCAGCAATCTCTGGTTGCTGCCGGCTCGGCAAAGCCAGTTTGATTCCCCGATCGTCGCCAATGGACGCTCCTATCTCGAAGAGATTCGCAAACAGTTCGAGTATTCGATTGTGGCTGCGCAATCCGCCGAAGAATCGGGCGAGGCGCTTGGCATGGCCCAACTCGCGGACGGAATCATTCTGGTTCTCTCCGCCAGAAATACGCGGCGGGCAACGGCGCGGAAGGTCAAGGAACGGCTGGAGCAGTCGCACGCCCGGCTGCTGGGAACGGTGCTGAGCGAGCGGGAGTTTCCGATTCCAGCCGCGATTTACAGAAGGCTGTAGCAACCGGTTTTGCTTGAGAGATTTGTTCGTCAACTCGGGGCTGATACGGGGGCGGTATGGCTTCTAGTCTTTTGAATCCGGTGCAACCGGGCGCGCAGAGCGTGCCGTGGGTAGGGGGAATTCGCGCTGAAAATCCAGCGCTGGCGCTCAAGCGGATGCTCGATGTCGCCGGAGCCGCAGGGGCGCTGATCTTCCTGTCGCCGGTGCTGGCTCTGATCGCCTTCCTCATCAAGCTGGATTCTCCGGGCCCCGTCTTTTACTGCGCCGATCGCGCCGGGCGCAAAGCCCGGCTTTTCCGCTGTTACAAGTTCCGCACCATGGTCAGGAACGCCGACGAACTGAAAGCCCACCTGCGCCACCGCAATGAGCGCCGCGGCCCGTTTTTCAAGATCGCCTGCGATCCACGCATCACGCGGCTCGGTACTTATCTGCGCCGCTATAGCCTCGATGAACTGCCACAGCTCTGGAACGTGCTGAAAGGCGACATGAGCCTGGTCGGGCCGCGCCCGCATCCGGTAGACGACGTTGCCGGTTACGATGCCGAACAACGCGCGCGGCTGACGGTAACACCGGGCATCACGGGATTGTGGCAGGTGACGGCGCGGCGTGATCCATCGTTCCGCCGCGGGCTGGAACTGGATCTCGCCTACATCCGCGACTGGAACCTCGGCCTCGATTTCAGAATTCTGCTGCGCACCTTTTTCGAAGTTGCCTCCGGGAGCGGCGAGTGATGGCCGCCTCGGCCCGCATCATCCCTCCGCCCCGGCCCGCTGCCGCTGCGAAAATGTTTTTCGCGCCCATCCAGCTCCTGATTGCCGCACCCAGCCTTCTGTTCATCGCCGCATTGACCACCATGCTGCTGCGGCCGCCCGACGTCGAATTTTTCGAAATTGACCGCCTGGCCTTTGGTCTGCTCATCGTGGCAGCGATCGTCCGAGCGCTGGCATTCCGGCAGCGTCTTTTTGTATTCGAGCGCGCGACCTGGCCGATGCTGGGATTGACTTTGCTTGCGCTGGTCAGCCTTGTACCTCAGCCCTTCGATACGGAAGCCTGGAGCGTGCTGGCGGCCAAGTTCCTCGTCCCATTCGTGCTGTTTCATCTGGCGATGCACCTCTTCACCAATGAAGCCAGCCTGCGCCTTTTCGAACTCTTCGCGATTCTGGTGCTCGCATATCTCAGTTTCACTTCCATCGCATTTCTGGCGGGTGCGGATTCGCTGATCTTTCCCCGCTTCATCCTCGACGGAAACATCGGTTTCCATGCCGACCGCGCGCGCGGACCATTCCTTCAGGCGGTCGCGAACGGCGTTTCTCTCAATCTGCTCGGATTGCTCGCGCTGCACTCCTACAGGCGCGGCCGCGCCCGCGGAACCGCCATGCTGGCGCTTCTGGCCTCAGTTCCCATCGCAATTCTTGCCACGATGACCCGCGCAGTCTGGCTCTCCTGTGCTGGAACCATCGTCGCCCTCGCGTTCCTTTCAAGAAAAAGACGTCTCTGCAAGGCATGCATGGCCGGCGCGATTCTGGTTGCCGGCCTCGGAACCGCTTTCATCACGACCGGCCTCGGCTCGGCGCTTACCGAGCGTTTCGAAGAACGCGGACCGATCGACTATCGCCAGGCCGTCTACGCCGGAGGGTGGGAGATGTTTCTCGAACGGCCCGGGCTGGGCTGGGGCTTTCATCAAATGCCCGAGGAATTGCCCCGTCATGTCAGCGGCTATCACGAAAAAGTTCTGTATCCGCATAACACGTATCTCGAATTGATGGTGGAACTCGGCGCGCCCGGCCTGCTTCTTTATCTCTGGCTGATGTGGGAGATGTTTCGTCTCGGCCGCGCTCCGGTGCCGCCACGGGAAGAAGATGGATTTCTGGGATATTCCTTCCATCGCATCTGGCCGCTCCTGCTGGCCGTGTATTGGCTGAATGCCGCGGTCGTGGTGATGAGTTACCAGTTCGTCAACGGAATGCTGTTCACTCTGGCTGGGATGCTGGCAGCCCAGCGCAGGCGGGCGGAGGCCGCGTTGCCATGCTGACGGTTGCTTATCTCGCAAACGAATTCCCCAGCCCCGTCGAACCCTATGTCGGCGAGGAGATTGCCGAGCTGCGCAGGCGCGGCGCTCGCATCATCCCCGGCAGCGTAAGAAAGCCGCGAAATTTCTCGCGGGCCGACGCGCCAGAGATCGTGATCTGCGGCGCGTCCGCCCTGACCGTGGTGCACGCCTGCCTGATGTGTCTGTGGGGATTTCCTCTGCTCGCCCCGTTGTTTTTCCGCATCATGTTTGGCGGAAAAGAGACTCCCTGGCAGCGCCTCAAAGCTCTGGCTCATACCTTTCTCGGCGCCTGCTATGCGGCGCAGCTCAAGCGGCTCGCCGTGGACCATATCCACGTCCACCACGGATATTTCGGTTCCTGGATAGGCCTGACAGCGGCGCGCCTGCTCGGCGTGGAGTTCAGCATGACGCTGCACGGCTCCGACCTGCTCTTGCACCGCGCCTATCTCGACTTCAAACTCAGGAGCTGCTCGTTTTGCCTCACGGTTTCAGAATTCAACCGCCGCTACATCACTGAGTCCTATCCGGGTATCGATTCCGCCAAGATCCTGGTTGCACGGCTGGGGGTCGACGCGCCCAACCTGCTTGCGCCCCCACCAGCCAAAGGGAACTCCTCGTCCTTGACCCTGGTTGCGGTGGGGCGTCTCCACTCAGTCAAGAACCACGCTTTTCTGGTGCGCGCCTGCGCTCACCTGCGCGCGCTCGACGTTGCGTTCGAATGCTTCATAGCCGGCGAGGGCCCGGAGCGGGGGAGGCTGGAATCTCTGATTCGCAGCGCCGGCCTCGAGGGCCGCATTACCCTGCTGGGCCAGGTAAAACGCGAGCAAATGGACTCCCTTTACGACCGCGCCGATGTTGTCGCGCTCACCAGCGTCAGCGAGGGCATTCCGCTGGTGCTGATGGAGGCGATGGCCCGCCGCCGCATCGTTCTCGCGCCCGCAATCACCGGAATCCCTGAACTGGTGGTGCGTGGAAGGACAGGCTTTCTCTACCAGGCCGGTTCCATGAGCGATTTTGTGGACCGGCTCCTCTTTATTCACTCGCTTCTGCGCGCCCGGCGCGGTCCCGCCCTCAACCGGTTCGACCCCTACGCGCGGTCGGCCGCCAGAGTGCTCGACTGGATCAGGCACGGTGCGCAGACGCAGGTCCGCCACAACTTCAACCGCGCCAGGAATCTGGATTCATTTGCTGAGATGTTTCTAAGGAGAATTGCGCCGCGAAGCGCGAGCGTTGCCGATGAGAATCTTGTTCTGCAACAAATATAACTATCCCTTCAGCGGAACCGAAGTCTATCTGTTCGAACTGATGGACCTGTTGCGCTCGCGCGGCCACGAAGTTGCACTGTTTTCCATGGCGGCCGAGCCAACGGAAACCGGACCAGATCGGCAACTCGTCTCGCATATCGACTTCAAGCGAAGCGCCGGAGCCTGGCAGCAGGCTCAACAAGTCGGCCATGCTCTCTATTCGACGGAAGCGCGGGGCAAGATCCGCGCCATGATTCACAGCTTCCGGCCTGACGTAGCCCACGTCCGCAACATTTACCACCACTTGTCACCCTCGATCCTGTGGGAACTGAAGGTGCAGCAAATCCCGGTTCTCTATCACATCAATGATTTCAAGCTGCTCTGCCCCAGCTATAACCTGCTCAAGCAGGGTGAATCCTGCGAAGCCTGCAAAGGCGGCGCATTCTGGCATGTCTTGACGGCGGATTGTTATCCGGGCAAGGCCGCGCGGGCCGTGCTGGCCGCGGAAGCCTACCTTCACCGCTGGCTCGAGACCTACGAAAAATGCGTCGATCTTTTTCTCGCGCCCAGCCAATTCGTGCGCAGCAAGTTCGTCGAACACGGATGGGACGGCAACAGGTTTGATGTTCTCCCGCATTTCCAGCAGGCTCAAGAAAATCCGCAGTCCCCGCCAAAAGATGGACCGCTTCTCTTCTTCGGAAGACTCTCGGCGGAAAAAGGCGTTGGCGATCTGCTGCACGCCATGAAAGCGCTTCCGCATATCCGGCTCGTGATCGCCGGCGATGGTCCACAGCGCGCGGAACTCCAGCAGTTAGCCGGTTCTTTGAGGTTGTCCAACGTTGAGTTCGTCGGGCACCTGGCTACGGCGGAGCGCGACGCGCTGATCCGGCAATCGCTGTGCACGCTGATGCCGTCGCACGCCTACGAAACCTTCGGGAAAACCATCCTCGAATCCTATGCGCAAGGGCGCGCCGTCATCGCGTCCGACACCGGCTCGCGGCGTGAACTGGTGCATCACGGGAAAACCGGTCTTCTCTACCGCTGCGCCGACGTGAATGAACTTGTCTCGGCCATTCACATGTTCGTTTCCGATGTGCGCCTGGCGGAATCGATGGGCCACGCCGGGCGCGAGTTGGTCCGCACACATTACACACCCGAGACCCACTATGAAAAGCTGCTGCGCCTTTATGAAAACCTGCGAACTCAACCCAAGACTTCCACCAGGAGCCAGTCATCAATGAGAAAACTCACGCTCAGCGCATTTCGCAGAAACGCTTCGCGGCCTGCCGATCGGGATTTTGCCGCCGCGCCCGAGAAGCGAAGGCTGAGCATCGCTTTCATCGGCGGCCGCGGCGTGATTTCGAAGTACAGCGGAATTGAAACCTACTATGAAGAGGTTGGCCAACGCCTCGCCGCCATGGGTCACGACGTCACCGTGTATTGCCGAAACCATTTCACCCCGGAAGTGGCCGAGCATAATGGAATGCATCTTGTCCGCCTGCCAACCATCCGGTCGAAGCACCTGGAAACGGTGGTTCACACGCTGCTCAGCACCGCGCATGTCCTCACCCATCGCTACGACGTCGTTCACTATCACGCGCTCGGCCCGGCGCTGTTTTCGTTTCTTCCGCGCCTCGCTGGCATGAAGAGTGCGGTGACAGTGCAAGGACTCGATTGGCAGCGCAAGAAGTGGGGACGGCTGGCTTCGGCAGTGTTGCGGATGGGAGAGCGCGCGTCGGCGCGCTTTCCGAATGCAACCATGGTGGTTTCGCGCACGCTGCAACGGCATTACCGCGAATCGCACCACGTCGAGGCCGCCTATGTGCCCAATGGCGGATTGCTGCGCGCGCGAAGCGCTCCGCGCAAGGTCCTGGAATGGGGCCTTGAACCGGGCAGATACATCTTGTTTCTCGGAAGGTTCTCGCCCGAGAAAAATTGTCATCTGCTGGTAGAAGCATTCGAACAAATCCAGAGCCGCATTCCTAATGACGTAAAACTCGTGCTCGCCGGCGCTTCCAGCTATTGCGACGCCTACGGCCGCGAATTGAAGAAACATGCCGGCGATCGAATTCTGATGCTTGACTGGGTCTCGGGCGAAGCCCTCGATGAACTGCTCACCAATGCCATGATCTTTGTCCTGCCTTCCGATCTCGAGGGCCTGTCTTTGGCCCTTCTCGATGCCATGGGCGCAGGCCTGTGCGTGCTGGCGAGCGACATTCCGGAGAACCGCGAAGCGGTGGAAGGCGCCGGCTTCCTTTTCAGCCAAGGGGACGTGGCTGACCTCGCCGAGCGCTTGTGCTTCCTGATCGCCAATCCCGCGGCACGGGAGGCCGCGGGCCGAACCGCCAGAGTACGCATTGCCGCCGAATATCAGTGGCAGGCAATTGCCGAAGAAATCGAGAAAGCCTATTTCAGTATGGCCCATCGGCAAGCCGAAGCCGCCCCGGCAAAGAAGCCCAGCGCCCGGGTGGCAAGCATCCTCCCCGGCGGCACAACAGAACGTAAAGTGGTTTAGATCTAAGCGTTTGAACGCTGGTGAAGGACGGGCCAAGCCCGTCCTTTCTTATTTTTGATTACAATCGAGAAAAATGGCCGCTGCCGGTGTTTAGGCGCAGTGGCAAGCTCGTACATGCAAGATCGTATTCTCGTCACCGGCGGCGCAGGCTTTATCGGCTCCAACTTCGTGCTGCGCGAAATGCGCGACGGCGCTGCCGTCATTCTCAATCTCGACAAGCTGACTTATGCGGGCAATCTGCACAATCTCGCCGAAATCGCCGGCAACCGCCGCTACGAATTCGTGCACGGCGATATCGGAGATCGCCCTGGCGTCGCCGCCTTGCTGAAGAAGTATCAGCCGGACGCCATCGTTCACTTCGCCGCCGAGAGTCACGTCGACCGTTCCATCCGCGGCCCCGACGATTTCATCCGCACCAACATAGACGGAACCTTCGCCCTGCTGGAAGAGGTCCGCGCCTGGTGGGAAGCGCTGCCCGATGCTCAGGCAAGGCATTTTCGCTTCCTGCATGTTTCCACTGACGAAGTTTATGGTTCACTGGGGCCGCGCGATCCACGGTTTTCTGAATCGACGCCCTACGCGCCCAACAGTCCGTACGCCGCATCGAAAGCCGCCTCCGATCATCTGGTGCGCGCCTATCACCACACCTACGGCTTGCCCGCGTTGACCACGAATTGCTCGAATAACTACGGCCGCTTTCAGTTTCCCGAGAAGCTGATTCCGCTGATGATCCTAAACGCGCGCGATGGCAAGCCGCTGCCCGTCTATGGCGATGGAAAAAATATCCGCGACTGGCTTTACGTCGAGGACCATTGCGACGCGATCCGTATCGTTCTGCGCCAGGGGCGGCCGGGGGAAACCTACAACATCGGCGGCGGTAACGAGATGCCAAACCTCGAGATCGTGCACAAGGTCTGCGATCTGGTGGACGAGATGTCTCCCTGCACCGGGCCGCCGCGCCGCGATTTGATTACCTTCGTGAAAGACCGCCCCGGCCACGATCGCCGCTATGCGATCGACGCCGGCAAGATTGAGCGGGAGCTGGGATGGAAAGCAAAAGAAACGTTCGAAAGCGGGCTGCGCAAGACGGTACGCTGGTATCTCGATAATGATGCGTGGGTTCGAAACGTGACCAGCGGCAGTTATCGCGAATGGATCGCGTCTCACTATTCGGCTTAAGTGAACACACCCCGATGCAGCAAGAGTTGGAACGATGAAAGCAAGCACGCGCTACAAGGGCATCATCCTCGCTGGTGGATCGGGCACTCGCCTGTATCCCGTGACTCAGGCCATGGGCAAGAGCCTGTTGCCCGTCTACAACAAGCCGATGATTTACTACCCGCTCTGTACGCTGATGCTGGCGGGTATCCGCGAAATCCTGGTCATCTCGACCCCCGATGATCTTCCGAAGTTTGAAGGCCTGCTGCGCGATGGCAGCCAGTTCGGCATTCGACTTCAATACCAGGCGCAGCCGCGGCCGGAGGGGATTGCTCAGGCATTCGTTCTCGCCGAGAAGTTTATCGGCGAAAGCCCGTGCGCGCTGGTGCTGGGCGACAACATCTTTTATGGCCACGATCTCGCCAAGGATCTGCGCGATTCATCCGAAAAAACGCAGGGCGCAAGGGTATTCGCCTATCCGGTCTTCGACCCGGAGCGCTACGGGGTGGTGGAATTCGACAACAACGGACGCGCACTCAGCATCGAAGAAAAGCCAAAGCAGCCGAAATCGCGCTATGCCGTCACCGGCCTGTATTTTTACGACAACCAGGTGATCGGGATTGCGAAGTCGCTCAAGCCCAGCGCGCGCGGAGAACTGGAGATCACCGACGTGAACCAGGCCTACCTGAAGCAAGGGCAACTCGAGGTTGTCGTCATGGGACGTGGCATGGCCTGGCTCGATACCGGCACGCATGAGTCGCTGATGGACGCCGCGCTCTATATCCAGGCGATCGAGAAGCGCCAGGGATTGATGGTCGCTTGTCCCGAGGAGATCGCTTATCGCTCCGGCTATATCACCGCCGGGCAGGTTGAGCAAATCGGCAGTGCCATGAAAAACAGCAGTTACGGCGCCTATTTGCTCCAATTACTGCGAGAGAGGGTATTCTGATGAACGCGCTGGCAGTCACAAAGTTCGCCATGGAACCGGTCCGCAAAATTGCGACGATCCTGCCCGGTGTTTTCGTGCTCGAGCCGAGGGTCTTCGGCGACGAGCGCGGATTTTTTCTGGAAAGCTACAGCGAGAAGGTCTTCATCGAACTCGGCATCAAAGACCGCTTCGTGCAGGACAATCATTCCTATTCCATGCGCAACGTTCTACGCGGCCTTCACTACCAGATCCAGCACGCCCAGGGGAAACTGGTGCGGGTGGCGGAAGGGGAAATTCTCGATGTCGCTGTTGACCTTCGCCGCAGCGCGCCGACCTTCGGCAAGTGGGAAGCGGTGCGGCTCTCTGGCAGCAACAAGAAGATGATGTGGATTCCAGCGGGTTTCGCGCATGGCTTCCGGGTGATTTCAGAATCCGCGCACGTGCTCTACAAGGCCACTGACTACTACGCGCCGGAATACGAGCGCACGGTCGCCTGGAACGATCCCGATCTTAAAATCGATTGGGAACTCGAGGGCGCGCCCACCGTTTCCGCAAAAGACCAGCGCGGAGCGTCCGTCCGTAATGCCGAGACCTTTGAATAGGCACAGGTGTCCTCCCGCATGAAAGTGTTGATCTTCGGCGCCACCGGCCTGCTTGGCAAGTCGCTCATGCGAGAGTGGAAAGGCGATGAAGTGATCGGCCTGGGCTCCTCCGACGCCGACATTCGCGATGCATCCCAAGTCCAGCGAGCAGTGGGAAGCGCGCGTCCGGAGTGGATTGTGCTCGCCGCGGCATTCGCCGACGTCGACGGCTGCGAAAGCCGATCAGACGTGGCATTCGCGGTGAATCGCGATGGCGCAGTAAACGTGGCGGAGGCTGCAAAACAATCCGGCGCGAACCTGCTGTTCCTCAGCTCCGATTATGTGTTTGACGGCAAGAAAACATCTCCGTACGAGGCCGGCGATTCGCGAAATCCGCAGAGCGTCTACGGCCGCACCAAGGCCGAAGCCGAAGTGCGGTTGCTGGAAATTTTGCCGGGGTCCTGCATCGCGCGCACGTCCTGGCTCTTCGGTCCCGGAGGCAAATGTTTCCCCGACACTGTCCTGAAGCTTGCGGCCGCCCGGCCCGCCCTTGATGTGGTCGACGATCAGCGCGGATGCCCGACTTATTCCGTGGATCTGGCGAGAGCGATCATGAGCCTCTGTCGCGCAAATGCAAGTGGAATTGTCCACGTGACCAACTCGGGCGATTGCTCCTGGTTTGAATTCGCGCGGGAGATTATGGCGGCAGCCGGCCTGTCAACCGAAGTCAGACCGGTCAGCAGCACGCAAATGGCCCGTCCGGCGCCGCGTCCGGCCCACTCCGTGCTCTCGCCGGGAAGCCTGGAGCGCTACCGCATCGGAATGCCAGAGTGGAGAGATGCATTACGCCGTTACCTAAAAGAGCGCGAAAGCTGAGGCGCGCCCGAGGAAGATAAAACGGAGGAGCTTTGCTCGACAGCATTTGTGCCTGCGGTGGCGAAAGCTCTTTGTCCCCGTGCAGAACATTGCCTCTCATCGCGCAAGGCTGTTACGATGCGCAGGGTCCCGCGGAATGAAATCCATCCACAACTTCATTAATGGAAAATTCGTGCCCGGCCGACGCGAATTCGCCGATGTGAATCCCGCCGACGGCACGGTCGTCGCCCAGGTCGCCGAAGCCGGCCAGGAAGAAGTCGATGCCGCAGTGCAAGCTGCCCGCCAGGCTATGCGCGGAGAGTGGGGCAAGCTCAGTATTCGCGAACGCGCGGCAAGGCTGCACAAGGTCGCCGACGCGATCGAATCGCGCTTCGACAGTCTGGTCGCCGCCGAAGTCGCCGATACAGGCAAGCCCATTACGCTGGCATCGCGAGTGGACATTCCCCGCGCCGCCGCCAATTTCCGCACCTTCGCCGATCTGATCAAGGGTGCAGGGCTCGAAGCTTTCCAGACCGAAACTCCCGATGGCAGGAGCGCGCTCAACTACGCCATCCGCAAGCCGCTCGGGGTGGTGGGAATCATCACGCCCTGGAACCTTCCACTTCTCTTGCTGACCTGGAAGGTCGCGCCTGCGCTGGCTTGTGGCAATACGGTCGTCGTGAAGCCATCCGAAGAAACTCCTGCCACTGCGACCCTGCTCGCCGAAGCGATGCAGCAGGCCGGCATTCCCGACGGCGTTTATAACGTCGTACACGGGTTTGGCCCCGATTCCGCCGGAGAATTTCTAACGCGGCATCCCGATGTGAATGCCGTAACCTTCACCGGCGAATCACAGACCGGCGCCGCGATCATGAAGACAGCCGCGGCCACGATTAAGCCCGTATCGTTCGAACTCGGCGGCAAGAACGCGGCCATCATCTTTGCCGATTGCGAATTCGATGAAGCGGTCAGCGGAATCTCGGACGCCGCATTTCTCAACACCGGTCAGGTCTGCCTCTGCACCGAGCGTGTCTATGTCCAGCGCCCCATCTTCGACCGCTTTGTGTCCGCGTTAAAAACGAAAGCGGAAAGCCTGCGAATCGGATCGCCCCTGGAAAACACGACGCAACTCGGCCCGCTGATTTCCGCGCAGCACCGCGAAAAAGTTCTTTCATATTACAAGCTCGCGAAAGAAGAAGGCGCGACGCTCGTTGCCGGCGGGCGCATCCCAAGTTTCGGGGACCCGCGCGACCGGGGTTTCTACGTGCAACCCACGATCTATACTGGACTGTCGGAGTCGGCACGCTGCATGCGCGAAGAAATCTTCGGGCCCATCTGCCACTTGACTCCGTTCGACAGCGAAGAAGAAGCCGTGAACATGGCCAACGATACGAAATATGGCCTGGCCGCTTCGATCTGGACCAGCGACCTGAAACGCGGCCACCGCGTGGCCCAGCAGATGAACGTCGGCATTACGTGGGTGAATTGCTGGTTCCTGCGCGATCTGCGCACGCCCTTCGGCGGGGTGGGATTGTCCGGCATCGGCCGCGAAGGCGGCGTGCATTCGCTGAATTTTTATTCGGAGTTGAACAATATCTGTATCCGCCTCTAGATTTCTCCGTTCGCAACCATGGCCAAGGTCGAGAGCAAGGTCGTAAAAGGAAGCGCCTCGCCGCGCGGAAAGTATCCGCACGTGAAGCGCGCCGGAGATTTTCTCATCGTATCGGGAACCAGTTCCCGCCGCGCCGACAATACGGTTGCGGGCGCCGCCGCGGATGAGTTTGGCGCCACCCGGCTCGACATTCGCGAGCAAACCAAAGCGGTCATCGAGAACATCGGCCAAATCCTGCGAAGCGCCGGCGCAGATTTGAAGGACCTGGTAGAGATCACATCGTACCTAGTCAACATGAACGATTTCGCCGGGTATAACGAAGTTTATGGAACGTATTTCGATCACGACGGCCCCGCCCGTACCACGGTCGCCGTGCACCAGTTGCCGCATCCGCATCTGTTGATCGAAATTCGCGCCTTGGCGTACAAGCCGCAGTCTTAGGAGTACTTATGCCGTCCATCAAGCAATTGAAAGCGTTCAATTTCCAGAAGTGGATCGACGATAACAAAGAAAAATTCAAGCCGCCCGTCGGCAACGCACAAGTCTGGGAAGACGGCGGAATGATGGTCACCGTCGTGGGCGGGCCCAACCAGCGCCGCGATTACCACGATGATCCGACCGAAGAATTTTTCTATCAGTTGAAGGGAGATATTTTTCTTCGGCTCATGGAAACGCCGGGCAAGCCGCCGCTGGAAGTGCCGATCAAGGAGGGCGAGATTTTTCTCCTTCCCACGCACATGCGCCATTCGCCGCAGAGGCCGGCGGGAAGCATCGGCCTGGTCGTTGAAGTGCCGCGCCCGGAAGGCGCTGTAGACGCCTTCGAGTGGTATTGCCTGAACTGCCACCAGCTTGTGTATCGCGCCGAGGTGAAGCTGAAGAGCATTGTGCAAGACCTGCCGCCATTGTTTGAAAAGTTTTACGGCGACGAAAATCTGCGCAAATGCAAGCATTGCGGCACAGTCCATCCCGGCAAATCGTAATGCCTGTCATCGACATTCATAATCACTTTTTCCCGCGCGCGTGGCCCGATCTCGCCAAGCGCTACGGCACGCCCGATTGGCCGTGGATCAGGCACACCGAACCGGGCAACGCCGACATCATGCTCGGCGACCGTTTTTTCCGTCACATCTACTCGGCGTGCTGGGACCCTGAGGTCCGTCTCCAGGAGATGGATCGCGACGCCGTCGACATGCAGATCATTTCTGCGACGCCCGTGTTGTTCGCATATGATCGGCCGCTTGAGCATGCGCTCGACTGCGCGCAATTATTCAACGACGCCGCGCTGGAATTGTGCGCGCAAGGAAAGGGCAGGCTGAAGGCATTGTGCCAGGTTCCCCTTCAGGATATTGACGCATCCTGCAAAGAACTAAGCCGCTGCCTCCGCGCCGGGCATCTGGGCGTGCAGATTGGCAATCACGTCGGCGACAAAAATCTCGACGATGCCGGCATCGTGACGTTTCTCCATCATTGCTCCGACGAAGGCGCAGCGGTCCTCGTGCACCCCTGGGACATGCTCGGCCAGCCGCGGATGCCCAAATACATGATGCCGTGGACCGTCGGCATGCCCGCTGAAACGCAACTCGGAATCGTCGCCATGATTCTCGGCGGCGCGTTCGACAAGCTGCCGCCGCGGTTGCGCATCTGCTTCGCGCATGGCGGTGGGAGTTTCGCATTCCTGCTCGGCCGCCTCGAAAATGCCTGGAAACATCATCCCGTGGCCCACGGCGTGTGCGAACTGGCGCCGCGCCAGTACTTGAATCGCTTCTCCGTGGATTCCGCAGTCTTCGATCTGCGCGCCTTGCAGTTCCTCGTCGACACCATGGGCGCAGAGCGCGTGATGCTGGGATCGGATTATCCCTTCCCGCTCGGCGAGCATCCCATCGGCGGAACGATTCGCGCAAGCCGCTTTCCGGAACAAACGAAAAACCAAATGCTGGGCGGCAATGCCCTGGAATTTCTGGGTCTCTCAAAGCCGGCTGCCGAGTCCGTAACGCCGCCGGCGAAATCCCCAACTCCTCCGTCCGCCGGCCAACTCACCTACAGTTCCTATCTCAAAGTTCCAGAGCTGCTTGAACTTCAGCAACCGCAATCTAAGCCCGAGCATCACGACGAACTGCTCTTCATCATCGTTCATCAGACTTATGAATTATGGTTCAAAGAGCTGCTGCATGATCTGGATGCAGTCGTGGCCAATCTGCACGCCGCGGCAAAAAATCCGCAGGCGCACGACGAAGTCTATGAAGCCGCGCGGTTGCTGCGCCGCTGCACCGAGATCACCCGTGTGCTGGTGGAGCAGTTCACCATCCTCGAAACCATGTTGCCGACCCACTTCCTGGCATTTCGCGGAAAGCTCGAGCCGGCCAGCGGATTCCAGTCGGAGCAATTCCGCGAACTGGAGTTTTTGTGCGGTCTGAAAGACGAGAAAATGCTGCGCTACCACCGGCCCACTCCCGAAGCTTACGCGCAGCTCGATCGTCGTCTGCGCGAGCCGTCATTGCATGATGTGTTCTTCGGGGCATTGCGCGCGAGCGGCAAGCTGGAAATCAAACCGGACGCGACCGAGCAGGAGAAGTTCTCCGCCCGCGCCCGCGCCGTGCTCTCGCTCTATCGCGACGAGCGCAGGAACCGCGACTGGATCGATGTCTGTGAGCGTCTCACCGAATTCGACGAGCTGGTCGTAAGCTGGCGGCTGCGCCACATTCAGCTGGTCGAGCGCGTCATCGGCGTGCGCATGGGAACGGGCGGCAGCGCGGGATCGTCGTACCTCAAGCTCACGCTCGACAAGAAATTCTTCCCTGAACTATGGGAAGCACGCACGCTGCTGACGGAATAACTCTCGACTCCTTCAATGATCCGCCAGTCCGAAACCATCACGCTGATCGGCGCAGGCCTCAACGGTCCGCTGCTCGCGCTCGGATTGGCCAAGCGCGGCTTTAACGTGGAAATCTACGAGCGCCGCCCCGACATGCGCCGCGTCCCCATCAGTGCCGGGCGCTCAATCAACCTGGCGCTTTCGACCCGCGGCATTCATGCGCTCAAGCAAGCCGGACTATGGAATGAAATGCAAAAGATCGTCATCCCCATGAAGGGAAGATTGATGCATTCGGTCCAATCCGAACTCACCTTTCAGCCCTATGGCAAAGATGACGCCGAAGTCATCAATTCGATCTCGCGCGCGGAGTTGAACATCGCGCTGATGAATGCCGCCGAGGCTGGTGGAGTGAAGGTTCGCTTCCAGCAGCGCTGCACCGGCATCGATCTCAATACCGGTGCGCTGCGCGTGCGCGACGAGCAGGCAGGAAGCGATACTACTCTCCAATCGCCCGTCACGATCGGTTGCGACGGTTCGGCTTCCGCGATTCGCAGCGCGATGCTGAAGCGAAACCGCTTCAGTTTTTCCCAGCAGTATCTCGACTATGGGTACAAAGAACTTACGATTCCCGCGCTGCCCGGAGAGATGCACGCCCTTGAGACCAATGCGCTGCACATTTGGCCCCGCGGAAACTATATGCTGATCGCGCTTCCCAACGTGGACGGAACTTTCGCCTGCATCCTGTTTCTTCCGTTCGAAGGCCCTGACAGCTTCGAAGATCTGACCACGCCCGCCGCGGTGACTGGATTTTTCCAGAGGACGTTTCCCGATGCGCTTCCCCTGATGCCGGACCTCACCGCCAATTTCTTCTCAAACCCGACTGGCGCCATGGTCACCGTCAAGTGCTCGCCCTGGCATGTCCAAGGCCGCGCTTTGCTGCTCGGCGACGCCGCCCACGCGATCGTTCCGTTTTTCGGGCAGGGAATCAATTGCGGCTTCGAAGACTGCACCATCTTCCTCGAACTGCTCGACCGGCACGGCGCAGACTGGGAAAAAGTATTTTCTGAATTTGAAGCCGCCCGCAAGCAAAACACCGACGCCATTGCCGACCTCGCGGTCGAGAACTTTGTCGAAATGCGGGACCGTGTTGCCGATCCGCGGTTTCTTTTTCGCAAGAAGGTGGAGCTGGCGCTGGAAGGGAAGTATCCCCGGCTCTTCGTGCCGAAATACGCGATGGTGACGTTTCATCGCATCCCTTACTCCACCGCTCTGCGGCGGGGGCAAGTGCAAGACGCCATGCTGTCCGAGTTGTGCGATGGGATCGATCGAGTGGAAGATCTGGACTGGAGTAAAGCGGACCGTCTGATTCAGCAGCAGCTCACTCCCCTGGAGTTCTTGTGACCATGCCCGCCTTCCAACGCGGAGAAAGTTTCGCCGCCGAGATGGACGCGTGCGATCCGCTCGCCCATTTCCGCGACCGCTTCTGCATGCCCAGGATGAAGAGCGGCGAAGAATGCCTCTACCTTTGCGGCCACTCTCTTGGGTTACAGCCGAAGTCTGCGCGCGCATATATCGAGCAGGAGCTGCGCGATTGGGCCGACCTTGGTGTCGAAGGCCACTTTCACGGCAGAAATCCGTGGATGCCCTATCACCGTTTGCTGACTGAGCAAACCGCTACGCTGGTGGGCGCAAACCGGCAGGAAGTCGTCGTCATGAATTCGCTCACCGTGAATCTGCACCTGATGATGGTGTCGTTCTACCGGCCGGCGAAGCAGCGGCACAAAATAGTCATCGAGCGCGGAGCCTTTCCTTCCGACCAATACGCGGTGAAGTCGCAGATTGCTTTCCACGGATTTGATCCCGCAATCTCTCTGATCGAACTCACGCCGCGCGAGGGCGAATCTTGTCTGCGCGATGAAGATATTGAGTCGCTCATCGAGCGCGAAGGCGAATCGATCGCACTCATCATGCTCGGTGGCGTCAACTATGCGACGGGGCAGGTCTACGACATGCCGTCGATCACGCGGATCGGGCATCACAAGGGCTGCATCGTCGGCTTCGATCTCGCCCACGCGGCCGGAAATATTCCCCTGCATCTGCACGACTGGGATGCGGATTTCGCCGTCTGGTGCAGTTACAAATATCTGAATGGAGGCCCGGGCTGCGTCGGCGGATGCTTCGTTCACGAGCGCCATGCGCGCTCGCCGGACTTGCCCCGCTTCGCCGGCTGGTGGGGCCATGAAGAAAAAATCCGTTTCCAGATGGGCCCACAATTCCAGGCAATGGCCGGAGCCGAAGGCTGGCAGTTGAGCAATCCTCCAATCTTCGCTCTGGCCCCGCTGCGCGCTTCGATGGAAATTTTTGCCGAGGCAGGAATCGAACGGCTTCGCGCTAAGAGCGTTTCTCTCACGGGCTATCTTGACTTTCTTCTCCGCCAACTGGAATCGCCGAAGTTTTCCATCATCACTCCGCGTGAGCAGCCCAGAAAAGGAGCGCAAATTTCCCTCCGCCTTCACGGCCGCGGACGAAGCGTTTGCGATCGCCTGATCGCCGACGGCGTGATCGGCGACTGGCGCGAGCCCGATACTTATCGCGTGGCGCCCATCCCTCTCTACAACCGCTATCTCGATGTTTACCGGTTCGTGCAGCGCTTCAACCCCGCTCTTCAGCAATGACGCGGCTTTCGGGCCGATTACCTCCGTAATACGCTTCGTCCCGCACTCGAACATACAATTTTGAGCGTGGGGAGGACCACGCTCCAAGGCGGCCGTATCTGGGCGCTCGGGATCGGCGCACTCGTCTGTGTGCATGCCGCGATCTCGATTTTTGCGCCACGCGGCTTCGCGCTCACCGCGTTCGGAGACATTCTTCAGAACCTGGTCCTGCTCGTCGCGGCCGTCGGTTTCTTCGCCAACCTGCGCACCGCCTGCCCGAAGTGGCGTGTCTTCTGGTCGCTCATGGGTCTCGGCCTCGCCATGTGGCTGGTGTCCCAGGTCTTGTGGACCTGCTTTGAGGTCGTTCTTCGGCAGGAAGCGCCAAATCCGTTCGTCGGCGACGTCATTCTTTTTCTACATATTGTTCCCATGATGGCGGCCGTCGCGATCCTGCCGCACTTGCAACAGGAAAATCGCGCCATCCGCGCCGGAATGCTGGATTTCGCCCTGCTGCTTACCTGGTGGCTGTTTCTTTATCTGTTCGTCGTCATTCCGTGGCAGTATGTGCATCCCTCGGAATCGGTCTATGGCCGCAGCTTCGATCTTCTCTACGTAAGCGAAGAACTTGTGCTCGTCGCCGGATTGTTTCTGGTATGGCGCCGCAGCCGCGGCACCTGGCGAAGCGTTTATTTCCACCTCTTCGGAGCGTCGCTTCTTTACTGTGTCGCCTCGCTGGCGGCCAGCGAAGCTATCGATCTGCATCTTTATTACACCGGCAGCCTGTTCGACGTTCCACTGGTCGCCGCCATGGCGTGGTTCGCGCGCATCGGATTTCTTGCCCGCGAGGCGCACGAACGCCCGGTCGAAGAAGTCCCCGCGCGCGGGTTCGGCATCTGGAAGGCCCGTCTCGCCATGGTGGTCGTCTTCGTTACCCCGCTGATGATTGCCTGGGCGCATTTCAGCGATGCCCCAAAACCGGTGCGTACCTACCGCTTGTTCCTGACGATTGCCGTCATGCTCGTCATGGGGGCGCTTGTATTTCTCAAACAGCACCTTCTCGACAAAGACTTGCTCAGCCTGCTGCAACTCTCGCACCATAATCTCGACGAGATGTCTCGCATGAAAGATGAACTGGAGAGCAAAGAACACTCCCTGCGCTGGCACAGTCTCGAACTCCAGCGCAAGAACATGGAGCTTCAGGAAATATCTTTCACCGACGTGCTGACGGGAGTCTGGAACCGCCGCTACCTGGAAGAGATCATCACCGCCGAAGCCGGACAGGTGCTGCGCAACTACCAGCGCGCCCGCGGCGGCGACATCCGCAAGATGGACCATCGCGACCTCGTCTTCATCATGGTCGATATGGACTTCTTCAAAGAAGTGAACGACCAGCACGGCCATCCCGCGGGCGATCGTCTGTTGCAGCTCGTCGCGCAGCGTCTCTCGACGGTTGTGCGAAAATCCGACGTCCTGGTGCGCTGGGGCGGGGAAGAGTTCCTCATCATGAACCGCTCGGCCGATCCTGCGGGCACTCCTGCATTTTGCAGCCGCGTGCTCGACGTCATGTCGTCCGAGCCCTTCGATCTCGGTCACGGCGTCGCCGTGAACAAAACCTGTTCGATCGGATGGGCCTCCTATCCCTGGTGTCGTGGATCCTATGAAGCGTTGTGCGCCGAAGAATCCATCGTGCTCGCAGACGCCGCTCTGTACAAGGCAAAGGCCCTTGGCAGAAACCAGGGAATCGGCATTGTGCCGGGCGATGGCGCCAGGCAAGACCCGCAAGCCATCAACCTTGAATCTGTGCGCGAAGGGAAGCCGCCAATATCGAGAACGATTCGAACTCTCTGCCCCGAGTTGGGAGCAATTTCCGAATTGCCGGCTAACTCGCCAGAACCGGCCGACAAAGGCATGTAGGGACAGCCGCCCTCGGCTGTCCGTCGAGCGAAGCTCCACCTTTCGATGTCCTCAGCGCGCAAGACAAAAGCCACCCGCCGTCCGGCTTGACCTGCTCCAGATCCGTTGTCTACATTGAGTAGCCGGCCAACGGGCCGCAGAGGTTATCACAGAGAATGAATGCCAAGAATCCAGCCAAGAAAACCGGCCTTCGCCAGAAATCGCAACTGATGTCGGCATCGGAGATCGAGCGCACCATGGTGCGCCTGGCCTACGAGATCGTAGAGAAAAACGGCGGGGTCGAAGGCCTGGGACTGGTCGGCATCAAGCGCCGCGGCGTGCCCATCGCCGAGCGCCTGGGAAAAATCATCGCCCGGATCGAAGAAGCAAAAGTGGCCGTGGGCTCACTCGACATCACGTTCTACCGCGACGACCTTTCCACCGTGGGCCCCAAGCCGGTGGTGCAGGAAAAAGAAATTGGATTCGACATCGAAGACAAAAATATCGTGCTCGTCGACGACGTCCTCTTCACCGGGCGCACCACCCGAGCGGCGCTTGACGCTCTGTTCGAACACGGGCGCCCGCGGCGCGTGCAGCTTCTCGTCCTCATCGACCGCGGCCATCGCGAGATTCCCGTCGAAGCCAGCTTCGTCGGGCGCCACGTACAAACCACGATGAACGAAGTGATCGAAGTGAAGCTCCAGGAAATCGACGAAGCGGAAAAAGTTTTGCTGATGGAGCGTTAACGCCTCACTTCTGCACATTGCTGGGAACGATGCCGTCGCTTGGAAGGAATGTCATCGTGAGGAGCGCGATAGCGCGCCGAGCGACCCTACGACGGCAGCAGCCACGATTCAGCGGATATGACCCACTCTGCGGCGTGCAGCGCCGTGTTCTCGTCTACGACATCGTAGTCGGCAGCTGACGTAAGGTCCCTCGGACTGGCTTCGCCAGAGCTCAGGATGACAACACGATCCAATAACGCTCTCCGAGAAAAATGGGCGACGGAGTTCACCGTCGCCCAGCTTGAACTTTTCTAACCTTGAAACCTTGCCACTTTGAAACCCTGAAACTTTTCTACAGCCGCGTGCAAACCGCCTTCGTCTGGGTGTAGAGATTGAGCACGTCGTGCCCCATCTCGCGTCCCCAGCCGGACTGCTTGTAGCCTCCGAACGGCAGCGCCGCGTCGAAGATGTTGTAGCAGTTGATCCACACCGTTCCGGCGCGAAGCTGGTCGGCGATGCGGTGCGCTTTGCTGATGTCGCGCGTCCACACGGCGGCGGCAAGGCCGTATTCGCTGTTGTTGGCGCGGGGAATAATTTCCTCGGGATCGGTGAACGGCATCGCCGTCACCACCGGTCCGAAGATTTCTTCCTGCACGACCTTCATGTTTTCGCTGGTATTGACCAGCACAGTCGGTTCGACGAAATACCCGCGGTCGCCAGCCTTATGTCCGCCGGCCGCAGCCTTTGCGCCCTCGGAGAATCCCGCTTCGAGATATCCGCAAACGCGATCCAATTGCTCCTTGGAAACCAGCGGCCCCATCTGGGTGTCAGGATCGAGCCCTGGTCCGACTTTGATTTTCTTCGCGTGCGCCGCCACGCCTTCGACCACCTGGTCGTATACGGATTTCTCCACGTACAACCTCGACCCCGCGCAGCAGCACTGCCCGTGATTGAAGAAGATCGCGCTGGCCGCGCCGGGAATCGCCGTCTCCAGATCGGCATCTTTGAGGACGATGTTCGGAGATTTCCCGCCCAGCTCCAGCGAAACTTTCTTCAGATTGCCCGCCGCGGCATGAACGATCAGCTTGCCGACTTCTGTCGATCCGGTGAAGGCAATTTTGTCGACGTCGGGATGCGCCGCCAGTGCGGCTCCAGCCGTCTCGCCGTACCCGGGAACGACATTCACGACCCCGTCGGGGAATCCGGCCTCCTGAATCAATTCGCCCAAACGCAGCGCGGAGAGCGGTGTTTGCTCGGCCGGCTTCAACACAACGGTGCAGCCTGTGGCCAGCGCCGGCCCCAGTTTCCACGCGGCCATCAGCAGCGGGAAATTCCACGGAATGACCTGTCCGACCACGCCAACCGGTTCGCGCAACGTGTAGGCGAGATATTTCGCGCCCGGGGTATACGGAACCGACAGCGGAATCGTGTTGCCTTCGAGCTTGGTGCACCATCCCGCCATGTAGCGGAACAGGTCCACCGCCAGCGGAACATCGGCGGCCTTCGCCACGCCAAGCGGTTTGCCGTTGTCGAGGCTTTCCAGATAAGCCATTTCTTCAGTGTGCTGTTCGAGCAGGTCAGAAAGTTTCCACATCAGGCGCGATCGTTCGGCGGCGGTGATCTTGCGCCACGGCCCGTTATCGAACGCCTTGCGCGCGGCTCGCACTGCCTGTTCGATGTCTTCACGATCGCCTTCGGCAACTTGCGCCAGAATTTCTCCGGTCGCGGGATTGTAAGTGGGGAAAGTCTTGCCCGACGCGGCGTTCACCCACTTGCCATTGATCAACATCTTGCGTGGTTTATCGATGAACTCTGCAACACTCGGATGGATGTGCGGGGAAAGTGCAATGCCCATGGTTCCTCCTCAGGTCAACGGGGACTGTCAGGAAAAATTTGATGCCGGGGCGAAATGACGACGGCTTCATGCTAGCTCCGCGCGCCGGCAAATGCAACGAGATCAGTTGAATTTAATGTGGAAGAGCGGCCCTTCAGGGCCGCGAAAACGCCGGAACACTCTCGGGCTTTAGCCCCCGTTACTCGCCGTAAGGAACCCAAATGTTTTTCACTTGAGTCGCGTGTTCCAGGAACCAGCGGCCCTCGCCGGTTTTCGCGTCAAACCAATCAATCACCCGGCCTTCGTTGGTCCAAACCTGTTTCAGGTTTCCGGTGGACATTGCCTTCGCCGACGCCACGGTCGTCTCATCCCCATAGCACCAGATCGCGTCCACGTCGTCGTGTTCGGCCAGCGGTTTCAGCAACTGCGTAACGTAGCCTGTAACAAGGTTCACCACTCCGCCGGGAAGATCGCTGGTATCGAAGAGCTGGTAAAGATCGCCGGCGATCAGCGGATATTTCTCCGACGGAACCGCAATGATCGTGTTGCCCATGGCAATCAGCGGCATGGCGAGCGAAACAAAGCCCAGCAGAGGTGTGTCGGCGGGGCAGATCACGCCCACGGTTCCGATCGGTTCGTTCATCGCAATAGAAATATTGCGGAACGGCGGATTGTGTACCGCGCCATCAAACTTGTCGGCCCACGCGGCATAAGAAAAAATTCTTTGTATGCTGACCTCGACCTCCGCAGCCGCTTGCTTCTCGTCCACGACACCTGAGAGATGTCGGATGATCTCCTCGCGCCGCTGCGATAAATTCTCCGCGCAGTAGTACAGCACCTGCGCCCGATTGTGCGCCGTCGCCTTGGCCCATCCCTCAGCCTTGCGCGCTGCCTCCACCGCGTTGCGAATATCTTTGCGATTCCCCAGCGGAGCCTCGCCAAGCAGTCGCCCGTCGGAAGCGCGAACCTCAAAGCTGTACCCGGAATCCGGCCGCGCCTGCTTCCCCCCGACATAGAGCTTCACCGTCCGATCAATCGCAGGCCCGGGTGCCCCATTTCTCGCCGCGTTTTGTGCGGCGAGAAGTGGGGATTTTTCAGTCGAGACAGAAGGCGCCCGCTTAAACCACTTCGGCTCCATGTACTCCAGCAGCCCTTCGCGCCCACCCTCGCGCCCATATCCGCTCTCGCGATATCCGCCGAAGCCGCAGGCCGCATCGAATAAGTTCGTGCAGTTCACCCACACCACGCCAGCTTTGATCTGCGCCGCAACGTGCAACGCGACATTGATGTTCTCGCTCCACACGCATGAAGCCAGCCCGTACACAGTATTGTTCGCCAGTTCGACGGCCTCGCGAGGCGTACGGAAGGTCATCGCCGCCAGCACCGGCCCGAAAATTTCCTGCTGCGCCACAATCGAAGTCGGATGCACATTGCTCAAAAGCGTCGGCGGATAAAAAAATCCCCGCGACGGCAGCGCCATCTGCGGCTGCCAGCACGTCGCGCCCTCGGAAACGCCCTGCTCGACCATGCGCGTGATCCGGTCCAGTTGCACCCGGGCAACAATCGCGCCAATGTCGATGGCCTTGTCGAGCGGCGGCCCGATCCGCAGCGTGCTCATGCGATCGCGAATCTTCGCCAGCAGCGGCTCGGCGATGCTCTCCTGCATCAGCAGCCGCGACCCGGCGCAGCACACCTGCCCCTGGTTGAACCAGATTCCGTCGACGAGTCCCTCGACTGCGCTGTCGAGATCGGCGTCCTCAAAAATGATGAACGGAGACTTGCCGCCCAGCTCGAGCGACAGTTTCTTGTGACTGGCCGCAGTCGCGCCCCGGATCGCGCGCCCCACTTCCGTCGAACCAGTGAACGCGATCTTGTCGACGCCCGGATGCTTGACCAATGCCTCGCCGGTCGCTCCATCTCCCGTAACGATATTTACAACGCCAGCAGGTAACTCGGCCTCACGGCACAACTCGGCAAACGCCAAAGCGGTGAGCGGAGTGAACTCGGCGGGCTTGAGCACAACGGTATTGCCCGTCGCCAGCGCAGGCGCAATCTTCCACGCCAGCATCAACAACGGAAAATTCCACGGGATAATCTGCCCGACCACGCCGCAAGCTTCATGCTCGGGAAATTCCTGCTTGAGCAACTGCGCCCATCCGGCGTGATAATAAAAATGCCGCGCCACCAGGGGAATATCGATATCGCGGCTCTCGCGGATCGGCTTGCCGTTGTCCATCGTTTCGAGCACGGCCAGCAGCCGCGAATGCTTCTGCACCAGTCGCGCCAGCGCGTACAAATAGCGGGCCCGTTGATGTCCGCTCAGTGCCAGCCATTTCTCAGACGCTTTCCGCGCAGCCTGCACCGCAGTGTCAACGTCAACGGCGCTACCCTGTGCGACGCTCGCCAGCTTTTCCCCGGTCGACGGATCAATCGTGTCGAAATACCCGCCCTCGTCAGGAGCCCGCCACTCTCCGCC
>DASXDY010000071.1:0-4857 GCA_036490405.1 Candidatus Sulfotelmatobacter sp. | reverse complement strand
CTCGGACGCCAGCACTCCGGGCGCAAAGGCGATTATCTCGTCGAATCTTTCGAGGGCGTGCTCAGCATCGCGCCGAAAAAAATATTCGAGGACGTTTACGTCGCCATGTCCGACGAGATGGCGACTCGCCGATCTTCAACGCGTAAATTCGCCGGCGGGCAACCGATGCTTCCACTCGATCTTGCGATCGCGGCAATGCTCACAAAGATTCCAGCCCAAAAAGTTCACGCGCCCATCAACGGCGATCGCCAGGTTGATTCCACCGGAATCTCTCGCGCCCGCCGCAAGTCCCCGCAACCTGTTCGTCCATCGTCGTCGCGCATGAATTTCATGTGACGCCGAACTCCGGCGTTCACGATTTGTATCGCGGCACGACTTTAGCGTGCCGCAAACCTCAGCAATCTTGAAACCTTAAGCCTTGCCACTCTGTCACATTGCGATATTGCCGCCTTGCCCCTTCGAAAGCGGGCGGTTCATGTGGAAAAAAGACCCCAAACCCGGCACCAAGCCCGTCATTGCTGGGGATACAACCTATTGTGTTTCTCCCTTGACATGCACAACCTGCGGGAGTAACTTTGCAATCCCAAGCACTGAATTTCGTCCCGCGGGAACGGGCCGGAATTCGCGAGAGTGAAACCCAAATCCTGCCGGAAGCCCAGCCAGAGGTGACTCGGCAACTTGCAGGAAAGAAAGGCCAAAGGCGCCCGGCTCCTGATCCATAAGCCCGGCGCCCCAAACCTCACCGAAGCCGCCTTCAGCGATCGGAACCGACCGCCGGAAGCCCGAACCGAGAAGAAAAGTGCGGTGGCCGTTCCCCGATCCTCCCCCGGGGCGCGACAAGCAAGCAGCGGTTCGTATCACGGCACGGCCTTAGCTATGCCGACAAAAAGCTTTTCGTAGAAGCTTTTGGGTGGCGCAACGCTTAATCGTTGCGATTGGAGCAGGCACAATCAGAACTGAGTTAGCCGCTGAAGTGGCCTTGATCCATAGCTGATATTTGCAAAAGCAGGAGCCCCGCAATGGAAGGTTTGACCCGTCTGGTAACTGAATCGCTGGCGCGCCATGGTTTCGATCGTCCGCTCGACTATCGCCGCCTGCAATGGTCGCGCTGGTTCCGCTGCGATTCGCCGCATAGCCTGCTATGTGTCCCCAGCAAGCCGGGCGTGTTCGCCATCGCCGAGGAGATCACTCCTGCCGAAACGACCCGCCGCATGCTCGGGGTCACCCAATTTCTGGAAGCCGACGATATGGCTTTCGTTCTTGATCGCATTCTCTCGCGCCCGAATCCCATGCGCGCCAACTTCGAAACCGGCCGCTATTTCGTTCGCTTCGTCACTATCGAAGACGAGGCCCAGCGCCGCAGCGTCGCCAGCGCCCTCAATCAATGGATGCTCTCGACCTCCGAAAAAGTGACGGACATCGGCTCTCACTTCGCCAGTTCCCTGGAGCTGACGCCGGCAACCGAATATGTGCCACAAGCGAACGACGCGCAGGGAACGCTGTTTGCCACCGGAGTGGGCAACGCCCATGTGGCGACAGCCGCCTCGGCTGTCCCGCAAAGCGAAGCGAGCGGCCCGCCGCCATTCCCGTCAGGCTTTTGACGGAACAATCTGTAGACCGCGAAGCGGCCATAGAAATGTGGAAGAGCGGCCCTTTTAGGGCCGCGTCAGCGATTCGTATCAGAGAGCGGCTTTAGCCGCTGCGGGCCCAATCAAATTGAACGTTCTTTTTCAACCATATCCGCTATCACCGCATCACGCCGCTTCCCCGTCCGCTGGCCAGACGCCGAATCGGCGGCAACACCCGTAGAATCTAATAAGGAGACCCCATGGCAGAGTTGAAAACCGTTACCGAATCCCCCGCCGCCGCTCCGTCGAAGTCGTCCGCTTCCGAGCTTCATGCTTCCGAGCTTCATGCTTCCGAGTTTCAGAAAAAGACGGCCCCCGGCCTGTCCTTCCGCCGCCTCTTCACCAAGCCGGGCGTCTCGCCCTACGACGAAGTCGAGTGGGAAATCCGCACCGCCGCCATTACCGACGCCCAGGGCAACATTATCTTCGAGCAGAAAGAGGTCGAAGTCCCCAAAGATTGGTCTATGACTGCGACCAACATCGTCGCCTCGAAATATCTGCACGGCAAGATCGGCACGCCCGAGCGCGAAAAAGGAGTCCGCCAGCTCGTCGGCCGCGTCGCCGAAACCATCCGCGATTGGGGATTGTCCCAGGGCTACTTCAAGACCGCCGACGACGGCGCGACCTTTCATGACGAACTCGTCCATATTCTTGTGCGCCAGTATGCCGCCTTTAATTCGCCCGTCTGGTTCAACGTGGGCTGCGACCGCATCGAGCCCAACTCCGACGGTCAGAACTGGCACTGGAATCCAAAGACCCAGTCGGTCGAATTCGGCGTTGTCGGCTACACCAAGCCGCAGTGTTCCGCCTGCTTCATCAACTCGGTAAAGGATTCGCTCGACTCCATCCTCACGCTCGCGAAAACCGAAGGCATGTTGTTCAAGTGGGGATCAGGCACGGGCACAAATCTGTCGACTCTGCGCGGATCGAGCGAAACTCTCTCCGGCGGCGGCACCGCCAGCGGCCCGCTCAGTTTCATGAAGGGATTCGACGCTTTCGCCGGCGTCATCAAGTCCGGCGGCAAGACCCGCCGCGCCGCCAAGATGGTCATTCTGAATGTCGACCATCCCGACATCATCGACTTCATCGAATGCAAGCAGAAAGAGGAAGCCAAAGCTCACGCGCTCGTGAGCATGGGATACGACGGCTCGCATCCCGACTCAGACGCTTATTCTTCCATCTTCTTCCAGAACGCAAACAACTCCGTCCGCGTGACCGACGACTTCATGTATGCCGTCGTTCGAGACACCGATTTCTCAACCCGCACGGTGCAGGAGCATTCCGTCGTAAAGACGTTCAAAGCCAAAGAACTTCTGCACAAAATTTCGGAAGCGACCTGGCATTGCGGCGATCCCGGCATGCAGTACGACACCACGGTCAACCGCTGGCATACCTCGAAGAACACGGCGCGCATCAATGCCAGCAATCCGTGCAGCGAATACATGTTCCTCGACGATTCGGCCTGCAACCTGGCCAGCCTGAACCTGCTGAAGTTCGCGCCCAACGGCACGTTCGACGTCGAGGCCTATCGTCACGCCGTCGATGTTCTCATTACCGCGCAGGAGATCCTCGTCGACAACGCCGGGTACCCCACGCAGATGATCATGAGCAACTCGCATGATTACCGCCCGCTGGGACTCGGCTACGCCAACCTCGGCGCACTGCTCATGGCCGCGGGACTTCCCTACGATTCCGACGGTGGCCGCGACTATGCCGCCTGCGTAACTGCCATCATGTGCGGCGAAGCCTACTTGCAAAGCAGCCGCATCGCTGAACTCTGCGAGCCGCTAGCCCCGGCAACCGAAGCGACAAAGAAGAATCTGTCGGAAACGAATCTGGGCGCTAACGCAATGCCCGGCGGAGCTTGCCCCGGCTGGTACATCAACCGCGAACCGTTCCTCGACGTGATCCGCATGCACCGAGCATCGGTGAACGGTATCAACAAGGCAAACGTTCCTACCGCGATCTACGAAGCCAGCAAACAATGCTGGGACGAAGCTCTGCAACACGGCGAAAAGCACGGCTACAGAAACTCCCAGGTAACAGTCCTGGCCCCCACGGGCACAATCGGCTTCATGATGGACTGCGACACTACGGGCATCGAACCGGATTTGGCGCTGGTGAAATACAAGAAGCTCGTTGGCGGCGGCATGATCAAGATTGTGAACAACACCGTGCCTACGGCTTTGTTCAAGCTTGGTTATACGCATGAGCAGACCGACGCCATCGTCAGCTACATCGACGCGACGGGCACGATCGAAGGCGCGCCGCATGTCGAAGACGCGGATCTCGCTGTGTTCGATTGCTCGTTCAAGCCGGCGAAGGGCACTCGCTCGATCGCTTATATGGGTCATCTCCGCATGATGGCGGCGGCGCAGCCCTTCATCTCCGGCGCGATTTCAAAGACGGTCAATCTCCCGAACAATGCCGATATTGAAGACATCATGGAGACTTATATCCAGGCCTGGAAGCTGGGCATCAAGGCGGTTGCCATCTACCGTGATGGATGCAAGCAGTCGCAACCATTGAGCGCCGCAGGCACGAAGACCGCGTCGTCAGAGAAATCGAACGCCGCTGCGGTCGTGGTCGAAGAAGAAAATCTGAATGCGCCGCCGCGTTCCGTCCGGCACAAGTTGCAGGAAGAGCGCGCGTCGATCACCCACAAGTTCAAAGTCGGAGATCACGAAGGCTACATCACCGTCGGTCTCTATCCCAACGGCGATCCCGGCGAACTCTTCGTCAAGATGGCGAAGGAAGGTTCAACCGTCTCCGGCCTGATGGACAGCTTCGCGCTGGCCGTCTCGCTGGCGCTGCAATATGGCGTTCCGCTGAAGACGTTCTGCGAGAAGTTCGCCCACACGCGCTTCGAGCCCAGCGGCTGGAGCGGCAACGCGGAAATCGGCTACGCCAAGTCGATCATGGACTACATCTTCCGCTGGCTCCAGATGCGCTTCCTCACCGGCCAGCAGCAGATGCTGTTCGAGAACCTGCGTCCGAAGTCGCTCGTCGCTGGCTCTCAGATCGCTGAAGTCGGCGACCTGCATGAAGCGTCCGCACCGCGCCGTCCAGAAACCGGAACCCGCGAACCGGGAGCGGGCAGCATCCACGCAGCCGACGCGCTCTCCAGCATCGTCGACCTCGGAGACGCCCCATCCTGCAGCTTCTGCGGCAGCATCATGACGCGCAACGGAAGCTGCTACAGGTGCATGAGCTGCGGCAGCACGAGCGG
>DASXDY010000036.1:0-37453 GCA_036490405.1 Candidatus Sulfotelmatobacter sp. | reverse complement strand
GCCGCCGCAATGCCCTGCGGTACCGGACTCCAGCGATAAAGCTCCGCGTCGCCAACGGACGCGGCAGCTAATTCTTCGATGTGCCGATGATCAAGCGGTTCCAGCCGAACAATCTTGCCGTGTAAAGTGAAGCTTTCCATGTCGATCGATTCACTATGCAGTCACCGGCTCATGAAACGCAATGCCGGGTGCCCATTTCTCGCGCGCTTTCTGCGCGAGAAGTGGGGATTTTAGTTGGGATCACGCGTTTTGATGCTAACCAACGCTTCGCGCTTCTCGAAGGGGGGATTTCATTCCTCCGTCCGTTTGATCACCGTCACTTTGCTGTAAGCCACGCGGAAGCCTAGCCGTTCCACGTTCCGCTGCGAGATCGTCCCTCCCTGAGTAACCACCGCTGCATACTCGCATCCCGCTTCGATCGCAGCCGCCATGCGTGCCCGTAGCAAGGCGGTTTGCAGGCCGCGCCCGCGAAACTCAGCCAGGGTCCCAGCTCCGGCCAGCGCGAAGATGTTGTGTTCCGGAATCACCAGTCCCGTCCCGCACGCCACGGGTTTGCCGTCCACCGTCGCCACGAACGCCAGCGCGTTCTCCATCTGATAGAGCGGCGTGATCAACCCGCGATATTGCTCCGGAGCACCGTCGGGAAAGAATGCGCTCTCGACAATCGCCCCGGTCGCTTCCGCCTCCGCCGGGAAACCGCGCCGGATCGCGCAATTCCCAGGTGGATCAGGGAACTTTTCCCCGCGCTCCAGCTTTCGAAACAGCACGTTATTCAACTCTGCGATGGAATATCCGCGCTCCTTAAACATTTCGAACACTTCCGGCCCGTGCAGCGGAGTCAGATCCACCTGCGACGGCGTCTTGCGTTCGCGATAGAAGGCCTCAATCCGATTCACGTCTTCCGCGCTAATTGCCTGATCGAGTCCGATACCAGTCGCACGCCCAATTGGCGAACCGAGCCCGGCAAAGATCATGTGACCGCCGCAAATTTCTTCTTCCGCCGCTCCGATTTCAGGCCGCGTCTTCTGGAACACGCGCGCATACATCACCTGCGGCATCTCCTCGCAAGACTCCAACCGGCGAGCCAGTGCCTTGTCCACAAATTGCATGGGAGAATCCTTTCTCGAATGTGTGCTCGTGAGAATAGAAGCGTCCGCGCACAACCGTGCGCAAGGATCGCTAAGGAATACGGGGGACGAATTAAAGAACGGCAGTCATAGGCAGAAAGTTAAGCTACAGGATTGATCGGTCATTGCGCAAGAATGAGCGACGCCCTCACAGCCTTCTCGGTAAAGCAGGGATTCTTCGACTTGCAGTCGCTGTCGCTCGTGGCCGCGCTCAGAATGACAGTGCGGAGCGAAACTAACGGCTGATAGATGAGAGCTGACGGCTGACAGCTGCCTTCCTCAGACCTGCTGCCGGTTCTCTCCCAACGCCACATTCACATCCAGCTTCCGCTTCCCGCGATAAATCGTGATCTTCACCGTGTCTCCCGCGCGGTGATTGTTCATCACCTGGCTCAAGTCCTGCTCGTCTTCCACCTTCTGGCCATCGATAGCGATGATCAAGTCTCCGCCGATCATGATTGGAATATTTCCCAAATACGCCCTCTCGGTGCCGGCTTTCAGCCCTGCCTGGTCCGCGGAGCCACCCGGAATTACCTGCACAATCAGCAATCCGTAATCGACGGCCAGCCCCATTTCATCGGCCAGTTCAGGGCTAATCGGAATCGTCCGCACGCCCAGCGCCGGACGGCGCACCCGCCCCAGCGTCATCAGATCGTTGAGCACCGCTTTGGCAGTGTTAATCGGGATCGCGAACCCAATGCCTGCATTCTGCCCCACATTCGACAGAATCATGGTGTTGATACCGATCACCTCGCCGTGCCAGTTCATCAGCGGCCCGCCGGAATTCCCCGGATTGATCGCCGCATCGGTCTGGATCGCCTCGTCGATCATCGCTCCATTCGGCTCGCGCACCGGACGAATCGAACTCACAATTCCGCGAGTCATCGTGCCCGCGAGCCCGAAGGGGTTGCCAATCGCGTACACTTTCTGCCCGACCTGCAGGTTCTTCGAATCGCCGATGACCGACGGTATCAAGTCCGACGCTTTGATCTGAATCACCGCAAGATCGTGCGGGGGATCGGTCCCCACCACCGTCGCCTTGAACTTCTTGCGATTGTGCAAGGTAACTTCCACCTGCCTTGCGTCGGCGATTACGTGGTAATTCGTCAGAATGTGGCCGTCTTTATCGATGATGAAGCCCGATCCCTGACCTTCCTGTGGGACCAGCCCGTAAAAGAAATCAAACGTCATCGCACGCGACGTGATGTTGACTACAGAGGGAATATTTTTCTTATAAACAGAGATATTGTTCTGCTCTTCCCCATCCAGCCCCTCACCGGGCGCGGCCTCGGTAATCTGCACCTGGTCCGGCCGGCTCGAAATGCCGCCAAAATGGGCTTCGCCATGGGAGTTCGAACGCCAGGTCGTGAAATAGAAAAATCCTCCCGCAATCGCCAGCGCGAAGATCAACGGCCGGATCAGTTTCATGTCAAACTCTGCTTTCTGTCGTCCTATGGGGTCTCGATATAGATTGCCCGAAATCGAAAAGGTCTCGGCTTGATTCTAAACAATTAGGAGGTACATCGGCCCGGAAAGGATGCCGTTCTGGAAGGTTGGCGCAACCCGGTGCAGTTCACCCCAATCCAAGGCCCCGGTGCCATGAAAAAAAGAGAATACTTCTTCTCTGCCTGCAAGGCTCATTCCACTTGCAGCTTCTTCCACACCTGATGCACTTGTGCCTGCGTTTTTTCCAGCAACCCGGAATTGTCAATGACGAAGTTTGCGGCTTTGATTTTTTCCTCATCCGGCAACTGGGCCGCCATGCGACGCTCGACTTCTTTCCGCGCCGCTTGCAGATCCAGCCTCTGCCTGGCAGCGAATCTTGCCACCCGCTGCTCGGCTCCGCAGGTCACCACAATCAACCGGTCGAAGCGATCGCCGGCGCCCGCCTCCAGAATCAATGCCGCTTCGACCATTGCAACCGCATGGGGATCTTTGCGCCCGATCCCCTCCATCCATTCGTCCTGGCTACGAATCACCGCTGGATGGACAATGCGATTCAGTTCCTGGATGCGCGACTCGCGCTTGCCTCCATCCTGGTCGGATCCGAAGGCCGCCTCGGCCAGTTTCGCACGGTCCACACTCCCATCCGGGTTGAGAATCTCGCGCCCGAAGTGCCGCACGACTTCGTTGTAGACAGCTTCACCCGGGTGCATCAGGGAGTGAGCAATGCGGTCCGCCTGGACAAGGTGCGCGCCCAGCGCAACGAACATCTCACCGACAACTGATTTGCCCGAGGCAATGCCCCCCGTCAGGCCGACTTTCACCATTTACTCTCCACAAAAATTGACCGCCGAGTACGCCGAGATCGCCGGGGAAACAAGATCAATACAACCTGGTTTTCTCCGCGTTCTCTGCGCTCTCGGCGGTGAAATCTCTTAGGCCCGCGATAATTCCGGAATTCGGCTTTCCCGCCGCATCTTCGCCGCCTTGACGGTATTGAACATCAGCATTGCGATCGTCAGCGGGCCAACCCCGCCCGGCACCGGCGTGATTGCCCCCGCCACTTCCGCCACTTCCGGATGCACATCCCCGATCAGCGTCGAGCCCTTCCTGCGGAAAGCCTCTTCCCTTTTTGCATTTCCGGCAAAGAAGCGCTGGAATTCCGCCGCATCGGTAACCGTATTCATTCCGACGTCAATCACGGTTGCGCCTGGTTTCACGAAATCTCGCGTGATCATCCCAGCGCGACCGATGGCGGCGACAAGAATGTCCGCCCGCCGGCAAACTCCCGGTAAATCATGCGTCTTCGAATGGCACACCGTCACCGTCGCGTTAGCGTTCAGCAGCAGCATGGCTGCGGGCTTGCCCACAATGTCGCTGCGTCCGACCACGACGGCCTCGCGTCCCGTAACGGGAATGTTGCTGCGCTTCAGGATTTCGATCACCCCGGCAGGCGTGCACGGCACCAACCCGGGCCGCTGCGTCGAAAGGAATCCGACATTCATGGGATGGAACCCGTCCACGTCCTTCGCCGGATCGACCGCCAGCAAGACCTTCTTCGCGTCCACCTGCGAAGGCAGCGGTAACTGCACCAGAATCCCATCTATGTCGTTACGGCGGTTCAAGTCTTCCACCACCGCCAACAACTCCTCGGTGGTCGCGGTCTCTGGAGGCGCGAGCTTTTCGCTGTGAATCCCGACTTCCTCACACGCCTTCACCTTGCCGCGGACATAAATTTCCGACGCGGGATGGTGCCCCACCAGCACCACGGCCAGCCCAGGCCGAACTCCAGCCGCCGCCATAGCCTTCACCTCCGCAGCGACCTCGGCCCGAATCTCCTGCGCGATCCTCGTTCCATCCAAAATGAGAGCAGACATTGTCTTGAAATCTTAGCAGCACTGGTCCGTGACAAGAAGGTTGGAACCGGTGGCCCATTCAAGCCTTCTTTTGGCTTGAGTGGGGCAGCGCTACGCTGCTGGCAACTGGTCACCGCTTTCCGTACAATTTCCATCATGCTTTCCAAAGATCTTCTTGAAATTCTCGTATGCCCCGCCGACAAGCAGCCGCTCGAATACCGCCAGAATCCCGAGAGCCTGAAATGTACCCAATGCCACCGGGTCTACGCGGTCAAAGACGACATTCCCATCATGCTGGTGGATGAGGCGACGATCGAACCGTAAGAATGAAGAGTGAAAGAGCTTTCAAGGTTTCGACCGAGACACCGACAATCCCTGTGACTCACAACTTTGAAACCTTGAACTTGCCACTTTGAAACCCGTTCCGTGCTTTTAACACAATATTCACACTCCCGTAATACGATGTGCGGATGCCACAGGAGCCTCTGCGCATCGAAGACCTCAACGGCGCCGCGGACGGCGAACGAGTGATCCGCCTTTCCGGGCCGGTCACCATCTTCAACTTTTTCGAGTTCCAATCCACCGTGCGCTCCGACACCTCCAGCCGCCTCATCCTCGACCTAAGCCAGGTCCCCTACATCGATTCGGCCGGAATCGGGGCTCTCGTCGGAGCCTACGTCAATCATCAGAAAGACGGCCGCAGCCTGGCGCTGGTCGGCGTCACCAAACGCGTCCGCGATGCCCTCCAGGTCACCCGCGTCGAGCAGTTTTTCCAGTTCTACGACACGCAGGCTGCCGCCGAGCAGGTTCGGACCTAGTCTCCAGTTCGACTTAAAGCGGGTGCCCCATTTCTCGCGTTCTTTGCGAGAAGTGGGGATTTTTGATAGTCCTCCTCTCGCTCCGAAGACCGACCTACCCATTCGTGCCATGCGCGGCCTATCTCCGACGCCGCGCTTTGGGATCAATCCGTTCGGAAACGACACATTGTGTCAGTTTGAGGATTACTTCGCAGTACCAAGGGCACCTCCCGGCCCCTCCCGGACCTACAGGGTTCCCCGCAACTTTCGATATTCACGAGGGTTACCAGCTTCATATGGGGCGTGCCAACCCTAGGGGAGAACTAGGGGAATTACGGCAGCTCAATTGCATGCAACTTCAACAACTGCCGATGAGTCTAATGCAGTAAGTGAAGTGAAGGTCGGAGTCGGAGGTGATGACGGCCATGTTTGAAAAAGGAATGTTCGAGAACGGAATGTTCGAGAAAGCAACGAACGACAAGATGCTCGACAAAGACAGGTTCACCCGAACTGAACTCGCGGCTCTGCGGAACGATCTGCTGCAAGGCGGCATGATTGACTCCTACGAGGCCGCCGAACTTCTCCAGGTATTCCTGATGGGGCGAGGATACGGAGTTTCGCCAAAGGCCGCGCTCGATGCTGCCGGCCGCGTCGAAATGGCCGGTTGCGCTCTGCCCGTCCTTCAGCACGAACTGGAGAACCTTGCCATGGTGATGTAACCCGGAGCCGTTCTCCGGAACGCAGGCGTGCAGCTGAAAACAAGCGAAGCGCGTAAAGATTTTTTGACATTCTGATTCGCCGATCTGAACTCAAGACCTACGAACCAGTTCCACAATAGACAGCCGGGCCAACCAGCCCGGCTTTGTGGTTTTTAGGACGTCTTTCAAGCACTGTCATCTCGACCGGAGCATTGCGTCCGCGCAGCGGCCAGCAATGCGGAGTGGAGAGACCCTGCGTTAGGCTCGGTAGCTAAGAAAAACCAGCCGCTACGGCCCCGCCTCATCCGTCCGCACGATCTGCAAATCCGTGCTCGTCACCATCCCGGGGCCCGTCTGAACCGCTCCCGCCAGTTGTTCCCCGACTTTTCCAGTGGTCTCGATCGGAAGGGTGATGTTCGGGGCTTGCAGGCCCGTCTGGAGATTGCTGCTACCGCCATCGGGGCACTCGGTGGAAATGCTCATCGCCATGCTGAAGGGATACTCCATGTCGATGTGCATGGACTGCTCCTTTGTGGTCTCCTTTGCGTTCCCCGAAACCTTGAAAGGGACGCTAAGCTTGGACTGTTCTCCGCAATCCGCTACCGTCCCGCCAGCGTTAAACACGGAAGTTGCGGAGCCATCGAAACTGCCGTCATCTTTGAAGTCGATGGGGATTTTCACCGGCCCCATTACGCTCTCGTGGTGAAGCGACTGGATATCGATACTCGTCGTGGAGGAAAACTGGATGGCAAAGTGCTCCGGCTCACAGCCGCACGCCTTGTCTCCCTTGAACTCGCCGCCCATCGCATCAATCCAGTCCTGCGCCCGTTTCATGAACGCGGCCTTCGAGATATGCGGCTTTTCGGTGGGCACTTCTTTCTCCGGGAACATCTTTCGGTCCAGCCCCCGGTCGCCATTGAAGGCGGTCCCGGCGAAATTGTTGGCCCCATTGTCGTCTTTGAGATGTCCCAGAAAGTCTTTCCCGGTGTGCAGGATGTCCCGAATCTGTTTGCAAATGGTGGGTGCGTCCCTGCCCACGAACGCAAGAAAATCAGGGGCGGTCATCCAATTGGAAGGCTTCCCGTCGCAGGTTTTCTTGGCCATATTGCTGTGGCATTCGTTGCAATCGGCACCATGGTCCACTTTTCCAGGTCCATGCTCGAATTCTGAAGGAGGAGCGCCGGGGTTTGCAGGATCGGACCCGGTTCCATCAATGTAGGGATTTACCCGGCCGTGGCATCCCAGGCAGCGTGGCTCTCCGCCTATCGCCGCAGCGATCTTGGCAAAGGCTTCAATCGATTTTTGCGTCTGCGAGTCCGATAGCGGGCAAACCACGTTCTCCGGTGTTTTCTGCCCTGTTTCCGGCCCGCACCGCTGCGCGACTCCCGGCATCGATGCCGCCATGAGCACAACCGCAGTCCAGCCAAGCGACCGCCGGCGCTGCGCCAGGGCGCTGGTAGCCTGTGGCTGAAGGCAATATTCCATTTGGGTCCCCATCGCTCCCTGCCTATCCAGGCATCGCATCGAAGCCTGAAAGATTTCTGCTATTTACTAAGGCGAAATCACCGGGGAGATTAGTTCAGCCAGATGGGACTGAAAGGGCATCTCAATTCCGCTTAACTATCCGCTCCAGACTGTTCGCCCGGTTGAAATCCAGGATCCAGCAACGGCATATCAGGACCAAAGCGGTGATCGCTCTGCTGCTGACCTTCGCCGCCGGCTTCGTGGACGTCGTCGGCCTGCTCGCCGTTTACAAAATCTTTACTGCCCACATGACCGGCACCACGGTCCGGATTGGAGAACAGTTGGTGCGTGGCAATTGGAGCGCCGCCGCCGTTGCCGCGCTCGTGGTTGCCGGTTTCATTGCCGGCTCGATTGCAGGACGAGTTCTGATTGAGGTTGGATCCCGGGCCGCCATTCGCCGCATCGCCTCGCTCACCCTCGCGCTGGAAACCGCGCTGCTTCTCTGCGTCGCATGCTGGGGATATCACGCGGTGGAAGCTGAAACTGTGCATACTGGACTGGCCATCACCTGCGCCCTGTTGTCGATGCTTGCGCTTGCCATGGGCCTCCAGACGGCGACCCTGACCCACGTCGGACCTCTCACGATCCATACCACGTTTGTGACTGGAATGATCAACAAGCTGGCCGAATTGATTTCCAGTTGGCTTTTCTTGAGCTACGACATCGACCGCGGCTCAGCCCGCATCCTGCGCCCCCGCAAGGAACGCTCCACCATCGCGCGCGAGGCATTCTTCATTTTTGGTATTTGGCTGTGCTACCTGGCGGGAGCCATCCTCGGCACCTGGCTCGGCCTTCATTGGGGTGCGAGAGCGCTATTTCTGCCCTGCGCCATCCTGCTATCGGCAATCGCCATCGATCAATTCCGGCCGTTGGCCCTGGAGGAAGAAGCAGAGCAGTCCCGCTCCTAGCGAGCCGGTAGTGGCTCAGTTTGAATTTCTGAATCCTACAGGGTCATCCCGAAGTGCCCGCGTTCTTACCAGCGGGCCGAGGGATCTCCCGTGGCACACAGCGTAGTAGCGGGAGATCCTTCGAGGATGAGCAAGGACTCCTCTGAAATTCAGACGGAGCCACTCCCAGCGAACCGGGTCGCTTGCAGTCGCCAAACGATGCTGCAATCACAATTTCCCTTGTTCCGATTTCGTAACGATCGGCGATTGTTGTGACAATTCCACAGGCCTTTTGCGGTATCGTTCCTCACCACGTTCCCGGATTCGCGAAGACACTTCTGGCTTGGGCCACGCATCACCGACAATCGCCTAGATTTGGGGGAAGTCCCACATGCCGCCTGGACTCGACCAGTTGCAACACATCGTCGTTCTGATGATGGAGAACCGTTCCTTCGATCACATGCTCGGATCGCTGAAAGCCGTCAATCCGGCGATTGACGGCTACCTTGCCTCCGACCCGTTTACCAACCCGGACAATAACGGCAATGCGGTGAAGCCGCAGGCATTGGCGGAATTCCAGGGACAGCTCGACCCCGATCCCGACCATCACTTCCCTGCTGTCGATATCCAGATCTTCGGCGGCGCCACTGGCGCCGGCCGGGTCGCCAACATGCAGGGATTTGTCTCCAGCTACTTCCATCAGCGAGAAGACGTCAACCATTCGCAGAAGATCCTCTATTACTTCAGGCAAAGCGATCTCCCGGTACTGACCACCCTGGCATTGCAGTTTGCCGTCTTTAACCGCTGGTTCGCCTCCATCCCCGGCCCCACCATCTGCAACCGGGCCTTCGCGCACTACGGCACTTCTTTTGGCCGGGTCGACATGAATCCCTTCGACATCATCGCGCCCATTAAGAGCATCTACACCCGCCTGATCAATGCGAGTCCCGCGCGGTCGGCGAAGGTCTACTACTACGACACGTCCAGTTCCAGCATGGAGGTCGCCAACCTCCTCCAGAACCAGACCGAGCAGTTTGGAACCTATCCGCAGTTTCTCAGCGACTGCGACAAGGGATTGCTGCCGCAATATTCTTTCGTCGAGCCCAACTTCAGCGATCACGACAGCGACGACGGCGAAGAAGTCGCCAACGACCAGCATCCCGATCACGACGTGCAAGCGGGAGAAGCCCTCATTGCCGAAGTCTACACTCACCTCAAGCACTCACCGCTCTGGCCGAACACCGCGCTGCTGATCGTTTACGACGAGCACGGAGGAATATTCGACCATGTCGTTCCGCCGTCCTGCCCAAAAGATAGCTTCCAGTCTTCGCAGATCGATCCCGGCACCAACCAGCCGTTTCAGTTCGACCGCCTCGGAGTCCGCGTACCGGCGATTCTGGTTTCTCCCTGGGTCAAAGCCGGAACGGTGGTCAGTGACCGCGTCTTCGATCACGCCTCCATCCCGGCGACGATCACTAAATTTTTCCTCGGCAGCTATCCCAATGTTTCGCAGCGCGAGCAGAATGCCGCCGTCTTCATCGAGCCCAACAACGGCAGCGGCAACATGGCGAACAATCTGCTCTCCCTCGATGTCATGCGCAACGATTGTCCCGACTTCCAGATGACGGAGTAAACCAGAGAGGCTGATGCGACATGATTGTTACCTTTCCTAAACCCAAAGGTGTGCGAGATCCTAACCGGCCCGCCGGATCCCTGCTGCTGGCGCAGGTCCAGCATCTCGCCGAAGCCGAGAAGGGCCTGCCGCCCCGTTATCAAAGCGGAATCTTCAGCCACGCCATCCAGACCGAAGGCGAAGCCGCCCATTACATTCGCGCCGTCACAGAAAACATTCACGCCGCCCACGACGACGCCGCTGCCGCTCGAGTCAGAAGAGCACCCAGGCGTAGAAGAGTCATCGAAATCGCCGCCGTCGCAGACCAAGCCGCCGAAAACCGGTTCAGAAAGAAGCCCGGCCCGAAAAAAAGCACAGGGAAGCAACCCGCGAAAAAGAAAAAGACCACAAGGGGCAAACCCAAGTCCTAGCTCGCAGGAGGAAGTCCATGCGCTGGTGTGTCGTCGTGCTTGCCCTGGTCTCGGTAGCGGCCTTCGCCCAGGAGTCTCCCACCGGAGACCCCCAGGAGAGCGCTTTGCACGCCCAATTGCGCCGCGAAGGCGAGCGCGTCGGTCAAGCCTGCACCTTCAGCTTCAAGGCGCTCCCCATGTGCGGCTATACGCTCTTCACCGATCATCCCCTGCACATCGCGGCGGGCAGCCTGCCCCCGCAGAACGGCTTTGGTGTCGGCGGCGCATTCGTGTGGACAAAGAACCTCACCAACTGGCGGATGAGCTGGGATCTTGACGCAGTGGGCGCTACCAGCGGCTCCTGGCGCGCTGGCGGGTACATGAAATTCATCCACACGCCCCATCCCTCTGCTCCGGTAATCAAACCGATCATTCCAACGCCGGGTCAACCCGCCAGCACCGAAAAAAAGGAATTCGCCGCTCCGTTTACCCACCCCTACACGGTCTTCAATCTTTACGCTCAGGCGATTTCCCTGAACAAGCTGAACTACTTCGGCGAAGGCAACGATTCCACGCTCGCCACGGCCTCGCTGTTCGGCATGACCCAGACGATTGTGGGAGCCAACGCGATCAAGCCGGTCTACGAACTGGCGCCCATCCGCAAACTGAATCTCGCTTTACTGGGGGAGATCAATGGACGCTTCGTCAGCGTCCGCGGCGACCACGGCCAATCCATTCCCTCGATCGAGGCCCTCTACACCAACGCAACTGCGCCCGGCCTGAGCAGCCAGCCGGCATTTGTCCAGCTCGGCCAGGGATTCCGCATCAAGCCCGACACCGGCGATTACTTCAAACTGAACTACACTGCGAATTTTCAGGAGTTCTTCGCGCCCTCAAGTTCGCAGAATTCCTTTCTGCGCTGGACTGCCGACCTGAACCACACCTTTTATCTTTACGGCAACGCCAAAACGGCCGCCGGCCCCAACGACCAGATCGGCCCCGACTCGTGTCAGCAGGTGAACGAAAAATGCCCGCAGATTTCCCACACCCGCAATCTCAGCGGCTTCGTTACCGCAAGGTTGTATGTCTCTGAATCGATGACCTCCGCCACCAGCGCCGTTCCCTTCTACTTTCAGCAGACGCTTGGCGGGTCCGATATCGACAGCGCAATGTCGCTCGGCAGCTATCAGGACTATCGCTTTCGCGCACCCAACCTGTTGCTGCTGCAAGGCAGCGTCGAACACTCGGTCTGGGGACCGGTCGGCGTCAAGTTCATGGCCGATGAAGGACGCGTCGCGCTCACCCGCGGCGACCTTGGCTTCTCTCACCTGCGGCATAGCTTCGCCGCAGGGCTGACCCTCCGCGCCGGCGCATTTCCCATGGTGCAATTGATGTTCGCCTGGGGCGGCCCTGAAGGCCATCACAATATCTTCAATCTGAACAATTCGTTGCTGGGCAGCTCCGCCCGCCCCCAACTCGACTAGGCTGGAATCTGCGCGCCTCTCGGCGCAAGGCAAACAATGAGGCATGCCGCATCCAATGCGCCACAAGCCGTTGAATCTGTTGACTTTTCTTCTTTAGTACATTTATGTATGTACAATTTTGTGCTTTAAAGTGTTCCTATAGGAACACTTTGTAAAATCGCCCCCGGTCCCTGTAAATGCAAGAAACTACGGAACAATCACGGCAGCCCCGTCCACCGAGTCGTTTTTTACAGCCAGAAGCGCCTCATTCGCCTGGTCCAGGGGAAAAACGGTGACCTTTGGCTGCAAGCCGATCTGCGCCGCCAGGGTAAGGAAGTCGCGGGCGTCGGCGCGAGTCATGTTGGCCACGCTGCGCAGCTGGCGCTCGCCCCACAGCAGCGTGTCATAGTCGAACTGCGGAATGCGGTCCAGGTGGATCGCATTGATCGCCACTACGCCTCCCTTGCGCAGGCTGGCCAGCGCTGCCACCACCACGTCGCCGCTGGGAGCGAACGTCACCGCGCGGTCAAGTTCCACCGGCGGCTTGTCAGTCTCGCCTCCCACCCACGTCGCGCCCAGCGATTCCGCCAGCGCGCGGTGCGACTCTCCTCGCGTGGAGACATACACTTCGCACTTCCACGCCTGAAGCACCGCAATCGCCAGGTGCGCCGACGCGCCGAAACCAAAGAGTCCGACGCGCTCTCCCGCTTCGACGCCGGCCACGCGCAGGCTGCGGAATCCGATAATGCCCGCGCACAGCAGCGGCGCGGCGTGCAGATCGTCAAGAGCATCCGGCAGAGGAAAGACAAAATCGGCGCGCGCGAATGCGTACTCGGCATATCCTCCGGCGACGCTGTAGCCAGTAAAGATCGGCTCATCGCACAGATTTTCCATGCCTTTCCTGCAATAGGCACAGGTTCCGTCCGTGCCGCCCAGCCACGACACGCCTACCCGCGAGCCTGCAGGAATCTCTGCCGTAGCGCCATCGACGACCTCGCCCACGATCTGGTGCCCGGGAATGATTCGCAGTTGCTTGGGCGGCAACTCTCCTTCGACGATGTGGAGATCGGTGCGGCAAACGCCGCAGGCACGCACCCGCAGCAGCACGTGTCCGTCGCGAATCCGCGGATTGGCTACGTCAGTGATCTGGAGTGGACGCTTTGAAATTGGCTGAGGAGAACTGAGGATTGCCGCTTTCATGGGAAGGTACCGCTGCGCTTATGATGCCACGAACCATGTGGCGCGGACACTCCTGTCGCGGCCTTTAATTTTGTTTTTCGAAGTGGCCCAGTGTACGCAGAACCCGCGGGCAGGAGTGCCCGCGCCACATGATCAAGGCTTGGCGGCGATGTCTGGCCGCACCAGCAGCGCGAGACGTGGAAACAGAAACCGCCCCGCCGCGTCGTCAATCACGTTGACCTGGCAGGTGTAGAAGCCAGGCTGCAACGACGTTAGCGGCAGATCGAGCTGAAACACTCCGGCTTTGCGGTCGCGGGCGTTCAGTTCGGTCAACTCCACGGTTGAGCTTTCGAAGACTTTGGCCTTGCCGCGAAAGAACGCGACGTTGGTCATCAGGTGGATGCCGGGCCTGGCGTGGGAATCTGCCGCGGATGGGGCCGCCGGCGCTGCTCCGGGGTCGTAGACCTCGTAGTAAAGACGCAGGTGCTGCGAGGCTGCGAAGACGTGCGTGATGTTGGGGATGATCTCCTGCCCGTCGCGCACCAGCGGATTCGGCCCCGAACTTTTCTTCGTCGGCTGCAACTGGCTGGCCAGCACAATCGAGCTCATCTTGAGCGGCTGCGCTTTCAAGTCGGGCACTTCCAGATCGGTTTCAAATGAGCCCATGCGCCCGGTTTCATTCTCGCGGACGACAAATTTCAGCTGATACTTGCCCGGAGGCAGGCTCACGCCAGTGTCGTACTGCACATTCTTCTTTTTCACTTCGGAAGAACTGTCGATGGCGAGCTTCACCGTGTCGCGAATCTTTGTTACCGGATGCTTCTCGCCATCGAGCACCACGCCGATGACATCGAGGGTCGCTTTGTCGCGGTCGCTGCTGCGGGTGAAAGGAATTTCCGATCCCGGCACGACCAGCGAAATCGGAATGTAGAACTTGTTCGCTTCGAGGCGGAAGTAGGCGTCGCCGAGATAGACAGGCAAGTCTGTCGCCGGAAGATCGGAAGCGAGTTCCTGTTCGAGTTGCAGTTCTTTGTCGTCTTTCGTCGAGTGCCGGTAGTCGGAGGGGGCATAGTATCCGCGGCGGTAGTCGAGCTTCGCACCCGGAGTATTGATTTTGACCGTAATGCGCCGGTACTTGCCGTCTTTCGCCAGGTTCGTGCTGTGATAGCCGAGCAGATAGTAAGTAGACGTGTCCTGCTGAACGCCCTTGAACACCTGGCTGAAGTCGTTGGAGTCGAGGAAGGCTCGTCCGCCGGTATCGCTGGCGAGAGTCACGAGAGTTTCCTGGGTGGTGAAGTTGGAATTCAGCGCGTTGATCGTAGACTGTCCGGAATAGGCGGAGGTGCCGCGCATGCTGGCGTTTTGCGCCTCGCCGCCGGCCACCAGCGCCTGCAAGCCCCGCAGGTCCATGGTGTAGATGGCGAGATTGGAGCGCACGGCGGCGTTGGTCGCTGCCCGCAGTTCGGATTGGTTCTCGATTCCAGTGCGGTCCATGCCGCTGGAGAAATAAATCAGCGATTTCTTCTGCTGAAGATGAGAGAGCTTCTCGGCAACCGAGCGCAGCGCTTCGAGGCGGCGGTCGGTGTTGAAGATGTTGTATTCAGTGTCGTCGACCGTGAACGGCTGGCCGGTGTCGGGCGTGCCTTCGGTCGTGCCCGTCGTCCCTTCTTCGAAGCCCTGGCCGCTGCCGGTGCTGAAGGCGGCAAGTTGTTTCTTCAGCAGATCGTGATCGGCCGTGAAGTCCTGGTTCACCAGCAGAGAGCTCCCCAGAGAAACGATCGAGACCAGGTCGGCCGGGACCATCTGCGTGTCAATGTATTTCTCTGCCGACGCGATCGCGCGATCGATCTCATCCGGCTGCATGGCAGACAGGTCGAAGAAAAGGACGATGAGCCGGTGGTCTTTGAATGGATTCGCTGCATCGGCCGGTTTTGTTTCCGCCGGCGTGGCAGGCTGAGGCGCGCCGGGCAGGGGCGCTGCCTGCGCGACATTCTGGTTCGCGACTGCATCCACGTTCTCGATGTCGAAGGAAAGGACTTTTTGCGGCCTGTTGTCTTCGAGGATCGTGAAGTCTTGCGGCTTGAGGCCCTGCACGAAGTTTCCGCTCTTGTCGCGGACGGTCACATTCACCAGAACGAGTTCGCTCGTTACCTTGAAGGTGTAGTCGCTCTGCTGCTGGGCGGGCGCCGAAGAGAGCAGCAGCGCGCATGCCAGCAGCATCGCCAGGAGTTTGTTCGCGAATTCGTCCAAATCAAAAGGCATGTCGTCCTTAGAAACGAAAGCGTGCCGTCAGCGTGATCTGCCTCATGCCACCGACGCCCGTGACTCGTCCGAAAGTGGGTGAGTTAAAAACGGTGTCAATGGTGGTGAAGTTCGGATGATTAAAGATGTTGACTGCCTGTGCGCGGAACTCGAGCAGCCGCGACTCCTTGATCGGAATCACTTTCGTGAATGCCATATCGAACAGCAGCGAGCCCGGCCCGACGATGCTGTTGCGGCGCGCATCGCCGTAAGGCCCGGCAGGCGCGGCAAAGGCCGTGGTATTAAACCATTCGGCTACCGAGCGATTCGACAGGCTGATGGATTGTCCCGGCACCACATCGGGGCGGAGTGTTCCATTTGTGCCGCGGCTCAGCTCCTCGGCAGTGGCGAGCAATCGCGGGGTGAAGGGAAGGCCGGAGGCAATCGTCCAGTCGCCGCTCCATTGCCAGTCGCCGAAGAACCAGCGCATCGGCGTGTTCTCGGTGAGCCAGCGGCGATCATGGCCGAATGGCAGCTCCCATAAATAATCCGCCGTAAACTTGTTGGTTTGATTAAAACTAGAGAGGCCCCGCTCCGCGGCCAGGTCGAGAGCGTTCTGCGCGACGCTCGCCGCACCCGTGCTTGCTGCTGCGCCACTTCCCGCCGCGCCGGTTCCTCCGCCGCCGATGCCGCTGCGCGCCACTGCCGAAGTCGCTCCCGAACCAATGGAAGAGGCATTGTCGATCGATTTCGAATAGGTGTAGATTCCGCCGAGTGAAAATCCACTCGACAGCCGCTTGCGCAGCCGCACCGATCCGGCATTGGCCTCCAGATCGCCGACAGAATTTTGATAAGTGAATGGCTGCACGCCTTGAATCAACGTGCCGCTAGCTGTTCGGTTTGGGGCTTCGAGGATGTCGAGGTCCGTGCCCTTGGTGCCGGTGTAATCGATGTTCAGCATGAGCGTCGGGCGAATCTGCTGCTGGATATCGAGATTGCGAATCTGCACGTAGCCGAGGCGATAGTTCGGATTCACCGCGTAGTTATTCGTAATTCCGGTGGAGCCGGAGGCAGGAAAACCATCCTGCAACGTCAGCTCTCCCGGCACACTCTGAATATTGGTCTGCGTCGTCGAAAATGGCGGCTGAAAGGCGAGTTGCTGCGCGATCGTCTGGTATGCGCCGGTGTTGTAGTTGATGCCGTATCCGCCACGGACAACGGTTTTCGAGAGCGGCTTCCACGCGAAGCCAATGCGGGGAGCGAAATTGTTGCGGTCGGGCCGGACCAGAGAATTGGGAACCCTTCCGTTATACGGGCTAGATTGCCCGGGCAATACTTCGGCCGCGGCAGGAGCACCTAACGCGGGATTGAACACCGAGGGCGAAAGATCGAGATTCGCGATGCGGTTGTTTTCTTCGGTCAGAGGCGAGACGTATTCGTAGCGCACGCCGAGATTCAACGTGAGATTGCCGCGGGCCTTCCATTCATCCTGGACGTAGGCGTCCCAGAAATTTCCGTGGAAATGGTAATTGTCTTCACCGAATTGGACGGAGGTCTGCTGCGGAAGACCGAGCAGGAAATCCGCGAAGTCGTAGCCTGTTCCATCGACTGGGCTGCCGCCGGCCAGCTCAGATGTATTTGCTCCGGAAAAGACGAACGATCCGCGCGCATTGCTGCTGGTGTCGGTATTCAGCTGGACGCGCCGGAAATCTCCGCCCCACCGCCAGGTGTGTTTGCCGTGCGTCCAGATTACGTTGTCGGTGAAAGTGTAAGTCTGGTTTCGCACCAACTGCGGATTCGAATCGGTGAGGCTGGCGACGTCAGAGAAAGAAAGATTCGGCAGGCCCCAGTCGAAGGGGTTGGTCGAAACGCCGTTGATTCCCAGGTCGCCCGCTACGTCGGTATTGAAGGCGTACAGGTTCTGAGCGCGGGTGCGGCTGCGGTTGAAATCGAAGCGCAGAGTGTTGGTCAGCTTGCCGATGCTGCGCGTGTAGCCAATGGGAACATCGAAGCTGCGACTATTGGTGTTGCCGCCGACGCTGGGGAATGGATTGGTGATGGTGGCATCGGAACGATGAAAGTGGAAGCCGAAGGTTAAATTGTTGCGCGGAGCGTTCCGGCCTCCTCCGCCCCGGCGTCCGCCACCCACGGGCGCGGCGCCGAATGTATGGTTCACGCGGACGTTCAAATCGTCGCTGCTGTTGTCGGCGGAGGTGACGAAATGAAAATTCTGATAGCTCCCGGGCGGCGGAGTCAGGTTCGGCAGCGGGATGTAGGCGAGCAGTCCCTGCGCGACCGGGTTGATGCTGCTAATGGTGTTATTCGCGAAGGGAGCGTTGGTGGCAGGATCGAAAATCTGTACCGGCTGACCCGCATCGGGTCCCGACGTGTATACCGTTTGAGAGAAATTTCCCTGCCGTTCGAGCAGCGTCGGCACGGTCGAGAACTGGTCAAATGGATTCTCTCCGCGATGCCCGTTGTAGTTGACGAAGAAGAAGGTCTTGGCGCCGCCGTGAAAGATCTTCGGAATATTCAGCGGGCCACCGATGGAGCCTCCGAAGCTGTTTTGTACGTACGCGGGATTCGTCGGCGGCTCGCCGGCGAGCGCAAAGGGCGTGGCATTGAGGGCTGAATCGCCGATGCCGTAGTAGAGAGATCCATGAGGATGATTAATGTCGAAGCCGCGGCGGCCGGTGATGGTCATCGGACGCCCCGGACCACCTCCACCAAACCCTCCCGGACCGCCAAAGCCGCCGGGCGTTCCAAAGCCTCCCCCCTGCGCGCGCATGTCGGAAATGCGCTGCTGGAGTTCATCGCCACTCATGGAGTTGAAGGGGTTGGAAGTATTGCCTGAGACGGCAATGGACTCGGTTGCGCTGTTGGGATCGATCCCCGGAACCGGCATGCCGGAAGGAACGACGTCGCTCATCGGATTGCTGCCGGAGTCCTGGGCGGCAAGGTTCTGCAAGGCAGAAAGGGTCTGGAATCCACGCTGGCCGCCGCCGGCCCCTGCCGGGCGGCGGGGCGAAGCAGGCGCCTGCTGCGTGCGCGAAAGAAGCGTCAGAGCGAAGTTGGCGACGACGTCGGTGTGGGTGGCGCCAACCGTGACCTTCTGCGATGCATTGGCAAACGCCACCATCCGGACGCTAACGGAATAGGTGCCGGCTGGTACGGAAAGCGAGTAGGAACCATCCACGTCGGACCAGGCGGAAAATTTCTGGGAGGAGGATTCGGCGGAAATAGAAATGGCCGCGCCCGGAATGGGCATGTTGCCTGACTTCACGATGCCGTGAATCACGCCAGCCACAGGCGCGGGGGGTTGCTGGGCATGAGCCAACCCAATCGCCGCGGGAAGCAGGGGGAAAAATAAAAGCAGACGCCGAAAAATGTGCCTGCTTGCTGCCATCATCGAAGATTCGTTTCTGCGGCTGACCTCGCCACTTGTCACTTGATGATATTCCCGACCTCGCAACAGCACTGTAAAATTTTGTCTCTAAAGCACTTCCAAGCCCCGGATTTGTCGAACCGGGCTTTTGGAGTGCGGCGGAGGTTGAGCAGAGGGGTTGGCGATCGAGGCAAATTCCGTTTCTAAAACGATTTTGCTGTTTTTGCACTTTTTTCTAACAACTTTCTCCAACTAAATGAGTTCTAAGTGGTTAAATCGCCACGTACTGCAACCAACGTCGTTTGCCGGAAATGGAATTTGCCAGTTCCGGCTCACCCGAGACCGTAGTGGATCCACCGCTACATGAAGGGATAGAGATATGTATGGGCTCTAGATGGATCACCGAAGTCTACCTTCTGGCGGAAAACCGTCTCTTGCGCGAAGCCCTGGTACGAGTGCTGGGCAAGAAAAATATTCGCGTGGTGGGTGCCAGCCCGTATTCCGCGCCTGTACTCGATGAGATCGTGAGCAAGGCGCCAAAAATCATCGTGCTCGACGCCAGCGGATTTGCGATCTCCAATCCCACCCTGATCTCGGTGCTGCTGGATTCGGTTCCGGAAATCAGAATTGTGATGGTGGACATGGAACTGGATGAGAAGACGTTTCTCAAGGCAGTGCGCGAGGGCGTGGTGGGATATGTGCTGAAAGACGCCAGCGCCGCCGAGGTGGCGGCCACGATCCGGTCGGTGGCCACGGGAGAAGCGGTTTGCCCGCCGGCATTATCGATGGCATTGTTTCGCAGCGTATCGCAGCAGATGGGCCTTCCCTCGGCATTGTCGTGGGGAGCGGAGCAGGGCCTGAGCCGGAGAGAGCAGCAACTGGTGGAATTACTGCGGGCGCGGCTCACCAACAAGGAAATCGCCAGCCAGCTGAATCTGTCGGAACAGACGGTCAAGAACCACGTCCACAATATCCTGCGGAAAGTGGGGGCGAGCGACCGGGTGGATGTGATCAAGCTTTGCGAAATGGAGCTATCCAGCAACGCCGCCTGAGGCGATGGCTGCCGGCGGCAGCGATTGCCGGTCTTTCGTGTTCGAATCTCAGCGGCTGAAGCCTGCAAGAAACTGCAAATTCCGGCGCCCATGAGGCAGCGGGGCGGCTTTTGCCCGGCCCGATCCCCGACGAAATTTCGACCCGAAAATCATTTAGAATGCTTGCGCCCTTGTGTAGCAGGCGCGCGCTATGGAGTCCCCGGTTTCGCCCAAAAAACTCGCGGGGCGGTATGAGGTCAGGCAAGTGCTTGGCCAGGGTGGGATGGGTCTGGTCTACCGCGCCTACGACACGGTGGTGCGACGCGAAGTCGCGGTGAAAACCATCCTTGATATTCCGGATCCGGCGTCACTTCAACTGTTCTACAAGGAATGCGATGTGCTGGCGGGGATGAGCCATCCCAACATCGTCGAAATATTCGATATCGGAGAATTCGAAGAAGACGGCAAGAAAAAACCTTACTTCGTAATGCCGCTGCTGCCGGGCACAACGCTCGATCACTTCGTGCGAAAGGCCAGCCACCGGCTGACCGTCGAGCGGACGGTGGAGATCATCTCGCAAACCTGCCGTGGCCTTCAGGCTGCGCACGAACGCGGGTTAGTGCATCGCGACCTGAAGCCGAGCAACATCTTCGTGATGGAAGACGACTCGGTAAAGATCATCGACTTCGGCGTGGCGCACATGGCCGACACGCACACCACGCGGGCGCAAAAAGGAACTCTGCTCTATATGTCTCCCGAGCAGATCCAACTGAAGCCGCTGACTCCGGCGTCGGACATTTTTTCTTTAAGCGTGGTGTGCTATGAGGCGCTGAGCGGGCGCCATCCTTTCCAGCGGGCGCGGGCGGATGAAGTGGTGGAAGCGATTCTGAATCAGATTCCGCCGCCAGCATCGGAAGTGAATTCGGCGGTCTCTCAGCTGGTCAGCCGGGTGGTGCACAAGGGCATGGCGAAGCAGGCGTGGCACCGGTTTTCGAGCGCGCGCGAGCTGGGGGACACGCTGGCCCGTGCGCTACGGAACGAGACCATCGAGATTTTCGATCCGGAGCGGACGCGCCCGCGGCTGCAACGGGCGGGGAAAGCGCTGGGCGACGGCGATCTGCAATTTGCCGGAGAGATCCTGGGCGAACTCGAAGCCGAAGGCCACATGGACGCGGAGATCGGCAATCTTCGGCGGCAACTCGACAACACGGTCCGGCGCAAGACGCTGGCGCAATTGCTGGACACGGCGCGGTCGCGTTTTGAGGAAGAAGAAGATCCGCTGGCGCTGCAAAAGTTGCAGGAAGCGCTCCAGATCGAGCCCGACAATGCAACCGCGCTGGCGCTGAAGAGCAAGATCGAGAACCGGCGCAGCGAGCGGCAAATCGAGAACTGGTACAAGCTGGCGCGGCAGCATGTGGACAATCACGCGTATCCGCATGCGCGGGAGGCCTTGCAGAATGTTCTGCAACTGCGGCCAAAAGAATCGCGCGCGTTGCAGATCCTGGCGGAAGTGGACCGCCAGGAGCAGGAATACAAAAAGCTGCGCAACGAAAAAGAGCAGGTGCATCAGGCCGCGATGGACGCATGGCAGAAGGGCGACGTCAGCAGCGCGCTGGCCAAGCTCGGGGTCGTGCTGGAACTGGACCGCAAGGCCCCAGACTCGGTGAACCGCGAGAGCGGGGCGCGCTACCAGAGTTTTTATAACGAAGTGCGCTCCGAGCACGATGCGATGAATACCTCCTATGCCGAGGCGCGCAAGCAGCTGGCGGACCGCACCTTCAGCAAAGCACTCACCACCTGCCAGACATATCTTGCGAAGTACCCGACCAACGCGATCTTCCAGGCACTGCGCTACGACATCGAGGAGCAGCAGCGGCAGGAACTGTCGGCGCTCATCGCGCAAGTCGACCGCCAGGTGGAAGGCGAACCCGATCTCGACAAGCGGGTCAGCGTGTTGCGCGAAGCGCTCGATCAGCATCCGGGAGAGCAGCATTTCGAACGCGCGCTGCGGCTGGTGCAGGACAAACGCGATCTGGTGAATTCCATCGTGGCGCGGGCGCATCTGCACGAAGAACAGGGTTCTTTCGGCGATGCGCTGAATGACTGGGAGATCCTGCGGACGATCTACAGCCAGTACCCGGGTCTGAAGTTTGAAGTTGAACGGCTGCAAAAGCGGCGGGACCAGCAGTCCCGCATCGAAGCCAAGACACGGCTGATCGAGCAGATCGACACCTGCCTGCACTCCAGTGACTATGCGCGGGCGTTCGACATTCTCCAGGAAGCAGCCAAGGAGTTTCCCAACGACGAAGAACTCACCGAACTCGAAAAGCACGCGCACCAGGGCATCGAGCGTAAGGCCCAGGCGCAAAAATTGATGGCGGAAGGACAAGACCTGTGCGGGCAACAGAAGGCCAGCGAGGGCATTCCGCTGTTGCGGCAGGCTTACGAACTCGACGAGAACGACACGATTGCGAAGGCCGTGCTGGCGAACGCGCTGGTCGAGCAGGGGCAATCGCTGGTGGAGAGCAACTGGCACGAAGCCGAGAAGCTGGCGAAGGAAGCGTTCGAGCTGAACCCGTCGCATCCGATGGCCAAGACGCTGCGGACGCTGATCCTCGACCAGAAGCGGGAGACCTATGTTGGAGACTGCGTCTCGCAGGCGCGCAAGCTGCAAACGGCCGGGGATTTGAGTGGAGCTCTGTCGCGGGTGGAAGAGGGATTGTCGGCGTATCCGCGGGAAATGCGGCTGATCCAGATCCGCGATGCGGTGCAGCGCGACCTGCACGTACAGCGGCGGCAGACGCGACGGCGCGATCTCGAAGAACTGCGGCGACTGGACAGCGAAGCCAATGCCGCCAGCGATCCCGGTACGCGTCAAACATTAGGCGCGCGGGCAAGAGAATTGGCCGACAAATACCTCGAGGACGACGAAGTCCTGGAGAGCGCCAACGGGCTCCTGCAGAAACTGAACTTGCCGGGAGTCACGGGCAAGGGCACATCTCCGCAACAAACCTCGGCGGCAACGCTTTCTTTCGCCGCTGCGCCGACGATCATGACACCGCCGCCAGTTCCTGAGCCGCAGGCTGCACAGGCTGCTCCGGTTCCGGCAGCCGATCCCAATCCCGCCGCACCAGGTGTGGCCAAACCTGCTGCCAAGCCTGTGACCGTTGCCACTCCAGCCCAGAAAAAAGCGCCCAGCAGAACGGGCGCACTCAACCGGAAAATCGTAATCGGGGCGGGTGCGGCAGCGGCGCTTGCGGTCGCAATCCTGTTCGCGTTGCGCAGCGGCAAGAAACCAGCCGCACCGGAGATTGCGGCGACACAACCGGTTGCAGTCCAGCCGGCGGCTCCTATTACTCCTGCCGAGCCTGCGCTTCCCTCGTTGAAATTGTCCTCCGACACTGCAACCGGAAAAGTCTCTTTCGACGACCAACCAGCAGCCGAACTGCAGGATGCGCAGTGGAGTCTCGACAAGCTTGACTCCGGGGACCACACCCTGAAATTCGCCAGTTCTGCGGGAAGTTTTGAAATTGGATTGAAATCCTCAACCGGCGCTCTGCCGGAAATCAAAACGCCATTCAACGCGAAAGGCGTGCTGGCCATGCTTGTAGCGAGCATGGGCGACCACGTCGCCGTGTATTCCAGCGCATCCGGCGCGAAAGTCGGTATAGACGGCAAACCTTCGGTCGACCTCCCGTCCGAAGGCATCAATCTTTCCGTTTCAGGGATTGCCCACGAACTTACGGTCACTCTCAATGGCGAGGAATACAAACTTGGCATCGAAGTGAATGCGGCCCCCACGCTCAATGTCTTCGTAGAATCCGGGCAAAACGTGGGAACGCTCGTCGTGGTCACCGGCCAGGACAAGACCAAAGTCTTTCTGAATGGAAAGGCCCTCGATCAGCAGACCAAGGGGGGCCAGTTGCGCATCGCCAATCTTGAGCCGAAAGAATATACGGTGCGGGTGTCCAAGGCCGGATTTCAGGACCTGGCTGAACAGAAAATCCGCATTCGCAAAGGACAGCAGGGGCGGCTGGTTTTTGGTCTGCTGCCGGTTCTTCATCTGGCGACGCTCAGCATCCAGGGCGGAGTTCCCGGGACGACGGTGGTGGTGGACCAAGCGAATGCCGGCACCATCCAGCCGGATGGAAGTTTCAATAGCGGGACGATCGCGCCCGGGGATCACACCATTGAACTGCGCAACGATCGCTTCAAGACCAAGCAGATCAAGAAGCATTTTGCGGTTGGAACGCCGGTCGTGCTTACCAGTGCCGATGCGGCTCTCGAAGCCGCTCCAGGAGAGTTGAAGATCACGTACGCTCCGGCCGACGCGCAGGTGACGCTTACGAAAAGCGGCGAACCTCCGATCAAGGTGAGCAGCGGATACGATCTTGGCCTGCCCGCTGCGGCGTACACGCTTGCGATCCGGACTGCGGACGGCTTCATTCGGACTGCTCCGCTGGAGGTGGCCGGCGGGCAGTCGCGAGCGATCGAGATTTCCGCGCCCGACGGAATGTCGCGCTGGGATGATCCTTCCGCATGGAAGCAGGAGAAAGGCGCTTTCACCCGCAAGGGCGGCGATTATGTGCTTTATAGCGTCACGCCTACTTCCGGAGCTTTCGTTTTCTCTGCCATGCTGACCAAGGGCCACCGTCTGCAATGGGTGGTGAATTACACCGATCCTAACAATTACGATCTTTTCCAGATTGACGACAACAATTTCTACCGGACCGACGTGCGGAATGGGCAGAAGACGAGCGACGCCAAGATTCCTCAAAAGGGCGACAAGAAGAGTTTCCGGACCCTTCAGGTGCGGGTGTCGGCGACGGAGATCGTTCATCAGATCAAGACCGGTGATGCCTGGGTAGTCCTGGATCGGTGGACGCAGCCCGGAGTCAATCTCTCGGCAGGCAAATTTGGATTCTACCTGCCGGGTGGAGACCAGGTTTCACTGGCCAGTTTCAATCACTATCAGGATTTGAATCTGCGCTGAGTCTTTGCCGCTGCGCGTTGTCTCGACGAAACGCGGAGTTCACAATTCAACCGAAGCGCGACCATAGAACGCGGCGCAGGAAGGCCGCACGGCCCTCAGATCAATGGTAGAGAGTTATCGGCGAGTGCGCGTCATCGATTCCCACACGGGAGGGGAACCGACGCGGGTCGTGATCGGCGGAGGTCCGGACCTTGGCGCCGGTCCGCTGGCCGAGCGGTTACGCCGATTTCGCGACGGGCACGACGACTTCCGTTCGGCGGCGGTCAATGAGCCGAGGGGCTCGGATGTGATGGTGGGCGCGTTGCTGTGCGAGCCCGAAGACCAGACTTGTACCGCGGGCGTAATCTTCTTCAATAATGTCGGTTATCTCGGCATGTGTGGCCATGGAACCATCGGACTTGTGGCCACGCTGGCTTATCTGAAGCGAATCGAAGCCGGTCAACACCGGATTGAAACCCCGGTGGGCACGGTAACCACGATCCTGCACTCCGACGGTACAGTCACGGTCTACAACATCGCGAGCTATCGTTTCGCGGCAAATGTCGGCGTCGATGTTCCGAATCATGGCAAGGTCTATGGCGACGTGGCCTGGGGAGGGAACTGGTTTTTTCTGGTTCGGGAGCACGGTTTGAGGCTGGCCCTGATCCATGTGGAAGAATTGACCAGTTTCACGTGGGCGATCCGGCAGGCCCTGAAGCGCCAGGGAATCACCGGAGCGGAGGGCGCAGAAATCGATCACATCGAACTTTTCGGTCCCGCGGCGGAAACTGCCGCGGCCGACAGCAAGAATTTTGTACTTTGCCCGGGCAAGGCCTACGACCGCTCGCCCTGCGGGACCGGTACCAGCGCCAAGCTGGCTTGCCTATACTCGGACGGTAAGCTGCGGGAAGGCCAGATCTGGCGCCAGGAAAGCATTGTCGGCAGCATTTTTGAAGGCAGCGTGGCAGTCCGTGATGGCAAAATCTATCCCAGCATCAAGGGATCAGCTTTTGTAAACGCTGACGCGGAGCTGGTTTTGAACCCGGAAGATCCTTTCTGCCAGGGCATTCGGGCATAGAGCACTGGCGGGACGAAGATCGTTTGCTTGTGAAAGAATTTCCGAGATGACGGCGTCTGAAATTGCGGAGAAATTTGAACGGCGCTTCGGCCATGCGCCGCGCACGTTCCGGGCGCCGGGACGCGTCAACCTGATTGGCGAGCACACCGACTATAACGAAGGCTTTGTCATGCCTGCGGCAGTCCAATTTTCTACTTATGTGGCCATCGCGCCGCGGGTGGACGAACAGCTGCTCATTCACTCGGAACAATTTCCCGGAGATCTGGAATTTTCTCTCGACGAACTTCCGCCGGAGCGCACCGGCGCCTGGTGCGACTACGTGCTGGGAGTGGCGGTTGCACTCCAGAAGCGGGGAATCCGGATCCCGGGCGCCAATGTGCTTGTCCATGGCGAGGTCCCGATGGGCGCGGGCCTGAGTTCTTCCGCGGCCATCGAAGTTGCCTCGGCGCTGGCCCTGATGAGCCTGAGCCATACACAGCTCCCGTTGCCCGAAATCGCGAAGCTGTGCCGCAAGGCAGAGAATGAATTTGTCGGGGCGCGGGTCGGTATCATGGACCAATTCGTCTCGTGCATGGGAAAGTCCGGACATGCGTTCTTTCTCGATTGCCGCTCGCTCGCTTACAAACTGGTGCCCATTCCTGCCGGCATCGAACTGGTGGTGTGCAACACGAAAGTGAAGCACGATCTGGCCACCGGCGAATACAACCGGCGGAGAGAAGAATGTGAAGAGGGCGTGCGCCGCTTTGCCGAGTGGGACCCCGCGATCCACGCGCTACGCGACGTCACGGTCGAGATGCTGGAGAAACACGCGAAAGACCTGCCGGAGACGATCGCGAAGCGGTGCACGCACATCGTCCGCGAAAACGAACGGACGCTGGAGGCGGCGAACGCGCTTGCGGCCGGCGATCTGGTGCGCATGGGCAGGCTGATGCGGGAATCGCACGAGAGCCTGCGCGATCTCTACGAGGTGAGCTGCCGGGAGCTCGACATTATGGTGGATTCGGCGGAAGGACTGCCGGGCTTCATCGGGGGACGCATGACCGGCGGCGGATTCGGCGGATGTACGATCAATCTTGTGCGCGAGCAGGAAGCAGAAAACTTTGCCGCGCAAATTGCCGAGCGCTACCGGAAATCCACCGGAATCGAACCGCAGACGTACTTGTGCACCGCCGAAGACGGTGCGCGGGAGATTAGCCTGAGCCCGTCCCCCCGGTGACCGGTTCCCATCCCTGCAACTTCACGAGCCAGTTCGCCGGTTCGGGCAGGATGGCGAATTTCGGCAGGTTCCCGCGAACCATGGCCACTTCATCGCAGCAGTGAAACCGCGGACAGGCGTGGCAGTCCTTGTAAATCTTGTCAGGAAGGTCTTCGCGCTGAGCGACGGAGAATCCCTGGCCCGCGAAGAAATCGGGCTTGCGGGTGAAAAGGCAGATGCAGCCGACGTGGTGCCGCTTTGCCTCTGCCATGAGGGCCTTCATCAAACGACTGCCGCCGCCGCGGCCCTGCGCCCAGGGCGCAACCGTGATCGAACGGATCTCGGCGAGGTGCGTGCCATAGAGATGGAGAGCGCCGCAGCCGATGATCGAACCGTCATCATCTTCCAGGACGACGAAGTCGCGCACGTTTTCGCAGATCTCCGGCAGCGTGCGCGGCAGAAGCGTGCCATCGCTCGAGTATCCGCAGATCAATTCGTGAATTGCCCCCGCATCGGGCAGGATCGCTTTACGCGTGTGCATGGATCTCCTCGCGAAGAGCTTCGATTTTCTTTTTGGCGGCGACAATCGCCTGCTTTACCCGCGCCGGCGCAGTTCCGCCGGGGACATCGTGCATGGCAAGCACCGAAGCCAGCGTGATTGATTCGTAAAAGTCCTCGCCGAAATCCGGACCCAGCTTCTGCAATTCATCCAGCGGCAACTGGTGCAGTTCGCAAGCGCGTTCGAGGCACAGCTTTACCGCTTTGCCAATCCGTTCATGCGCCAGCCGCGAGGGCACTCCCCGCTTGACCAGGTAAGTGGCCGCAGCCCAGGCGTTCATGAACCCCGATTGCGCCGCTTGCCGCATGGTGTCGAGATTGAACTCGGCGGACTTCATCCATCCCGTGACCAGCGGCAGCATCTGCAAGACCGAATCGGCCGCATCGAAGAGAGGCTGCTGCGTCTCCTGCATATCTTTGTTATAGGCAAGAGGCAGGCCTTTGAGCGTGATCATCAACGCGGTTGCGTTTCCAATTACGCGGCCGCATTTCCCGCGGACCAACTCGAGCAGATCCGGATTTTTCTTTTGCGGCATCGCACTGCTGCCGGTTGAGTACGGCTCCGGAAGCGCCACGAATCCGTATTCCTGGGTGGAGAAAAGAATCATCTCTTCCGCCCAGCGACTCAGGTGCGCCGCCAGGATCGACAGCACATTTACAAACTCGACGGCGAAATCGCGGTCGCTGGTGGCATCGATGCTGTTGGCCGTGGCCGCGTCGAAGCCAAGATGTGCGGCCATGAGCGCGCGATCGAGAGGCAATGTTGCTCCCGCGACCGCGCCCGATCCCAGCGGACAGGCGTTGAGGCGCTTTCGGCAATCGGCGAGCCGATCGGCGTCGCGAAGAAACATCTCGACATAGGCCTGCAGCCAATGCCCAACCAGAACAGGCTCGGCTCTTTGCAGGTGAGTGTAGGCCGGCATGGCCGCATCAGAGGCCTCCTCGGCGCGGCCGGTGATCGCTCCGCAAAGTTCGGCTACTTCCTGCCGCAACTGATCGATCGCGGCCCGCGCAAAGAGCCGCAAATCGGTGGCAATCTGCTCGTTACGGCTGCGCCCGCTGTGCAGTTTGTATCCGGCCTCGCCGATCAGTGCGACCAGCTGCTTCTCCACGAAGTGATGCACGTCTTCGGCTGCGGGATCGTCAAGAGACGCAGGAGACACCAACGCACTTTGCCCGATCTGTTCCAGCCCCTGCAAAATGCCGATCAGTTCGTCGGCCGACAACACTCCGGCGCTCTTCAGAGCGCGAGCGTGCGCGCCGCTGGAGGCAAGCTCGTAACGCAGCAGCCGCCTGTCGAAATCGAACGACCGCTGCCAGCGCTCGAACTCCGGATCCAGCGGCTGCCGGAAGCGTCCCGACCACATCTTCATTGCTTGACCTCTTCCCGCAGCTTCGCGCGCGAGCGCGATGGCAGGCCGAGAATACGGATGAATCCCGCCGCATCTTTCTGGTCGTAGCTGTCGCCCATGGTGAACGAAGAAAGATCGGTGCGGTACAGCGAATGCTCCGATTCGCGGCTCGCCACCGAGACATTTCCCTTGTAGAGCGAGAGCGTGACACTGCCGGTCATTTCCGTCTGGGTTTTTTCGACGAATGCGTCGAGCGCCTCGCGCAGCGGCGTGAACCACAAGCCGAAGTAAACGAGTTCGGCATACTTCAATCCGATGTGCTCTTTGAAGTGAGCGACATCGCGCTCCAGGCATAGCGCCTCAAGTTCGCGATGGGCCGCGATCAGCAACGTGCCGCCGGGAGTTTCATAACAGCCGCGAGACTTGATCCCCACAAAGCGGTTTTCGACGAGATCAATACGGCCAATCGCATTGCGCGCGCCGACTTCGTTCAACAACTCGACCAGCGATACGGGATCCATCTCCATACCGTTGACGGAGACGGGAATGCCCTGCGCAAACCCGATGCGGACCTTTTCTTCCTGATCCGGCGCTTCCTGGGGCGAGCGCGTGATCTGCCATGTCGTGGGCAGAGGCGCGTTGCCTGCGTCTTCCAATTCCCCGCCCTCGTGGCTGATATGCCACAGATTGCGGTCGCGGCTGTGGATTTTCTCGCGGCTCTGGGCCACGGGAATGCCATGGGCCTCGGCATAGTCGAGGCAGTCTTCCCGCGACTTCAGCGTCCACTCGCGCCATGGGGCAATAATCTTCAACTCCGGCGCCAGCGCCTGATAAGTCAGTTCGAACCGCACTTGATCGTTGCCTTTGCCGGTGCATCCATGGGCAACGGCGGTCGCACCCTCTCGCAGAGCGACTTCGACCTGATGCTTCGCGATCACAGGGCGGGCCAGCGAAGTTCCCAGCAAATACTTGTGCTCATACACGGCGCCGGCTTTCAGCGCGGGAAAAACGTAGCCCGTCAAAAATTCCTCGCGCAGATCTTCGACGATCACCTTGCTCGCGCCGGTCTTGTAAGCCTTGTCGACGACGGCTTCGATGTCGTCTCCCTGGCCGACGTCGCCAACCATCGCGATCACGTCGTAGGAATAGTTTTCCTTCAGCCACGGAATGATGATGGAGGTGTCGAGTCCGCCGGAATATGCAAGCACAACTTTCTCAGGCATGAGCGCTCCTTACGGGCAGACGCACGGCGCCGCCCAGCAACAAGTAGAGAATAGATTTCTGCACGTGCAGGCGGTTTTCCGCCTGCTCGAAGATGACGGACTGCTCGCCGTCCATAATCTCGTCGGTGACTTCTTCGCCGCGATGCGCCGGCAGGCAGTGCATGAAGGCGGCGTGGGGCGCGGCTTCCGCCATCAAGGCCGCGTTCACCTGATAGGGCGGGAAGATCTCGGCGCGCTTCGAGGATTCGTGCTCCTGGCCCATGCTCGCCCACGCATCGGTGTAGACCGCGTCGGCCCCGGCCACTGCCGCACGGGGATCGCTCAGGAATTCCAACTGTGCGCCAGTTTGCTTCGCGATCTTCTTCGCGTCGGCCACAATCTGCGGATTGCAGGCAAAGCCTTTGGGCGTCGCGATGCGAATCGACGACCCCAGGCACGCGCAGGTCAGCAGCAGCGAGTGCGCCACGTTGTTTCCGTCTCCCACATACGCCAGGCAAATCTTCTTCAAATCTCCGAACCGCTCCTGCAACGTAAAGTAATCAGCCAGCGCCTGGCAGGGATGCTCAAGATCGCTGAGCGCGTTGATGACGGGCACGGACGCATAGCGCGCCATGCCGGAAATCGTTTCCTGCGAAAATGTGCGCAGCACGATTACATCGACCCAGCGTTCCAGGTTGTGGGCGATATCGCTCAACTTTTCGCGCTCGTCGAGTCGGCCCTTCGACTGGTCAACGAACATAGCCATGCCCCCGAGGCCGGTCATGCCGGCTTCGAAGGTCAGCCGCGTGCGCAAAGACGGCTTTTCGAAGAACATGACCATCTGCTTTCCGGCGAGCGAGCGCTGAAAAACAGATGGACGCGACTTCATCAATTCGGTCAGGTGCAACACGGCCTCGACGCCCTGAGGGCCGAGGTCGCGCGTCGAAACCAGATCTGGACACCAGAAGATGCCGGGGAACGTCTCCGGCGCCAGTGACGTTCTGCTTTGCAATGGACTATTCAACTCTTGCTCCTTCTCGAATCAGCGCCGGTTCAGGCGCAGGTCACTTCTGTTCCACAATTCAGCTTCGTCATATAAAACTGCGGTAAAGACTCGGCCTCCGCCGCGGGCAAAATCCGCACGCGGCCGACTCCTTGTTTCAAGGCCTGTGCGCACGCCGCGAGTTTCGGCAACATTCCGCCGCTGATCACCGATCCAGCAGCCATCTCCTGCGCCTGCTTGGTGTTGAGCCACGGAATCACGACGCCCTGAGCATCTTGTACTCCGGGCACATCGGTCAGGAAGATGAGCGCATTCGCATGGCACGCGGAGGCACAGGCGGCGGCCATCTCATCGGCATTGACGTTGTAGTATTCGCCGTCCGCACCGAGAGCGAGGGACGCCAGCACCGGAATTCCGCCTTGCTGCCAGAGGGCTTCGATCCAGCAAGGTTCGGCAAAGCAGATTTCGCCGACGAATCCCAGATCGTTGCCTTGCATGTGCTTGCGCCGCGCGCGGAACGACATGCCGTCGCCGCCGCAGAACCCCACGGCAGGCATACCGGCGGATTGAATTGCCGCGACCACTTTCTTGTTGACCATGCCGCCCAGCACCATCAAGGCGACGTCGCGAGTTTCAGCATCGGTCACGCGCAGTCCGCCGACGAACTCGCTTTGCTTGCCCAGTTGCTTCAGCACGCGGGTCAGCGCGCCGCCTCCGCCGTGGACCACGGCCACGCGATGGCCATCCTGCGCCAGTTCCGCGACCGCCTTGGCGCATTTGCGCAACGTTGCCGCATCTTCCAGCGCGGCGCCTCCGATTTTGACCACGATCGTCATTGCAGCCCCTCTTCTTCGCCCCATCCGTACATGAGGTTCATGTTCTGCACCGCCTGGCCTGCGGCGCCTTTCAGCAGGTTGTCGATGCACGAGATCAGCACCAGCCGCTTGCCGTCCTCCGCCAGCGCGAATCCCAGGTCGCAATAGTTGGTGTGCAGGGAGAACTGAACCTGCGGCAGCTTCGGCGTCTGGAACACCCTCACCCAGCGCTTGCCCGAATAAAAATTGCGAAAGCACGATTCCACTTCCAGCGGCGTCATGCTGCGGTTCAAGTGAACGTAGATCGTCGACAGAATCCCGCGCGGAATCGGCAACAGGTGCGGAGTGAACGTCAGTTCGTCGGCAGCCAGGCCCAGCTGCTCGACCATTTCTCCCATGTGCCGGTGGTTGAACACCGAATACGCCGACAGATTGTCTGCGACGGAAACGAAATGGGTCTTCGGCGTTGGCTCTTTGCCGGCGCCCGACACGCCGGACTTCGAGTCGGAAACCATGCCGCGATTGCGATCGACCACCCCGGATTTGAGCAGGGGAGCGAGCGCAAGAATCACGGAAGTCGCATAACAGCCCGGGTTCGCGACGAGATCGGCGGCGGCAATCCGGTCCGCATTCAACTCGGGCAGTCCATAGACCGCGCGGTCGGTCCATTGCGCGGCGGCAGCCTTGTCGGAATCTTCAAACCCATAGATCGCGCGGTTGGCTTCTTCTTTCAGGCGCCACGCGCCGCTCAGATCGACCACACGAAGCCCGTGCTCCATCGCTTCCGGCACAATTGAGCGGGAGACCTCATGGGGCGTGGCGAGAAAAAGCAAATCAATTCTCTGCTGCTTCAAAGCGGTCCAGGAAAGCGAATGCAGGGGATAGCCTCCATTGCCCGACAATGCGGGAAATACATCCGCCAAGTCGGCCACGCTGCCCGCGTCCGCCGCCCGCTTGAGCAGCATCGGCCTTTGCAGGCGCGGATGCCGCAGCAGGATTCGGGTCAACTCCAGGCCGGAATATCCCGTCGCGCCCAGGACCGCTGTCTTGAGTTTGGAGCCCATCAGCCCAACATCTCCTCGATACGTCCAGCCAGCGTCTTGGCCTGCTCCCGGTCGGGGCAGACGATCAGGATCGTGTCATCCCCTGCGATGGTTCCCACAACCTCATCCCAGTCAGTTTCGTCGAGCGCGGCCGCTACCGGCTGTGCGCTGCCGACGATCGTCTTGATGACCAACTGGTTCTGCGCGGAGCGGATATCGAGGACGAACTCGCGGACCAGGCGCGAGACCGGAGGAAGCGCGATGCCAGTCCCGTTTTCCCCCAGCGGAAGCGCGTAGCCGTGAGAGGTCTTGCTCAAATTGAGGTCGCGAATGTCGCGCGAGAGCGTGGCCTGCCCGACTTTGAAGCCGCGGCGCCGGAGGTGACGCTGAAGGTCCTCCTGACTGGCGACGGAGCCGTGCTTCAGGACATCGACGACAGCGCGTTGACGCAATGCTTTATTCATCATGAATAAATATTCACTATTGTGAATAAATATTTCCTATCTTACGACCCTGGTCCGGGATGTCAATAGGGAATTTTGCGGAGTTTTGTACTTTGGTGGAACCGGCGCCGGCGTTGCCGTCGAAACAGGGCGTGGCCCGCTGCGGCCGCGCGTTCTCCAGATCCCAGCGACAGAGCGCGATTCTCAGCTTCTTGCTAGACTACTTCGCGGTCGCGCACGAGATGAACAAGCAATGTCCCAGAAACCCACTTTGATCGCAGAGCTGACGGCCGAGTTCCTCGGCACGTTTGTACTGATTCTCTTCGGCACCGGCGTGGTCGCAATGGTGGTCTTGTTTCCGACCAAGAACGCGGGAGAAACCATCCACGGCGGTTTCACCAATATCACCCTGGGCTGGGGCCTGGCGGTGACGATGGGAATCTACATCGCGGGGAAAATTTCCGGCGCCCATTTGAACCCGGCGGTCACTCTGGCGCTCGCGGTGTTCCGCAAGTTTCCCTGGAGCAAGGTGCTTCCCTACTCCATCGCTCAGACGGCCGGAGCGTTTGTGGCAGCCGCGCTCGTGTTCTGGAACTATCACCCGGCGTTTCTTCAGGTCGATCCACAACTCGATCACACGTCCGGAGTGTTCACGACGTTTCCGGCTTTTCCCGGACTTCCCCAGGCGGGATTTCTGGACCAGGTGATCGGCACGGGTTTGCTGGTGCTGCTGATATTCGCTATCACCGATGAGTTCAACACGCCCCCGGGTGCAAACCTGACGCCGGTGCTGGTCGGGCTCGTGGTTGTGGCCATTGGGATGAGCTTTGGCGGCATGCATGGATATGCCATCAATCCCGCGCGCGACTTCGGTCCGCGCCTGTTCACCGCAATCGCCGGATTTCAAAACAACGGGCTGACGGACGGCAGCCATGTCTGGTGGATTCCGGTGGTAGCGCCGCTGCTGGGTGGCCTGGCGGGCGCGGCGCTCTATGATTTTGGAATCCGCCGCTTTCTCCGCCCGTGAGAGACATTGAGAATTATTTGTATCTCGATGTGACTGGGCAAGGGGCACTTCAGCGTCGCGTGGGGAACGCCCAGGATTCAGCCCCTGCTTAAGCATGGCTTGCGGAGGAGAGGTTCATGTCTTACATTCTTGCCCTCGATCAAGGCACCACCAGCTCACGCGCGCTCTTATTCGATGCTCAGGGCGCAGTCCGGGCCGTGGCGCAACAGGAATTTGAGCAGATTTTTCCCGGGCCCGGGTGGGTCGAGCATGATCCCGCAGAGATTGCGTCGTCGCAGATCAAGGTTGCGCTGGACGCAATCGCCAAAGCCGGGGCAAAGCCCGCAGATATCGCGGCGATGGGCATTACGAACCAACGCGAGACTGCCATCGTATGGGACCGTGAAACGGGAAAGCCCATCCACAACGCAATCGTCTGGCAGGACCGCCGCACGGCCGATTTCTGCGAGCGCCTGCGCAGCGAAGGTCACGGCCCGCTGATCCAGCAGCGCACCGGGCTGCTGATCGATTCCTATTTTTCCGGAACGAAAATCGCGTGGATCCTGGACAACGTTGACGGGGCCCGCGCTTTGGCCGAGAAGGGCAAGCTTGCCTTCGGCACCGTGGACACCTGGCTGCTATGGAACCTGACGCAGGGCCGGGTGCACGCGACCGACGTCAGTAACGCCTCGCGCACCTTGGTCTTCAACATTCACACGGGCGCGTGGGACCACGAACTGCTCGATCTGCTGCGAATTCCCGCTTCGATGATGCCGGAAGTCCGCTCGTCGAGCGAGAAGTATGCAGATGTGAGCGGTGTAGAGGGTCTCAACGGTATTCCCATCGCCGGCATCGCCGGAGACCAGCAGGCTGCGCTTTTCGGCCAACGCTGCCACACGCCCGGCATGACGAAGAACACCTACGGCACCGGATGCTTCATGTTGCAAAACACTGGTACTCGGGCCGTGCCGTCATCGAATCGTCTCGTGACCACACTTGCGTGGAAGATCGGCGGCGTGACCGAATACGCCCTCGAAGGCAGTGTTTTCATCGGCGGCGCGGTTGTGCAGTGGCTGCGCGACGGCCTTGGTCTGATTCGCAAGTCGGAAGAAATCGAAGCGCTCGCAGAGTCGGTTTCAGACAATGGGGGAGTCTATTTCGTTCCCGCGTTTGTAGGATTAGGCGCTCCGCACTGGGATTCGTACGCGCGCGGCTCGATCTTCGGCCTCACCCGCGGCACGACCGCAGGCCATCTCGCCCGCGCTGCTGTCGAAAGCATTGCCTATCAAGTCGCGGACTTGCTCGACGCAATGCGTCTGGATTCAGGCGACGCGGTACAGGAACTACGCGTCGACGGCGGAGCCGCCGCCAACGACAGCCTCATGCAATTTCAGGCGGACATTCTCGGCATCCCCGTCCTCCGTCCCGCCACAACAGAAACCACTGCCCTCGGAGCCGCATACTTGGCTGGACTTGCCGTCGGCTTCTGGAAAGGTGGACTCGACGCCTCGGCCGCCGCCAACGATCGCCGTTTCGAGCCGCGAATGTCGGCGCCTCAAGCCCGGACGCTGCGTAACCGATGGAACGAAGCGGTTGCGCGATCAAAAAACTGGGAGTCCGGATCGCACGAGAATCTCTGATCTACGGTTCGTACCAAAACACCGCGCCACGAGTGATCTCCGGCAGCGTGAACGTAACGTCGTCGCCGTGCCGACTTCCTTTGACCGTCTGCACTTCCCCCATGAACGGAAGAAAGAATCCCTTCCCCTCGGAACTCGATTTCACGCTCACCTCGACACCCTCCTGCGGCGTCTGGTTCGGATTCGATCCTCCCACCAGCCCGGCAAAATTGGCAAAGAAAGTGTTGAGATGTCCATCAGAAGTGCGTGCGACCGACGTGGCCACGTGTGGCCCAGCTTTGATTCGCACCGCATCGCCGCCCTGCAAGCCGTTTAGAAATTCTTGCTGCGAATCCGGCGACGCGTGCTCGAAATCTTTTTCCAGCGCCGTGTTGTAAGCCTTTCCAGGACACTCCGGAAATCTCACCACGCTCTGTGCTCCGCCCTCGATCCCGCTCGCGTCCGTTCCCGTGATGATCAACCTCTTGCCGTGCGCTACGAATTCTTTGAGCCAACTCTTCTCACTCGCGCCCAGCACGCGCACATCCGGCAGCACGAGCGTTCGGCCATGAAAGTCCGCCAGCGTTCGCGGCGTCACAATCTGGAACTCAAGATGTTTCTGCATCAGCAGAATCAAAATGCCGCGATACGACGCAAGAAAGTCCGCCGCATAGAAATTCCGCGTCTCCGGAGAAAAATAAACTCCAATCGGATCCACCGCCGACCGCGGCAGGTAAAACGTTTTCTCGTGCGCGTGAATCCACGAGAATATCTTCTTCCGCGTAGGCAGATCGTTCGACCCGGCCATTGAATGTCCCGGCGCATCCCAGAAGTTCGCGCCCACCATGATCTGCGACATCGCCAGATTCATCATCGCCGGGCGAGCGTCCACCTTCTTGTCGCCATCCCACGAATAATTCAGAATCCACGTCGCCTTTCCCTGCGCAAACGCCCGAAACGAATGCATCCCCACCTGGTAGCGGAACCAGTCCAGCGGCTTCCGCCCTGACGCCATGTGATCGCCGTTCCCAAACTCATATTCATGCGCAATCGCGTCCACAACCGAATACAAGCTGTAGACGTCCGCTCCCACGCGCACTGCCTCTTCTTCGATCCCCGGATAAATCTCCGGAATGATCTTGATCTCAGGATTGACCGCCTTCGCCGTCTGGCTGATCTCGGCGAGAAAATCTGTGAATGTCTGAATCCTGAACTCCACCCACTTGCGAAATGCCGGGTCGGAAAAATCTCCCAGCTTCAAATCGTGCTTCGCATCCAGTCCAGTCTGCTTCTTGAATGCCGCGACCGTGTAGTCATCGAAACTCGCCCACGTATTTTCCCAACCCTCGAAATGCGTCATCCAGTACGGGATGTCGATGTAGATCCCATCAATTCCCGTCGCCGCAATCTGCCCCACGCGCTCCATATAAATCTTTCGCCACTCCGGCGCGTACGGACTCACCCACACATCCTCATCGCCCTTACGAATCCAAAACGCTGATCCGCCACCAAAG
>DASXDY010000025.1:0-14381 GCA_036490405.1 Candidatus Sulfotelmatobacter sp. | reverse complement strand
TGTCCGTCGCCCGGGCTTGCAACCGGGCTGCCGCATTGCGCGGAAGCAGGTTCGCGTTCCGCGTGCTCTGCGTACATCACCTCCGTAAGAACGAGAGCAAAATAACCTTGTCACTCTGCTTCTTTCCTGTTTGAAAGATTGGACGCTCGCCAGAGCGTATGGGATGCGCCCGCCCTGTCATCAGATTGTCAAATGATGGTCACAGGTTGTCGGTGGCAAAGCGCGACTGGGCGCACAAATTCATTTAGAATTCTCGCGATGAATAAAGTAGTGGCCAATGCGGATGAGGCCATCCGCGACGTGTTTGACGGTGCGACTATCATGATTGGCGGCTTCGGCCTGTGCGGCATGCCGGAGAACCTGATTCGCGCACTGGTGCGCAAGGGAACGAAAAATCTTCACACCATCAGCAACAACGTGGGGGTCGACGGCGTGGGCAACGGACTGTTGCTGGCGGCGGGGCAAATCGTGCATCACGTCGGAACCTACGTCGGCGAAAACCGCTTGCTGGAAGAGATGGTGCTCAACGGGACGATCAAACTGGACCTCGTTCCGCAAGGGACGTTTTCCGAACGGATTCGCGCCGGGGGAGCGGGGATTCCGGCGTTTTATACGCCTACCGGAGTCGGCACAGTTGTCGCCGATGGCAAAGAGACGCGGGAGTTTGATGGGCGCTTGTACGTGATGGAACGCGGGCTCGCTGCGGATTTTGCTTTCGTGAAAGCGTGGAAGGGTGACCGGCAAGGGAATCTGATCTATCGCAAGACGGCGCGGAATTTTAATCCGATGATGGCGACGGCGGCCAAGGTGACGATCGCTGAGGTCGAGCATCTGGTTGAGGTCGGGGAGTTGGATGGGGATGCGGTGCATACTCCTTCGATTTATGTGAAGAGGATTTTTCAGGGAGAACTGTACGAGCGGAGGATTGAGCGGAAAACTGTGAGGAAGGTGGCGAGTGCTTAGTTGCCTTCGAACCGATGGACATTCTGAGCGAAGCGAAGAATCTACGTACTTGCTGGTCACGGCGAAAATGCATAGGTCCTTCGCTTCGCTCAGGATGACAAGGATGGAATAGGCTGTAGAGATGAATAAGCCAGTCAAAGATGCCGACAAGCGCGAACGTATCGTGAAGCGGATTGCGCGCGAGTTGCGCGACGGGTTCTACGTGAACCTGGGCATCGGTATGCCTACCCTGATTGCGAATCATGTGCCTGCCGGAATGGAAGTCACTCTCCAATCCGAGAACGGGATGTTGGGAATTGGCCCCTATCCGGTCGAGGGAACGGAAGATCCGGACCTGATTAATGCCGGCAAGGAAACTGTCAGCGAGATGCCGGGGACGGCTTATTTTTCGAGCGCCGATTCTTTTGCAATGATCCGGGGCGGGCATATTGACCTGAGCGTGCTCGGTGCGATGGAAGTGGACGAGACCGGCAGCATCGCGAATTGGATGATTCCTGGGAAGATGGTGAAGGGGATGGGCGGAGCGATGGATCTTGTCGCGGGAGCACGGCGGGTAGTGGTCGCCATGGAGCATACGACGCGCGAAGGGGCTCCGAAGATTTTGAAGAAGTGTACGTTGCCGCTGACTGGAGTGCGCGTAGTCGATACGATTGCTACAGAGATGGCTTACATTCGGGTGACAAAAGATGGGCTAGTGCTGGAGGAAATCGCCCCGGGTTTGACGGCGGAGGATGTGCAGAAGGCGACCGAGGCGCGGTTGATCGTGAGTCCGCAACTGAAGGTGATGGAGAATTAACGCCGCTTCGCGGCAGGACAGCCGAGGGCGGCTGTCCCTACATTTGTTCCCCCGTCCGCGCGTCTCTTGAGTTTGGCTGAAATCAAGAGCCCCACTTCTCGCACAAATCGCAAGAAATGGGGCACCCCGTTTGTATTTTCCATGATCGTTACGCGGCGCTGAAGCGCCGCTCTTCCACAAGAAATCACGCGGCCGCGATTCTGCGAATCAAGTCTTCCTGTTCCTGCTTGCTCTCGGCGCCGATGGTGAAGGCGTCGAGCACGCCATTCGATAGGGCGAACTTGATGCCTTCGTCCTGGCGGCTGCGCAGCGCGCCTTGGCCGAGAATTTTCATTCCGATTATGCCCTTGCCTGCGGCCTTCATTTCTTTCAAAACTCCGATTACCGTCGCGGGGTCGGAATCCATGATTGCGCCGACTGGATTGAGACGCGCGAGATCCACTTCCACCCACGGCGACTTCGCTGCCGTGCGTAGCGCTTCGATCGTGTGACAAGAGCATCCGTGGGCGCGGATGATGCCTTTCTGCTTTGCTTCTGACAGCACGTCGAGAACGCCTTTATAGCGCTCGGTCCAGTCGGCTTCAGTGACGCAGTGAATCAGGCAGATGTCGAGATAGTCGGTGCCGAGTTCACGGCGGAAGCGGTCGAGGTCGGCGCGGGCGCTGGCGGCGTCGCGCGAAAAAGTTTTCGTGAGCACGGTGACTTTGTCGCGCGGCACGTGCTTCAGCGCTTCGGCGACATGAGGATGGCTTCCGTAGGAATCGGCAGCGTCGAAGAAGCGCAGACCGCGGTCGTATCCGTTGAGAAGAAGATCGCTCAGTCCTTTCACGCCGAGATCGGTCTGGTGCGAGTGATGTCCGGAGCCGACGGTGCCGGTGCCCATGGCGAGGCGGCTGGTCTTGATGCCGGTGTTGCCCAGAGTGACGGTGTCGAACGCGGCGAATTTGCGCGGCAGAGTCTGTTCGGCGAGCGCCTGAAAGATTGCGTTCGATGAGAGCCATGCGACTCCGGCGGCGGTAGCCGAGCGAATGAGGAATTCGCGACGACGCATGGGGCCTCCTGATGCGGTCAGTGTCAGATTACACCAGGATGCCGGGTGTGGAGTAGAGCCTTGCTAAGCCCCATCCGGCGGGCTAGACATAACATTTCATACGCGGAATGGCGCGGCCAGCAGACGAAATGGCAGCGTGATTCCGAGATAGATAACCTCGAGGACTCCGTGCACGGCGACGCCTACGATGCGAAATGGGAGCAGCAGCAGCCAGATAAACGGATACGCGATCAGCGCCACCAGCGCCAGCGGCCAGCAGACTACGAAGAGAATGCACCAGAGCAGGAAAGTGAACATGGGAGACCTCCCTTGAATAATGATACGTTCTGCGGCATAAAAAAGTTCCGAGCCGAAAAGGCCTAGCTGCGAAAGTTAAGGCGCAGGCGCAGTGCTGCAGGCGGGGAACAGCAGGTTTCTCACCGCCGCTTCGCGCCGGTTCGGAATGACATTCTGTTTGATAAGGGTTATGTGCGCGTGGAGAGCCGGGACGGCTGTTCTACATAAGCCCTTTTACTCGAATTGCTTGCGGAAGGCTGCGAGTTGTTGCTGGACCTCGTTCAGTTCGCTTCGCAGGGATACGACTTCCTGCTCCAGGGCGGCGATGCGGTCGGCAGCCGAATTCGTGGGCAGAGCAGCGGGCATGAGTGCCCGCTCCACATTTTCCGCCTCTAGCGGTTCGCCGCTAAACAGATGCATGTAGCGGGATTCTTTCGTTCCCGGCTGGCGCGGAAGCACTCTCGTCAGCGGTGGCTCGCGCTGGGCGAGGCGGTCGAGGGTGGAGACGACCTCTTCGAGCGCTTCGAAGTGATACATGCGGTCGGTGCGGCTGCGGAGCTCTCCGGGAGTTTGCGGACCGCGCAGCAAGAGGACGCAGAGGACCGCGATTTCACGCCGGTCGAAGTTGAAGACCTCCTGTAGTCGGTGCTCGAATTTCGTGACTCGGCTGTCGGCTCCGCCGGCGGGCCCAGCGAGGCGTTTTTCCTGCAGCGTGCTTAATGCATCGCGAACGGCCGGTTCGTCGAGCGTCATCACTGGGTCGCGGTTGTTCTTCTGGTTGCAGGCGTTCACCAGGGCGTTGAGCGACAGAGGATAGTAGTCGGGCGTGGTGATGTCTTTTTCGATCAGGGAGCCGAGGACTCGGGTTTCTATGGCTGTGAGTTGCATCGGCTCTTGATTCTAAATGCAAAGAGCTCTCACCACAGAGGGCACAGAGTCACAGAGGAGAATCAAAAGCCCCACTTCTCACGCAGAAAGCGCGCGAGAGATGGGGCACCCGATTCGCAGCACCAAATGTTTTAGAACAGAGCCGTGGGCCGGCGCTTCCAGGACTTGCCTTTGTCGGCGGCGATTTTTTCCATGTCGCCGACGTAGGCTCCGGCTTGGGTCAGCACGTGGTGCAGATCGTTGCCGATGCTGATGAAGGTGAATCCCTTTTCGAGGAATTCGCCGACGCGGCTCGTGCCGAACAGGAACAGGCCTAGGATTACGTTGTTCTTGCGTGCATTGTCGATCAGGCTCTTGGTCGCGGCGTCGAGTTCAGACGAGGTGTACATGTCAGGGAATTTGTACTTTTCGTACAAGCCCATCGACATGCAGAGATCGTTCTGGCCGAGGAACAAGATGTCGACGCCGGGGACGGCGGCGATCTCGGCGATGTTCTTGATACAGTCCGCGGTCTCGACTTGCAGGGCGACGATGCCTTCGTTATTCCAGTTGCCCGCGTAGCCGAGCAGGCCGCCCTTGTTCATGCTGCGCTGCGGGAAATAGACCGAGCGAGTTCCCACGGTCGGGTATTTCATGCAACTCACGGCGATGCGGGCTTCCTCAGCGGTGTTGATGTAGGGAACGAGGACGCCGTCAGCGCCCATGTCGAGCGACTGTTGGATGCCGGGGCGGTCGTCGTATCCGCCGACACGGACCAGAGACTTCGCGCCGCCGTTGGCGATGCCGCTCAGCATGGCGGAAAGTTTTTCGTAGCCCATGGGGCCGTGCTGGCTGTCGACCAGAAGCCAGTCGTAACCGCTGTGCGCGAGTTGCTCGGCGACGGTGGGACTGTGAGCGTTCAGGAACAGGCCCATTTTTGGCTGTCCGGCGCGGAGTTGCTTTTTGAATTCTGAGCCGCTGAGTGCGGGGTCGGGCATGGGTTTTCTCCTGGAATCGAATTGCGTAGTGTACCGTATGGGCCCGCCGGGGAGAGCATGGCCGGTTAATTTTTTTGTATGTGTGACCGCGGGATAGATGTCGTGCTCCACGAAAGCCAGAATCCCCACTTCTCGCGCAGAAGGCGAGAAATGGGGCACCCGCGAGGGACAGATCGCTGCAGTGACAAGCATTCATTCATGCGCCTATAGTGTTCATCTGAGGAAATCCTGATGCGACTGCTATTGAACTGGGTCTTGAGCGCGGTGGCGGTCTGGGTCGTTGCTCAACTTGTTCCGGGAGTTTCTGTCAGCGGCTGGAAAGGGGCTCTGATCGCAGCGCTCGTGATTGGGTTCATCAATGCGACGATCGGCGCGGTGTTGAAGATCATCACATTTCCGCTGACGATATTGACTTTGGGATTGTTCTGGCTGGTGATCAACGCGCTCATGCTGGAGTTGGCATCGGCCCTGCTCGCACCGGGATTTCAGGTGCGGGGGTTTCTGGCAGCATTTATCGGGTCGATTGTGTTGAGCCTGGTGAACTTGTTGTTGAAGGGGATTGTGATGCCGTCGAAAGATCATCACTAGGAAGCGGTCGATGGCGGTTGGCTCAGGCGCTAAAGAGCGGCCGCTAGTCACGCTCTTACGGCACGAAGTGAAGCTCGTTCCCCTCCCGTTCTTGTCGGAATCACGCGGCTATTTCGGTTGCTAACTCTTGTCCTTACGTTTTGGCCTGAGCGCCTGCCAGTCTTCTTCTTTCAAGACGCGTCCCAAACTGGTGAACTCTCCGGCTCCTTGCAGGAATTCGCCGCCATCCATTCGGATGACTTCTCCGTTGATGTAGCCCGAGCCATCGCTTACCAGAAATGCTGCGAGGTTGGCGAGTTCTTCGACCGTGCCGAAGCGGTGCTGCGGATTGCGGTCGATCGCAAGCGCTTCGAGATCGGGACGCGGCAGGACGCGCGAGAAGGCTCCTTGCGTCGGGATCGGGCCGGGAGCGATGGCGTTCATGCGGATGCCCCGATTGCCCCACTCGATGGCGAGACTGCGCATGAGGGCTTCGACTCCGGCTTTTGAAACGGCGGAGGGAACGACGTAAGCCGAGCCGACAGGGGCGTAAGTCGCGGAGATGCTCAAGACTGTGCCTTTGTGCGTGGACTTCAGCCAACGGTGTCCGCAGGCCAGCGTGCAGTTGAGCGTGCCCATGAGGACGATGTTAATGACGGCGCTCCACGCGCCGGGAGTGAGTTCCTCGGTGCGGGCGATGAAGTTTCCCGCGGCGTTGTTGACGAGGATGTCGAGCGGGCCGGCGGTCCAGATGGTTTCGATCATCTGCTCGACGGCTTCGAGGTTGCGCACGTCGCAACGGACTGCGTGGATTGGGCCCTTTGACGATAGTTCGGCTGCTGCTTGTTTGAGCACTTCTTCCCGGCGTCCGCAGATGTAAACTGTTGCACCGAGTTCGAGGAAGCGTTCGGCCATGCCTTTGCCGAGACCGGTGCCGCCGCCGGTGATGAGGACGCGCTTGGGTTTGAGAAGGTCGGGAGCGAACATCGGGCCTCTAGGTAGCGCGAAAAAGCAATGACAAGGATATATGAGGCGGATGAAACGCTGCGACGATGAAAACAAGGACTGATTGGATCATTTGCCGATCGAATTTGCAGTCCATGGGTCGCCAGTGTAGACGCCGGATTTCGTTATGGTGTTCAACAATTCGCCTATGACAAACATGCTTTCAGTCGCTGGCTCAAACTCCAAGTACAAAGAGCCGAATGCAACGCCTGCCGGATTTTGGGGTGGCCTCTGGCACGGTCTGATCGCCCCATTCACGTTCCTGGTCAGTCTCTTCGTTGATGGAGTGAGCATCTATGAGACCAACAACAATGGCCGCTGGTACGAGTTCGGATTCATACTTGGTATAGGCACCTGCGCCGGCGGTGGCGATGCCGGCGCCACTCACGCCTAGCTTCCTGCCCGCAAGTTAACTGTTGATACGTCCCAATTCCACTCATTTCCATCCCACGGCGGGTAACCTTAGCTGCAAGCAATACGGAATCCATAATCCGCATACTGAAATTCCGGTGGAATGCTCGAGCGCGCCGAGCACCGTGCGACTTTGATGTGGTGGCGCCAGGAGCCTCCGCGGGAGGATTTGCGGGTGGGCTTCGCTGGACAATGCTCCGGGCCTTGCGGATTGCGCTCGGGCGAGACGGCATAGTAGTTCGGGTCGTACCAGTCGCTGCACCATTCGTGGACGTTGTCCCCGATGTCGTAGAGACCGAACGCATTCGGCGCGTAGCGCGCCACTGGCTCGGGGCCGGTCTGCCAGCGCGTGGCGTAGTCGGGCAGCGACTGCGGCGGATCGTCTCCCCAGGGGAATTGCTTTTGTTCGAGGCCTCCGCGGGCGGCGAGTTCCCATTCGGCTTCTGTCGGCAAACGGTACCCGCGGCCGGTTTGTTCCCTCAGCCATTCGCAATAACTGTTCGCTTCGTGCCAGGAAGGTCCGGCGACCGGTTGTTCGGGATGTTTGAAATTCGGATCGTTCCAGAACGGCGGCGGCGCGGCTCCGGTGGCGCACAGGTAGCGATCGTATTCGGCGTTTGTGACCTGAGTTGCCGCTAAGAAAAAGGAATCGATCCAGACGCGATGGATTGGGCGCTCGCAGTCCTGGCCGGAGTTCGATCCCATGAGGAACCAGCCCGCGGGAATTTCGATCAGTTTTGGTTCGAGGGCCGCGGGCGTGGTTTGTGAAAAGGTGCTCATTCTATTGCTGCTGCGTTTGCTGCCGGTATAGAGTTTACCAGCGCGAATGGAAGGAGCTGCGATGGCGGAGAAGCGATTGCGATTTCGGGCGGTGATCGAAGGCAAAGAGGCGGGCGTGGTGGCGGCGATTGTTCCGCCGGTGGATGTGCCGGAATATTTCGGGACACGCGGGCGGGTCGCGATCCGCGGAACGATTAAATGGATTTGCGTTTCGCTCGTCGCTGATGCCGATGGGCGGCTGCCACATGATGCCGGTCAATAAGAAATTGCGCGAGGGAGCGAAGGCGGAACCCGGGGACTTTGTTGAAGTGGTGATGGAAGGTGACGTGGCGGAACGCACCGTCGAAGCACCGCCGGAACTTCGGGCGGAACTGGCGAAGAGCAAGAAGGCCGCGAATAAGTGGGAGTCGCTGGCTTTCACGCATAAGAAAGAGATGGCGCTGGCGATCTCGGGCGCGAAGCAGGAAGAGACGAAGAAGCGTCGGCTGGCGAAGGTGATGACTGTCCTGAAGACCGATGCGAAGTGGACCTGGTAGTTACTGGTTCGGCTCCAAAGAGTACGGCGGCAACTCTCTTTTGTCGGATGAATTTATCGGACCGTTCATCGGACATATTTCGCTGTTTGGATGGAAGATCGCAATGTCATAAAGATATCTGATGTGGAGCGTTTTGGAATAGGCGAACGCGAAGGCGATTCCGCTATCGCGATCAACCCAGTAGATTAACGGACGCTCACCGAAAGCCCCGGATGTCACGTTAGAAAGCACATAGGCACGAAGTTTCGTGTAGTGCGCCTGCACTTTTTCCGGGGACATGCCTGCAGTGATTCCGTCGGCAGTTTCAAAGCGCGTGGTCGCAGCATCAATCTGAAGCACCATATTGTCTTGAAAATGAATGAAGATGTTGCCTGCGTATGGTTTTTTCCGGTCGACCCAGTTCAGTTCCCGTCCGCAGACGGACTGATACTCCTGATCGATATTTGGCTTAAACGGAAAGAGCGTCAGCGCCCGGCTTTTCGAATCACCCAGTCGTAGTTCGCCGACTGCGATACCCGGTATAACGGTTCCGTGCGATCGAGACGCTTTCCGCTTCGCCTGCACTGACTGATCAGCAATGGCCGCAATACACAATAGTCCTGTCAGACTGAGAACTAAGCCACACGCGTAAGATTTGTGTCTCACAAAGCGGATTCTACACGCCGCAACACCTGAACAATCGTGCTCACTTCATTCTCCTGAAACAGGCGGATTGCGGCGATACCGGCGGCCCCGGCTTCCAAACAAGATTGCACGTTTCCCAGCGCTACGCCTCCCAGCGCGAGAACGGCGACTTGTTGTTGACAGGCTTCGCGAAGAAGGTCGAGCCCTGCGGGCTGCATACTTCTCTTTTCGAATATTGGGGCGAAGACGGCGAAGTCTGCTTGACTGGCTCTTGCCTGGGCGACTTCTGCTGTTGAGTGACAGGAGACTCCGATCAGCAGACTTCGTGGCAAGAGTTCGCGGACATGAGTGCCCGCGCCACATTTGGTCCAGATTTTTCTTACTTCTTGCGCAGAGATGTCGTTGGAGCGGAGGTGAACGCCGTCGGCTCCGACGGCAAGGACAACGTCCGTGCGGGAGTTGATGAGCAGGCGAGTTCTCAGTTCCCGGTTCTCAGTTCTCAGTTTTGCGATTACGGTGAGGGCTTCTCGAGCGAGAAATTCCAGTTGTCGCGTGGGCAGGTCTTTTTCGCGAAGCTGGATGTAGTCGACTCCGGCGCGGACAGCCTCGGCGATTTTTTCAAGGAGACGGCGGCGGCGCGTGGGTTCGTCTGGGCCGAAGGCAGTGCGGTCGGTGATGTAGTAGAGAAGGCAGCTTTCAGCCATCAGCTATCAGCCGTCAGAAAAATGCCGGGCTGCGCCCGACGACAGCCGAGGGCGGCTGTCCCCACATAACCTTCTAGACTTTACGGCCTTGTTCTTGCAATCTCCGGCGTGACTTCGTGGTCTTCCTTCTTTTTTGCCGGACTGCCGCCGAGGTGATATTTCGTTAGGCCATCGGTCAGAAATTTGAAGGCATCCTCCGGCGTGTCAGCCATTTTGAGCAGATCCAGATCTTGCGGAGAGACTGCGCCTGCGTCCACAAATGCCTCGAAGTTGATGACCTTCTTCCAGTACTCGCTGCCGTAGATGATCACCAGAATCTTTTTCGCCAGCTTGTCGGTCTGGGCGAGCGTCAGGATTTCGAAGAGCTCGTCCATGGTGCCGAAGCCGCCGGGGAAGATGACGAGTCCCTTGGCCAGATAGGCGAACCAGAACTTGCGCATGAAGAAGTAATGAAACTGGAAGTTAAGCGCAGGCGTAATGTACTGGTTCGGATATTGCTCGAAGGGAAGCTGGATGTTGAGGCCGATGGTCTTGCCTCCGGCTTCGTGCGCGCCTAGGTTGGCGGCTTCCATGATGCCGGGGCCTCCGCCGGTGGTGACGACGAAGCGGTGGCGGCGCGCGGGAACTTCGGCCGACCACTTGGTCAGCATGAAGGCCAGCTTGCGCGCGTCTTCGTAGTAGCGGGCCATGTCGACGGCGGCCTGGGCGCGTTTCAGCTCGCCGGCGAAGTCTTCCGCGGACGTGTTCTCCTGGGCCGTCGTCAGATGTTTCGCGGCCGCCTCGCGTCCCTGGAAACGGGCAGAGCCAAAAAAGACGACGGTGTCCTGGATCTGCTCGCGGCGGAAGCGGGCCAGCGGCTCCTGATATTCGGCGAGCATGCGGAAAATGCGTCCGTCGGGGCTGTTGAGGAAATGTTCGTTCTGGTAGGCGACGGGGGCGGATTTCAAATGTTCAGTCATTCAAACGGCGCTTTCTTTCGCCCCTTCGGGGCCTCGTTCATTTTCGCGTAAGACCCCACGGCTTGCGCCCCTTCGACTTCGCTCAGGGCGGGCGGTGGGCTGTAATCTTTCGCCGCTTCGCGGCTTCATCGTGACCACTTCAGAGGCTAGCTTGGATCGAAAGTAGCTTACTGTTGTTCGTGATAGTGCAATGCCTCCCAGAAGCCGATCCAGATGTCGAGCAATCCCAGGCCGCTGCAAATGCCGCGGAAGAACCCATTGGAAACGATGTCACGCAGCGACGGGAATGAGAGCAACAGGTAGTTGTCCGTCCACTCGGGCGTCCAGGGAAGAATGATGAGCAGCACGCCCGCGACCGCGCTGATCAGCACAAACAGAAAAACCGAGATGCGGTGCATCCAGATTTCGACCGGGTTGGGGGATGCATCGAACACTCCAGTGGCGTTCTCGTTTCGGGCGGATGCGCTTTCCGGCACTTCCGGAGGAGCGCCAGGGGCCAGCTTAGGATCGCTCATTCGGCGCGACCCCGACTGGTCCGGGTGCGCGCGCGATTCAACGACAGAGAAACGCAGCAGGCCTGTGCCGTCTTGTTGAGCTGAACCGCGAGAGCCATCCGGCTATTTTACGACTTCAGGGCCTTTATGCGCTCGGCGACGTCGCGGTAGTCGATGTTATTGGAGTAGACAGTGGTGAAATGCTTGAGGGCCGCAGGCTTATCCCCAGCGGCTTCGAAGGCTCCGCCGAGTTCGTAGTTCAACGCCGTGCGGGTCTCCCCGTCGATACCATTGACGTTGAGTGCCTTTTCATACCAGCGGACCGCGGCCTCCGGAACTCCTTTTTCCAGGAAGCACTGCGCGAGCCAGGTATAGGTCTGCATGATCTGCTGGAAGGGGTGTCCATGATCGAATGACTGGCAACACTTTTGAAGCTCTCCGATGGCTTCGTCGAGCAGGCCCATTTCGCGGAAGGCGATGCCGAGGTTGTAGTGCGTCTCAGGATCTTCATCGGCAGATGCGACATCGGCTTCGAGGTCCTGCTTCAGTTCCCCGAACATTTCGGCGAGATCGACGCCGGCATCCTCGACGAACGGTGATTTTGCGGCTCCTGGAGCGGCTGGCATTGCGGTGATCGGCGCAGGCGGCTGCGGCTTGGGAGCGGCCGTGATGGGCGCAGACCATGCCACCGAAGCGACGGGAGCCGGAGGCGCATTCTGTGGAACTTGTGGAGGAACGTTTCCGTTCGCTGAGGCAGCGGCGCCTGCGGCCAATGGGGCCGGCCGCGCGATCGCCGGTGCGGGAACGGGAGGAACTGGTTTGGCTGCCGCGGTTGGCGTGGGAGCCTGCGGCTCCGGCACGGGTGCGGCCTTCAGGAAGTCTTCGCCGAGCGAGGCCTTGATGTCGGCGACGAACTCGCCGAGAACCGGGGCGTTCGAAACGGACGACACCGCAGTTTCCGCGTGAGCGATGGGAGCTGCGCTGGGCTCCGGGCCTGGGACTGTACCGGGAAGGAAGCTATCGCCGAGTGACGACTCAAGGTCGCTGACGAATTCCTGCAAGCCGCCAGGAGCAGACTCTGGTTCCGTTTCCGGCACAGCCGCCTGCGCGACCGCTTCGTGAACTCTCGGTTTCGGCGCGGATGGAGGCTGAGCGATTGGCGGCGCAGCTACGGGCTGCTGGACAACCGGCTTCTGGGCGACTGGCGGCCGAACTTTCGGCTTTTCCGCGACAGGAGCGGATTCCGGAGCCGCAGCCACAATGGGCTCTTCGACTGCGGATGGTTGGGGCTCGACTGGCGCAACTTCAGCCGCTACGAATGGGGCGTCTTCGGTGACAACCTCGATTTCTTCGTTGAGTTCTGTCGCGCCCGCTTCCGTCGTCGCTTCAACTGAGGGAACGTCTTCCGCTGAGATCTCTTCAAACTGCGGCTCGGCTGCAGATAATGCCTCTTCGGAAGCGGCCTGGGTAACGATCTCGACTTCGGTACGAAGTTCGGCGATCCTGGCCTCATCGGAGGTCAGTGTTTGCAACTTGGCCAGAGCGGCCTGGGCCTGCTCAGGCATGCCATGACTGAGATAGAAACGGATCTCTTCAATGGCCTCTTCGACTTTAGCGGCGTCGGTGGATTCAGTCTTCGCCGCTGCCACTTTGGCTGCGGGATTCTCTTCCGCCGGAGCTTCGGACTCTACCGTCAGGGAATCGTCCCACTCGGATGAAAGGTCGATTTCCTCGGCGGATGCTGTGGGCTCGGCAGCAGCGGCAGACTCATCGACAACAGCAAATTCAGCATCCGCGGCGGGATTCGCCGGCTTTGGCCAGGGCGCGGAAGCCGGTGCGGCGACTTCTTCCTCCGCGGCTTGGGCCGATGCATCTTCGATCGAAAATTCGGGAACGGCGGCGTCTGCTTCCTGAGTTTCTTGCTGGGCTTGGGCCTCGGTCTGCGGCTCGGGCGCGTCGATAACGAAGGGAACTTCTTCCTCCGATGGCGCTTCCTCAGGCGTAGATGAACGCTCTTCGTAGCGGGCGGCAAGCTCGCCATAGCGAGTGGCTTCTTCCGGATAGTCCGCTTCGGAATACACCCGCTGCAATGTCCGGCAGCAGACCGCGGCTTCGGCAAAGCGTTCGGCGCGTGTGTGCAGCGAAGCGAGCCGCTGGTTGATGCGAAGGTCGTTCGGCGCCAGCGGTAATGCGCCAACCAGCGGCCCAAGGGCCTTGGCCGGCATATTGTAAGAAATAAAAAGTTCCGCGTCGGTCAGAGCGGAGCGGATCGAGAGCGCAACTTCGTCGGAGTAATGCTGATGGACCGAGGGCGCGGTCGCTTCCAGATCGTCGAGCAGAACCACAGCCTCTTCCGGCGTGATCAGCTTATTGCCGGAAGTGCCGCCCAGTTGGCTGACCACCTGCTGGTAATTCTGCATGTGGAGCGAATTCTGGGGTTCGATCTGGGCGAGCTTCTGATAAAGATCACGGGAGCGGGCCAGGTCGCCGGACTGCACGCTGGCGTGGGCCAGCAACTCCATTACTTCGCTGACATGAGTGTTCTCTCCCGCCTTGTTGAACAGGTCGAGGAGTTTTTGCAGTGAATCGGGATTATCGCGTACATGCCCGATGATGGTGTGCAGGCTGTCGAGGACCTTGCTGGAATTTTCTGCCAGCATGCGCTCGGCGTGCTGATCGAAAACCTGGAGCGCATTCTCGTACTGGCCGGCCTGCATCAGGGCATCGGCGAAGCTCGCAATCGCCTGCAGGTCGTTGTGCACCGTCAGCAGCTTGTTGGCGATCGTGCCCGCATCGGATAGCTGCCCTGTGAGCAGATAGGCTTTCAGCAAATCGCGCAAGCCGTCGGGGTTGGAATCGATGTCTGAAACTTTTTGCAGAATGGCAACGGCTCCGGCGGCGTCGCCGGATTCAACCAGGTTCTTGCCCTGCATCAGCAATGCATAGGCGTTTCCGGGATCGAGCGTGAGCATGCGCTGCAAGACTTCTTCGGCGGCGTTCAGCGACCCCTTGGAGCGCAGGCTTTCGGCCGCGGCGGAGAAAATCTGCCACGCTTCCGTCTTTTTTCCGAGGCGAACATAAACTTCCGCCAACTTGACCCGCATGGTGCTGTTTTCCGGGTCCATCTCCAGAATTTTCTGGAAGATGCGGACCGCGTTCTCAAGCTCTCCGGCTTTCAGGAATTCTTCGGCGACTTGCAGGTATTGGGCGCGGGCATCATTGAAGAGGCCCTGCTGGGAATAGAGTTCGGCCAGCTTCAACAAGCTCTCGAGGGAAGGCTGGAGCTTGCAGATCTTCTTGTACATCGCGATGGCCTTGACCGTGAATCCCTGGCTGGCATAGGCATCGCC
>DASXDY010000094.1:0-5372 GCA_036490405.1 Candidatus Sulfotelmatobacter sp. | reverse complement strand
TAGCGCCAAGAGCAGAAAGACGGCAAGCACTGCCACGACGGCCGACGCGGCGATGATCACGCGCGTCCTGCGCCGCCGCCCCACATCCTCAGGCAGCTCGAAATGCGGTTCCGGATTCCCTGGAGATGTTTCAGTACCGGTCGTTTCCAGAGGAGCTATTGCCATGTTCGGAACACTCCCGCCGTAGGAATGCAGATGTACTTCAAACGTTGCCCCGTAAGCACTGTGGCTAATAAGTTATCTGACTGTTGCCGTGTTTCCAAGCGATACATGTTTCCGGGCGTTTATAGATCGCGGCGGTGGCGCCAGCTTGCAGGGATTCGGGACCTCAGAGGGAATGGTCGCGGCGGCGGCCAGAAAGAAAAACGCACGAACAACCCCGCAACTTCCCGGGCTACCTGGCGCGCGAAGCGGCAATTCTTGCGAGCGGACTTAAACGCGCTGAGCGGCGGCGCCGGTTACTGCACTTCGTTCAGCTTCGCGTAGATCAACATCGCCACGAACGCCAGCAGAAATACTCCCGAGCCGATGCTGAAGATGCGCACCGGAATCGTCAGGCGGTTGACCTTGGTCAGGAGTTCAGTCTGTTCTTCCTGCATGTGCGAATTGGCTTCATCCAGGAACAGCTGATCGTCTTCGTGCATGGTAAGGGTGCTCTTGTAGATCAGGAGCACAACCAGGCCGACGGCGAATATCCCGAAAACGGTTCCGACAATCTCAAGCATCGTCATGTGTCACCTCGGTAGAACTGGGGCGTTCCACCTGTCCGGGCGGAGTTCCGGCTGGCCGGTCCCCGGGGGAAGGCCCTAACGCCAGCGATTATAGCCCCGAAGGCAAGCCCTGGCGCCAGAGAAATCCCGGCGTCCGGAAGCCGTTACAAAAGCGTTAACCCGCGTCGCCCGAAGGGTGGGAAGCATCTAAACCGAATAGTTGGATGAAGCTCCTGCAGCAGTTTGCCGCGGAGCAAGAAAGTAACATCTGTTATAATCCGAACAGCTTTAGAGCCAAGGAGATACGCATGGCCACGACAACCGTCCCCGAAGTTACAGAAGTCAAGAAAGCCCCTCCTATCAGCCTGACCGCCAATGCTGTCAGCAAAGTGAAAGAGATCATGGGCCAGCAGAGCCCCGTACCCGCCGGCCTGCGCGTCGGCGTGGTTGGCGGCGGTTGCTCCGGCTTTTCCTATTCCATGCAATTCGAGAACGGCGCCGGCATGATGGACAAGACCTTCGACATGGACGGACTGAAGGTCTACGTGGACGCCACCTCAGTGATGTACCTGAACGGCTGCATCGTCGACTACGTCGAGACCCTCGAAGGCGCAGGCTTCAAGTTCGAGAACCCGAACGTGAAAAGCACCTGTGGCTGCGGCAGTTCATTCAGCGTGTAAGCAATTTATGTAGGGACAGCCGCGCTCTTAGAGCCTGCCCTGAGCAAGCGAAAGGGCGTCGAAGGGGCTGTCCGCCGTGCGAAGCACGGCAGGTTTTCGCGGTGCAAGAGAAACGGCCTCATTGCCAAAGCAAAGATGAGGCCGTTTGAATTTTGAATTGGATTTACGGGATTTCAACGTTCGCGAGTTATTGCTGTTGCGGCGACGAACTCGGCTGGTTCCCGTAAGCCCCACCCGGAGCCGGTGAACTCGGATTGTTCTGCATCGGCGACGGGGAACTTCCGAAACTGCTTCCCGAGCCGCTGCCAAAACCCGTGTTTGTCCCATTCTGTCCGGCAGGGGTCATTCCATTCACATTCTGCGGTCCGGGCCCGAACATCTGAAGTGACGGCTGGTACGGCGTCGTAATCAGAAATCCGCGATCGAGCGTTGGATCGTAAACGAACTGCCACTGATTGTATTGCTTCTTCTTGTCGTACTCGCGGATGCTTTTATCTTTGCTGACGCTGGCTACGCCCACGATCGGCGCTCCGCCGAATGTGGTGCCCGAAAGCTTATCGCCGGAGTTGCCGTTCAGGCTTCCGGGCTGGCCCGGGTTCGAGTCTCCGCCATTCTGGCCGGGCTGCTGGGAACTGTCTCCGCCCGCCGCTTGCGAGTCGTTGAGTGAGGTTGCCCCCGGGATCGTGCCGCCCTGGCCGCCTTGCGCCGCTGCTGCCATGTTGGCCGCGATCGCTCCCGCGACCACGGCCTGATTCAGCCCCTGCCCGAACCCTTGCTGCCCAAGCGCGCCAGCCGCATTCTGCATCAGTGCGCCATTCGCCCCGACGGCCATCGCTCCCGGTATCATGCTGCCCGCCGACATCTTCACCTCGCCGAAGTGCAGCAGCTTGAAATCTTTTCCGGTGAGCGGGTCTTTGTAACGCTTGCGCAGAAAGCGCATCTGGTTGGTATTTTCCAGGTCCTCGATCTTCGCCGGATAGCGGTTGAACTTCTTGTAATACGCCCGGATCGCCCGCGAATATTGCACCCCGCGATGGACCATCTCCTCTTCGCGGTCGCGCTTGATCTCAAACGTGATCGTAGGAAGAATGATGCCCGTGGCAATCAGCATCAGCGACATGATCAGCAGCAGCGTCAGCAGGATGTAGCCACGTTCAGAAGAGTGGGAGCGCTGCATGCCGCGAATTTGGCGGGAAAATTTCATGACGAAGATTTGTAATTTTGTAATTTGTAATCGGGTAATTTGAAAACACGCGCAGCCCAATAAGGTCTTAAATTACAAAATCACCCGATTACAAAATTACAAATGTCTTTATCATCCTTGCGTCAGCGGAATATTCTGCGGAGGCCCGCTGTTCACCATGTCCTGGATCTCGACCGACGTGTTCGTAATGCGCATCACTTTGTAGCGCCGGTCGACGATTTCGCCTTCCCCCGCAACGAAGACGTCTTCGCCCATCTTCAGGAAAATTTTCTTCGCTTCCCCGGGCGAACTGGCGAAGCCGTAGAACCTCAGAGGGATGGGCGGCGCAGCCGGGATCACGGGTGTCCTGTACTTCGGGTCTTCGTCTTCCTTTTTCGCGTCGGTATTTGGGTGTGCTACCGGTATCGGAATCTCCTCCGCCTGCGACACAAAAATATTCCGCCCGTTGCCTTCATACCTGGTCTGCTCGCTCATGGCGAGAAGATCGAGCTTCAGGGTTGGGTCAAGGCTTTCCACCCTGGGCGCTTTCTTGGTGGATGCCGGCCGTCCTTTGGCCTTGGCTGTCGGAGTCCGCGTTGGGATGGGCGCGGCCGCCTGTGCGCTCGAGGTCGGAGTCGACGATTCCGTGAACATGGGGATGAACTCGTAGGCGAATACCAGGACGGCGATGACGCCGAGCACGGCCGCCCACATCGCCTTCTTCTTGTTTTCGAGTCCGAGTTGCACTTATGCTCCCGCCTTCACGTACGTTTCCAGCTTCACCGTTAACTTCACCGCCCCACGCGGCTCTCCGCCCAGAGTAATGCTGTTGATGACGAAAAACATCTCGTCGCGTTCGACGGCATTGATGAATTTCGCCAGCGCTGTGTAGTTCCCGGAGAGATCGTATTCCATCTCCACCGGCTGCACCTGCCCCACTTCCTCGTCGGGCAGCTTGATCTTTCCCGACTCGATCATGACGCCGTTGTCGTGCGTCAGCTTGCCCAGTTCGGTCAGGATTTCGGAGTTCGTGGTCGGAAAGCGTTTCTTGTAAAACTCCGCAATCTGCTTGCTCGCAATGTCCACTTTCTTGGGCAGATCTTTCAGCGGCGCGACTTGCCTGGTCTTCTGGTTCAGTTCCGTTTGGAGCTGCATCATCTGCATGCGCCGCGACTCTGCCGAGCCGACCAGGGGCGAGAAGTAAACGATGGCCGCGACCAGATCAATGCCGATCATGACCGCCAGCGCGGTTTTCAGGTCCTTCCGGGTTTTCCGCAGGTCAGGCATCAGTGCTTGCCTCCCTTGGGCTGCTCCGTCGGCGCGGAAGCATTCCTGGGTTGCGGCTTGGAGTCGCTCGCCGGCTTCCTCGCCTTGACCGTCTTCTCGTCGGCGGGCGCCGCATCCGCTCCGACGAACGGCTCGGGCAGATAGATGGCTGCAATTTCAAATTGCTCGTTGTCCCCGGTTTGCGACTGGGCGTAATGCTCGGAGAGGATCTGCGTCTGCGAAAAACGCTTCGACTCCTCCATGTGCCGGGTGAGTTCGATGGCGCGGTCGCGCGAGTCGCCCGCCACCGTCATCTTCAGCGCCAGCTGGTTGTCCTCGTTCAGCTGCGGGCTGATCGCCACCAGGTGTACCCGCGGGGGCATGACTTTTTCGAGATTCTCCAACACCCGCGTCCAGGAAAACGATTTGCGTTCGATCAGCCCATTCAGGAACTGAGACTCGTCGCGCGTGCTGCGGTTCTGCGGCCGGTTCAGATATTCCTCGGCGCTGGCCCGGAGGTGGTCGCGGTCGGCAATCATCGAGCGCTGACCGGCGAGCGACGCCCGGTCCCGCCGCGCATTCACATAGCCGGTCGCATCGAGTGTCAACAGAATGAGTGTCAGCAGTGCGAGCGCACCCACACCGGTGCCCCAGCGCATCCAGAACTGCCGCGCGTCCTCATACGGCTGGCTCGCGAGATTGATATCTAAACGCATAATCAGTTGCCAGTTGCCAGTACCCAGTTGCCAGTTCTCACTCCCATCCGCATCCACAGATCCAATGTGCGGCGGGTAATTTCTTCCTCAGCGCCAGTTCTCAGCGCCAGGGCAGCAATCAGTTGCGAGCGGGTTTTGCTGGCAACTGGGTACTGGCAACTGGCAGCTGCTCTCAAGCAATCAACGCTCCTACCACTCCCGCCATTCGCCAGCGCGGCACCGAGCCGGCCGAGGCCGTTCCCAGCTGCGCCGATGAAACCAGTTCCTGCACATCCGCGCCGGTCTGCGACTTGAGCGCCGGCGCCGCGCCGCCCGACTCCGGCAATCCAGCCACATAAATCTGCTGGATATCCAGATGATACGTGTCCTGAAAAAACACTACGGAAGGGAAGACCTCTTCCGCTAGTTGCTCGCCGGTGATCGTCACCCCGCGCGAATTCTCCAGCGTGCGGAACAACTGCAACTGGTCCTGGTTTAGGATCGCGATGCTGGTCGTGTGGGCGTCCACCTTGATCACCATCGTCGGGCGCGAAGCCGATGCGGCCCCGATCGCAGCCAGGGTGGACGGCAGCACCACGCCGGGATTGAACCCCGCATCGCGGAATGCCGCCTCATAATCTTCCATCACGCTGCCCAGCGCGACCGCCGCCACCACGCGAACTTCGTCTTTCAATTTCTGTGCGTGATAGGAAACCTTTGCTTTTTCCACATCGAAGGGAAGCGACTTCTTCAGCCGGAAGCGCACGACTCCGAGCGCCTCATCATGGTCCGAAGGCAAGCTGTCAAATTCCACCAGCATCACCCGGACTGCGGCATC
>DASXDY010000077.1:0-41841 GCA_036490405.1 Candidatus Sulfotelmatobacter sp. | reverse complement strand
CTGGTACCCCGGTCACCCCGAACCAGACCGGTATCCGCAGCTTCTGCGCCTTCGAAGACGCGGTCGTGCGTGTCGATCCTACGGGCGGTTTGGCCGGCAGCGAAGCAGCCTGCCAGGCTCTTCTGCCTCTGAACCAGTAATTGGTTGATTTACGGAAAGCGGCCAGCTTCGGCTGGCCGTTTTTCTTTTTGCATAGCGATCGCAGCACAAGGAAAGAGCGCGATTCTCCAGACTCCGCTTGCCGGCTTTTTTCCCAACCGGATGCTTTCCGGTTTCGAGAATATGCTGGTTACCAAGGGGGAGCGGGAAAGCGGGCAGAATGGCTGTTCACCTGCAACAGAATTGATGGACAGAATGTGTATTCGTTCGAAGCTGTTTCTTGGGAGAAGAGAAAATGCGTTCAACCAGAGGGTTTTCGCTCATTGAGCTGCTGATTGTAGTGGCGATCATCCTTATCATCGCTGCGATTGCCATTCCCAACCTGCTGCATGCCAGGCTGGCGGCGAATGAATCGTCGGCTGCGGCGGCGTTGCGCACCCTGACTTCGGCGGAGGTGACGTATTACAACACTTACCCGACCGTGGGATATTCGACCTCGATCGCCCAGCTGGGCGGCGTTACACCATGCTCGCCGAGCATTGCGACCGGCTGCATTATCGACAATTTCCTGGCGACCGCGACGCCCGGCGGAACGGGCAAAGCCGGTTTCTACTTTTTGGCGACAGGAATTGTCAGCGGAGGAGCGACCTTCAATGACGCTTACGTAGTGGCCGCCGCTCCTATCACGATGAACAAAACCGGGAACCAGGATCACTGCTCAACCAACGATGGCGTTCTGCGGTCGAAGGTGGGCAGCCCTGGCGACCAGCCGGTGAACACGACGGCGAACTGCCTGGCTTTTCCAGTCACACAATAAATCGTCTCATCTCATTTCAAAATGAGAAACGTCCGGACCGGTGCATCTCGGTCCGGACGTTTCATTTTCAACTCTGCTTTTGCTGGTGACTCTCGTAATCATGACTACCTTCGCTCATCCGCAATCGTTGCATATAATCTTGTTTGACACCTTACTTTCTTCAGTCCGGACAACATGGCGGCAATTGAAATACTCGGTCTTGAGAAGACATACATGGTGGGCTTCTGGCGAAAGCGCCCCAAGCGTGCCTTGCAGCCTCTTCACCTGAGGGTGGAAGAAGGCGAGATTTTCGGATTTCTCGGCCCCAACGGCGCGGGGAAAACAACCACGCTCAAGATGCTGATGGGGCTGGTCTTCCCTACCGCCGGCAGCGCCCGGATTCTGGGCCGGGAGTGGACCGATCCCGAAGTGAAAGCGCAGATCGGATTTCTTCCCGAGCAGCCTTATTTTTACGACTACCTCACCGCGCACGAACTGCTCGATTATTACGGGCAACTCTCGGGCGTCCCCGCCAAAGAACGCAAACGCAGGGTTGAAGAAGTCCTTCAGCGCGTTGGGTTAACTGACGTCAAAGGCGTGCAGTTGCGAAAATTCTCCAAGGGCATGCTGCAGCGCGCGGGAATCGCGCAGGCGATCCTGCACAATCCGAAACTGGTTTTCTTCGACGAGCCGATGTCGGGACTGGATCCGCTGGGGCGGCGCGAAGTCCGCGACCTGATGGAGCAGCTGAAGCAGCAGGGCAAGACCGTGTTTTTCTCGACGCACATTCTTTCCGACGCCGAGGCATTGTGCGATCGGGTCGCGATTATTCATAAGGGCGAACTGCGTGGGGTAGGCGCGGTGGAAGAACTCACCTCGAGTGTGCACGGCAAAGTGGAAGTGATCTGGCAGGGATCGCAGATTCCCGCGGCGATGAAGGCCCTGGGGGGCGAATGCCGCATCAGCGGGGACACCATACGGGCCGTGATTTCCGACCGCCAGCAGGATGCCGCGATCGATGCGCTGCGCAGAGAACGAGTCCGCCTGATTGCAATTACTCCGCTGCGCACTTCGCTGGAAGCCTATTTCGTGGAAAAGCTGCAACACTCCCAAACCACTGCGGGGACCACGGCATGAACGCCCGTATCGCCTACATCGCCTCGAACACCTTCCGCGAAGCGGTGCGCGACCGCGTACTGTACAACCTGATTGCCTTCGCGCTGCTGCTCTCGGGAGCGGCGATTTTCGTGGGGCAGATTTCCATCGAGATCGAACGGCTGGTGGTGGTCAATCTCGGGCTTACGGCGGTTTCTCTATTTGGCATCGTGATCGCGATCTTCATCGGCATCGGGCTGGTTTCCAAGGAGATCGAGAAGCGCACGCTTTACACGGTGTTGTCGCGGCCGGTGCGGCGGTGGGAGTTTATCGTCGGAAAGTTCTTTGGACTGGCGGGAACCCTTGTGGTGAATACATTTTTCATGGCAATCGGGGTTTTCGGGGCGCTGCTCTATGTGGCGCACAAGTTTTCCGCCGCCGATCTGTCGATCCTGGTGGCACTCTATTTCATCGTTCTCGAATTCCTGATCATCTGCGCGCTGGCGCTGCTGTTTTCGTCATTCTCTACGCCGCTGCTGTCGGCCGTCTTTGCCTTTTCGTTGTTTGTGATCGGCAGCTTTGCCAATGACCTGCGCGGATTTGCCGGGCTTTCGCATGGCTTGACGCGATGGCTGGCGACCGGAGCGGCCTATCTCGTGCCGAATTTTTCGGCGTTGAATGTCATCAGCGCGGTGGCGCATCAGCAAGCGATAAGCGGACAACTCATTTTGCAGAACACTCTTTATGCGCTTTTCTATAGCGCCATGGTGCTCAGCGGCGCGGTGCTGATCTTCGAGCGCAGGAACCTGAAATGAGTTTGCGGGCGAAAACCACCGTCTTTGCCTCGATATCTCTGGTGATATCGATGGTCGCGTCGGTGTGGCTGCTCCGCCATATTGACGAAATCCAGCCTGCCGCAGCAATCGAAGACGCGCTCTACATTAATTCTCCGCAGATTGTGAAGCGGGCCAGCCTCGGCTTTAACGGCCTGATGGCCTGCATTTACTGGACCCGGGCGGTGCAGTACTTCGGCCACCGCCACTTCGACCGGGCGCAGACCTACAACGAACTCGCGCCGTTGCTGGAAATTACCACCGCGCTCGATCCGCACCTCCTGCCCGCGTATCAATTTGGCGCCAGCTTCCTCGCACCTGCTCCACCGAACGGCGCGGGAGAACCCGACCGGGCAGTGCAATTGATGCGCTATGGAATCGAAAACAATCCCGACAACTGGCGACTGTACTACGATCTCGGTTTCGTCTACTACACCGAGTTGAAGGACTACAAGAAAGCGGGAGAAGTATTCGCGCAAGGATCGAAGGTCCCGGATGCGCATCCCTTCATGAAGATCATGGCGGCGCAGATGGAAGAACATGCCGGAGATTTCGCCACTGCGCGCATGCTCTGGCGCGCGACCTATGAGTCGAGCGCTCAAAGCGACATCCGCCGGAATGCGCTCGAGCACCTGCGCTGCATTCGCGTGGACGAAGACATCGCTAACCTGCAAGCGGCCGTGACCCAATTCGGCCAGCGCACCGGGCATCTTCCCACCAGCATGGCGGAACTCGCGAGCGCCGAGAACTGGCCGGGGATTCCGGCCGATCCCGATGGAAATTCTTATGTCATGGCTGCAAATGGCTTGATCGAGGTCGCCAAGCCCGACGATTTTCCCTTCATCACGAAGGGCCTGCCTCCGGGATACAAGCGCGAAGGATTGCCGAAGTTCCACACGAAGATGTAGAGCGGCGGATCGCTGATAAGCCCCAGGGTGTCAGCATTGTCCTGTTGCCGCACATCCCGGCTTGACGACAACGCAACGTTGCCAACGCCTCGACAACTCACCGTATGATGGCTGTTGTCGACGGGCATGCCTTTACGAAACTCAGCTCAACCCGGCATTATTCGCGCTGCTAGTGGATACTGGCGGGATCTGGCGTCCCGCCAGGGAGGGTTCGCGGCTACGCGCAGCCTCTGCTCCGCCCTGTGGGACTTCCTGCGCGATTCCACTCCCGAACGATTGAAAGCGCGCTTCGGCGACGCCGACTACGACTGGAGCTTTCACGTCAACACAACCAGCGGCGCGGTGGGGTGGCGCGAGCGCTTGCTGGGAGAGTTTCATTCTGCATATCAGCCCACCCAGCCGGGTGAGTTCAAGGAGATGCTGGAAATCGTCGCGCAACATGTGGACCTGCCGGACTTCACGTTTCTAGATCTGGGTTCGGGCAAGGGACGCACTTTGCTGATGGCTTCGGAATATCCCTTCCGGCGAATTGCCGGTGTGGAGTTATTGCCCGCGCTGCACGAAATCGGGCGGGAGAACATCGCGCGTTACAAATCGGAATCGCAAAAATGCTTTGCCATCGAATCCATTTGCGCCGATGCCACCACGTTCCATCTGCCGGAGGGGCCGGTCGTGGTGTACCTGTTCAACCCATTCCCGGAAGCGGGCCTGCGGCGGGCGGCTGCGAACATCACAGCCTCGTTGCGCGAAAATTCGAGGCCGATGTTCGTCGTCTATCACAATCCGCAACTGGAGAAGGTTTTCGCCGACGATCCGGCATGGCTGAAAATTGCCGGGACACACCAGTATTCGATCTTTCGCGCAACGTTTCCCTGTTCCTGAAAAGAAGGCGGAACAAAATCCGCCGCGCATTTCATGGCGCTGCGTGCCCATAGAGGCGGACTGATTCGCTAGAACGCAAATCCCACGCCGCCTGAGATCAGGTTGCTGCGCCAGTTATAGAGGCCATTGGGATTGTTGAGGTTTTGTTCGAACTTGAAATACCGGTTCTCGTACGACACTTTCGCATACCACTTGCCGACAACGTAGCCAACGGTGCCGCGTACGAAATATCCGTGGTCGAAATCGGGGTGGGGCAGTTGCAACAGCGCGCCCGCCTGGCGGAAATGGGGGCTGAATTCGGGCGCGCCCTCGGCCTCGATGAATGCGCGCCGGGAGGCTCCGAACTTGTACTTCACCACCAGAGGAATCTCGAGGACCTCCAGTTTGTAGCGGACGAAAACCTGGTTGTCCACATTGGCGGGAGGAAGATAGATCTTGTGGGCCTGGGCGTTGAAGCCAATGGAAAAATTCTCGTGGACCGGGAACCGCAGCCCGCCAAAAACCGCATATTCCTTGGCGTGGTTCTGGGTATCGGTGGGCAGCCGGACTTCACCGCCGATGAGAATGGCAGGGCGGCCGTTCTTTGGGTTCGCATTAAAGATGGCTACCTGGCCGTCAACGCCCACCACCAGGCCTGAAGTCGAACTCAGGGAATCAAATTTGTCGGACGTTTGGCCAACGTCGACTCCGAAGGTGCCTCGTTGACAATAGGCCGGCACCGCCGCCAAGAGAAATAAGCACACCCGTACCACATGCGTCTTGCAGCGCTTCATCCCTGCTGTTCCTCCCGTTTGGGGAAAAATGACACTTCCGCGGACGCCCCCGGACAGGGTGCGGTCGTGGTCTTAGGATTCTAATTCTATTTGTCTGATGCGCGAGTGGGGAGAATCGTTTTGTGCATCCGGGCCGGAGGACCGTAAAGTGACTCAGCCCATCTCGGCTCCCTATCAGTGAACCTGAATTGCGCGGGCGATGGCGGATTTCAGTTCGTCGGATTTGAAGCCGAAGGGGCCGGGTTTGCTCTTGTAGGCTACGCGGCCGGTGGCGTCGATTACGTACATGCGGTCGGGCCATCCGGTGTAGGCGGATTCGGTGGAGTTGCCGAATTCGTCGAGGACGGCGGGAATGTCGATGCCGAGTTTGCGGACGCAGGTTCCGGCGACATTGGCGCGCTCGTCTTCGGAGCGCGGGCTGGCAAAAACAACCTGTTCCTTAATGTTGCTCTGCATCTGCCAGACATCGCTGGGATGCGCTTCAGTGATGTAGACGACAACGAATTCGACCTGACCTTTGTACTGCGCGTAGAGCTTGTTGAGCGCGGGAACCTCCCGGCGGAAGGGCGGTCAGGTGTAGCTGCCGAAGATGAGCACGACTGGACGTTTCTGCGCGGCGAAAGCAGAGAGTTGGACGGAGCCCGTCTTGTCTAGCTTGTTGAGGGTGAAGTCGGGCGCGGGATCTCCGAGGTGGAGAGTGCCGGCGCGGGCGTGGGTCCAGAGCGTTTCGAATGGGAAGATGATGAAGACTGCGGGCTGGGGCATGCGGGCCATGACGCGTCCGAAGGCTTCGGGGGGCTGGCGCATGGCGTGCCAGACGTAGGCTGTGAATAGACCATACAGGAGGACGACGGCGCCGACGGTGCGCAGAATCAACTTTCGCCAATACGGGCTTAGGGACAGCCGGAATCGAGTCATATCGAGAGTCGCGCGATTATGTGGAGTCAAACGGAAAGGAGCAATAGTCTGAAAAGACTATCTGCACTTGGCAATACAGAATCGATGCGAGAATTTCTACCCGATTGGCAGGGCTTTTGGAAAGTGGGGATTCCGTAGAAACTAGGGGTTCCTTTGACTCGTCTGTCACTGGTCAGTCTTTCGATCAGCGGGAGCGGGTCACGGTGGTGACGATCTGCGGCAGGCCGTTGATTCCAGCCTGGCGGGATATCTGCGCGGCTCCGGCCGGCAGTTTTTTCGCGGCGTTGGATTGCATGGTTGCGGTGACGCCATCGCTGACTTGCGCGCAGTCCATGCGCAGCGCGCCGTTATCGTTGAACATCAGGCCGAGGAAACGGAGGGTGCTGCCGGCGGAAAGAGCCGCGGTGTTCAGCATCTGCGTGCTGTTGTCTACATAGACATCCGCGAGGCTGGGACTGGGTTCGCTAGTTACTGGCCTATTAATCGAGGTTCCTAACTTGGATGCGAACATTAGGCGTTGCCGATTATAAGTCTGCTGGGTTCGGCGAAACTAGAGATTTGTTGAGAATTGTAAAGATTTGGCTGGATACTAAGTACGCGCCAAAAAACAGGTTCCTAAGTCTGCGCTTCCCTCGCCGCCCGATGACAAGAGCAGATTCAGCAGATTCCGCGGCGGGTCAGAACTAGAACCAGTCGCTGCGGTATGCCACCCACCATGAGGCGAAAAGGATAGGAATGGTCGCGGCCACGCTCCACCAGAGCGGCAGCAGGAAATCCGCGATGAGGCCGAGCAGGACGAAGGTGGTCCAGAAGATTTTTCGCTCCATACCGTTATTGTATGGCTTAGAACCGGCGAATGAGAGGTATCAAGAGTACAACTGGATGGGTTGAACTACTCGGGTGATAGTGCCGTCGGGGCTGGGCTGGTCAGGCATGAGACCGTTGCGCATGGAGGCGAACAGGCCGAGCGACTGGCCGAGAATTACGTCGAGCACCGGGCGATAGTGGTCGTCGAAGCCCGGCTTCAATCCGAGAGGCAGACAGGAATCGGCGAGGCTGGCGACATCGCCGCAATCGTTGGCACTGACTACGAGTCGGACTTTTCCCAGGCGCTTGCGGTTGATTTCGCGAAGCAGATCGAGTTCGTACCCGCGACGGCGGGGTTCGCTGGAGAGGAAGGCGACGAAAATGGTCTGATCGTTGACGCTCGACATGGGCCCATGACGCAGGCCGAGCGGAGTCTCGGCGAGCGTGGTGATTTTGCCAGCGCTCAATTCGACTACTTTCAAAGAGCATTCATCGGCAACGGCGCGCAGAGCGCCTGAGCCGACGAAGCAGGCGCGCGTGGCCCCCAGCGAGGTGGCTTCGGAAGCCGCTTCTCCCGCCACCGGAAGAAAGTTGCGGCCAGCCTCGGACAACTGCGAGACCACATCGCCGAACTGCGGGAAGTCGTCGAGATGCGCCAAGCACTGGCCCGCCAGCAACATATTGCTGAAAGAACTGGTCATGGCGAGTCCGCGATCATTGACGGCGTCGTCGAGCACCAGGGCAAAGGCGCGGTCAGAGTATCGCGCGCAGAGTTGCGCCATGCGGGCCTGCGCATTGCAGGTGACGACAAGGTGGCGGATATGCGGGTAGCGGACGAGAGCGCGTTCGAGCAGCGCCACACCTTCGGGACTTTCGCCGGAGCGGGAAAAAGAGATCCAGAGATATTCGCGGCCGGCGCGATGGAACTCTTCGAATTCGGTCAGGAGCGTGGTGCTGGGCAGAGGCCAGACGTCGCATCCCCAAGAGCGACGAAGCAATGGCGCAAGTGCCCGCCCGGTGTAGTCGGAGGTGCCAGCGCCCACGAGGTAAACGGTGGGAGAAGATGTGCTGCCGCGCCCTACTCCCGCCTGACGGAGAACGGCGCTCAACTCTGTTTTTTGGGCGGCGCAAACTTTGTAGGTGACGGCCCAGGTGTCGGGCTGCTGGAAGATTTCACGCGGCGTGTGCACCAATCCGCGCTGTGATTTTTCCTGCTCCGGCAGATCGAGCAGCGCGCGCCAAGGATTTCCCAAGGTGAGACTCCTTCTCCTGCAGGAAGCGAAAATAGTCTATTACAACGCGCCCCAGATTGAAAAGGTTTCGAAACCAAAAGAAAGGCTATCGGAAGGAAACGTTAGATATGGAAAACCGGGCCCCCATTCGCAGCCCGCCGCAAGGTTGCCCGCAAAATCAGAAGGCGCAACGCTTGTACGCCCGGACCGGTGCCAACCCACGGACATCCCGCACGCAACTAACTGGCTTCAGTTGGGTTTTTCTGACCACAAAGGAGAAACAACATGAGCCGTGGTTCGCATCCGTTGAGTAAGCTGCTGCTGGCGACGGCGTTGGTATCGTCCGTGGCTGGGGTTGCCTGTGGCGATCATCATGCTTATCGCACGTACGATCCGTACTACACGGATTACCACACGTGGAACAACGACGAAGTGGGATACTACAACCAGTGGACAATCGAGACGCACCGCGATCCGCATCGGGACTTTCGCAAGCTGCCGAAGAACGACCAGAAGGAATACTGGACCTGGCGGCACAATCATGACAAGGACCACGATCACGACCACGACCACCACTGAGTGTCGGGACAGGCTCTCAGCCGAGTGCGCTGAGAGCCTCGTCTGTTGTGGTCAATCTCGCTCCCATCGCGTTTAGTTCGGCGATTTTCTTTTCTCCGTCTTCACTTTTCAGAGTTTCAATCGCGTCGGTTACGATCGCCACGCGACGCTTGCGTTCCAACAAGCCCTTTGCCGCAAATCCCACACAGAATTCGGTGACTACGCCGAAGACCACGAATTCAGCGTGAGTGCCGAGTTTTTCTACGAGAGTGTCGGCATGGCGGCTTTCGAAGATGTTGAGCGTCTGCTTTTCGAGCAGGATCTGCTGGTAGGGTGAGAGATCGACGGGAATTTTCGCAGACGCTTCGTTCGGAATTCGCGCGACCTTGTCAGCCAGAGCTTCGGGCAGGAGTTCCGAGCCGGGAGTTCCCTTCACGCAGTGCGCCGGAAAAATCTTGAACTCAGGATCGTCAGGGATGTGAAAACATCCATGAGAGATGAGGAAGACCTTGCCTTCTCTTGCTGCGTTGGTCAGGCGGCGAATGTTGGGGATGAGTTTTTCCGCGCCGGGTACGTAGAGCTTCCCGCCGGGGAGCATGAAGTCGCGTTGCACGTCTACTTCCCAGAAGATGAAATCGGTTGAGGGCATGGGCAATTTCCTTTGCGAAGGTGGAGCGTAGCATTAGTGATTCGGCTGTGACAACGGGCGACAGCCTGGTTCTGCCGCGACGAAGCAAAACCTCCACCACAGAGGGCACTGAGGGGCACAGGGACGTCACGGAAACCTGGCGCTGTGCCGGTATCTGCACCGTCGCGTATGATTTGTGGGCTCGAACCTGTTCTTCGGGGACCCCTGCATGAGCCACGACTCTTCGGTCAAGTCTGCCTCTTCCACGAAACTCATCATCCGCAATATTGGTCTGCTTCTCAGCGGAGATCTCGATCGGCCGATTCTGGATGTCGATACGGTCGTGGCTGCGGACGGCATGATTCAGTTTGTCGGCACAGAGAAAGATGTCGACATCTCTGGCGCGACGACGACCATCGACGCCAAGGGTACCGCGCTGGCTCCCGGATTGATCGACAGCCACGTGCATCCCGTGTGCGGGGACTGGACGCCGCGGCAGAATCAGCTGGGATGGATTGATAGCTGCCTGCACGGCGGCGTGACCACGATGGTCTCGGCGGGCGAGGTGCATACGCCGGGACGTCCGAAGGACATTGTTGGGCTGAAGGCGATGGCGATCTTTGCACAGCGGGCTTTTCAGGCGTTTCGTCCGGGCGGAGTGAAGGTTTATGGCGGAGCTCCGGTGATCGAGCAGGGGATGGTCGAAGATGACTTCAAAGAATTGGCGGCGGCCGGAGTGAAGTTTCTGGGCGAAGTCGGGCTCGGCAGCGTGAAAGACGGAACGACGGGAAAGCGGATGGTTGCGTGGGCGCGGAAGTATGGTATCCAGAGCACCATTCATACGGGCGGCCCGTCGATTCCCGGATCCAGCCTGATCGATAAAGATATGGTGCTGGAGACCGATGCCGACGTGATCGGGCACGTGAATGGCGGGCACACTGCGCTGCCGGACGATCAGATTGTTGAGCTGTGCGAACGATCTCCGCGGGCGCTGGAGATTGTCCATAATGGCAATGAGCGCGCTGGCCTGCTGGCGTTGCGCACGGCGAAAGAATTGAAGCAACTGCATCGTGTGATTCTGGGGACGGATTCACCGGCGGGATCGGGCGTGCAGCCGCTGGGAATTCTGCGGATGGTCGCGATGCTGTCGTCGCTGGGAGAGATTCCTGCCGAAGTGGCGATCTGCCTGGCAACCGGAAATACTGCGAAGATGCGCAGCCTGAATTGCGGCCTGATTGCTCCGGGGCGCGAGGCTAGTTTTGTTTTTCTCGATACGGCGCAGCAGTCATCAGGGAAAACATTGCTCGATAGTATTCAGAAGGGCGATTTGCCAGGCGTGGGCATGGTGGTCACCGATGGCGTGGTGAGCATTCAGCGGAGCCGGAATACGCCACCAGCCACGCAGGTGCCGGAGGTTGTACGTGCGTAACGTAATTTCGATTGTGTTCTTGATTGCATCCTGGACCGGGCTGAACGCACAGGTTTCGAATCCCGAGTGGTGCAAGGCGCTTCCCCGCCCCGAGTACAAGTCTCTTCAACGTGTTCCAGTCAGCGATCCATGGTTTGAGGTTTACAAGCCTGCCGCGGGAGTCTTCGCGATTTATGAGCCTCATCAAGCGGAAGAGACGATTGGCTATCTGATCGTTGGCGAGACCCGCGCGCTGCTGTTCGACACAGGAATGGGAATCAGCGACGTGAAAAAAGTTGTGCGCGAACTCACGAAGCTTCCGATTATTGTGCTGAATTCGCATACGCATGATGACCATGTTGGCGGCAATTGGGAGTTCGACACGATCTATGGGACGGATACTGATTTCACGCGAAAGAACGCGCAGGGCTCGCGCGAGGACGCGCAGGCGGAGATCACTCCGGACCAGCTTTGCGGGCCGCTGCCGAAGGGGTTCGATCCGAAGGTGTACGTGACGCGGCCGTGGAAGATTGGCGCTTACATGCACGATGGCGAGCGCTTCGATCTGGGCGGGCGAACGATCGAGGTGATCGCAACGCCTGGGCATACGCCGGATGCGATCTCGCTGATCGATCGCGCGAACGGATTGCTGTTCACGGGAGACACCTATTATCCGGCGCCGATCTGGCTTTATCGCCCGGAGACCGACCTTGACGCGTATGCCAAGTCGATCCGCCGCCTGGCGGCGCTTGCGCCCGAGATCAAGGTCGTCTTGGGCGCGCACAATGTTCCGGTTGCACCGCCATCCGTTTTACCTCGACTCGTCACGGCGTTCGATAAGGTCCGCGCGGGCAAGGTTCCAGCGACTCCGGATTCTCCCGGCAAGGTGATCTATAAGGTGGACGGCTTTTCGTTCCTGATGCGCCCGCCATCGCGGTGATCCTGCGGTGAAACTTTCGAGTCACTTCCGCTATTGGCGGCGTGCGGATACAACTGATCTGTCTTTGTTGTGACACTTATGACTCATGCGCAATTGGTGGAGCGGGCGGTGCGCTGGCTGCGCTGGTATCGCTGCGGGGTGGTGTTGTCGGAGCAGGCTTGCGTCAGCGGCGAGATGCCGGACGCGATCGGATGGAAGCAGGCGTCGCACTCGGTGCTGGTCGAGTGCAAAATCACACGCGGGGATTTTCTTGTGGACCGCGCGAAGCCGTTTCGGTTGAAGCCTGAGAAGGGTGTGGGCAGCGAGCGATTTTATTTGACGCCCGCGGCATTAGTGAAAGTTGAGGAACTGCCGGCCGGGTGGGGATTGCTGGAGTTGCGGCGCGGGCGTGTTGAGATGGTGCGTCCGTCGGAGAAGAAACTAAGGACCGGCGTGGGCTTCGGCTATGAGATGAATTTGTTGCTCGCGAGTCTGCGACGCGTTGAGGTGCGGATCGAACCGCAGAGCATCACGGATTTTCTGAAGTGGAAGAACCGGATGGCGGAATACAACCGCGGGACGCTGCCAGAGGGATTGACAGCGGCGGAAAAAGAAATGAATGTTTTCTTGGAGCCGGAGGTGCCATGTTGAGACCTATTTCCCGAATTGTCTAAATATCAGTTCTCGGCACAAGTTTCTTTCGCCCCTTCCGGGGCTTTTTCTTCCCCCAGACAGAATACCCACGGCTTGCGCCGTGGGCTGCATTCTGTCGCCGCTTCGCGGCTGGCACCGTCCAAGACTCACGAAGCCCCTTCTCTACGCGAACGCCAGACAGATATCTCAGCTGCTCTCCAGGTAAGATCCAGGAATCGCTTCGGAGCGCCCTTCCCCGATTCTTTTCGAAAAAAGAAAACCGGGCTGGTTGGCCCGGGTTTTCCTGCGTCGAGTTGGATGCGGTTACATCGCTACGGCGCGAACTGGCCCCAACTGGTGGGCACGCCAGGTTTAGTACGCCGGTAAGAATCCGTTAACAAAGAGCAATTCCCTCGGAATTAGAAGCAAATCGCCTTCCATATCCCGCTCGAAAGCTATTACTCACAATTTGGCTCCATGTAACTGAAAAACTAGGGGGTTTCGTCAACTCACGCGCGACTACCCCCAGCACAAGCTGGCGCGCCAAAAGCAAAGACTTGCATATCTGCACACATCTTTGTGCAATGGCTTCTGAACCCTTGGTGGGAGCGCTATAATCCGCCCACTTATGCCTCTGCCATCGGGGACCCGCCTGGGACCGTATGAGATTGTTGCGCCCGCCGGTGCAGGCGGCATGGGAGAAGTGTATCGCGCACGCGATTCGCGATTAAATCGCGATGTCGCGATCAAAGTCTTGCCCACCGCGTTTGCACGCGATTCTGACCGGTTGCGGCGCTTTCAGCAGGAAGCGCAGGCGGTCGCCGCCCTGAATCATCCCAACATCCTGGCGATTCACGATTTTGGTGAACACGATGGCTCGCCCTACATCGTCACGGAATTTCTGGAGGGAGAAACTCTGCGAGTGCGTGTGGACGGAGGAGCGCTCGCGCCGCGAAAAGCCACGGAACTGGCGGAGCAAATCTCGCGAGGACTGGCTGCGGCTCACGACAAGGGAATCGTGCACCGCGACTTGAAGCCGGAGAACATTTTCATTACCCGCGATGGGCGGGCGAAGATTCTGGATTTCGGGCTGGCGAAGCTGACCCGGCCGGAGATCACCTCCGACGCAGCGACATTGCCATCCCAGACTGAGCCCGGTTCGGTGATGGGGACGGTCGGATACATGTCTCCGGAACAGGTAAAAGGGCATGTCGCTGACCACCGCACCGACTTGTTCAGCTTCGGAGCCATTCTCTACGAGATGCTTACGGGGAAACGGGCATTTCAGAAAACGACATCCGCGGAAACCATGACGGCGATTCTGAAAGATGATCCCCCTGCGCTTTCTTCCCAGACATCTTCTTCGCAGCATCTTATCGCTCCCCTGTTGCAGCAGGTTGTGGATCACTGCCTGGAGAAAGATCCCGAGCACCGTTTCCAGTCAGCTTCGGACCTGTCGTTCGCTTTGAGGGCGGTGCACGATTCCAGCAGTTCGGCGGTCACGACGTTGACCCCCTCGAAGCAAAAGCGTTGGCTGCGCTGGATTGCGATGGCTGCGGCCGCCCTCGCGGTGGGATCAATGCTTACATTTTTCCTGGTTCACCGAGACGATCAGAACTCGAAGCCGAGCATTCAGGCAGCGATCATGCCGCCGCCCGGAGATGGATTTTGGGCGAACCTTAACCAGCCGGCGGTAATTTCTCCCGATGGAAAATTTCTCGCGCTGATTGCAATGCGTGACGGGCGGACGCAATTATGGTTGCGACGCCTCGATTCTGCAGACGCTCAGCCGATTGCCGGAAGCGAAGACGCAAGTTATCCATTTTGGTCGCCCGATAGCCGCTACATCGGATTCTTTACCGTAAGCAAATTGAAAAAGTTGGATATTGCCGCCGGAGCGCTCACAGACATCTGCACTGCTGACTCTTTTAGGATGGGCGGTTCATGGTCATCGCAGGGTGTGATCGTTTTTGCAACTCTTAGCGGTGCCCTGAAGAAAGTTTCGGCCAATGGAGGTACGCCGGAACCAATACCGGGCGTGCAGCTTGCCAATGATGCCATTGGGCAGTTGTGGCCTACGTTTCTGCCGGATGGCGAACACTTTCTTTATCTGGAGTGGAGATACGCTACGCCGGAGGAACACACGAACTCAGTCTGGATGGGATCGCTCAGGGGGGAGAAACCGCGACGGATCCCTCTCGACTCCTCCAACGTGCAGTATGCGGCCGGCTATCTATTGTTTTCTCGCGGTGGCGATCTTTTGGCGCAAAAGTTTGACCCAGGACGCGGCGACCTGGCCGGTTCAGCGGTCCCGATTGTCCGGAACATCCAATACGACAGGTTTGTTCAGGCTGGCGCGTTCAGTTCGTCAGAAAACGGCATTCTGGTCTACGCCCCTGCGGGCACGGGAAGCAACACTGAGCTCACCTGGATAGATCGAAGCGGGAAAGTCGTCGGTACGCTGGGGGATGCGCAGGAATATCTTACTCCCGCGATTTCGCCAAACGGGAAATGGGTGGCAGTGGGCATCAAGCCCACAAATGCCCGCGAACGAATCTGGATTTTCGACGCGGACCGCGGCACGAAATTCCCCTTGGAGAAGCAGGAAACGGGGCCCACCTCGTATGCGCCGGTCTGGTCGCCGGATGGAAAACAGCTGGCATACCGGCAAGCGGTGGGCAAAGACACTTTGATCGAGGTGCAGCCGTCCGACGGGTCGGGAGATGAGAAGCAACTAGGTACGCCATCCAGCGAACTTGTCGAAGTCCTGGACTGGTCGCCGGATAACCGCTACCTGCTTACAGGACGTACGAAGTTTGCAGGACTCGACACCTGGCATGATTACCTGCAAGTCGCAAAAATTGATGAGCCCGAAAAATCCGTGCTCGACATCGATGACGCCGGCAGCGCTAGATTCTCTCCGGATGGACACTGGCTGGCATACTCAGACGACACAACCGGACAGCTTTATGTGACGCCGTTTCCTGGCCCTGGGGCAAAGATCGCGGTGACCTCTGAAGGCGGGAGCGAAGCACGCTGGCGAAGCGACGGGCAGGAGCTCTTTTTTGCTTCAGACGACCTCACAATCACATCCGTCCAGGTACACGAATCAGCGAGCGAATTTCGCGTACTTTCTTCCCATCCGCTATTTCGCATGCCCGTCTCTGTAAATGAGAAAAACTACGATGTCACCCGCGATGGCCAACGATTTCTGGTTACGTATCGCACCCACAGAGAGCAATCGGCACCGCTGGCGGTCATGACCAACTGGTCTGCGGGACTGCAAAACCAACCCAAGAATTAGCAGCGCGGCAAGACTACATGTCGCGGCGGCCTTCCATGGCCTTGAGCATGGTGATCTCGTCGGTGTATTCGATGTCGCTGCCGACTGGAATACCCATCGCTATCCGCGTGATCTTCACTCCCGCGCGCCTTAATTGTTGCGAGAGATAGACCGCTGTCGCTTCGCCCTCTACCGTGGGGTTCGTGGCGAGGATGACTTCGTCTACATTGTCGGCTTCCACGCGCGAGATCAGATTGGAGATGCGGAGCTGGTCCGGGCCGATGCCGTGGAGTGGAGAGATCGCTCCGTGGAGAACGTGAAAGACTCCGTTGAAGTGCTTGGTTTTTTCGATGGCGGCGATGTTGGTCGGTTCTTCGACCACGCAGACGAGCCGCTGGTTGCGGGTTGCGCTGGTGCAGTAGACGCAGGGATCGACGTCAGTGATGTTGTTGCAGACGGAGCAGAGGCGCAGATTGGCTTTCACGTCGCGCACGGCGGCGGCGAGGGCCTCGGCGTCATCGTCGCTGGAGCGCAGGATGTGAAACGCGAGGCGCTGTGCGGATTTCGCGCCGACTCCGGGGAGCTTTTTCAGCTCATCGATCAGGCGCGTCATGGGTTCGGCAAATTTGGACATGGAAGGAGGATTGGTTTAAACAGTTTCGATATTACATGGTATCGGGCCGCTTAGCCTTGAGGGCCGATATTGTTGTCATGACACCGAAAATAAGAAGCCCATAGATTACGACGTTCACCGTCAGTGCGATCTCCGCAGCTTGACTAATTTCTCGCGTCAACTCGCCGATGCAATCGAAGATCCCGCCACAGAGTTGCGGTTTCGTTGAGTGAAAACCGAAAGTCCAACCTGGGGATAACGCGTAGCGAAGCCAGTCCGGAATTTCGGCCTTGTCGGAAATTAAGAACGCAAGAATCGCCGTCGGTATCGCTAGCAGCGCAGAACAAAGTGCACGTTTCGAGGTTGTGTTCAGCAGCGGGGGCCTGGAGCCCATTACCCGACTGATCCTCGTCCGAGATCGCAGCGTCGATTGCGCCTTCACTGCACCGGGGCCAAGTCGTATTCGAAATTGTAAGAGTGTTTGCCGTCGGGAGCGATGATGATGTTCATCTTGCCGCTGATGCCGGCGAGTTCGCCTGTGCCTGAGTCGGGAACCACGTTTATTAAAAGACTCGGCGAGTTTTTCGTCATGATGCCCGTGTGATGCAGGGCAAAGCTCCCCTGTTTCCCCTTCAATGTTCCAGTGAAGGTTTCTATAGCGACATAGACACCGGAGGATTTGGCGCTGCCGGTGGCGAGCATTTGCCCTTTGGATGAGCCATCGAGGTCTCCGTGATATTGCTTGTCGAGCAGCATGCGGGTGACGCCGTCGTTGAGGTTGTCGTCTTGGGGAGTGATCTTTACATCGAAGGGGCCGGTGGCGTGCATGGTCGTGCCTTTCTCGGGAGATTTTATGGATTCGTTTTGCGCGAGGAGCGGAAGGGAGATAAGAAGAAGCAGAAGCAGCACGCGCGGGGTGAGATGCGATTTATTCATTGGATGCTCCCTGCGAAAACGACCACAAGGGCTAAAGCCTAATCTTCTTCATGCTTTCACGCGGCCCTAAAAGGGCCGCTCTTCCCCGTCACTTCCCGCGCTCGTTGTGAATTTCCAGAGACCTATAATCCACCGATGCCGAGGCCGCCGAGCATGCCGCCTACCGTGGATTGCATTTGCGCGTCGATTTTGCGGGCGGCTTCGTTGATGGCGGCGAGGACTAAGTCCTGGAGCATTTCGACGTCTCCGGCTTTGACGGCTTCGGGATCAATTTTCAGGCTGAGAAGCTGTTTGCGGCCATCCATTTTGGCTGTGACGGTGCCTCCGCCGGATGAAGCTTCGACGACGGTCTCCTGCATTTTCTTTTGCAGGGACTCGTACTGCGCTTTTGCTTTCGACATCAGGTCTTGCAGATTGAAACCACCCATGGGGTACGCGTCCTTACCGGTTGCGGCGTTTGGTTTGGATTGAGTAATTGGGGAATTTAGTAATTGGGTAATTTTAAAATAAGCCGAACACACTTCAAGGCTTTTCAATTTCTCAATTACCAAATTTCTCAATTACTGAATTCTTTCCTCACCGTTTGTCTCGGTAGTCGATGACCGTGCGAATTTCTGCGCCGAATTTTTCCTGCATGCGGCGGACTACTGGGTCCTGCTCGGCGCGGCCACGGCCACCGGGGCCGGGGGCGAAACTCGGTTTGCCGTTGCGCTTTTCCGGCGGAGGCACATTCGCTCCCGGAATCACTTTCAATTTTGTCGGGCGGCCAAGAACTCCGCTGGCCGCGGCAATCGCGATGCGCTTCGCATCGGGACTAATCGACATGTCGAGGATGGTTTGCGACTCGGCGATCTTGATCACGACATCGTTGCCTTCGACGCTCCATTGTCCCTCGGAAAGCATGGAGACGAGGATTCGCTGGTTGTTGTCGGCGAGGGCCTGCAAGACCCCAGTTTGCAGTCTTTCGACGTCCGGGGCCGGCGCGCCGGGGATTGCCGCAGGCTGCGCCTCGGCTTGCGGTTGGGTGGTGGGAATCAGCTGCGGTTGGGACTCACGCTCGCCTGCCGGTGCGGCGCCGGTAGAGACGTTGCCAGCAACATCCTTGCGATGCGGGTCGGAGACTGGATCGGGAATCGGAGCGGGCGCTGGCGCAGCCGATCCCATGATTACCGGCTCGGTCTGGCTGGAGCTGGCGACGATTCGCGGTCCCGGCGGCGGCGTTGACCCTAGACTATCTTCCTGGCGCGGCGTTCCTTTGCGGGCCGAGTCGGCGGCGAAGGGGGAAACGAAGTTCTGTCTTGGGGCTTCCGGCTTGCGGCCTGCGCCTTCTGAGGCACCCGAAACGATTGAAGGTCGCGAAACCGGTCTTGCCCCTTGCGTACTACTTCCGGAAATTTTAGAGCCCGCCACTTCGCTCAACAATTGCTCGATGGGCAGCAGCTTTTGCGCATGCGCCATTTTCAGCAGCCCAAGTTCGAGATGGAAGCGCTGCTCCTGCTTGTAGCCGAGTTCGCTGTGCGTGCGCAGCATGATTTGCAGATGCCGAGTAAGATCTTCTTCGCCGAAGAGTTCTGCTACGCGACTTACGCGTTCGCGCTCTTCGCTTGAAATCTGCAGCAACGCTGAATCTTTGCCGGCAATTTTGGCTACCGTGGCGTTGCGCAGAAAGCGCACCATCTGGCGCGCAAAGTGCGTGGGGCTGTGGCCTTCGCTGATGAGATGGTCGACCTGCTTGAGAATTTCCTGGCTTTGGCCCTGTGAAACAGCCTGCATGACCTGTTCGAGAATGTGCGCTGGAGCGGCGCCTACCAGGTTGCGGACCGCATCGGCTGTGAGTTTTTCGTTCGAAGACGCGATCGCCTGATCGAGGATCGAGAGCGCGTCGCGCATGGAGCCGTCGCCGGCTTCGGCCAGCAAGGCGAGAGCGTCGTTGTCCGCATCGAGTTTTTCGCGCGAGACGAGGTCGCGGAGCTGCCCGACGATGTCGTCGAACTTGACGGCACGAAAGCTGAAGTGCTGGCAGCGCGAGCGGATGGTCTGCGGGATGTCCTCAGGCTGCGTCGTTGCGAGCATGAAAACCATGTGGTCGGGCGGCTCCTCCAGCGTCTTGAGCAGCGCGTTGAATGCGGCGTCGGTGATCTGGTGGGCTTCGTCGAGGATGTAGATTTTGAAACGGTCGCGGGCCGGCCGATAGCGGGCAGCCTCGCGCAGTTCGCGGATTTCATCGATGCCGCGGTTGGTGGCGGCGTCGATTTCGATCACGTCCACGGAATTGCCGGCGCGAATCTCGGTGCAGGATTCGCAGATGCCGCAAGGCTCCGGCACTGGATGATCTTTCGACCGGCAGTTCAGCGCCGCGGCCAGGATTCTGGCTACTGTCGTTTTTCCAATTCCTCGGTGGCCGCTGAAGATGTAGCCATGGGCGGTACGTCCCTGTTCGATGGCATTCTGGAGAGTGCGGGTGACATGCTCCTGTCCAATGACCTCGGAGAACTTCTGCGGACGGTATTTGCGGGCGAGGACGGTGTAGGACATGAGCCGGAAGTCGATTATACGGGAAATATCTCACCACAGATGGCAGAGAGAGACACAGAAAAGATTGCTTGAAGAGCGCCTCTCAGCGGGCCGACGACACGACCCCATTATTGTTACGACACTGTCGTTCCTGGCCAGTTGATGCGTGGAGGGTTCTGTTGTATTGTGCGATTTGTCCCTTTGACGCGATATTCGCTCCATGCCAATTTCCTCCAATGTTGTGCTGGGCCAGGGAGTGAAAATCTTCCAGCCGGAACTGGTGAATCTTTACGGCTGCGCTATTGGCGACGAAACGAAAATTGGCGCGTTCGTCGAAATCCAGAAGAACGCTATCATTGGGCGGCGATGCAAGGTTTCTTCGCACACATTCATCTGCGAAGGGGTGACCATTGAAGATGATGTGTTCATCGGGCATGGGGTGATGTTCACCAACGATCTCTATCCTCGTGCCACGGTCGACGGCCGGTTGCAGACGGAGAGCGATTGGCAGGTCGTTCCCACGCGGGTGAAGCGAGGGGCGTCAATCGGCAGCGGCGCTATTATTCTGGCGGGGGTCACGGTGGGCGAGGACGCCATGATCGGCGCCGGGGCAGTGGTGACACACGATGTTGCGGACCGCCACACCGCGAAGGGCATTCCGGCGCGGGCAGGGATCGCCGCACGAGAACCGGCGGCTTCGCGGACCAAGAGGAGCACTCTTTGATTCGAATTGGCGTAGTTGGTTACGGCTATTGGGGGCCCAATCTGGTGCGGAATTTTTTTGAGGCCCCGGACCTGCAGGTTGTCCGCGTCAGCGACTTGCGCGCGGACCGCCTTGCCACGCTGGCCGCCCGCTATCCGACCGTACAGACAACCCCAACCTATGGGGAACTGATCGACGATCCTGCCATCGATGCTGTCGCCGTCGCGACCCCGGTTTCCACGCACTACGAACTCGCGCTGCGGGCGCTCCAGGCGGGCAAACATGTGCTGGTGGAAAAGCCGCTGGCGTCGAATACCGAACAGGTGCAGCATCTGATGGATGTCGCCCGCCGGCGCAATCTGGTGTTGATGGTGGACCACACCTTCGTGTACACGGGAGCGGTGCGTAAGATTCGTGAACTGGTCGAAAGCGGCGGGTTGGGCGAAATCTATTACTACGATTCCGTTCGGGTGAATCTGGGACTGTTCCAGCACGATGTGAACGTGCTTTGGGACCTGGCGGTGCACGATCTGGCGATCATGGATTATGTGCTGCCGTTTCGTCCGTATGCGGTTTCCGCGACGGGCTTAAGCCATGTGCCCGGAGGAACGGAAAATATCGCTTACCTGACGCTATTCTTTGAAGGCAGCCAGATCGCCCATATTCATGCCAACTGGCTGGCCCCGGTAAAACTACGGCGTACCCTGATCGGCGCGAGCCGCAAGATGATCGTTTACGACGACCTGGAACAGAGCGAAAAGATCAAGGTCTATGACAAGGGCATCACACTCAATAACCATCAGAATCCCGAGAAGATTTACCAGATGCTTGTCGGCTATCGCACGGGAGACATGCTCGCTCCGCAGATTGACGGAACCGAAGCGTTACGCTGCGAAATCGAACACTTCCTGCACTGCATCCGCGAGCAACAGGAGCCGGTAACCGGCGCAGAGGCGGGCCTGCGAGTAGTGGAGATTTTGCAGGCGGCGTCGGATTCCATGGCGCAACGCGGGCGACCGGTGGAGCTTCGCTTGTCGAGACTTCGTGCGACGGCCTAGCGCCACAGGTGAGAGAATAGTGACATTCTCATGGCAAATGTCGGAGTCCCCTACCTCGATCTGAAGGCGCAGTACCGGAGCATCAAGCCGGAAATTGACGCCGCGATCGGCCGCGTTCTGGAGAGCGCACAATTCGTCCTGGGTCCCGAGGTGGCTGCGTTCGAGCAGGATTTCGCCGCCTACTGCGCCGCTGCCGAGTGCATCGCGCTAAATTCCGGCACCAGCGCATTACATCTGGCGTTGCTGGCGGCCGGAGTTGGTCCGGGTGACGAAGTCATCACCGTTCCCTTCACTTTTGTGGCGAGCATCGCGGCGATTCTTTATGCCGGAGCACGGCCCGTTCTGATCGATATCGATCCCCGCTGCTTCACCATGGATCCATCGCAGATTGAAGCAGCGATCACTCCCCGGACCAAAGCGATTCTGCCCGTTCATCTCTATGGCCAGCCTGCCGACATGGACCCGATCATGGAAATCGCGCGCCGCCATGGTCTCGTTGTAATCGAAGACGCAGCGCAGGCGCACGGCGCGAAATACAAAGGGCGTCCCGCGGGCAGTATCGGGGACATCGCCTGCTTCAGTTTCTATCCCGGCAAGAATCTTGGCGCCTATGGCGAGGGTGGAGCGGTTACGACGAACAATCCTGAATATGCGCGCACGATTCGCATGCTGCGGGATTGGGGGCAGGACCGCAAGTATCATCACCTGCTGCGGGGATATAACTACCGGATGGAAGGATTTCAAGGAGCGATCCTGGGCGTGAAGCTTCGCCACCTGGAAAAGTGGACGGAGGCGCGGCGTGCGATCGTACGTCAATATAACGAGCGTTTCGCGGATTGCGAAATTGAAACGCCCTCCGAGATGCCGTGGGCCCATCATGTCTTTCATGTGTACACCATTCGGACGGAAGACCGCGATGGCTTGCAATCCGTGTTGAGCGCGGAGGGAATCCAGACTGGGATTCATTATCCGGTTCCGGCACATCTCCAGCCGGCGTACTCCGATCTTGGTTACGGCTCGGGAGACTTCCCGCATTCCGAGGCGGCGTCGAAGCAAGTGTTGTCGTTGCCTTTGTATCCTGAACTCTCCGCGGACTCGGTCGCGGAGGTTGCCAGAGTCGTCAGAAAAGCAGTTTCCAGCAGGACGCACAGCCCAGTCTTGCGTTAAATAGTTCGTCGCGTTGTATGCCCGCATTTGAAGCCACTCCCGACATTCTCGAAGTCACCCTGCGGGATGGCTCGTACCTGATTGATTTCCAATTTACGGCGCAGGACACCAGCACCATTGCGTCCGCTTTGGAGGAAGTCGGATTTCGCTGGATCGAAGTGGGACACGGCCTTGGGTTGAACGCGTCGCGCGCGGGAAAAGGCCTGGCTGCGGCGACGGACGAGGCCTATCTGGAGGCAACTGCCGGGGCCTTGAAACTGGCGAAGTGGGGCATGTTCTTTATTCCCGGCATCGGCCGCGAAGAAGACATCCGGCTCGCGGCAGGTTACGGCATGTCGTTCGTGCGCATCGGCACCAATGTCACGGACACCGCACAGGCTGAACCTTACATCAAGCTGGCCAAGGATCTTGGCCTGATTGTTTCTTTCAACGCAATGAAGTCATACGCGGTCTCGCCGGCAGAGTTTGGGAAAGTGGTCGCCGAGGTGCATTCGTGGGGCGCGGACATCGCATGTCTGGTTGACTCGGCCGGCAGCATGGATCCCGATGCAGTCGCAGCATATCTCCGCGCCGCGAAGGCAGAAAGCGGGTCGCCGATTGGGTTTCACGGCCACGACAACCTCTCACTGGCCATGGCGAATACGCTTCGAGCCATCGAAGAAGGCGCCGTTCTGGTGGATTCTTCTTTACAGGGGATGGGCCGCTCCGCGGGCAATGCGGTCACCGAAGTCCTGGTTGCCATTCTCCAACGCCGGGGATTGTTGACTCATATTGATTTGAAAGCGGCAATGGACGTGGGGCAGGGATTGATTCAGCCGCTTCTCGGAAGACGCGGGGTCGATCCCATGGCCGTAACCAGCGGGCTGGCGAGCTTTCATTCTTCATTTACCGGCAAAGTCCAGCAATATGCCCGCAAGCATGACATTGATGCCCGAGACCTCATCGTTCGGCTTTGCCAGGAGGACCAGGTTTCAGCCCCCGACGAATTGCTGGAACGCCTCAGTCACGAACTGGCGGCCCTGAAGATGCCGCGTGTATTTTCGATTCCGGCTTTTCGCATTGAGACAAGCCAGGAAAAGACCGCAGCCGAGTCTCTTGACCTGTTGCTCAGAGAACTCCGTGCGCGAGCGATCAAATCAGGCAAATTCTCCGCTCTGAACATTGTGATTGGAGAAAAACCGCAGGCCGAGTTCTCAGTATCCGGAAACATTCATGCGACGCACTCGCATGTAGTTGGCTCTTTGGTTTTGACCGGCGATGAGCAACTCGCATCCGTATTGCAGATGGTTGAAGGGCGGACAGATGTTGTGCTGCTCGACGTCGAGCGAAAGCCTGCCGGACCGGCGAATTCCGCTCAAAACGCGCGGGCAGCGTTCAAGAAAACAGCGCTTGTAACGTATATCGACAGCCGGATATGGGCCGAGGCGGTAGAGGAGCAGGTGGTCCGGCTTTTACATGAAATAGTGGCTGACGCTGAAATCGTAATTGCCGGAGACCACGCGCGGAGCCGCTCGCTCGCGGCACGCCTGGCGGAGCGAGAGGCGCGCGTGACGCTGTTGCGGGAGCAGGCGCGACCAAACGAGACTTCAGCCTTCCGTTCCATGGACGCGGACTCGGCTTCCGCGTTCGATGCGCTCTCTAAGGCGCGCATAACAGTGGTTTGGCCGGCAGACGCAGCCTGGTTCGGGGAAAGATACGCCGGGTACGTTCCGCGAGGCTCCTACATTCTCGATGCTGGAATCGGGGCAATCCTGCCCGACGGAATCGCGGCAGCGCACACCCGCGGTTGCCTTCTGCTCCGAGTCAATATCTGGCCGGCGCTCACCGGGCGGCTAACGGGCGCGCATGAATCGTTGCTGGAGACAAACGAGGCTTTCGGCTGGGAGAAACTTGACGGGATTCCAGTGGTCGCGGGCGGAGCGTTGGGCCACGCCGGCGACGTCATTGTGGACAGCGTGCATCACCCGACTCGCATCATCGGCGTCTGCGATGGGCGCGGCGGAGTTTCGTTCCACTACAACCAGGATGACGCCGCGAGAATTCAGCGAGTGCAGGCGGAAATCAATCGGCGGATTCTCGCTCCGCAACTCGCCGGCAGGACCGCCGGTTAGACTTCAGCAGAATGTTCCGATCCATGGACCCCAAGCGGCTCCTCATTCTCGGCGGCGGACGCTATAACGTGCCCTCAATTCGAGCGGCACGGCAGGCGGGGTTCGTCGTCTTTGTCGCCGACCGGAATCCTGACGCTCCCGGACTCAAGATCGCCGACTATCCACTCGCGATCGATCTCAACGATCGCAATTCGCTGCTGGAAGCGGTCGGCAGGCTGGGAGGCGTGCACGGGACCGTCAGCATGGCTGAGGCAGGAGTCCGCGCCGCAGCGAATCTCTCGGCCCGGATGGGCTTGCCTTCTATCTCTGAAGAAGCAGCGGCAAATGCCACGAGTAAAGCGGCGATGCGTCGGCTTTGGAGCAAGACCCGGTATTCGACGGATTTTAAAGTAGTCACCACCGCGGATGAAGCTCAGGCAGCGGCCACGAAACTTGGTTTTCCTTTGATCTTTAAGCCCGATCGCAGCCTGGGCGGCTCTCGTGGCGTCACTTGCGTGGAAAACATCGGAGACGTTGTTCGAGCTTATGAAAAGGCGAAAGAGGGCGGGCTGGCAGATTCAGCCGTCGTGATCGAACGTCGGGTCGAAGGCACGGAGCATAGCGCCGAAGTGCTTATCTGGCAAAAAAGGACCTCGGTCCTTTGCGCCGGTCAGAAAATAAAATCTCAGTTTCCTTATCGCGTGGATATCAGTGTTCAGTATCCAGCCCCGCTGGATGCGGCCCAGGAATCGAGCGTCGCAGAGATGTGCCAGCAAGCGGTGACTGCGTTGGGACTCACACAGGGCGTTGCGCACATCGAATTCGCATATACCGGGCATGGCCCGGTATTGTTCGAGCTTGGCGCGCGCTGCGGAGGCGGACACACGCCACAAATTGCGCACCACGTCAGCGGGGTCGACGAATTTGTCGAAGCCTGCCGGATGGCGTGCGGCATGGCTCCGTCGCGGTTCGAGGCCATCGCGCGCCGCGGGGCCGATTACCGATTTCTTGTTTTCCCGCCAGGTGTGGTGCAGAATGTGACGGTTCCAGACGACCTGCTCAACGATAGTCATGTACTTGACGTCGGCGTAACCATCCAGCGGGGAGACACTATTCGCAGCCTAACGACTACATCGGAGCGCGCCGGATTCGTGGTTACGATGGGCGAAACCATGCAGGAAGCGGCGGACCGGGCCGACCGCGCCTGCCGCCAGATCTCAATTCAATATGCGGATGGGACCGTCCGCCAGGCTTCGGAGACCGGTGAGTTTCGAGTATTGGCCCATTCATGACGACTTCTCCTGTGCTGGATCCCGCGGACGTCAGCCTGGTCGTCGAGCGTTACCAGCGGCGGATCGCAGAGCATGGTCCGACTTTCGCATCTCTCAACTCAGGCAGCGAGGCGAAGCAGGCCTTGCGGCATTCAGTGCACGCTTCGGCGTTGCAGGGCGCGCAGCCTTCGGTCCTGGAGATCGGGTGCGGCCTGGGAGATTTCTACAAGAGCTTGTTCGCAAACCATCGCGACTGCCAATACCACGGATACGATATCGTTCCCGAGTACATCGCGGAATGCCGCCGCTATTTTCCGCAAGCCAGATTCGAAGTACGCAATGTTTTCCTTGCCGGCATCGAGGGCACATACGACTCGATCGTGATGTCGCAAGTGCTGAACAATCGCTATCGGAAGTCCGACAACATGCGGGTCATGAAGCAGGCGCTCGAACTTGCATTTCGGCACACCAGAGTTTCAGTTTCGATCGACATGCTGTCGACTTATGTTGACTTCCAGAATCCCGATCTTTTTTATTATTCACCCGAAGAAATATTCCGGATGGCCAAGGCCATCGCGCCGCGTGTGGCGCTGCGCCACGATTACCGCCCTTTCGAGTTTTGCGTGCAGCTCTTTCACCCGGAAGCCGAGGGCTATCTGAAGTGAAGAAGCATCTGTTATGCCTCACGATCGACACGGATCCTGACGGACTGAGCGGCCAGGTCACCAACCGGCGGACATTGAATTGGGATGGTCTGGAGCGCGTTCAGGCACTCCCGGAGCGACTCGGAAAAGTCGGAAGCATTCCTGTGACGTGGTTCGTCCGCGCTGACGGGCAACTGGAGAGCATCCTCGGCGATCCGGCGTTTCTGCTGGCGAAGTACGAACGATTCTGGAATATGGTGAAAGCAGCCGGCCACGAGCTAGGCTGGCATCCCCATCTTTATCGGCAGGCCACCGGAGACGCTGAGGCGGCGCTCATCGCTGATCCTCATCAGGCGCGAGAAGAGCTGGAGCGATTGTGGGCCGGCCTGAAATCAGATTTCCATCCCACGGCATTTCGCAATGGCGAGGGCTGGCATACAGTCGAGACCTATTCGGCGATCGAGAGCATGGGATTTCTGTGTGACTCGACTGCAATTCCCGGACGCAGCGGACCTTCGGGTCATCCGATGGACTGGCATGAAGCCCCGAACCGGCCGTACTTCCCTGCTGACAACAATCTTCGCGAATGCGGGCCAGAGCGCCCAATGATCGAAATCCCCATGAACACGTGGCGCTTGCACGCGCCCTATGATGCGAGTCCTAAATTGCGATATATGAATCCCGCGGTCCATCCGCATCTTTTCGCGGCCGCGCTGGAAAGCTGGAAGAAGCAATGCCTCGCCTCGGCGGCGAAAGTCTTCGTGTGGGTCATGATCTTCCATCCCGATGAAGTGATGGAGACTGCGAAAGAAGATGGCTTGTACGCTCGATCGCCACGCGCCCTGATCGACAACCTCTTTTCTATGGAAGAGGGTGTTCGCAGCCTCGGCGATGCCTGCGAATGGGTCACGGTTTCGGATGCGGCGGAACGATGGCGTGAAAGTCGGAAGCGATTGATCGCATGACCACCCTTCTACAAAACGCCGAAACGCTTGCGGTCCTGCGGCCGGTGGAGGCTGATCTGCTGCGAACCACCGGCGGTACAGCAATTCAATGGTATGGCCGGGCGGCGACGGCACTCTACTACGCCTACAAAGTGGCGGCGAAGTTGTCGGCCAACATCGACGCGCCCGAAGTAATTCTGCCCTCAATTTCGTGTGCCACGCCTGCCAATGCGGCAGTTCTGGCCGGAATGACTCCGAGGTTCGCGGAGGTTGACGCGGCGAGCGGAATGCCCACGCTGGAGCAAGTCCAGCAGCGCTGCACTGCCCAGACGCGGGCTGTCGTATTCATCCACCTATTTGGGCAAACCCCCGATTTACGCGCGCTGGCGGCCTGGTGCCGGGCGAAGGGCATTGTGCTTATCGAAGACTTGGCCCAAGCGCTGGGCGCGCTTTTACCGGATGGCACGCCGGCCGGCTCGGCCGGCGATCTCTCAATTTATAGCTTCAATGCAACCAAGATTCTGGAATGCGGCGGGGGTGCTCTGTTGATCCGCTCTGCAGAACTGGCTCAAGCGTACGCTGAATTGACTGAAGCGGATCCCTTGCCAATAGAAGTTGAGGAGAGCGAAGCGAAGATTCTCTCCTTGAGCTACCGGAATCTCCACCATTCTCTGGTCGCGTTGCGACGGATTCGTGCAGTGGATGATATTTCGAAACCGTTTCTGCAACTTCAGCCCGGGTTTCGATCCCTGTACCTGCGGCGGATGAAACATCCCGAGGCGCTGGCGACGGCCTGGGGGAGTTTGCGGCAGGTTCTTCAACATCGCCAGCAAAATGCGCGCGAGTACGAAGCACTGCTGTCCAATGGAAACTGGGAGCGACTCAGCCAGTGGCAGGAAAGTGGCGTCTGCTGGCGCTATTCCCTGCTGGTAAATTTCCCCGAAAAGCTGGTGTCGTTCAGCGATGCGGTGAGGCGCAATGGCTATCACGTATCGAATTTGTATTGGCCGGTGAACGAGTTCTTCCGGCCGAGCGACCATTGCCCGAATGCCGAGCGGTTCGCTCGAAGGGTCGTCAACCTTTGGGTGGACTCCTCTGTTGATCGGCAATGGGTGCGGCGATGCGCGGAAACTGTGCGGGGATGCGCAGACCAGTTCGCAGTCTGACCTGGCTAGGCTAGAATCGAGTGGTCCCGATGTCCGTCCCACAACTCAGTCTCATTATCCCGGTCTATAACGAAGAGGAAGTGCTTCCGGCACTCTGCAAGCGCCTGAGCTCCGTTGTGGAGCGACTGTCTCCACTCTCAGTTGAAATCATTCTGGTGGACGATCATTCTTTCGACCGCTCCGCGGAGATACTGAGAGAAGTGTGCCAGCGGGACTTCCGGTTCCGCTATGCGCGACTGGCGAAGAATAGCGGGAGTCATGTGGCAATCGTTGCCGGGCTCTCGCAGGCGCGTGGAGCGTGCGCAGTTTTTCTGGCTGCCGATCTGCAAGACCCTCCGGAACTGATCTCGCAGATGCTCGAACTGTGGCGCACGGGGCATTACGTGGTTTGGGCGGTGCGGGAGGAGCGCGAGGGCGTCTCGCGGACCGACCTGTTTCTGTCGAATGCTTTTTACCGGCTGTTGAACCTGCTTGGCGAAGTCAATCTGCCGCCTCGGGGGTCTGATTTCGCGCTGCTGGACCGGAAGGCGATTGACGCGCTATTACAATCGGCGGGCAGCAATCCAAGCATCGGAGGCGAAATCGCCCGTCTTGGCTTTTCGTCGACCCAGATTAGCTACACCAAAGAGCGCCGTGCGGCAGGCGCCTCCAAGTGGACGCTAAAGAAAAAGCTGAAGGCATTCGCCGATGCTTTTGTTTCGTTCTCTTATGCTCCGCTGCGCGCGATGTCGTTCCTCGGGGTCGCGTGCAGCCTGCTGGGATTCGCGTATGCGCTGCTGGTGATTGTTGTGCGCCTGACGTCGCGCACGCCCGTGCAAGGCTGGGCCTCGCTGATTGTGGTAGTTCTCGTGCTGGGCGGAGTGCAGATGATGATGCTGGGAATTCTCGGAGAATATCTCTGGCGAACGCTGGAGGCGGCGCGCCAACGGCCTACATATTTCTTCGAAGAGACTTCAGAGACAGCGACCACCGAAGAGGCACAGTCCACACCAGTGGAGCGGCGCTTTGGCACGTAGTTCCCGGATCCAGTGGGCCGTGGTGGGCATTCTCATCGGCCTCGGATGCATCGCGGTCCTTTTCCGGCAAGTGGACCTGAAGCAGTCCTGGCATGCGCTGGGAAGGCTGAGCGGACCATTCCTTGCCATTCCGCTTCTTGTTTTTCTGGTCAACCTTCCTCTGCGCGCCTGGCGCTGGCAGTTGATTTTTCCCAAGAATCAGCGCCCCCGCCTGGGGACCTGCCTGGTTGTGCTGGGGATCGGCAACATGGCTAACTTTCTATTGCCGGGCCGGGCCGGAGACCTGGCGCGCTGCGTTCTGCTGGGAGACGGCAGTTCGCTGCGCGACAGCAGCCGCACGCTCGCGACACTCGCCGTTGAAAAAGTCCTGGACGGACTCGCGCTGCTCGGGATGGTGCTTTTCTCAGTGTGGGCATTGCAGCCTCCGCACTGGGTGATGGATCTCTTGCGTTTTGCCGCGCTGATTTTTGCCACGGCAATCGCGCTGCTCGTCCTGCTTCGATATCAGACTGAAAGACTCATTCACCCGGCGAAAATGGTGTTTGGCCTTCTGCATCTGACCTTTTTCTCGGAGAAATTCGAAGCTCTTGTTACAGCGTTTTCCGATGGACTTCGGGCCATCACTTCGGCATCGCAGATGCTGGCCTTACTGCTTTTGACGGCGGGAATATGGAGCACGGAGGCGGCCCTGATCTGGGGACTGGCGCTGGCTTTGGGCCTTGCCGTTTCCCTGAAGTCCGCTGTGATGGCGTCCGCCATTCTTGGATTGGGACTGATGATTCCCGCTGCTCCCGCCGGTCTCGGGACTTATGAACTTTTCGGCACGGAAGCGTTCAAGCTCGCGGGTCTGTCCGCAGGGAGCGCTCTTGCGCTGACGGTTGTGATCCATGCTTGGGTATTTGTTGCGAATATCGCGGCCGGCGTTTCTCTTCTTCTCGTCAAGGGAATCAGCCTGGCGCAACTGCGAGATCGTCTCGAAGGGGCCGGCGGGTCTGCGATTGAATCCTCGAGTTAGCGGCCAGAGTTGATAGAATCGTCGTTCGGTATTTCCAGGGTGAATGCATTGAAAAACAAGCGTGTCCTGATCACGGGCGGCGCCGGCCTCATCGGTTCCCACATTGCCGATCTTCTGGTTGAGCGTGAAGTCGAGGAGATCGTGGTGCTCGACAACCTGGTCCGCGGGCGACGGGAAAACCTTTCCCAGGCCCTTGCCTGCGGGCGTGTCACGACCATCGATGGCGACATCCGCGATCGCAAGCTGCTGGCGGAGGCAATGCAGGGAATCGACCTGGTTTTTCATCAGGCGGCGATCCGCATTACGCAGTGCGCCGAAGATCCGCGCCTGGCGCTGGAAGTGCTGGTGAATGGAACCTTCAATGTTGCCGAGCAGGCGGTGAAGTCGAAAGTCGCGAAGGTTGTGGCGGCTTCGTCGGCGTCTGTCTACGGATTGGCAGACGAATTTCCCACCGGCGAGAACCAGCATCCATATCACAATCGCACGTTCTATGGAGCAGCCAAGACGTTCAATGAGGGACTGTTCCGAAGTTTCCACGAGATGTATGGTCTGGCGTATGTGATGCTGCGTTATTTCAACGTGTATGGCCCGCGCATGGATGTTTACGGCGTTTACACGGAAGTGCTCATTCGCTGGATGGAACGGATCGCGGCCGGCAAAGGGCCTTTGATCTTCGGGGACGGCCGGCAGACCATGGACTTTGTCTATGCCCAAGACATTGCGCGCGCCAACATTGCGGCTGCCGATGCCGACGTCAGCGATCAGGTTTTTAACGTAGCCAGCGGCACCGAGACCAGCCTGAACGAACTGGCGGAAACTTTGTTGCGGGTTATGGGATCGAATGCGCGACCGGAGTATGGTCCGGAGCGGAAAGTGAATCCGGTTCCGCGGCGGCTCGCCGATGTATCGAAGGCGCGCCGGATGCTGGGATTTGAAGCGGCCATCTCGTTAGAAGAAGGCTTGCGCCGGCTTGTGGCCTGGTGGCAAGCAGAGCGGCAGGGGCACGAGGCGGTCCGGGTTGCCTGATGTTGGTGCGCTTGGAATCGCTTCGTGACCCAGGCCTGACTAAGATCATCTCGCATGTCTAAAGACTTCATCCCTGTGGCGCGCCCGCATCTCGGACAAGAAGAGGTTGACGCCGCTGGGCGCGCCATACTTTCCGGATGGGTCACGCAAGGCCCGGAAGTGGCGGCCTTCGAAAGGGAATTTGCTACATATGTAGGTGCGCCGCATGCCTGTGCGGTTTCCAGCGGCACGACTGCGCTGCATCTCGCGCTGCTCGCAGCCGGAGTGCAGCCGGGCGACGAAGTCGTCACCGTCAGCCATTCCTATATCGCCACGGCAAATTGTGTCCGCTACTGCGGGGCCTTGCCGGTTTTCGTCGACATCGAGGCGCACACCTTCAATATCGATCCCGGGAAAATCGAAGCAGCTTTAAGCAATCGCACGCGGGCCATTCTGTGCGTCCATCAGATGGGGATGCCCTGCGACCTGAGCGGCGTTCTGCGAATCGCGAATCGCCACAATCTTCGCGTGGTGGAAGATGCGGCTTGCGCGGTGGGCAGCGAAGTTCTGTGGGACTCCAACTGGGAGAAGATCGGAAAACCGCATGGCGATGTGGCGTGCTTTTCTTTTCATCCGCGGAAATTGCTGACTACCGGTGACGGCGGCATGATCACTTGTGCGGACGCCGAGCTCGAGCGGAAATTTCGCCTGTGGCGGCAGCATGGCATGAGCGTGCCCGATACGGTGAGGCATGCCTCGCCCCAGGTCGTGTTCGAATCGTATCCGGAGCTTGGATTTAACTACCGCATGACCGATATGCAGGCTGCCGTAGGGCGCGAACAGCTGAAGCGGCTTCCGGATGCGATCGCCGAGAGAAGAGCATTGGCTGCGCGTTATCACAAACTGCTGGCCGCCGTCCCCGGACTAATCCTTCCTGCGGAACCGGCGTGGGCGCGTACGAACTGGCAAAGCTATTGCGTACGACTGCCCGAGAGCGTTGATCAGCGACGGGTGATGCAGCAGATGCTCGACGATAGCATTGCCACGCGCCGCGGAATCATGTGTGCGCACCTGGAGCCGGCGTATCGGGACCGGGGTACCTGGCGCTGTGCGCGGACCGACTGCAAACCGGAAGGGAGTTGTCCGAATTTGATCGAAAGCGAGCGCGCCCAGCGCGAAGGAGTGATTCTGCCGCTGTTCGCCGGGATGAGGGCGGAGCAGCAAGAAACAGTCGCGCGAAGCCTCAGAGCCTCCATAGCAGCGCAAAGCTGAATGCCAGTCCCAGCGTCCTACACATCCTCGCCTGCCGCAAGAATCATTCTCTGGATATTGATTTTCCTGGCTGCGGCGGAGTTCGCGGTCCGCGGCCCGATTCGTTACCTGCACCAGCGCAGCAACTGGAACGATCTTTCGCAGAACTACACCGCTTCCAGGCTTTGGCTGCAAGGCAAGAGCCCGGCTGACCCTGAAAACTTCGTTGCGCTGTGGAAGCAGGAAGGCCACAGCCGACTCGATCTCAGCGACATCAGGACGCATCTCGCGCCGCCGCCAGGGGGACTCGTGGTGCTGGCGCCCGTGGCTGCCCTTCCATGGAGAGTGGCGCGAATTTCGTGGATGGTGCTGTTGCTGATTTCGGTGGCCGCAACGGTGGGTTCTCTCATGCGAACGGCCGGAGTTGCATGGAACGATTCCCGGGCCCTGGCCTTTGTTGCCGCTTGCCTCGCCCTGGCGCCATTTCAAACCGGACTGGCAAGCGGCAACACCAGCATTCTTGTGATTGGCTTGTGTGCGATGGCAATCTGGGCCGCCCGGGACCGGCGGGACATTCTCGCGGCGCTGCTTTTCGGAATTGCCTGCGCCGTCAAGCCGCAGCTCGGGGCTTTTTTCGTTCTGTATTATCTGCTGCGCCGCCGGTGGAGTTTGTTCTCGACTGCGGTCGCCACTACGCTGGCTTTGAACTTTGTCGCCATTCTTTATCTGCAACTGCGCGGCGCATCCTGGCTCCAGGGATATCTTCAGAATGCGCGTGGATTTGTTACGGCGAACCACATCGATGACTTCACCACGCAAAACCCAGCGCGATTCACGCTCATCAATTTGCAAGTCCCGTTCTTTTCCATGATGGCAAACACGTCATGGGCCAATTGGCTGGCGTTCGCGGTCACAGCGGTATTGGTTTGCGCCTGGGCATACTGGACGGTGAAAAACCGCGAACGTGCCCCGGAGTTGTTGTGCCTGGGAGCCATCTCGGCGATAGCACTGCTGCCCGTTTATCACCGCTTCTATGACGCCGCCATGTTGGCGGTCCCGTTGGCTTGGTGCATGCTGAATAGGTTCGACAAGGCCAGGGCCAGGCTGACGCTGTTGCTGATGGCCCCATTCCTAATTCCGGGGGCCGCATTGCTTCAGCAACTCGCGGCAAATGGGCGCCTACCCGCTTCCATTGCCGGCTCGTGGTGGTGGAATTGCCTCGTCATGCCGCATGAGACCTGGATGATCCTGGCGATTGCGCTGGTTCTCATGTACGCGATCAAGAGAAGCTCGTCAGTTGCGGCGGCGGCCGTTTGAATCGCGATCCTCAGGCCGCGCCGGATCTTGCACCCAGCTCTTGGCGGCAAAGGGCGAGAATCTGCCTCACATGAGTTTTCCAGGAGAATGATTTCGCCCGCATGACTCCGACAGCCGACATCGCCGCCGCTTTCTCGCGCGACTCTGCCACCCGCACCACGCATTGCGCCAGGGCATCGGCAGAAAAGGGGGGAAAATAGAGGGCGGCGTCTGCGCAGATTTCGCGGTGCACGGGAAGGTCGGAGGCAACGACCGGGAGAGCGCTATCCATCGCTTCCACCAGAGGATGGGCGAAAGTTTCGGTGTAAGCCGGGCTCACATATAAATCTGCGCGGGGATAGAGCCGATGCAACTGCCGGTAAGGCACCCCTCCCAGTTCGATCACCATGTCGCCGACACCCAGATCCTTCACCAGGCGGGCCGCCGATTCCGACCGATAACCGCCTGGGTTCTTCCCCGATGCCAGTTCGCAGGTCAACAATAGTTTGATCGACCGGCCGGGCAAAGCATGGCGCAGAAGCGGAAGGGCGGAAATCAAAGTTTCAAAATTGCGGTAGTAGTTGTAGTGGCTCACAAACAGCAGAATCAGGGAGCCGACGGCCGCGCTCAGTTTTTCTTCCACTTGGGCGGGGAGCGGGCTGCCATCCTGGGTAAACGCAGCATGATCGAATCCATGGTGAATGGAGATGACCCGTCCGGTTGCCCAGCGGCGCAACTGTGCGGCAAAGGCTTCGCTCGGGGCAACGGTAATGTCCGCCCAGCGGACCGACTTTTTCGCCAGCACCGCCCGCATACGTGTCTCGAGCCAGGCGCGATATTCGCGCCGCGAGATCAAATCGCGGTAGTAGTCGTCCGAGGTGTAAATCGAGTTTCGCGACAGCAGAATCTGCGGGACCGGCGATTTCCTGAGGGCGAAATTTCCCGTGGAAAGCAACACATCGGCGTGGCAGGTTCGAAGCACGTCGGGTAATTCGGACTGCTCGTACCAGAACCGGCGCGCGGGAGGGACATCCATTTCGATAAAGCTGATATTGGGGAGTTCGGCGAATTCCTGCTTCAATCCCGGACTCAAGGCAACGGTGGCGGTCCAATCCGGCTCGGCCGCCAGGTGGGGAACAATATTGCGAATGTAGGTCAGCCCGCCGCCCGCGCTGGCGGCCAGCGAGTTGATGAAGAGATGGGTCATCGTCAGGCTGCGATGCGCCCTAAGCTCCCTTCTATTGCCCGATCGGACGCGGAGCCTTTCTCCAACTCGTCTTCGAACGCGCGAAACACGTTTCGATCGGAAACCGCGTCGTCGCGGAACAAGAAGATAGAAAATTCATAGGGCATGTAATCGTGCCGCAGGAACACGCGGCGAGTCAGGCGTTTGGCCACGGAAAGCGCCCACCCGGGATCAGTATGAAAGGCGCCCTCCTTCTGGAAATCAACGTGGCTGCTCAGGAAATCCACGCAAGTGGCCTGACGGCAAGCCTGGAACATGCGCTGTAACGCCAATTCGGCATGCGCCTGATTGTCTCCGGCAGGCAGCGCGGCATTGAATGTCCCCGACGCAATCACGAAATCGTATTCTCCAAACGAAACTGATTCGTCAGCCACATCAATTTCCCGGATATCGAGGTCGGGATGACGCTGGCGCGCTACATTCAGCAGACCGGGAACGATGTCGATTCCCGTATAGCGGCCCATCCAGCCGTGTTGCTCGAGAAACTGGTAGAGATCGCAGAAGCCGCATCCTACATCGAGAACCGATGAATCGGGAATTCGAACCGCCATCTCGGCGAGCACAGAAAATCGGACCTCCTGGCGGCCCTGCACTCCCCACCCCAGGGTCGCGGGCGAGTAACCAAACTTTTGCAATCTTTCTTCGTAGCGCCTTACGAAATCAAGCCGATCTTCAGGTTTCACGATTGCTCCAAATGAAGGATTTTGGCCAGATTCGCTCCCAGCACGTTGAGGCGCTTCTCGGAGGAAATTCCCTCTGTGATTTTATCGAAGGTACGCAGCGCGGTTCCGATTGGGACTTCCGGAAAGTCCGATCCAAAAATGACACGCCGGTCGAAGGTGTCGACCAGGTACCGCAAGTCTTGCGCTATGGAACTGGTGCGATAGCGCTGCAAAGTGAATGAAATATCCAGGTATGCATTAGGACAGTCGCGTATCGCCTCAGCCAGTTGAAGAATCCAGCTTCCCCCGCCATGCAGCAGAACGAATGTCAACGAAGGAAATCTGCCGACCAGCTCATGAATTGTGTCTACCAGCGGTTTCTTCAAGCTTCCTCCCCGGTAGTAGAGAAGGGTGTCCAACCAAACCGGGAGGGGATGCTCCCATGCCGCCAACTCTTCCAGCACGGCGACACAGCGCGGATCCAACGGGTCATAACGATTCAAACGCGGGTGCAGCTTGAGTCCTTTGTAGTGCCTTCCCTTCAGTTCCGCCCTTAGATTCGCCTGGGCTTGCGAGGGATTGGCGAAGGCTGCCGGATTCAGCGAGCCACAGGGAACCAGGCGGTCGGGATGGCGCTCGCATACCTCCAGCACAAAGCGATTCTCGATATAGCCTGGCAGGCCAACGACGACGGCCCGCCGCGTTCCGGATTCATCGAGCTGCCGCAGAAGCTCACCTGTGCTCGCATCCAGGCTGGAGTCGAACCACCGGCCGTCGGGGGTGACATGGGTCAGCGAATCAAAGACCATGAGCGATGCCTATCTGAAACTCAGGTCCGGACGCATGACCGCAGCAGGCTGAGAGCCGCGAAGAGGTGGGGCGGCGGACATGGGCGACGGCGCTTCGTCTACAAAAACAAATGCCATGCTCCAATAGAAAACCGTGACGTAGTAGCCGGATGCAAACATCCAATCCTCAAACCCGGCGTGAATCATGCCCGCCAGCATCACCATGGCTAACGGGATGGCGGGGTGATTGGCGCTTCCGGTCCTTACCATCCATCGAAAGGTCCGAAATATCTTCTGGAGCAGTACCAGCATCAGGGCGAGGAACGGCGCCACCCCAAGGATGCCAACCCAGGTGGTGATCGCCAGATAACTGCTGCCAAATTCGGTGGAGGATGCCGAAGTGGAAGAGAAGTTTCCAGAATACTCGTTTGACTCCTTCCCGCTGTCGGACGTGCCAAAACCGGTCCCGAACCAGAAGTGTGTCCGGATCGATTCCATGGCCGATTGCCAGGGCGACTCGCGGGATTCGAAGATGCTGCCATTCGCATTCTTCGCCTTGAAAACGATCGTGTTCGTGAAAGTCGACACGGTGTCGGAATAAGCCTCGGGACGCAGAATGGCAGAACTCGCCGCCACAATCACGATGACGACAACCCCCTGCATCAGCAAGCGGTAGCGGCGCATCGCGATGCAAAGCAGAGCGCATGACACAAATGCCGCGACCATGGCAGCGCGCGCGTGGCTGACGAAAATCAGACTGGCGCTGATGGCGAACAGAGCCGCCCGCCGGCGTCTCTGGAATTGTTCGGTGCTGACCAGAGTTCCCCAAAGAAGAAGCGGGGCAGCCACGACTCCCATCACGGCGCCGAGCGAGTTGGGATTGCCCATGGCTTCGATGCCCACGACATAAGCGGCGGCAACCAGGCCGACGAACACTTCGCAACCGAGAAGAAGGTCAGAAAAAAACTGGTTCTCGCGCCCGATTACGGCAATTCTTGCTCCCGTGGCAGCGTACAGGAACAAAGAGAACAAGCCCGCCACCTTGAAAAATGAAATGCTGGCATAGCGGGAGACGCAGGCCGAAACCAGCGCCGACAACACGGCAAACAATGCCAGCAAGTGAAAAAAGTTCAAGGCATGGCGGCGCTCCCTGAGCATCATCAGCAAACCAACCGAAGCTCCCACCCCCAGGGTTACCCAGCGCGCCGTTACCCAGCCGGAACCGACCGGAAGATTCGCGCCCGCGAACAGGAACGCCACAAGGATGAGCGGAAAGAAGGCACGCTTGAACATCCAGATCGCGGCAATCATGATCTCCATGAAGAGCAGGCCAGCAAGATAGGTCTGGCTGGTGAAATAGCCCGGACTCGTATAGGCGAGAAAGGTAAGAAGAACGGGAACCGCGATCACGGCGGCAATCGGCACGAACTTCGGAATACGATCACGCACGCGAAGCCTCCGTGCCAGCTAACATGGCGGCGATTGCCCCGGCCCAGGCCGCTGGTGAAAACTTGCGTATATGCTGGGCGCTGTGAATTCCCATTTGTGCGAGCATGTCGGGATTGCAGGCAAGATTTCTCATCGCGGACGTTAAAGCGGGAATTTCCCTCGGCGGAACCGTTACCCCGTTCCAGTCTTCCTTCATCAGATCGGGAGCGCAGCCGGCAACCGAACTCAGGATTACGGGCAGGCCGCAGGCCATGGCTTCGTTCACCACCAGTCCCCAGGCATCAGTATATGTCGGCAGAATGAGCATCTCAGCCAAAGCGTAATAAATGGCCAGCTTTTCTTTTTGCGCAAACCCGGCAAAGCGGACAGTGCCCGGAGAAATTGCCGCCGCCTGTTGCTGCAATTCTGCACGCAATGGACCGTCCCCTGCAAAAACCAAACCGATCCGCTGGCGAACTGGCTCTTCCAGTTTGGCATAGGCGGCCAGCAATTCAAAAACACCTTTGGCCCGTACCAATCGTCCGGCAAATAGAAAATAGCGGGCAGGCAACTCCAGTTCCCGGCGGCTTCTGTCTGGAGTCTGGCGTGCCGCGCGGGCCGAGAAGGAGAAGAAATCGTTATCCACGGCGTTGGGCGCGACGAAAATAAGATTCTCATCCACCTGTTGCGAGCGAAGATAGGCATGCGCCGCCTTGCCTGGGACGACGAATCCGCTGCATCTGCGGATAAAACGCCTCTTGAGAAGCTCCAGCGCCAAGCGGGCCTGGCGCAACTCATGGGCATGGCTCTCGGACCAGAGAAAAAATGGCACACCCCTCCTTCGCGCCCAGGAAAGGGCCTGCCATGATGCCACGTAGTTGTACCCGCCGCACAGGATGGCATGGGGAGCCGCTTCCGCCAGGGCCGCACTGACGCCGCGATTTAACAGGATGTTGTAGGTTCCGATGTGCCTGCGCCAGGAAGGAAGCACCCGATACGAGAACTGAATTTCTGCTTTGTATGTTTCCCACTGTCGAAATTGCGGATCACCTTCCGCGAGAAAAATCACCTGAAGCTCCACGTCAGGATTTTTTGCCAAAGTGTTGAACAGGGGAATGCGATAGGGTGCGATGATCTCGGTGACAATCACCAGGCGGCGCTTCATCGCGCACACTCCCGGTAGATGCGGGCGAGGTTTTCGGCCTGTTGAGCCAAGGTAAGGCGTTCCAGGATAGTGTCGCGCGCCGCTGCGCCGATATTCTTGCGGCGGGATTCGTCGCGCAACAGCATCGCCAGCGCCAGAGCCAGTTCCCTTTCGTTGTCAGGCCCGACGAGAAAACCGTTGGAGCCGTGCCGGATGATTTCAGCTATGCCTTGCCCGCGGCAGGCGATTGCCGGCTTTCCTGACGCCATGGCTTCCAGATAGACGCATCCCAGGCCTTCGTAACGACTGGGAAGGGCAAAGACGGTGCAATGCTGCATCGCTGCTGCAACCTCGTTGCGCGACTGGCGGCCGCGGAACTCTACACGATCGCCGACATTCAGTTGGCCTGCCAGTTGCGCGAGCCGCTGCTTTTCAGGTCCGTCGCCAATGATCGCGAGCCGGAGGCCGGGAAATTCCCCGGCAATCGCCGCTACGGCGCGAAGCAGAGTTTCATGTCCTTTGATGGGGATCAAATTGCCCACGGTCAGCACGGTCTTGCCGTCGTCGGCAGTGCCGCCCGGAGAAAACATCTTCGCATCTACCCCGTTGTAGACCACGGAAGTGCGGCAACTCTGTCCCGTTCCGTTCAGGACTTCTTCCCGCACTCTCTCACTGATGCAAATGACACGGCGCGATGCCCGATACACGCGCAGCGAGATTCTGCGGCACCATTCGCCGGCGCGTCCGGAAACCTGCTGGGTGGCGAGAGCGTCGAGCCCGTGGACCGAGACTACGAAAGGAATCTGCAACTCCTTGTTCAGCAGCATGGCGGCATGCCCGCAAGGCAAGGGGCCATGAGCATGAACCAGATCGATGGGGGTGGAGCGCTGCATCTCGCGCACGCGGCCGACGATGCGGGCGAAGGCAAAAGCTCCGGCGAGCGGCAAACCTGAATTTCCCGGGAAAGACAAATAGCGAAGCCACTCCGCCGGCGCGGCGGATTTTGTGGGGCGAAGCCTTGCGCGGTAGAGGGGCTGCACGGCGAACACGGAATTGGTGATGCCGAGCTTGGCAAGTTCCGCGAGCGGCTCGGCAACAAAACAACCCGCAGCGTCATCCTGCTCGCTGGGATAAAACGGTGTCAACGTAAGAACATGCAACTGCTTTGAGGCGCTCAAGCGGGGCCTTTCCGCTGTGCAACCGCCTGTTCGAACACATCCTGCCATCGACGCGCGATGGCGTCCCAATCGAACCTGCGCGATTGCGCGACCGCAGCTTCGCTCATCGACAGCCTCAGCGCAGGAGTAGAAAGCAATGCATCCAATTTTTCGTTGAGTCCGGCGTCGTTGTAGGCGAGAAATCCGCTAACGCCAGGCACAATCGCGTCCGGGCGATAGATTTCCATGGCGACCGCGGGAAGTCCACAGGCAGCCGCCTGAATCAGCACTTGCGGATGCCCCTCCAGAACGCTGGGAAAGAAAAAAATATCAGCCCGCCGCATTTCTTCGCCGAGCTGCGCTTGCGACAAGTGGCCGAGAAAGTCCACGTTCGCGCACTTGAGCTCCACCGCAAGATTCTTGCAGAGCTGGTCCTCTTCTCCAACACCGGCGATGCGGAAGCGCACGTGGGGCCATCGCGCAGCCTGGCGAACGAGCAGCGTCGCGCGCTTGTACGGGCGGAGGGATCCGGCGAACAGGACGACGAGGGAGGCGCGGTCCTTTCTGCCGCCGGCAGGCGGAAAATAAATCCGGCGGTCGACTCCGTCATGAATGACATCGGAAGTAACCTTCAGCTTTTGCGCCAGAAGTTCTGCCAGGTAGCAATTGTTGGCAACCACAACATCGGCCTCACGAATGTTTCGCAGCCGCACCTCCGGATATTGGCTGTTGTAGAGGCCGCCGGTAACGATGTAGGTGACTACTGCCGTCTTCAGCTGAAAGCGGCGCCGCAAATCCAGAAAAACTTTGTCGAGTGGCCCTTCTCGCGGGAAAAAATAGACATCCGGCGTATTTCTCATCAGCCGCAACGCCGTGCGCCAGGTGTTGCCATGTTTTCTCCAGCGCAGCAGCGTGGTATTGCGTCGCGAAGAGATACGCGGATCGATCATGTCCC
>DASXDY010000056.1:0-3323 GCA_036490405.1 Candidatus Sulfotelmatobacter sp. | reverse complement strand
AATCTAGGTTTTGTTCGCCAGCCTGTTACGAATTAGAACTCGTGTCCTTTCCCATCTCGCTAAAATCGGGAGGGCACGACTTACAGTCGTGCCAATCGAAACAGCAAAAAAGGAATCGGCTTTAGCCGCTGGGGTGCCCTGAAGCCGTTCGAACTGAACTGGAGAGGCCCTCAGCGGCTGAAGCCGCGAATCCTCAACCAAGCTTGTGCGGCACGAGTGGAACTCGTGCCCTTCCCGATTTTGTTGGAAATGGCAATCCGCGCGGAATCTTGCATTGCTTGCGCGCCGCGAGCACTTGCGTCCTTGCCGCTCATCTCCGCCGCGCTCCACAGACGCCCCGGCTGCAGTCGAGACCTTCTCGAATATCGTGACATAACCGTTCCAAATCCAGGGCGTGCAAATGATTATGCCGTTCCATTCTGCGATAACTAACTAGCTAAACTTACTTCTGCGCGGGCGCGGCGTTGTCTTTCTGATATCCCGCACCAAGCGTCCCTTTGCTCTGCGCAACCGGCAGCAGCGTGGGATAGAACTGCACGAACGTATTATCCACAGCGCCATGCTGCGAGTGGCAGGTGTAGCACTCCATGTTGGTGGGAATCATCTTCGCGGTCTTGGCGTCGTCGAAGGGAAAGAAAGCCCACTTCCCCGGAAAGCGGGCTTCATCTTTCACGTGGACTTCGAGACCCATCACGTCGGTGCCCTGAAAATTGCCGCGCTGGTTGATCGATCCCTTCCCCTTCGCCTCGCGCACTTCGAGGACGAGCATCGTCTTGTCGGGCCATGTGCCCGTCTCGAGAAATGCTTTGTATGACTCGGGATTGACGAAGACGTTGTCGAACATGTGATGGTCCATCTGCGTGGCATTGGCACTGTAGCTCATGTCGAATCCGGTCGTGAGATAGACCCACTGGCGGTAGTTCTCCGGCAGTTTGAGTTCGTCGCCGGAGTATTCCGGGCCGGAGGCGGCGGACGGAATCGCAGGCGGCTTCTCCCCCGGCGGATTTGGCGACGACTTCAACAGGGCGGCGGACGAAAGTACCAGCAGCAAGGCCAGCGCAGAGGAGACAGCTTTGTTCGTCATGCGTGAGAGTATCGCGCAAATGATCAACCTACGCGAGACCGCTGGCTGCAAATCCGGGATCATTGGCTGCAAATCTGGGACTTTCGCCGGTGCGTGGAGTACGATTTTGGTGATGGACGCAGGCCGACAATCCGCGCCGCGCTCGCTCCCTGGCTGGCAATGGATCGCCGTGATCTGGGGCGGCATCGGCCTGTTCGACGCCACGCAAAATGTTTTTGTTATGCGGGCCGAGGGCATGCACCACGCGTGGCTGCGCCTGTTCTTCACCCTGTTTTTCTCGTGGGTGCCCTTCGCGCTGGCAACTCCGGCGGTGTTTCGACTGGCACGCAGGTTTCCCGCAGCACAGTGGAAGCGCGCTTCAACCTGGGCCGTGCATCTGTCCGCCGCCGTGACGCTCGGCATAGTCCATGCCGGATGGATCGCACTGTGGGAGAGAACGCTGAATCCGTGGATGCTCGATCCCGTCCCGACGGCATTCCCTGACCTGTGGTTGCACAAATTTCTGAATGGGCTACTGTCGTACGTGATTCTCTACGGACTCATCCTGCTGGTCGCTCACCTTCAGGAATCGCGAGAGAAGCTGGCATTCCAGCAGACAGAAACGGCGCGCCTGAACGAGCGGTTGTCGAAGGCACAACTTAGCGCGCTGCGGCGGCAGATTGAGCCGCACTTCCTCTTCAATACCCTGAATGCGATCGCTGGGTTGGTGCGCGAAGGAAAAAACGACGCTGCGGTGAACATGATCGCAGGACTGAGTGAGTTCTTGCGTAGAGTTGTCGCGGATTCCGACCGGCAGCAGGTTCCGCTGGCCGAAGAACTGGAGTTCGCACAGAAGTATCTCGATATCCAGAAAGCCCGCTTCGCCGAGCGATTGCAGTTCAGCATTGATGTTCCGCCGGAATTGCTCTCCGCGCAGGTGCCGAGTCTGATCCTTCAGCCGATGGTCGAGAACGCAGTCAAGCATGGCATCGCACAGCGCGTGAGCGGCGGCGCGATTCGCATTGCCGCAACGCGCTCAAATGGGACATTGCGGCTGAGCGTTTACAACGACGGTCCAGGTTTGCCTGCGGGATGGGAGACAACGCGATCGGGCATCGGAATTGTGAATACGCGAACGCGACTGCAAAGCTTGTATGGGAAGCATTTCGATCTGACCCTGCGGAGTCAGGAACCAGACGGAGTTGAAGCCGCGGTCTCGGTGCCCTACACGTCAGTGGACGATGTGGGAACCTCATGAAGATGCGCGCGCTGATTGTCGATGACGAACCGCTGGCGCGTAGCAATGTAGCGGTGTTGCTGCGGCGCGATCCGGAAATTGAAATCATCGGCGAGTGCGGATCGGGAGCGGAGGCCGTCGCTGACATTCTTCGCGTGAAGCCTGATTTGCTCTTCCTCGATGTCCAGATGCCGGAAGTTGACGGCTTCGATGTTCTGGAAATGCTGGGCGCAGCGCTGCCTTCCGCAGTGATCTTCGTGACGGCCTACGATCAGTACGCGCTGCGCGCGTTCGAGGCCGGCGCGCTCGATTATCTGCTCAAGCCGTTTGACAACGCGCGATTTGATCTCGCACTTCAGCGGGCGAAGAGGAAGATCGCGTCGGGAAGAGGCGCTGTGCGAGGGATCGAACGCATTGCTGTGAAGAGCGCGGGCGAAGTCGCCTTCGTAAAGATCGCCGAGATCGACTGGATCGAGGCTGCCGATTACTACTCCCGCCTTCACGTCGGGACCAAGACTCACATGCTGCGCCGCAGCATGGCGGAACTGGAGAGCGAACTCGATCCGGCGGTCTTTTGCCGCGTGCATCGGTCGAGCATTGTGAATCTGGAGCGCGTCCGCGGATTGAAGCTCAGCGAAGACGGCGAGCACGATGTGTTGCTCGAAAATGGAGAACGCTTGCGCTTGAGCCGGCGCTATCGAAAATCGTTCGACGCAAGGATGGCCGCCAGCGCCAAATTGTAGAATCACTTCATCAGCGCCCCACACGTTCTCAGCGCCCCGCACGTTGTCAGCGCCCCACACGTTCTCAGCGCCCCAAGACTTTTGTCATTCCGAGCGAAGCGAGGAACCTGCTGTTCGCCGGCAGTACCGCAGCTGTCGGCCGACAGCAGGTTCCTCAACGGCTAAAGCCGTTTCGGAATGACAAAAGTAATTTTGACCGCATGAATCCGTAGCCACGCAAAACCTACTTCACGCTTGCCATGTCGATCACGAAGCGGTAACGCACGTCGCTTTTCACCAC
>DASXDY010000050.1:0-5273 GCA_036490405.1 Candidatus Sulfotelmatobacter sp. | reverse complement strand
CGCGACATCGCGTCCGTGATGTAGTTCCATCCATTCGGATCGATGGGCACACTTTTCACCTCAGTGTAGCGGGCCGCCTCGACGAAATTCTGCGGCATTTCGGTGGGGCTGACGACATGCGGCACGACCATGCGGCCACCCATCGAAATGGCGGAAATTGCGCGAAGCAGTTGGACCGGGGTAATCGCGATAGCTCCCTGGCCGATACCGACCGAGATCGTTTCACCGGCAAACCACTTCTGCTTGAAGTTCCTGATCTTCCACTCTTCGGACGGCATGATGCCGGCAACTTCATTCGGAAGATCGATGCCCGTTTTCTGACCCAGCCCGAACTCCGTCGCATATTTTGCGATGCGATCAATGCCGAGCTTTTCAGCGAGGTTATAGAAGAATACGTCGCAGGACTGGTAGATCGCTTTCTCCAGGTCGACGGGGCCGTGTCCCCCCTTGACCCAGCACCCAAAGCGGCGTCCGTAGAATTCCGCCGACCCGACGCAGTTGACGTGCAGATTCTGTGCGATGCCCTCCTGCCATCCAGCGACCGACATGATGATTTTGAAGGTCGAGCCCGGAGCGAGCTGGGCCTGAATGGCTTTGTTGAGCAGCGGCTTATCGGGATCGGTGACCAGCTTGTTCCATTCGTCGCGCGAGACGCGAACGGCAAAATCATTGGGATCGTACGTGGGACCGCTGACCATGGCGAGAATTTCGCCGGTGTGCGGGTCCATGGCGACGATGGCGCCGTTCTTTCCGGCAAGGGCTTCCTCGGCGGCGATCTGCAAGTCAATGTCAATGGTCAGCTTCAGCGGCTTGCCGGGGATGGCTTCGGTTTCGCCGAGGCGGCCGACTTCGCGCCCGTGGCTGTCGACCAGCGCCTGGCGCGAGCCGTTGGTACCCATCAGCATCGCGTTGTATTGGCGCTCGACGCCGGAAATTCCGACGACGTCGCCGGCATTGTACAGCTCGAACTGCGGCTGGTTCAGCATGTCTTCGCTGACTTCGCCGACATAGCCGATCACGTGCGCCATGAATCCGTTACGCGGGTAGAGGCGGCGGTGCGACATGATGGTATCGAGTTCGGGCAGTTCGTTGCGGTGCGCTTCGATGAATTGCAGCTCGTCGGGGGTGATGTCTTCCTTCAGGAAAATCGGCTGGTACTGCGGCATCCAGGCAGAGCGCTTGATGCGGTTGCGCACATCATCGGGATTCAGGTGCAGACCCTGGGCGATCAGATCGGCGTCTTCCGTAAGATCGCGGGTGGAATCACGCAGCAGCAGCGCGGTGAACGACGGATAGTTGTCGACGATGGTGCGGCCTTCGCGGTCGAGAATGCGTCCGCGGGGCGCAAGCACGGGCACGTTGCGGATACGATTCTTTTCAGCGGCGAGCGAGTAATAGTCGCTCTTCATCACCTGCAAGCTCCACAGGCCCCAGGCAAGGACCAGGAAGATCGCAAGGATGAGGTATTGCGTCGCCGTAAGGCGAATTTCCGAAACTTTGTCGTCGTTGCCGAACATCAGTTCTCAGCTCTCGGTTGCCAGTTCTCAGTTCTGCCGCGGACGCACTCCGGCGTGCCTGTTCAGAGGGGGAGAGCTGGAATCTGGCTGTAGTTCAATTCTAAACCCATCACGCTATGCCGCTGAGGGCAGTGGAGTAACGGAAGTCACAGTCTGTACCTGATATCAGCCGAGATCAGGCGTGGCCTCCCACAGGAAACCAGCGGCCACCTTCTCGAGCAGTCCCGCATCCTATTGGGCCTATCGGAGGTTCCATGACTGAAAAAGCTCAGAAGTGCGCGCATCTTCCATGTGTTTGTGTCCCACCGAACGGGGAAAAATATTGCAGCCCGCTGTGCAAGGAAGCCGGGTCTTCGGAAGCGGAAATCGCATGTGACTGTGGCCATCCAGCCTGCCAGAAGTAACGGAGAGAGAGGCAGCGAATCGGCCCGGGCTGGGTTCCGCCGGGCTGGCCACAACGATCAACAGCAACCTAAGAACGGCAACCAGGACCCATGAACAAGAAAGAAATTCAATCCCCGAAGCTCACAGCAAATTTTCTGATCTGGACGACGGCATTCCTGCTTGTCGTCTTTGCTGTGCTCGGCCACTATCTCTGGCGGATTTTCTGATTTCAGGGCCCGCATCAACCGATGCAGGCACGGCAAAGTACGGCGATCGATACTTCACGCTCTCTGCTTGAACTTGTCGAGAGCGAAATAGAGGAAAGTTCCGACCGTCGCATTCACCAGGCCGGCGATGATGCCATTCTTCCAGCTCCAGGTCTGGGTCATGTTGACCAGGCCGTGGGAGACGGTGAAGTAGACCGCGGAGTGGACCAGGTAGAAACCCAGCGTAACCAGGAAACGCGCACCTGCGTTATCAACGTCGAGCTTTACTCCGAGCGAGGACGCGCCATAGCCAACAACGGTTTTAGCGATCCCGTAGATTCCAATTGGGTTGTGGCCGAGCATATCTTGCGCGAGGCCGATGACCGCACCCGTGAACAATCCGGCAACCGGACTGCGGCGGGCCATTCCGAAAAAGATCGTGACCAGAAGTGGCAGATCGAGATAAACCGCAAAGCGCGGGAAGCGCAGCGGCACGAAGGCTTGCAGAAACAGCGCGAGCAGCGGCACTCCGATCGTCACCGGAATACTGAAGCGGTAGACCTCAACCTGTTCCCCAGATGTGTAGGTGATCTGCACGCTAGTGAGGGCCGTTGTCATCAGGCTGAGGCTGGGGATTTGGTTGTAATACCGGCTGGGTCGTGGCTTTCTGCTCGGTAATGGCCGGCTTGGGTTCGGAGAGGGCTGGCTTGGAAGCGCTGGCCGGCGCGGACATCGATTTCGGCCTGGGAGCGGAGGTTCCGGCTGCGCCGGTTGAATTTTCAGCAGCGGAATTCACCATCGGCTTTGCCGCTGGCTGTCCGGCAGAAGACGCTTCCGTCTTGGGCTTTGCGCTTGTCGTGACGCTGGCGGCGTTCGCGTTGCCCTTGGCTGTGACGCCGACCGATTTCGCGTCCGCAACCGGCTTGTCAGGAACCGAGGGCAGGCGCTGGGCGAGAATATCGGCGGCGCGCATACGCGTTTTTTCTTCGGCCAGCGATGGTCTTTCCTGTTTCTCGACCAGAACCAGCACTTCCTCGAGGCGACTGAGGCTGGCGGCGGGCTTGATCTTGATATTGAGAAAGAGGTCTTTACCCTTGCTGACCTCCATCACGGTGCCAACCGGCAGACCTTTGGGGAAAATCCAATCTCCACCGCTGGTGAGAACGGTTTCGCCGGGCACAACCTGCTCGTCGGCCATGACCTTCTCAAGAACGACCTGACCATTGGACGTTCCGCGCAAGACGCCTTGCAGGCGCGACTTCTCGAGGACCGCTCCGACGCCGCTGCTCTGGTCATTGATCAGAAGGACCTGCGACTCGGACCCGGAAGCAATCAGAACCTTGCCGACGATTCCATTGGCCGTAATCACAGGCATGTCCGGTTCGATTCCGGAGTTCTTGCCCTTGTCAATCCAGATGACACGCGAGAGATCGCTGCCGCTCGATCCGAAGACCTGAGCGGCCACGGTTTTAGAAATGAATTGTTCTTTGAATCCCAGCAGGGCTTGCAGGCGTCGGGCCTGCGCAGCGTCTTCATTGAGGCGAACCTGATCGAGGCGCATCTGCTCGATCTGGGATTTGAGGTCGCGGTTCTCGGCGCGAACGCCACGCAGATAGAAATAATTGTGCCAGATGGTGCCGGTGCCGTTTTGAATCCACACCAGCGCGCGCTCGAAGGGAGAAAGCACGCCGACGGCCCAGACGCGGATCAGGCGGGTGTCCTGTGTAGCCTCTGTACTGGAGCGCTTGACCTGCATGGCAAGCCCGAGCACCTGGAGAAACAGGACTCCGACAAGGATGATCAGGTTGCGGTAGCGGCCGAAGACGTCCATAAAACAGTTGTCAGTTGCCAGTTCCCAGTTGCCAGTTATTCGTCGCCGTGCTGCACAGACCTAACTGGCAACTGGCCGCTGACAACTGGCGGCTGTCTTATTCGATCGAGATCTTTCTCAGCAGCTTGAAGTCGCTGAGCATTTTGCCGGTGCCGAGCACGACGCTGCACAGCGGATCGTCGGCGATGGAGACCGGCAGGCCGGTTTCTTCGCGGATACGCTTGTCGAGATTCTTGAGCAGCGCGCCGCCGCCGGTGAGCACGATGCCGCGGTCGCTGATATCTGCGGAGAGCTCTGGCGGTGTGCGTTCCAGTGCGACCCGGATCGCGTTCATGATGGTCGAAACGCATTCGCTCAAAGCTTCGCGGATTTCGCCGTCGTCGACGGTGATAGTTTTCGGCACGCCTTCGATCAGGTTACGGCCTTTGATTTCCATGGTCATCGGCTTGTCGAGCTGGTGCGCGGAACCGATTTCCATCTTGATCTGTTCGGCGGTGCGTTCGCCGATGAGCAAGTTGTATTTGCGCTTCAGGTAATTCATGACCGCTTCGTCCATCTGATTGCCGGCCATGCGGACCGAGCGCGAGTAAACGATGCCGCTGAGAGAGATGACCGCGATGTCGGTAGTGCCGCCGCCGATATCGACGACCATGTTTCCGCTGGGTTCAGTAATCGGAAGCCCTGCGCCGATAGCTGCGACCATGGCTTGTTCCACGAGATGAACTTCGCTGGCTTTCGCGCGATAGGCGGAGTCCATAACCGCGCGCTTTTCTACTTGCGTAATTTCCGAAGGAACGCCGATCACGATGCGCGGATGCACCAGCATCTTGCGGTTGTGCGCTTTCTGAATGAAGTAGTTCAACATCTTTTCTGTGACTTTGAAGTCGGCGATGACGCCGTCTTTCATCGGCTTGATGGCGACGATGTTGCCGGGCGTGCGGCCGAGCATCTCCTTGGCCTCTTTGCCGACAGCCTCCACCTCATTGGTCTGCGTATTGACGGCGATGATCGAGGGCTCATTGACGATGATGCCCTTGCCGTTGGCGTAGACGAGGGTGTTGGCCGTGCCGAGATCGATGGCCAGGTCGTTCGAAAAAAGCGAGAACAGCGAGCGCATGTTGTGGATGCGCGAGTACCGCATTTGATAACCGTTCGAAGACATTGGGCGATTGTTTTCCTGAAAAGAAAGATCAATCCCTATTGTACGGCTTGGGCCGGATGGGTGCTGGCCTGCGATTTTCAGGCCCTGTAGAGGGCGATGGAGCTTGAGGCCCAACATCCTTCATTCAATAGAGTCTTTTTCAGCCACAAGGGTTACGATGGATCAGAGGGAAA
>DASXDY010000010.1:0-4709 GCA_036490405.1 Candidatus Sulfotelmatobacter sp. | reverse complement strand
GTCTTGCAATCTCATCGACCAAAGCGATGCACGGTCACACGCTGGGAGCCGCGGGCGCGATCGAAACGGCAGCAGCTATTCTGGCTCTTTCAACCGGAATTCTTCCCCCGACCATCCACTTCAATGAGCCCGATCCCGAGTGCGATCTCGACTACATCCCGAACTGTCCGCGCGAAGCGGATATTGAATACGCCCTTTCGAACTCTTTTGCTTTTGGCGGATTGAACGCGGTCCTGGCTCTCCGGCGAATTTAAGCCGAACGTTATTGCAGAGGGGCAAGGAGCGCGCATATGAACCTTGCGCGTTTTCGGACCGAGGCCAGGCGCGGGCCATCTTAGTGTCCAGGGAACCGCTCGATTTTTACCCGCGGATCGATTGGCGTTTGCGAATCGAGCACTGTATTGTGATCTCTCTTGAGATATTTGCCGAAGAAGGCCAGTATGTATCCTTGGGCGACTTGGAAATTGTGGGAGTTGTTCCCCTCCTTGTCCCCCATGAAGTCGAGCAATGTTTGATCCGTAAAGCTTCGATGGGTGAATCCGGGCAGACTGAAGAGCATGACGCGGTAGCTGCCTCCTGGAATTCCGGCGAGCTGGCCCGTCTCGTTCGTCTGTTGTTTCCTAAGCAGGGCCACGTAATCCAGCCTGTTCATCTTCAACGCGGCCAAGTCCGCATCGCTTGGGTTGGCCACCGCCGTGCTCCAGAGATCGGCGGAAGAAACCACAAAGAGCAGGAACGGCTGCTTCTCAGTTTGGTCAAGCGGAGTAAGGATGAATGGGGAGCCGCGATAGTCATTGCTGTCCTGGTCCACGCATGCGTCGACGCGGGTATCGATCTGGCAGGTTCGGGCAGCCGCAAGGCCGCCAATTGAATGGCCGAACGCGCCAATCTTCTGTTCATTTACACGGTTGTAGAAAGGCGCGTGCAGGCTGCGCGTGTTCGCATATCTGAGAATTTCAGATAGCGCGAACCTGTTGTCATCGCCCATGACCGCCACGCGCTCTTTGGCGTAGTTACTGAGCCCGTTCGGCTTTTTCGTCTCTTTGTCGAAGCGATCCTGAGCAAAGAGGATTACATCGCCATCCGGAAATCGCGTGAAGGCCGTATCGTATGGATGCTCCACTGCCACAACAACGTAGCCGTGGCTGACGATGTCTTCCAGTTCGGCTGTGTAGAGAAAAGTGGGATTGCCCCATCCGTGCGAAAAGAGCAGCAGAGGAAACCGTTGTTTACCCCGTGCGATCGGGGCATCCTCGACCACATCGGTCTGTGGCAGCGAATCAATCCCCCTGAATTTCGAGGGCCGGAACATACCGGCAACGCCGCCGGAAGCAAGCTTCGGCAGAACTTTGTCGAAATCGGGCAAGTACGGAGCGTCTTTCATTCCCAGCCTCGCGTTGCGATCAGCGGGATACCAGACGAACACCATAATCCTGCGCCGGTCACCCGGGGTCGTAGACAGAGGCTCGGGCCGGCTCTCATCAGTCAGAGCGTAACTCACGCGCCCCACGCCGTAGGTGCCGGTTGGAGCGGGCAAGCCCATGCGGCCGGACTCTTCCTGCGCGACCGCTCCTGACTGTCCCGATATCCACGCACCGGCGACTATGGCCGCAGCAAAGAGTGTCTGCCTTTTACGGCACATTTTCCGGCCCTCCCGCGGACTCCGTTTGGCGATCATTTATCAGAGATCCGCCTGATTGCTGAATTACCGGCAGGCCAACCGGAATATGGTCGTCATGCATACTTCCATTAGACAGCCTCAGTGCCCGGACGTTAGCCGCCTGGCACGCACGGGATGACGTGTGGTATCGCCGTCTCTTAAAATCGATTGGAACGCGATTATTTGATCTGCAGCGGCTCGAAGATTTTTGTCGGCGCAAGGGAAGTAATCTTCCAGACGCCTTTGATCTGGCGCATCTCAACTTTTACGCGTTCGCGCCGACGCTCAAACTGCGAGTCGTCGATCTGGGATTTCAACTGCATGAACCAGTCGAGGTCCAGCTTGTGAACCTCGCCAGCTTCCTCATCGGTGACGATGTCGATGGCGCACGAGATATCGGCCTGCGCGGTGAGAGCCTCCAGCTTCTGTTCGAGTTCGGCATAACCTTTCATATGCGAATCGAAGTACTCGAGAGCGCCGTCGGAATCGTTGTCGCTGAGCGAGGTTGCCAGGTTTGCAAGACTGACAAACGGTGTTTGATCCGCCGCGAGGACCATGCCGGCAAATACCACCAATGCCGCCAGCACGGTAATTCGTACACGTGGGGCAGCCATTCGTGGCTGCAGCCGCCTTTCAGGCGGCCGGACAAGCCGGAAAGCTTGTCCGCCGGCCGAAAGACTTGCCCCACTACGTCCGGTAACTTGCATTGATATGGATATAGTCTTCGGTTAAATCACAAGTCCAGAACGTGGCCGACCCCTTCCCCTTGCCGGCGATCCGGAAGACGATCGAGACATCGGTATCGTCGAGGCGCAGCTTCATATCGCCCTCGTCGAAAGGAGCCGCGAGCCCGTTGCGGCAGACCCGCACTTCCTGCAGGATAATATCGACCTGCGTAGGATCGAAGCTCACCGAAGCGTTGCCGGCAGCCGAAAGAATGCGGCCCCAATTGGGGTCGGAACCCGCGATGGCAGTCTTCACCAACGGAGAAAGGGCGATTGCGCGAGCAATTGATGCCGCGGCCGCATCGCTGAGCGCACCGTGTACTTCCACCGCGATGAGCTTCCGGGCGCCCTCGCCGTCGCGCACAATCTGGCGCGCCAGCGACTGTAGCGTCTCCGTGAGCGACTCCTCGAAAACACTCATTTCCTTCGGATCGGGACGCACTCCGGAAGCACCGTTGGCGAGCACGATCAGCGTGTCGTTGGTGGAGGTGTCGCCATCCACCGAGATGCGGTTGTAGCTGAGCTCGGAGGCCCGAACCAGCATCCGGCGCAGCAGCGTCTGCGGAATGACGGCATCGGTCATGACGAACGCGAGAGTGGTCGCCATGCGCGGGTGAATCATGCCCGAGCCTTTGGTGATGCCGGCCAGCCGAACGATGCCGCGCCGAAGCGTCACTTCACGTGAAGCTCCTTTAGGCTGAAGGTCGGTCGTCAGGATGGCTCGCGCCACCTCGGGAAGCCCGGTGTCGTTCAGGTTCTCCACGAGTTCCGGAAGCTTGTTCAGGATGAGCGTTTCATCCAGTTCCACCCCAATCACCCCGGTCGAGGCCGGCAGAACCTGACTCGGCTGCAGCTTCAGCAGCCTGGCCAGCGCCTTAGTGGTATTGGCGGCAACTTTATCTCCCGTCTTCGTCGCGCAGTTTGCATTCCCCGCATTTACGAGAATCGCGCCGCAAACACCTTTTGAAGCGCGCATATTGGCGCGCGCCAGTCTTACGGGCGCGGCCTGAACTCTGTTGGTCGTGAACACCGCCGCGGCCGCGGCGGGCACTCCCGAAACAATCAGGGCAAGATCATCCTTGTCCTGTTTGCGAATGCCAGCGTATGCGGTGGCATATTTATATCCCAAAGGTAGGTCGAAAGGTCTCATGCTCCAAGTTGGTCGTTCTGCGTCAAGCTTTGTGATCCAATTCGCTGGCCATTGGCGAAGACTTCCGCCGGCATTCTTTTGCGGCCCTCGAGTTGTACTTCCAGTAATTCGACAACAGCACCGTCTCCGCCCACGGCGAAGACGCCCTGTTTTTCGATGATTGCGCCCGGCGAAAGGTCCCTGGTTTTTTCGGGAATCAGCTGTTCGGGAACCAGGCGCGAGCGCCAAAGGTGAAGCGACTGGCCGCGGAACGAGGTATGCGCCCCCGGCCAGGGTTGAAAGCCACGAATCAAATCGTGGATCTGTTGGGCTGGATTGCTCCAGTCGATGCGCCCGTCTTCCTTCTTCAATATGGGCGCGTAAGTGGCGTGGGAATGCTCCTGCGAGCGCGGTTGAATCGCCCCGGCGCACAAATCGGCCAGCGTGCGAACCAGCAGATCCGCGCCTGCGGCAGCGAGCCGCGCGGAAAGATCGATCGCCGTCTCATCCGGCCCGATCGGCGTTTCCCATTGCAGCAGAATATCGCCGGTATCGAGGCCCGCGTCAATGCGCATCGTCGTAACGCCGGTCCGTTTGAATCCGCGCGCGATCGACCACTGAATGGGAGCTGCGCCACGAAGTTCCGGGAGCAGCGATGCGTGGACATTGATCACACCCAGCGGCGCGAGATCGATGATGCTCTGCGGAATGATCTGTCCGTATCCCACTACGATCATCACTTCCGGCGATAATTCCCTGAGTCGCGCCAGAGCTTCGGGATGGCGGATGCGCTCGGGCTGATACACCGGGATCGCATGGCGCAACGCGGCAGCCTTCACCGGCGAAGGAATCAATTCCTGCTTGCGGCCTTTGGGGCGATCCGGCTGGGTGACCACCAGCGAAACGGCATGCCCGGCCGCACTAATGCGCTCCAGTGTGGGAACCGCGAACTCCGGCGTTCCAAGAAAAATTACACGCATGGATCGCCTTTATGTGGGGTCAGGGCTTCTGCCCTGCCGCCGGCCTTCCGGCCGGCGTTCGGACGGATTATTACTCCCATTCGCCCGCCTTCTGCAGCTTCTTGATTTTGCGTTTGATCAGATCGCGTTTCAGCGCGCTCAGATGGTTGATGAAGAGAATCCCGTTCAGGTGATCGATCTCGTGCAGAAACGCACGCGCCAGCAGGTCTTCGCCG
>DASXDY010000007.1:0-16672 GCA_036490405.1 Candidatus Sulfotelmatobacter sp. | reverse complement strand
CGAACTGCTGCCCGAACTGCATGAGAAGTCAGGCTGCGAGAAGATCGGGCTTACGCTCGAAGCTTTCGAAGTCATTCTCTGTGAAGTGGGCGCGAAGCACTCCGCGCCGGGCTGCTCGGAAGGCGAACTCCGCACATTCTTTCTCGGCCTGCGCGTGGACGAACTGGCTCTTGCCCGCGCTTGCGCTGCGGGAAACAACACGGCGTGGGAAATCTTCCTGACCCGCTACCGCGAAAAACTCTATCTCTCGGCGCTGCGCATAGCCCGCGAAGACTCGGCGGCGCGCGAGCTGGCCGACGGCCTTTATGCCGATCTCTATGGCACCAACATCCGCGGCGGCGAGCGTGTCTCCAAGCTGAACTCCTACAGTGGACGCGGCTCTCTCGAAGGCTGGCTGCGGACCGTCCTGGCGCAGGAATACGTGAATCGCTACCGCCGCACCAAACGGCTGGTCAGCCTCGAAGAAGAATCCGAGGAAGGCGCGCAATTTCAGGCTCCCGACCCTGAGGCGGTTCCGGTGGCCGACAACCGTCTGGCCCAATCGACCGACGAGGTCCTTGCCTCCCTCGGCGCGGAAGACCGTCTGCTTCTGAGCGCGTATTATCTCGACGGCCGCACTTTGGCAGAGATCGCCCGCATGCTGGGCGTCCACGAATCCACGATCAGCCGAAAGCTGGACAAGTTGGCCAAATCGCTGCGAAAACAGATTTTCGCCGGGCTCTCGAAAAGGGGCATGTCCCGCCGCCAGGCCGAGGAGGCATTGGAGGCGGATGTCCGCGATTTGCAGGTAGATATTCGCCGCAGTTTGGCGCAAGAGCCGAAGATGCCGGCGTTCTCTGAAAAGAGGGTGAATGCGCGCTCGCAGGAGGATGGGGACTGATCGTTGAACGACCGTAAGCGGCGTAAAATGTGCGATTTAGAATCCGGCTCTCGAAGATGCAGAAGATCCCACAAATCGTGATTGCAAGGCTGAAGGCAGAAGCGGCGACGGTCGACCATCCTGACGCCGGCGTTTTGACGGCGTTCGCCGAGAAGTCTCTGTCTGAGAAAGAGAGAGGCGCGGTCATGCAGCATCTGGCCCGTTGCGCCGATTGCCGCGAGATACTCGTGCTGTCTGCTCCGGAGCCAGACCATGACCGGGAAATCATTGATGGGTCTGCGGTTGGGGGATGGTTCACCTGGCCTGCCCTCCGGTGGGGGCTGGTGACGGCCGGCCTGCTGATCGCCGGATTTGGTGTTCTGCAATATCAACGGCACGAGCGAATGTCGCCGATGGCTTCAAGGAGTATGCCGGCGCCAATAACGGCCAGCGAAGCTCGGAACCAGGCCGAACCGTCTCCAGCGCCATCCGACTCGATGACGATGCGCGCGAAAACGGAAGCCCGCTCCGAAACGGCCGGCGCGGAAGGGCGAGGGGAAGGGCGCGAGGAAGGGCGCGCAGATCGCGAGCAAGATCGGACAAGTGCGCGGCCATCGAGTCCGGCTGCGACCCCGGCGGCCACTGCGGGGAAAGCCAGCAATCTAGTCTCGAGCCCGGTGATGGAAACACTTGCCCACGGTCCCCGAATGACCCAGCTCAACCAGCACAACCAGGCGGCACAGCAGGTAGTCCCGGCGGCCAATGCGCCGGTGGCCGCCCAGACGGAGCAAGTTCAGGTGGAAGCCCAGGCTATGCCGCAGACGCTGGCCGTCAACGGGCGGGACGTGACCGGGCTGCAACGGTTGGATCAGCCGGAGGGTGCAGAAAGCAAGGTGGAGCGGGTCAAGCGGATCGATGGCATCCCGTCGAGCGCGCCGAAGGCGGCAAGATCCTCGGCCGCGCCGACGTTGGCTGATAGCTCCGCAAGCATCGCGCCGCCGCGTTGGACCATCGGTCCTACCGGGGCTCTGCAACGGTCCTTCGATCAGGGCCGTACCTGGCAGGATGTCAATGTCACCAATTTCGCTGTGCCCGCTGCCGAAGGCGCGAGATTGGCCTATTCGATGGATCTGAAAAAGGAAACCACGGAGTTCAACCAGAATGAGAAAGACGCCGCCAAAGCGAAGGCGGCCTCACCGATCGCGTTTCGGGCAGTCTCGGCGAACGGCGCGGATGTATGGGCCGGAGGGTCGAGTGGAATGCTTTACCACTCAACCGATTCCGGCGGTCACTGGATTCGCATCGTGCCCTTCACGAACGATTCGTTCCTCACCGGAGATATCGTCAGGGTGGCATTCGCCGATCCGGACCATGGCAAGGTGACGACCTCGACCTCGGAAACCTGGCTGACGGCTGACGATGGAAAGACCTGGCAAAAGCAATAAGTCCTTCCCTGTCTCCCCTGAAGCATCTGCAACTGACTGAGATAGCAGGAACCAATAGAGTTAACCCCTCGCCAATTGGATTACCGAAGTGACATTTACACCCTGTCCGGTCGGTCCTAGTATCCATCCTGTGGTTTGGCAGTTTTCTGGGGGAGGGCTGCCAAGGCGTCCCGACGCGAGTCGCGGGCGCTTTTTTCTTTTCTTGGCCGATCCAAGCCGCTGATTTGTCTAGGGTTGTCCCTGTTCGACGAACAGCGCCATGTACTCCTCGTCGATCCGCCGATCGCCAATTTTCAGGGCCTTGGGTTCCATGCCGATCCTCTCAAATCCGAGCGAGCGATAGAGGTTGGCAGCTGTCGTCTGGGTCGATGCGACCGAGAGCAGGATTTGTTCGAGCCCCGGGGTCGCAATCCCTCGCTCGATCACAACCTGGAGAAGCTTCCGCCCCAGTCCCTTCCCACGGTGTTCTGGCGCGAGATAAACCCCCCAGATTCGTCCCTTGTGCCGGACCTTCGGCCCTGGCTCGCGAAAGAATCCCGCCATGCCGACGAGGTGGCCCTCGTCGAAGGCGCCGGCTACGAAAGAGGCCTCATTTCTAAAGCCTAAACGCCCGGCCACATCTTCCGATGTCAGCGCTTGGTGTTCTTCGACCGAAGAGCTGAATGCTTCAGGATCGCCTTGCAGGGCTTGCAGGCGAAGCCTCCACCATTCACTGGCGTCGTCAGATGTGAGGAAGCGGATCTCCACCGAACCATTCTATTGCGGTCCGCTCGATTGCGGTCCGCGGCACGAAGCGCAATAGCCGCCCATCTCCAGCCTCGAAACCAGCACGCGGAAGCGGCAGTCCTTCTCGACCTGCTGTTTGAGTTTTTCAAAGCTGTCGCTGACGAACTCCGCGATCTTGCCGCAGCGCAGGCACGCCATGTGGATGTGGTCGCGGTCGAGTTTGCGTTCGTAATAATGCCCTTCGCCGTTGATGTGCATCAGGTCGAGTTCGTCGATCAGGCCTTGCCGCTTCAGCAGGCCCAGCGTGCGGTAGACCGTGCTGCGGTCGACGCTGGGATCGATCCTCTGCGCCTTGCGCAGGATCTGGGCCGCGTCGAGGTGCTTGGTGGCGGTCTCGATGACGCTCAGGATAGCGCGGCGCTGCTGGGTCATGCGGATTCCGCGCTCGGCGAAATGGGCCTGGAGCCGGCCGGGCATTTCGGTCTGAGGAAGCGGCATCGGTCCCTCCCTGTTGCAACTGGTCGCAATCGGGCTGCGACGGTATTTTCCCGCCTTTCTTGACGGGAAAGAACGGCTTCCTGCACTATGAACGGAGCGGCATTATATGCAACTGAGTTGCATCTAGCAGATACTTTAGAGACACCAAACATTGATTGGGGCCTCGTCGTATCTTTAGTTGCGACTCGTTCGCAAGTAGATATTCTACCAGAAAGGACCAGAATTCGCTTGAAATCTGTCGCCCTTGCAACTCTTTCGCCGATTTCGGCCCCGGCCCGCCCCGCAGGCAGGCTCGTCCGACCAGGCGGTTTGGCAGTTTTGGCCGCTTTGACTCTTGCCATCCTGGCATTTCCGGCCCAGGCGCAGGAGAGTCCCTATATCGTCACTTACGATCACTACATGGAGGAACCCGGAAGCCTCGACGTCGAATACTTCTCCACCTTCGGAACCCAACGCGGGGGCAATGACTTCCACGCCTTCTGGACCGAATTCGAGTACGGCGCTACCGCCTGGTGGACCACCGAGTTCTATCTGGATGGCCAGAGCACCTTCAACGAGAGCACCATCTTCACCGGCTTCCGCTGGGAGAACCGCTTCCGCCTGCTGAAGCACGAACACTTCATCAATCCTGTGCTCTACATCGAATACGAAAACACCAGCGGTGCGGACAAGGTCCTCAAAGAGATCGAAGGGCACGACGTAGAAGCGGACAACGGCGAACCGAATTGGGAAGCCCGTCGGGAGCACGACCATGAACTGGAAACCAAGCTGATCCTCTCCAGCACATTCAAAGGCTGGAACATCTCCGAAAACACCATTGCCACCAAGAACCTTTCCAACGAGCCATGGGAGTTTGGCTATGCCCTTGGGATAAGCCGTCCGCTGGCGTTGAAGGCCTCGCCGCAGCGTTGCAATTTGTGCCGCGAGAATTTCATCGCCGGAGTGGAGATGTATGGCGGCTTGGGTGACCGTTACAGCTTTGGTCTGCGCGACACTTCTCACTACGTTGCGCCAGTCCTTGCCTGGAACCTGCCCTCAAGCTGGACCGTGCGACTGTCGCCGGGTTTCGGGTTGAACGATAATAGTCATAAATTCTTATTGCGGTGGGGGCTCTCGCACGAATTCTCCGGATTCGGCTCGGCCGTCGCCCGGATGTTTGGCGGCCACTGATGAAACTTAAACTGATGAAACTAATGAAGATGTCATCATTGCTGATCGGGGCTGCGGTTGTCTGTGCGGGACTTCTGGCCGACTATTCCTCGGCCGCGGAGTCGAATCCCTACGCCGAGTTGACCAAGGTTCCGGCCAAGGAAAGCGCTCGAGCCAATCCCCTGGAGCACGATCCCGACGCGATCGCTGCCGGCGGCAAGCTCTACGGCATGCACTGCGCCGAATGCCATGGGGCCAACGCTGAAGGCGGCAAGGGCAAAAAGAAGGGCCCCGCTCTACGGGCTTCCGAGATCCGCCAGGCCACGCCGGGAACGTTGTTCTGGCTTCTTTCCAACGGCGCGGTCCGCCGGGGAATGCCGGTATGGTCGAAGCTGCCAGAGCCGCAGCGCTGGCAGATCGTCACCTACGTGAAGTCGCTGAACGCGTCCCCTGCGCCACAGCCGGCAAATTCCGGCGGCTCCAACTAGCAGGGCGTTAGAAAGGCTTTACCAGAGAGGGCACAGAGGCACACGGAGGGCTTGACCCTGTGTTCCTCTGTGTCCTCTGTGGTTTAAGCTTTTGACTCAGAAAGCCAAAAAACGCCCCGTGTGTTACCGGAACCGGCTTGCGACCTTCCACGACCTGCCTGCATCAAAAGGCAGGTGTTAAAATACTGAGTTTGCCCTCCCGCAAGGGGAGCACTCATAATTACCCGCTGAAACGGCAACGCAGCTCGATTGGAGCGTCCGCCGAAAGTGCGGCGTTTACAACGAGGAGAAAGAAATATGGCAGGCAACGGAATCGTCGAAGTCACCGATGCAAACTTCGACCAGGATGTACTGAAATCGGATAAGCCGGTTCTGGTGGACTTCTGGGCGACATGGTGCGGCCCGTGCCGCGCAATCGCGCCCATCGTCGAAGAACTGGCGGCCGAGTTTCAGGGCAGGATCAAGATTGGCAAGATGGATGTCGACTCCAACAGCGCGACTCCCATGCGCTATAAGGTGACCGGCATCCCCACGCTGCTGGTTTTCAAAGGCGGACAGGTCGTCGAACAGCTCGTCGGCTACAAGCCCAAGGACGCGATTACGCAGGTGCTGAATAAGCACATTGGGTAAGGCGGCTTTCAGCTATCAGCTTTCAGCAAATAACGCCTGGGATTGTCCCGGGCGTTTTTTGTTTGTCAATCCGAGTCCCACGATCTCAGACCACGTTCAGTACTTCCGCAGCACTCCAATCACTCTGCCCTGAATCTCGACCGACGCCGCAGGCACGACAATCGGGGCCATGGCTGCATTGGATGGCTGCAGGCGAACATTGTCTCCCTCGCGATAAAAGCGTTTCAGAGTGGCATCGTCTTTGTCGACGACGGCGACGACGATATCGCCGTTATGGGCGGTCTTCAGGCTTTCGACCAGCACGTAGTCTCCGTTGAGGATGGCTTCATCCTGCATGGAGTCGCCGCGCACCTCGAGCACGAAGACTTCCTTGGAGCGCACGAAGTCGGCAAGGGAAATCGTCTCGGGATTCTCGATCGCTTCGATCGGCTGGCCGGCCGCGATGCGTCCACGCAGCGGAAGCACCACGCCGGTGTTCACATTCATCGACTGCTTGAGCTTCCCCTTTGGCGGCAGCAGGTCGATCGAACGGCTGCGGTTGTAGTCGCGCGTGAGCAGTCCCTTTTTTTCCAGGTTCGTGACGTGCTTGTGGACGGTTGCCAGCGAACTCAATCCCATCCCCAGCTTGATTTCTTCATAGGAGGGGGAGTATCCATTTTCGGTAACAAACCGCGAAAGGAAATCGTACAGTTCACTCTGCCTGCGTGTGATGGCCATGTCGCCATTGTAGGCGAATATAAAGCGAAGTCAAGAGTGTAACTGCGAGTCCTCATGCGGGTTATAAACATCTGGCGAAATCGAATCTCGACACTTCTGGCAGCAACTGATTCATGTCTCCACGGTCGACCGGAAAGCGCATGAAACTTCTGCCCCGTTTAGTACTCCAATCTGGCAGCCTACAATGTTCGTACTTCTGCCAGAGGGTATGAAAATGCCGTCCTATACACGATCTGCTCTGTTGATGTTGGCGTCTCTGCTGGGCGCGACCGCCTGCTCCGCCAAAGCGAATCCCGCTGCTCCTGTGCCTGCGCCCGCGGTGGACGCGCCCCGGGCGGCGTCTCCCGGAAAGCAGAGCGCCGTTTTTTCCGGGGGATGCTTCTGGGGCGTGCAGGCAGTATTCCAGCACGTCAAAGGCGTAATCACCGCCACCTCAGGATATGCCGGAGGATCGGCGAAGACCGCCGAATATGAGACCGTCAGCACCGGCGAGACGGGACACGCCGAGTCTGTACATGTGGTCTACGATCCTTCGCAGATTACATACGGAGAATTGCTGCGGGTATTTTTTTCGGTGGCCCATGATCCGACGCAACTGAACCGGCAGGGACCAGACATCGGCACGCAATATCGCTCATCGATTTTCTACAATAACGAAGAGCAGAAAAAAATCGCCGAGGCTTACATCTCGCAGCTCGATCAGGCCAAGGTTTTCTCCAAGCCCATCGTGACCAAGGTCGTGCCGCTGCAAGGATTCTATGCGGCCGAGGCGTATCACCAGAACTATGCGGAGCTGCATCCGTCGCAGCCTTACATCATGTTCAACGACGCGCCGAAGGTTGAACACCTGCGCAAGGAGTTTCCCGACCTCTATACGGGCAAGTAAGCCATGCTTAATTCAGATGCGCATGACAATTCAGGGAAAGCCGCTTCCGGCAATGCGGGCGAGCAAAGTTCGCCGGCCAGGCCAGACAATGTGCAACGCCGCGTATTCCTCGGCGCATCTCTGGCGACACTCGCTGGTTTGGCGCTCTGGCAATGGAGACGACCCGCGACGCTGGCAACAGCGGCATCGCCTGCCAACAACCTGCGCGCCGATGTTTCGGTTGTGCTGTTTTCGAACTCGGGTGAACGGCTGAAGAAAGTGACCGTCGCGAAAGTGATCAAGTCACCCGCCGACTGGAGAAAGCAGCTTTCGGCGAATGAATTTGACATCACGCGTAACGCGGATACCGAGATCGCTTTCTCGGGGAAATACTGGGACCTCCACGACAAGGGAATCTACCGCTGCATCTGCTGCGACAATGCACTCTTCGATTCAGCCACGAAGTTCGAATCCGGCACCGGATGGCCCAGTTTCTGGCAGCCGATTGCGCCAGAAAATGTAATCGAATTGCGCGACTCCTCGCTGGGCATGGTTCGTACTGCGGTCTCGTGTACGGAATGCGACGCCCATCTGGGGCACCTGTTCGACGATGGACCTCAACCCACCGGCCTTCGTTACTGTATGAACTCCGCATCGCTTCGCTTCGTGAGGCGCGCATAACAAGAAACTGATTGCGTCCGTCGGCACAGTCGAATCATCCAATGCGCTTGTGACGGATTCCAGCGCCTCAACATTCCGTGAACCGACGGCGGTCGAGAAGTTTTTCAATCGCGCGATGGGGCTTCTTGTTGGCCTGGGCATCGGCCCGTCTCACATTCGCTTGCTCGAGGTTCGTGGCAGAAAAACCGGCAAGCTCTATGTGACCCCGGTCGATCTGCTGCCCCTTAACGGCAAGAGCTATCTGGTGGCGCCGCGCGGGCGCACTCAATGGGTGCGAAATGCCGAAGCTGCGGGCGAGATCATTCTGAAGCGAGGCAGCAAGCGTGAAAAGTTCGTTCTGCGCCCGCTGGATCCTGGAGAGAAACCGGAAGTCCTGAAAGCCTATCTCGACAGCTACAAAAGCGAAGTGCAGCGTTTCTTTCCCGTCGCGGCAGGCTCGTCCGTTGCAGCGTTCGCCGAAATAGCTGAAGGCTATCCCGCGTTCGAATTGCTGGGGCGCTGAAGTTAATTGGCGCAGTTCAAAGTTTACGCTCCGCTCATCCCGCCTGGAGGTTTCCCGTACACACGGCCTAGCTTGAACGAAGCCGCAAAGCTTTTGCCTTGGCAGAATTTGACGGCGCCTGAAATCCGATGCGGCGGCTGTTCGCTGGAAGCGGCGCCATGAGTTCGCGGATCGCTTCAACCAAATCCTGAATGCCGGCATCGTGGCTGTCGAGGCGGCTTTCAAGTTCTGAAAGTTTGGTTTCGATACGGTGATTCAATGCCAGGGCATCGCGCATGCGTACAAAGGCGCGAACCACGAAGACACTCATGTCGATCGCACGCTTCGAATTGAGCACAGTTGCAGCCATGATGGCTCCGTGTTCAGTGAAAGCCTGGGGAAGATATCGGCGGCCACCGTGGGGAGAACTTGAGATCACAATTTGTGATCTCAAGTTTCGATATTCCGCCTTTGTAAGGGCAAACCGGAAATCTGTAGGAAACCGATTCCGGTTACGCTTCACTTGCTGATTGAGCTGCCTGACTGGAACGCCGTAAAGCTCGGCCAAGTCGGTGTCGAGAATGACTCGCTGGTTGCGCAGGACGAAGATCTTCGATCCGACTTTCTTTTCGAGAACGATTGCCGTTTTATTCATGGTTTTAGGTTTGAGTATCACAATCCGTGATCTCAAATAGATGGTAGGAAGCATAGCAAGCAATGAAGCGCGATCGAACGAAAAACTTTCCAGATCCGGAGATGCGAGTGCCAAAACCGGAAAGGCGAATGTTCGGCAAACGGCGCGCCGGCTAAGGCAATTGGACGCACATCGGTGGCTGGGGCGAGTCCGTCGTTGACTAACATCCGCATGCTGAACGTACTGCTTAACTGATGTGGATCCGCGGTTTGCGCGATCTCCGCATTCTTGCTTTGCTCGACAGGCTCGCATAATAAGTAGCGGGTGAAGATGGGCGCTGATAAACTCCCAGCGGAGGGTCCCATGGCCCGTTTCTCTCGCCGCTCATTTCTGCATTTTTCCGCTGCCGCATCCGCGGCGGCGGCAGTCCGCATCGTGACCGAACCGATGCTGGCGGCTGCCGCGCGGCGTCCGCACTCGCCCGACGCGGTCGTCATCGATTCTAATGAGAATCCGCTCGGGCCGAGTCAGGGCGCCCGCGATGCCATGGCTGCGATTCTTCCGCAGGGCGGCCGCTATCAGGACAATCTGACCGAAGAACTCGTCAAAACTTTCGCACAACTGGAAGGCCTGGATCCTGACTACATTCACGCGACCGTCGGTTCGACGCCGCCGTTGAGCCTCAGTGTGCTGGCATTTACTTCTCCACAAAAAAGTTATGTCACAGCCGACCCAGGATTCGAGCTGGGAATGAGCATCAGCGAACAGACGGGGGTCCGCGTGGTGAAAGTTCCCCTCACCAAGACCCACGCACACGACGTAAGGGCGATGTTATCGGCCGCTCCGGATGCCGGCGTCTTTTACATCTGCAATCCGAACAATCCAACGGGCACGGTCACCCCGCATTCCGACATCGAATATCTCATCGCCAACAAGCCTGCCGGCTCGGTGGTGCTGGTGGACGAAGCTTACATTCACTTCTCCGAAATTCCCTCCGCACTCGATTTTGTAAAAGCCGGAAAGGATATTGTTGTGCTGCGGACTTTTTCCAAAGCGTTCGGAATGGCTGGCATCCGATGTGGCTTTGTGGTAGCTCGCCCAGACCTTCTCGAAAAAATCATGTCGCATGGCGGATGGAATTTCATGCCGGTCACCGCCGTCGTGGCGGCCACAGTCAGCCTGAAGGACCCGTCGCTGGCGGCCGAGCGCCGGCGGATCAACGCCTCGGTCCGGCAACAGACTTTCCAGTTCCTCGACCGCAACGGCTTCACCTACATTCCGTCCGAATCAAACTGCTTCATGGTCGACACCAAGCGCCCCGGGCAGCAACTGCGTGACGCGATGGCCAAAGAAAATGTCCTGGTCGGGCGTATCTGGCCGATCATGCCCACCTGGGTCCGCGTCACAGTCGGCACGCAGGCCGAAATGGAGCGCTTTCAGACGGCGTTCCTGAAAGTGATGAAAGCTTAGACAATTCGGAACGGGCACTCCTGTCTGCCGCCTGATTTTGAATTTTGTTTTTCCGGTTTCGATTTTGTGTTTGATCCAGTTATTTTGCCGCAGCCACCCCAAAAAAAAGCCACGCTTTTACGCGTGGCAATTAAATCCCCCTTTGTGACAACACTGCTTATTGCGGCGTCAGCAGGAACCCGCGTTCCTGGCCGTTGTGCGTGCCCATGCCCACAATCTCGCCGGACGCATTGATTCCGTCCGCTTCGATCAGGATCCATCCGGAACCGGCGGGAATCATTCCATTCAGGTCCTTGATCTTGTTGCTGCCGTAGACGAAGGCGTGATAGGTGTTCTGAAACGTCGAACGCCCCACAACCACGCCGGAGTCATTGATCCCCAACGCCCAGACGCTGCTCGTGGTTCCGGCAAATGTGCCCAGGTCCTTCAACGGGCAGGTGGCGCAACTGGCGATGAATCCATGCGCCGAGCCGTTTTTCGTATACGCCAGGCCGGCAATCTGTCCGCTGTTATTGATTGCGGCGCCCTGGCTCCATGCGCCGCCCAGCGTTCCCATCTTCGTCATCTTGCCGGCTTTCCAGACGAAGCTGAAGAAGTTGCCGTGGACGTCGTAAGAGGTTCCCGTAACTACGCCGGAATTGTTTACCGCTTGCGCGCTGTTCCACCAGTCGCTGCCTTTGGGAGATCCCAGCGTTCCCAGGTCCGTCATCTTTCCATTGGTGTAGAGGAACGGATGATTGTCGCCCGAGGCGGTCACGGCCGATCCGACGGCCTGGCCCTTGTCGTTGATGCCATATGCTACGGCAGACCCTCCACCTAAATCGCCGATATCGACCAGAGTGTCGCCGCGGGTGATAAACCCACGGTAGGTCCCAGCGGAGTTCTGTGAGTATCCGGCAATTTGCCCGAGGCGATTGATCGCGTTGCCGATTCCCGAGGTTCCACCCAGGGTCCCCAGATTCGTCAGCGAACCATCCGAATAAAAGAAGACCTCGCTGGAATTACTGTTGCTTGAGCCGCTGGCGCCCGTGACTTGTCCAGTCGTGTTGACGGCTGTTGCTACGCTGTAGCCGTTGGTGTTGATGACGCCAAGATCGGTGACCGAGTAAGAGTTTTGCGCCGAGACAATCATGGGCGCAGTCATCAGGCTGAAAGCACAAACCAGAGCGAAACGAATAGATGGCGCTGACATAGCAGACTCCTTGCGATCGATTTTCAGATGCGGGGAATCTTTCCATGGGCCAACGTGCAGTTTGTCAAAAGATTGTCAAAACCCCGGCTAAGGCGGCGGAGACCAAATTTGAAGCGGGGAAAAGAGGCTGGTTTGCGGCCGATCGGCGCTGCCGAAGCGCTGCTCTTCCAGGCATTTACCCGCACCACCCTGCTAAACTTCAGCGATAGCAGAAGGCTGGATTCGCTCTAGTACAATCGAGCCGTGAGCGACGCCGTCCGCATCGGGATTCTTGGCGACTTCAACTCCGAATTCCGCTCCCATCATGCCACCAACGACGCGCTCCAGCACGCGGCCAGGAAACTCAAAATCAAAGTCGAGTCCGAATGGCTGCCGACGCCTTCGCTCGCGGCTGCCGACGACAAGAAATTCGAAAGCTTCGACGGATTGTGGGCGTCGCCCGGCAGTCCCTACAAGAGTTTCGATGGCATGTTAAGAGGCATTGAGTTCGCGCGCCGGCGCGATTGGCCGTTTCTCGGGACCTGCGGTGGGTTTCAGTACGCGTTCATCGAATTCGCGCGCAATGTGCTCGAGGTGAAAGATGCCGACAGCGCCGAAAATAATTCCGGATCCAAGAACATCATTATTTATCCCGTGGCCTGCGTGGTTCCTGATCGCAAAGGCGACGCGCCCAAGCTCTCCGGCGCGGTCCCTGAAATTCGCCTCCGGCCCGGTTCCTACCTGCAATCGTTTTACGGCAAAGAGCAGGAGGTCGTGACGGAGGAATTTTTCTGCAACTTCGAAATCAATCCTGACTTTGAGTGGATGACCATGGAAGCCGGATTTCCCGTCGTTGCCCGCGGCCCGCAGGGCGAGATCCGCGCCATTGAGTCGCCCACGCACCGCTTTTATCTGGCGACGCTGTTCCAGCCGCAGTTGTCGTCGACAGAAAAGAAGCCGCATCCGCTCGTGCTGGCCTTCATGCAGGCGGCCGCCGACTGGGGCAAGAAGAAGCTCGACGATAGCGTCCTCGAATAAATGCAGCAGAGCGCCATTTAGCCTGGTGGCCAGGTGAGCGGCCGTCCACCCAGCAGATGCACGTGCAGATGAAACACTGATTGCCCTGCGCCGGGTCCTACATTCAGCACGGTCCGATATCCCTGTTCGATATTTCTTTGGCGCGCGATCTCCGCGGCCGCGAGATGGCAGCGTCCGATGATCTCTGCGTCAGCCGCCTGCGCTTCTTTCAATCCCGCGAAATGGCGTTTTGGAATGATCAGCACATGGGTCGGCGCTTTCGGGTCAATGTCTTCGAAAGCGAAAACATTCTCGTCTTCATAAACCTTCTTCGACGGAATCTCGCCGCCAATGATGCGGCAGAAAAGGCACTTGGAATCGCTCATGATGGCTTCCTGCAAAAACGATAACACCGCTGCCTGAACTTTGTAAGGAAGCCGGAAAGATGCAGAGCGCCGTTAATTGGTAAAGCTGGGGAATAGAGATCGAATTGCTAATGTTTAGGTCCTGCTAGTCCAGCCGTACCAGAAACACCGCCCCCTCGGGTGTTCGCGTCTCCGCCGCGAGTTTCTGCGCGCGCTGATGATCGTCGTCGAGCACACGAATGCGGATCCACCAGTCTCCCGCAGGACTGGCGAAGCGCTGCACTTTAGCGGTGTGATAGCGGCGCGTGAGGTGGCCGGCGAGTTTGCTGGCTGCGTCCTCGTCAGGGAATCCGCCGATCTGCACAGCCCACTTTCCCTCAGATCCGGCCGTTGCCGGCGATTGCAGCAGTTCGACCTTCACCTGCGCAACGCCCGGCTTGTAGATGTCGAGTTTCTGCGCGGCAGCGAGCGAAAGATCGATCACGCGTCCGGGAATGAATGGGCCCCGGTCGGTGATGCGCACCTGAGCGCTCGCTCCAGTCTTGACGTTGGTGACGCGCACGATCGATCCCAGGGGAAAGGTGCGGTGCGCGGCCGTCATGGCGTGCATGTTGTAGATCTCGCCGTTTGAGCCGCGACGGTTGTGATACGGAGGCCCGTACCAGCTGGCGAGGCCAGTTTCTGTAGCTAGCGGCTGACTGGCCGCGATCGAAGGATCGGCATCATTCTCCTCCGGCGATGGGCGGGCCAGGTTTGTGTTAGGAAGACGCGCTGCCGGTTGCGGGCCGGCTTCAGTCGATGCCGGAGTCGGCGGCACAGTAGCGCGGGCGTGCTTCGGCCCGCCGCAACTGCTCAACAGCATAGCGATCGCTAGAAAGATCAGCAGCATAGCGAAACGCAAAAAGCGAACTGGAAGTGCGGGGCCTGTGGATCGAATGCTGAGCATCGTTACTTCGTTGGGTGCTGCTCCATGTAGTCGGCGAACTCCGCCAGCTTCTGCGAAGCGACGCGTAAGGCTTTGGTGGAGTGCGAACGCACCGCCGGGACGACTTCGTCGTTCAGATATTTGATGAATTCGGGAATTTCCCTGTCCAGCCGGTCGGCGGTTTCGTGGATCGTCCTGCTGACACGCGCCGACGCGTCTTCCACCTTGCGGTTGAAGTCGTTCATGGCACCTCTCGGAATGATCGGGCGTGAATGCTTTCACGCGGTACTGCGGATTGCCAGGCCCCATGATTATTCCTGAGTGGTCGGTCAGCGTCAATGGAGAAACCATAGGGAAAACGGCTCAACGATCCGCACTCGCCGCGATAGAATGCGGGTTTCGATGAAATCATGTGAACAAAATTCAGCGCTGATTCAAGAGGGAGGATTTCGTCAGCGCCTGCTCGCGTGGTACGACAAGCACGCGCGCGATTTGCCCTGGCGCCAGAGCCACGATCCCTATCGCATCTGGGTTTCGGAGATCATGCTGCAACAGACGCGCGTCGCGGCGGTGATCGAGCACTATCACGAATTCTTGCGAAGATTTCCGACGGTGCAGAAACTGGCGGCTGCGCGGGAGGCGTCGGTGCTCGCGGCCTGGAGCGGCCTGGGATACTACCGCCGAGCGCGCATGATGCATGCGGCGGCGAAGATCATAGTCCGAGAGCGCAAAGGCAAGTTTCCAGAGACAGCGGCAGCCTGGCGCGACTTGCCGGGAATTGGACGCTACACTTCGGCGGCGATCGCGAGCATCGCATTCGGCGAGCCGGTCGCCGTTGTGGATGGAAATGTAGAACGCGTTTTAGCACGGATTTGCGGCTCGGTATTGTCCGACAGCGAAGTGTGGAAGAAAGCTGAAGAACTTCTCGACCGCGGGCATCCGGGGGATTTCAATCAGGCGATGATGGAACTGGGTGCGATCGTCTGTACGCCGCGCGCTCCGGCCTGCCTCACGTGCCCAGTCGTAGATTTGTGTGCGGCGCGAGGCGAGATGCCGGCCTTAGTCAAGGCGGCGCGCCAGAAAAGGCGCGAGATCCACTACGCGCTCGATCATCGCGATGGAACAGTTTTTTTGGTACGGCGCGCGCTGGATGTTTCACTCATGGCTGGCATGTGGGAATTGCCGGAGATTGAGGCGCCCGGCAATGGGGCGAAGCCGGCCTGCATTGTGAAGCACTCGATCACGGTGACCGACTATACGGTCAAAGTCTGGAGGCAAGACCTGGCCGCTGGTTACGCGGGGCAGCGTGTTGCCCTCGAAAGGCTTGGCAAAGTCGCACTGACAGGTCTAGCCCGGAAGATTCTGCGAAGGGTCTCCGAAAGTATTGTGGCAGCGAATCCCGCCGATTAGACTCTGGTTGATGAAATTCTGTGTCTTCATCTTGCTGACAGCGCTCGCATGGGCTCAATCAAGGGAGGTGCCCGCCCAAACGCCCGCATCTGCCGGTCAACCCGGCGCCGTACTTACGAAGCTATTTCCGCCTGTGTATCCACCGCTCGCGCGTCAGGCTCGCATTTCGGGCGACGTGAAGCTGGATGTCCATGTCCGTGCCGACGGAAGCGTCGCGTCGGTGGAATTATTGAGTGGTCATCCGATACTTGCGCCAGCAGCGGTTGAGAATGCAAGGAAAGTGGAATTCGAGTGCAGAGGATGCACCCGCGAAACGGAATACTTAATTACTTACACTTTCGGCTTGGGAGAGTTAACTCCCGAAGAGCTAGCCCACTATGACAAGTATGAGGACCGTCCGGTGCGAGCGGCTAAATGTATGTACCTGTGGAAGTGTGCTAGGGTGCGCGTCAACACGTTTGACTTTTGTACTGCCCATTTCTCTCCGAAGATTACCCAGGCGCCCGGCCATGTGACAATCCTTAACGTCGATAATGCCTGCTGGCAGCCGATGTATTCGACGTCAGCCTCTCGGTAGTGCTTGAAGGCTAAGAAAGATTGCTCTTTTGCTTTCCGGATCAACATGAACCGACGGTTGGCCGTCGTCATCTAATAAAAATTAGGACGTTGGAATCAGAAGGAGATTCAGATGGCGGCGCTGACGACCGGGACCCGAGCTCCCGACTTCGAACTGAAAACCCTCGACGGCAAGACTTTCTCTCTCTCCGCCGAGCTCGCGCGTGGGCCGGTAGTTCTGGCATTCTTCAAAGTCTCCTGCCCGACCTGCCAATATGCGCTGCCGTTTCTGGAGCGGCTTTATCAGGCCTACCGCGCCACGGGAGTGAACCTAGTCGGCATCTCCCAAAACTACGCCAAAGACACGGCCGCTTTCAACAACCAATTCGGGGTTACGTTTCCCGTGCTGCTCGACGACACCAGCAGCTATCCGGTCTCGAACGCATATGGATTGACGAACGTGCCGAGTATCTTCTGGATCGCCCAGGATGGCGAAATCGAAGTCTCCAGCGTGGGATGGGTCAAGGCGGACTTCGAGCAGATCAACCGCAAGATGGCCGAGATCGGCAAGATTCCAGCCGCCGTA
>DASXDY010000004.1:0-38174 GCA_036490405.1 Candidatus Sulfotelmatobacter sp. | reverse complement strand
CGCAGCGGTAGCGCCGCGCAATGTCCTGCGCGCGTTCTGAATCTGTGATCGGATTGCCGGTCGGGCTGATCGGCCCGCCGTTCCCGCCACCTACGAATATTGATTTCTTGTCCGCGGTCGCCATTCCCTGATTCATTTCTGGCCCCCAGTTCCGGGAGCCGACTTCAGTGGACTCCCAGGGTAAAGATCGGCAAATACAACGAGATCAATACCCCGCCCACAAAAATTGCCATAATGATTAAGATCAGCGGCTCAATCAGCGCCATGGCCGCGCCCAGGGCCGTCTGCACGTCTTCCTCGTAAAACTCCGCCACCGAATTCAGCATGGCCGGCAGCGCTCCGGTGGACTCGCCGACCTCGATCATTTCGACGGCCAGATCGGGCAAAATCTTCTGTTCTTCCAGGCTTGGGGCCAGTCCCTGGCCCTCACGCACCCGGACGCCGGCGCGCATGATTCCTTTCAAGATTCGCCGGCTGGTCATCGAGGCCCCGGCAGTTTCCATCGCCGGCACCAGCGGCAAACCGCCCTGCAACAGCGTGGAAAGCATGCGCGAGAAGCTGGCAATCTGGTGCTTGAGCCGGATGTCTCCCAGAATCGGCGTATTCAGGATCAGCCGGTCGATCTGGTCCGCGCCGGTATCGGTGTCTTTCCAGCGCCAGAAGACGAACGCCAGAATCACCAATCCAACGAACACAAACGGTGCATACTTCTGCGCGTTCTGCCCGACTTCCAGCATGAACACGGTGATCGCCGGAAGCTTCGCGTCCAGGCTATTGAAAAGATCGGCGAACTTCGGCACCACGTAGGTAAACAAAAACGTCACCATGATCAGCACGACGCTAACCAGCAATGTCGGATAAATCAGCGAAACAAACAGCTTCTTGCGGAACGTCATCGCCAGCCGCTGGAAGCCGATGTAGCGGGCGAGCACTTCGTCGATATTGCCGCTCTTTTCCCCGGCCATCAGCGTGGTCGTATAAATCTTGGGGATAATGCCCTGCGCAGCGAAGGCGTCTGACAGCGACTCGCCGCCCTTCACCCGGTCGCGGACATTTTCCAGAATCAGCTTCAGGTTCTGGTCCTTCTGCCGCTTGATCAGCAATTCCAGCGAATTCAGAATGGGCAGCCCGGCCCGGATCAAGGTCAGAAACTGCTGGTTATACACCAGAAACGTGGACTGCTTGATCTTACGTTTGCGGCGCAGGCCGCCCGCCATCATTCCCTGCGGCTTGACCCAGTAGACTAGGTAGCCTTGGGAAGAAAACCGGTCGCGCACCTCGGCCTCGGAATATCCCTGCTCGACGTGCTGCTGCACGCGCCCGCGATCGTCCGCAATCTTGACTACAAATTCAGCCATTTGCCCGGTTTCTACTGATTTCTGGCAGACCTTGCCTTATCGCCCAGTCTACCATCCCATATCTCAATTCTAAGCCGTCATCCCCATCCAGATTGCCCCCAACCAGTACGCAAGTAACTTTACGGAAGGATGTACCGGGCTTGGCTGCGCGGAGAAATTGTCATCCCGAGATAGGATTGCCATTCCGAGATAAGACTGTCATCCCGAGCGAAGCGAGGGACCTCGGTTTCTGCCCGCGCCACCGCAACTCTCCCCTACTGCGCGATATCCCCATCCACAATCTCAGTTCCAGCCGGAGGCCGAAATGTAAACCCGCCCTCGGCCACCGCCACATCTTCCTTTTGATCGGTAAACCTGTACTCGGTGGTTGCCCCATCCGCGCCCTGCATGATGATGCGGGAAATTCGGTTCTCCGGCGTGATTTCCAGAACGATCTCCGAAACCTGATCGGCCATAGCCTGCGGAACCCCTCGCAACATCCTGTCCCCAGGTTGCAATGGTGCAATATCGGGTGCCAGCGAGAGGCCAGTTAACTCCTTTTCCAGCTTGGTCTTGCCCAGCAAAAATGCAAGTGGAGATCGAATGTCCTCCAGTTTCTTTGCCGATTGCTTTCGCGCCTGCCTGTCGTCCGGAACGTAAAACCACGCGCTTTTCCCGTCGCTCACGAAGAGCTTCTCCTTGGGAGAACGGTACTCCCAGCGCATCTTGCCCGGTTTTTTCAGCCAAAGCGTGCCGGACTCGGTACGCTCCATCCCAGCCCCCCGATAGATCTCGGTGAACTCCGCCTTAAGAGTCTTCAGATGGTTATAGTGCGCGTCGACCGCCGCGGCCACCGCCTTCACGTCCGCAGCGGACGCCGGGACAGCTACCAGCAAAGACACCAGAACTGCAAAGCAAAGCCATCGTTGACCGATCAAGCGGATGTTTTCACCTTGTCTCGCCTCGCCGTTGCTTCAACCATCCATCTACCAGCCCTCAACCGGGGAGGGGAACACGGGGGCAAGTTCCTTCGGAGGGACTCCTGAAGGAATTGTAAGCCGCCCATAGCCGGTTGTCATTACACGTTGGCAAATAACCGATCTCTTCCAGTTACGTCAAACTCTTCGTGAGGCACGAATGCTAACCGATCTACGCGACGCAGTTCGGCAGTTGCGCAAGGCTCCTGGATTTACCACCACGGCTTTGATCACACTGGCACTCGGGATCGGGGCGACGACCGCGATCTTTACTCTGGTGGACCAGGTGATGCTGAAGTCCCTGCCCGTGACCAAGCCGGGCGAACTGTGGCGCATCGGAGACAAAGACCGCTGTTGCAACTGGGGCGGATACACCCAGGGCGAGGATGGCGATTTCGCGTTGTTCTCCTGGGAGGCCTACAAGCATTTCCGGGCGGGTACGCCCGAATTTGTCGACCTGGCGGCGCTGCAAGCCGGCAATGCGGCTCTCGGTGTCCGCCGGGAAGGATCGCAGTCCCCGGCAGACACCCGCAATGGCGAGTATGTCTCGGGAAATTTCTTTCGCACCTTCGGGGTGCAGCCATGGATCGGCCGCCTGATGACCGACGACGACGATCAGGAGGGTGCGCCCTCGGTCGCGGTCATGAGCTATCACATCTGGCAGGACAAGTACGGATCCGATCCATCGGTGGTCGGCGCAGGCTATCAGATCAATGGGCATCCGTTCACCGTGATCGGCGTCGCTGCCCCCGGATTCTTCGGAGCAAAACTTTCTGGTGGCGGCATGCCCGACTTCTGGCTGCCGCTGACGACCGAACTCATCCTCGACGGGGCCACATCGCGGCTGAAAAGGCCCAACGGCAACTTCCTCGATCTGATCGGCAGAATACGCGCGGGGACGAATCCCAAATCCCTCGAAGCAAAGTTGAAAGTGGAATTCTCCGACTGGTTGGCTAGCCACGTTGCGGATATGGACCCCGGTGAGAAGCAACTCTGGCAGCAGCAGACCTTGCACCTCACTCCCGGCGACGCCGGCGTGACCTCCATGCGGGACCAATATCAGGATGGGCTGAAGTTGCTGCTGGTGGCTTCCGCCTGTGTGCTTCTGGTGGCCTGCGGCAATCTGGCAAATCTTATGCTCGCCCGCGGATTGAAAGATCGCGCCCAGACTTCGGTGCGCGTAGCGTTGGGCGCTTCCCGGGGCAGGCTGGTTCGCAAGTCGCTGGTCGAATCTGTGCTGTTGGCGGCGGTCGGTGGTGTGCTGGGCATCGCCGTGGCATACGGCGGAACGAGATTGATTCTCCATCTCGCATTTCAGACCGGCGGTCCCAACAACTATGTACCGGTCAGCGCGACTCCATCCTTGCCTGTGCTGCTTTTTACATTGGGCATCTCGGTGCTGACGGGGATCGTTTTCGGAATTGCGCCGGCGTGGGTGACTTCGCACGCCGATCCAGTCGAGGCGCTGCGCGGCGCAAACCGTTCGGTGGGAAGCGGCCGCTCATGGGCGCAGAAGTCTCTGGTCATCGCACAGGGAGCCATGTCGCTGGTGCTGCTCTCGGCCGCGGCGCTCCTCGGCCAGAGTCTGCGCAACCTGCAGCATCAGAATTTTGGCTTCGAAACCCGCGACCGCTACATTGCATGGATCAATCCCATGCTGGGCAACTACAAGCCTGAACAATTGCTGCCGCTCTTCCGGCAAATTGACGAACGCATCCAGCAGATTCCCGGCGTGCGCATGGTGGCTCCCGCTCTCTATGCGCCGATGACCGGTGACAGTTGGAACGATGGCATCCGCATCGAGGGCCGCCCCGAACCTCCGCCGAAAGAAGATACCGGAGCGGGATGGGCCCGGGTCATGCCCGGCTTCTTCGACACCATCGGGGCAAAAATCGTGCTCGGCCGCTCCATTGGCGAAGAAGATACGGAAACCACCCGCAAGGTCGCCGTAGTCAACGAGGCTTTCGCGAAGAGATTTTTCAAGAACCAGAATCCGATCGGCCAGCATTTCGGGCCCGACCGAATCAAGTATTCCTCAACCTATGAAATCGTAGGCGTCGCGAAAGACATGCGCTATATGACGTACGACTATAAGGACCCAATCCGCCCGATGTTCTGGGTGCCGGAAACGCAGACCGTGCAGTTTGACGATCCGGCCATCGCAAGCGGGGAAATCTGGTCGCACTATCTATACAACATCGCAATCTGGGCGCCGGGAAATCCACCACACATGGAAGACAAGGTGCGTACGGCGCTGGCCGGCATCGATCCGAATTTCGTTCTTTACGGAGTGGATCCATATAGAGAGGTCGTGGGCGCCGATTTTCAACAGGAAAACATGATCGCCGTGCTGGTCACGCTGTTTGGCGGGCTAGGTCTGGTGCTGGCCGCGGTCGGACTCTATGGCGTGATGGCCTATAGCGTCGAACAGCGGACCAGTGAGATCGGAGTTCGCATGGCACTGGGGGCGGACCGCGGGGAGGTCACGAAGATGATTCTGCGCGGCGCGTTCTCGCAAATTGGCATCGGGCTGGCCATCGGCATTCCGGCCGCGATTGGAGCCGGCAAACTGATGAGCGATCAACTCTTTGGTGTAAAGCCCTGGGACCCGCTCATGCTTATGCTGGCGGTTTTGACCCTCGCCATGGCTGCGCTTCTGGCCTCGGTGATTCCGGCGCGCAGAGCCGCAGGCGTCGAGCCCATGGTCGCATTGCGGAACGGATAGCGAAAGTTGCGGGCGAGTAAGGTTTGCCCCCGATTTACACCTTCGTCTATGAGCGGTAAATTCATCTCGTGATGCCAAATAAACCGAAGAATACGATCTGCCTCTGGTTCGAGAAAGACGCACAGGACGCAGCGCGCTTCTATGCGGCAACATTCCCGAACAGCCAAGTGACGGCTGTTCACAAGGCGCCCAGCGATTTTCCGGGCGGCAAGCAGGGCGATGTGCTCACGGTGGAGTTCACCGTTTTGGGCATTCCTTGTCTTGGCCTCAACGGCGGCCCGACATTCAAGCACAGCGAGGCCTTTTCCTTCCAGGTCGCGACCGACAATCAGGAAGAAACGGACAAGTATTGGAACGCGATTGTTGGCAACGGCGGACAGGAAAGTGCATGCGGCTGGTGCAAGGATCGCTGGGGACTCTCCTGGCAGATCACTCCGCGCGCGTTAACCGACGCGCTGGCAGCAGGTGGCGCGGAGGCCAAGCGAGCCTTTGAGGCCATGATGATGATGAAGAAAATCGACGTCGCCGCCATCGAGAAAGCAAGGCGAGGCTGATCCGGAAGCCCGTTCAGGAAAAGCTATCCCTGTTCGACGCGGGATTTGATATCGGCGTACGCGACTTGGATGAGCCTTCGCAACGCCGCGTCGTCGTGTACCGTTCCAGGTTTGAGCTTCACATGGCGCATGAACCTGCCACTGCCTTGCAACAGGCGCGCCGGATCCGGCAGCGATGCTCCCTGAAAAAACCCGACGTTCACGTGAGAAGTGAATACGTTGACGTAGCCGAACGGAACATCTCCGAAGCAAGCTGTGGGCGCGCCGTCATGCAACAGCTCGCGAACTTCATCTCCGCACTCGCGCATTACTTCAAACCACCGATGCGCGATGGTTCCTAATTCGCCGGCGTGCATTTTCATCCACGCCTGAATGGCAGGGTCGCGCTCGACCGCGCCATGGAAGCGCAGAAGATCCGTTTTCATCTCACCTTCCTCAATCAGAAATTTCGGCCGGGTGGCCCATTCAAGCCCGATTTTGGCTTGAGTGGGGCTTCTGGAAGGGAACTGGCGCCTACGTGATGCTGACTTCCGTATACGTCCCGTAGACCTGCCGCAATGCCTCGCAGATTTCTCCGACAGTGGCATAGGCGCGAACCGCATCGACGATGTGCGGCATCGTGTTTGCCGGTGAAATGCTGCCGTTCGATCCGGCCCTCGGTTCTTGCGCGGCCGCTTTCTTCAGCGCATCCAGCGCCCGCTCAACCGCTTCATTGGACCGCCGCGAGCGCAATGTCTTCAGCTTCGCCGACTGTTGCCGTGCAACCGATTCATCGATGTAGAGCGTGTGGAGGGATTCTTCCTCGACGACAAAATCGTTCACCCCCACGACGATTTTCTCTTTGGCCTCAACCGCGCGCTGGTATTGGTACGCTGACTCCGCAATTTCTTTTTGTGGATATCCCCGCTCGATCGCCTTGACCATGCCGCCCATGGCGTCCAACTTGGCGAAGTAATCGAAGGCGCTGCTTTCCATCTGGAGGGTTTGGTTCTCGACAAAGTAAGACCCGCCGAGCGGGTCTACGGTTTGTGCGACCCCAGATTCATAAGCGATGATCTGCTGCGTGCGCAGCGCGATGCGCGCCGCTTCTTCGGTGGGTAGCGCCAGCGCTTCGTCATAAGAATCAGTGTGCAGCGACTGCGTTCCGCCGAGCACCGCGGCCAGCGCCTGTAACGCCACGCGCGCGATGTTGTTCATCGGTTGCTGCGCCGGCAGCGACACGCCCGCCGTCTGCGTGTGGAAGCGCATCAGCCAAGTGCGCTGGTTCTTCGCCCCGAAGCGGTCTTTCATCACGCGATACCAGATTTTGCGGGCCGCGCGGTATTTCGCAATTTCCTCGAAGAAATCGTTGTGCGCGTTGAAGAAGAAACTGAGCCGCGGGCCGAATTCATCTACATCAAGTCCGCGACGCCGCGCCCACTCGACATACTCCACGCCGTCATACAGCGTGAAGGCCAATTCTTGAAGCGCGGTCGATCCCGCCTCGCGGATGTGATATCCGCTGATCGACACGGTATTGAAGCGCGGCGTGAATTTCGTGCCGAACTCAAAGGTGTCGATCACCAGGCGCATCGACGGCGCTGGCGGATAGATGTACTCCTTCTGCGCGATGTACTCCTTCAGAATGTCGTTCTGGATGGTGCCGGAAATCTTTTTCCAGTCCGCGCCTTGCTTTTCGGCGACAACCAGATACATCGCCCACAGCACCGACGCGGGCGAATTGATGGTCATCGATACGGTGGTCTTCTCCAAATCGATGCCGCTGAACAAAATCTCCATGTCTTCGAGGGAATCGATGGCCACGCCGCACTTGCCGACCTCGCCCTCGCTCGCCGGATGGTCGGAGTCGTATCCCATCAACGTGGGCAGATCGAACGCCACGGAAAGCCCGCTGCCGCCGTGCTCCAGCAGATATTTGTAGCGGCGGTTGGTTTCCTCTGGTGAAGCGAAGCCGGAAAACTGCCGCATGGTATACATCTTGCCGCGATAGCCGGTAGCGTGAATGCCGCGTGTGAACGGCGTTTCGCCGGGATAGCCGAGATATTGTTCTTCGCTCCAGTCGGCTGGAAGATCAGCATGCGTGTAAAGCCTGCGAATCGGCACGCCGGAAATCGTGGTGAAGCGCGCGTCGCCGTGCTCGTCGAGGTTGATTCCGGTGGGCGCTCCAATCGGCCGCTCGGGAGATTTTTCCAAAGTCGGCGCGAGCGTTTTTTCCGCCCACACTTTTTCGCCAGCCGATGGACTGCGATTTTCGAACACATCGGCCACGGGACTCTCGGCTACCTGCGGGCGCTTCGAGGGTTGGGACGACTTCTTTTCCATGCGTTCTCCGTTGCTCACTTCGATGATAGGGAAGCGCAAGCGCAGGGGCAAGGTGACGGAAGGAGATCAAAACGACCGGTCGGTCTGCGCGATGTCTTATCCCCGCATCTCGATGTCTCATTTCCCGCTCTGTCATTTCGATGTCTCATCGCTCTGTCATCCCGAGCGCAGTCGAGGGACCTTGGGTTCTGCATGGGGCGTTGCGACAGCCGGCGAGGAGCCCTGGGTCTTTCGACTCCGCCGCTGGTTTCCGCGAATCGCGGCTCCGCTCAGGACGACAATTTGTCTTGAGCGCGCGACAATTCCCACGCCTTCGCATATTTCCACGAAACGTACACCGCGTGGTAGAGATGCAACAGCAATCCTTCGCGTCCGTCAAGGAATCCCAGGCGGAAAAAATAGTTGTAGACGAAGGTGAACTCCGGCCGCAGCAAGATGTGGATGACGCTGAAGCGGACCGGGCCTTTCGCTACGACCATCTCTGCACCGAGGGACGAGTATCGGTTCATGTGCTCGATGTAATCGGAGAGGGTGGGGTAGGAGTGATGGATCAGGGCACCGTTCAGGCGCACCGTGAAGCCGTCGGTATGTGCATCCTCATGTACTGCTCTGTTCTCAAATAGGGCGCAACCCTTCTTCAAGAGACGCAACTTGCGATCGGGATAAAATCCACCGCGCCGAATCCATCGGCCTAGAAAAAAGTTTTTTCTTGGAATCTCCGCCCCGGCAAGGTCACCCTCTCGCTGGTCGTCGAGAGTGACATGGAGGTCGCCCTTACTTTCGATCGATGCCGTCCATGAGCCGCGCGTAGTCAGCTTTTGAACGAACTGCCCGGGTTGCATCCAGAGCAATTCACCTAACTCAGTCGCCAATTCAGATGAAACTTCTTCATCTGCATCGAGACTTAGAATCCAGTCGCCACTCGCCCTATCGATCGCCGAATTCTTCTGCGCCGCAAATCCCTTCCACGCTTCCACGAAAACTTTCGCGCCGAACGATTTTGCGATCTCTACGGTGCGGTCGGTCGAGCCGGAGTCGACGACAATGATTTCTCCCTTACCGTCGGAGACGAGCGGCTGCACGCTGGCCAGCGTGCGCCCGAGGTTGGCTTCTTCGTTGAAAGTGATGATGACGACCGAGAGTTGCATAGCGCGGCGAAAATTGTCTCACACACTTAGTCGCGAGTCGTGAGTCCGGAGCCCCTGACGTAAGACCTCGCGCCCAGGCCAGGACCTAAGACCTAAGACTGCTGTGTCTTCCACTTCACTTCCGACAGCAGGAACACAATCAGAATCACCAACGCCGGCTCGATCGGATGGCGATACCTTGCGTGCGGAAAGACAAAATAATAAACGGTTGGATATGTCAGTATCAGCCCCGCGAAAAGCCACGCTGCGGGCCGCTTCTGGCGTAGCGCGCGGCCCAGCCCCCAGAGGGCGAGAACGGATGTGGCCAGAAATGCCGACGTTCTAAAGTCGAACGGCGCGGTGCTGTTGGTTTCCCGCGGCACACCATTCCAGTAATAGAAGAAGCGCTTCAGGCTGATGACTGCAAAGCGGCCGGGGTGGTTGCGAATCCAGTCGAAGGCCAGCTTCTTGCACCGTTCGCCATAGGCCAGCTCGCCCATCTGCTGAAAGTTTTCCAGCTCGAACTTGTTGAGGTTGGGCTGAAGATATGGCATCAACATGCCGTCAGCGTGCGGCCCGTTGCCCAGGCGCACCTGCAATCCGAAATCGTCGCGCAGAAAAACGAAGCGGCCAAACACCTTGTAGTTGCGCACGACCCACGGCGACAGCACCGCGAAGAAGATTAGAGACGAAATCACAACGCCAGCGAAGGACGGCAGGCCGCGGCGATATCGCTGCCGCCAGACCCACAATCCGCAGAAGGGAAGGAAGGCCAGCATCGTGGGATTCGCCAGCGCGCCAATGCCATAAAGGCTGCCGAAAAGAATCCAGCCTTTCAATCCGGGCCAATCCTGCAATTTGAGTGCTAGTAGAAATAGGCAGGCGAGAATGAGCGGCGTGAACGTCGTATCCCAAATCCAGTGGATCGACCAGTACCAGATGTAAGGATTCAATCCCCAACCGATCGCTGACCAGAAGGCGATGCGCTCGCTGAAAGTCTTGCGCGCGATGAAGTAAATCGGAATACAAGTCAGCGTTGCAAACAGGCTGTTGATGCTCAACAATACCCACGCCGACGCGCGCGTGTAGAGGCCAAAAAGTTCGAACACACCGGCTATGAGATAGGGATAGAGGGGGGGCTCCCACGCGCTAGGGCCGGTGCTGCCTTCATAAGGACTGCTGAAGCCGTGGCCCTGCGCAATGGAGCGGGCGATGCGGCCCATCTCCCAGCCGAAGTCGAAGTGGTCGTTGCCCGGGCGGACGCGGTATTGATGAAGAATTCCAATGGCAGCGAGCTGAAGCAGGAATGACAGAGGCAGCAGCCAAAGGAAGAATCCGGGCAGCGCCGATCGCTCTCGAGTCGCCATCGCAGCGTAGTGTATCAGGCAAGTCTTTTGGCATCAGTGACATCGGAAAGATGACCGGGAACTTTACAAAGTGTTCCTACAGGAACACTTTAACGTACATAAATGTACGTACAATGCAAGATGGATCAGGTATCCCTTCTGGATCCATGAGTTTAGCGCGCTACCTCTGTCCGCCCTGGGGCTGAGGAGTGGCCGGCGCGGCATTCGGCTGCCGAGCTCCTGCGGGCGCCGCATCCTGCCTCGGCGCCACATAAGGAATGTTCGGCAAATGGGTGACCTCGCCTTTGGTAGCGTCGGCAACATCGATGCCGGCGTGATCGAGCAGCAGGCCGGTGGCGCGGTCCAGTTCGATGCGGGATTTTTCGTAGGCAGCTTTCGCCGATACCAGGTTCGATTCGCCCGTGGTAAGCGTGGCTGCGTCCTGGAGAATTACGGTCTGGGTCGTCAGTCCGACTTTCAATTTCTGCTGATCCGCATCCAGCGTCTGGTGTGCCAGGTCGACGGCCGATTGAGCGGCCTGCACCGCCGCGCGATTCTGCTTCACATCGAACTGCGCGTTGCGGACCTCGATTCTCACCTGGTTTTCGAGTTGATGCTGGCGCACCTGCGCCTGGCGGAATTCAAGCTCGGCGCGCACCTGGTTCGACTGCGCCACGCGATTGCGAATCGGGATGTTCAGGCTCAGTCCGATCCCTTTGTCGGGTGCAGTTGAATTCACCAGCTGATTGAGGGCGCCCCCGTAACCCAGTGAATTGGAACCTCCAAATACGGGCGGCGTGGTGCACGCGGTGCCGCCAAAAGTGGTGCATTCCGGGTTCAGATCTCCTCCAACCCCGGAACCTCCGTAGTAGGCGAATGCCGCCAGCGTCGGCAGCATGGCGTTGCGCACCGCCTTGTAGTTAATATCGCGGGAATTGAGATCAATGCGAGTCTCAACCAACTCAGCGCGATGCTGAAGCGCGTCATTGATCAAGTCCTGAATGGGAACAACCGACTCTTCCTGCGGAATCAGCATCGTGGATGTCGGAATTACATCGGCCTCCGCCAGCACCGGATCTTCAATGCTGCGGCTGATCGCGTTCTTGATCAGCAGTTGCTGAAGCTGAAGGTTGTTCTGCGCCACGATCAAGTTCTGCTGGTCGGTGGCGACCGTACTCTGCGCGCTCACCACCTGAATCGGAGGCACGGTCCCGACCTTTACCTGGCTCTTTGCGTCATCGAGGGCTTTCTGCGCATAAGTAAGCGACTCCCGCTGCACGCGGACATTCTCAAAGGCGTACACCAGGTCCCAATACATATTTTCGATCTGGTCGACGGTGGTGATGACCTGAAGGCGAAAAGCCACGTCGGAGATCTCGCGATTGTTTTTCGCGATGAGAATGAAACGGGTGTTGGGCAGGGTTCCAAAGCCTTGCAGCAGACTCTGGGTGACACGAAATTGAAAGTTCGAGCCCAGTTGAGGAGTCAGCAGGCCCACGCTGCTGTTGGTGGCGAGGTGCGTATTGTTGAATCCGGCCGAGAGCGTGGTCCCCCACTGAAAACCCTGCGTGTAAGCAAAATTCGCCGTGTAAGTGTTTTGCGAAACGATGCCGCCGGGAGCAGGACTGACAGCGCTGGTGGAAATTGTGTTGTTCTTGTCGAGCTGCATCGAGCTGGTAAGAATCGGATCGAAGCTGGTGATCGGGGATCCGATGCCCAACGTCGAACTGACCAGGCCATTGCTTCCGGTGCCCGCGCCGCCGGCCGCGACTGTAGTGCCGCCAGTTCCTGAGCCGACCGTTCCTCCAAGTCCGCCCACGCCGCCTCCGGGCGTGTTCTGGATGATCCCGGTATTGACGCCAAGAATGCTTCCGCCTGCCTTGGCACGCAGCAGGTCAGCTGCGGCGACGTTCAGGTTGTAGCGGGCCAGTTCCAGGTCGAGATTGTTCTCCAGCGTGAGGGCGACGGCGTCGTCGATCGAGAGGTAGATCTTGCCGTCCCGCATCATCGAATCCATGCGCGGTGAATTGCTGAGGTTGGACTCACCGACGGTCCGCGCCTGGTACGGCTGAAACAGATTCGGGAAGGCGGACCTGGGCTGGGAATAGTCGACGGCATGGACTTTTTCCGGCTTGGGCGACAATGCCGAGGGCGCCGTCGGAATGCTGGCCGCTTGTTGTCCGGCAAGCGCGGATGAAGCCGCACAGATCATGCACAACAAGAGGAATGGAGCCAGAAATCGCGGTACGGGCATGAGCTATCTCCTTACATTCGGGACCGGACTAAAAAAGGATTGGCCGAGCAACAGGCCGGGAAACGCGTTCACTTTGATGCCAACTGCTGGATGCCAACTGCGCGAAAAACCATCATCCCATCTTAGCGGGAGAAGTTTGGCCGAAGGCGCGTGGGATTGTAAAGAATTGTGAGGGCGGAAGTGCGGAAAGGAAGATCTGCTGAAGGTGAAACCGGTTCGGCGCGGGCTTTCGCCCGCGCCGAATCCTGAGATGCTGGCAACGCGGACAGGAGTGTCCGCGCCACACTTTACTGCTGCTGCGCTGCCGGCAAATCCTTCCGGGGAGCGACGTAGGGAACGTTGGGCATGCGCGTGACCTGTCCGCGGGCGGCGTCGTCGATGCTGATGCCGTTCTGATCGAGCAGCGTTCCGACGGCGCGATCGAGTTCGACGCGCGCTTTTTCGTAGGCGGCCATGGCCGACATCAGCGTGGATTCTGATGTCGCCAGAGCACTCCGGGTTTGCAGGACGGCGGTCGTGGTCGAAGTGCCGAACTGATACTTTTTTTGTTCGGCGTCGAGCGACTGTTTCGCATAGTCAACGGCGGCCTTTGCCGATGCCACACTGGCCTGGTTTTGCTCGACCGCAAACTGCGCCTGGCGGACTTCGATGCTGACGCGGTTTTCGGTCTGCTGCAAAGCCATCTGCGCCTGGCGGTATTCGAGTTCGCCGCGGACCTGGACCGCCTGAGCCGCGCGGTTGCGCAAGGGGATGTTCAACTGTAGGCCGGCGCCTTTGTCGGGGGCGCTGGAGTTGATCAGCTGGTTCAGGGTTGCGCCGTAACTGGTCGCGGGCGCGAGCGGGAACTGGCCCAGGGTAAAGTCAGGACTGCCGCTGGCGCAGAATTGCTGATCTGGGGTCTGGCAGATGTTGGCAGGGTTCTGAGCTCCGCCGACGCCCGAGCCACCGTAGTAGGCAAACAGATCAAGGGTCGGCTTCAGGCTGCTGCGTATCGCCTTGTTACTGAGCTCCTGGCTATTCAGCTGAATACGCGACTCGACCAGTTCGGCGCGGTGGCGGAGCGCTTCATTGACCAGATCTTCGGTGGGCTGGACCTGCTCGTTCTCCGGAACCTCCATGGTAGAAGTCGGGACCACGTCGGCCTTGGCCAAGGTGGGATCATGCAGCGTTCGGCTGAGCGCGTTCTTCATGATCAGCTGTTGCAACTGGAGGTTCGTATTGGCGACGGTCAGCGCCTGTTGATCGGCTGAGACCTGGCTTTGCGCCCGGACCGATTCGATCGGTGCCAGGCTGCCAATTTCCACCTGTTTTTGCGTGTCGGAGAGCGTCTTCTGCGAGAAGGTAAGAGATTCCTGCTTCACCCGCTGGTTCTCATAGGCGTAGACGAGGTCCCAGTACATATTTTCAATCTGGTCCACGCTGGTAATGATCTGGAGGCGGAAGGCAACGTCGGAAAGCTCGCGGTTGTTCTTCGCGATGCGGATGAAGCGGTTATTGGCGGCGAAGCCGAAGCCCTGAAGCAGATGCTGGGTCAGCCTGAACTGGAAGGCGGAGTTAAGGGCGGGGCTGACCGTCTGGAACGCGCTGTTCGTGGTTGTGCGGGTATTGTTGAAGCCTATCGAAAGGTTCGTGCCCCACTGGAATCCCTGGGTGTATTGAAAGTTCGCCGTGCTGGTCCGTTGCAGGGTTCCCGCAAACGGGCTGGTCGGAATGAAGTTAGCGTGATCGTTCTGGAGTGTCGCGGTGACGATCGGATCAAAGCTGGTGATAAAAGGTCCAAACAGCCCACCAGCGGTCGAACTGACGATGCCGCCGGCACCGGCGCCAGCTCCGCCAGCGCCCAGATTCGTGCCGCCGGTGCCGGAGCCGACCTGGGTTCCAATGCCGCCCACGCCGCCGCCGGGAGTGTTCTGGATGATGCCGAGGGGCACACCCAGAATTTGCGCTCCAGCTTTGGCGCGCAGTACATCGGTGTCGGCGATATTCAGGTTGTAACGAGCAATCGCGATATCGAGATTGTTTTCCAGAGCGAGTGCGATCGCGTCGTTGAGCGAAAGATAAAGTTTGCCATCGTGCATGAGGCCGTCAATGCGCGCCGTGTTGGCAAGATTAGGCGGGGCCACCGTCTTCGCCAGGTAGGGGCCGAAGGGATTGGGAAAATGCGATGCCGGCTTGGCATAGTCCAGCGCCGGAACGGGATGCGCTTCGGGAGTATTCTGCGGAGTGGGCGCTGCGGGTGCTTCCTGGCCCCAACAGGCCAGGCTCAGGGTCGCAAAAAGACTCGCAGTGGCGGCGAGCCGCAGGGTCGGGGCTAAACGTGCGAATGGCATCTACTCTTCTCCGTTTGGTAAATCCCTTGGAATTCAGGCCTGCAACGAAAGCCGGCATCTGCTGAAGCAGATTCAGATGCGGTTCTGCTCAGGCATTGGTACGCAAACAAGCGGCGAAAGGTTCCGAAAAGCTGGGATTTGATCGACCTCTTCGATGCAAATCTTCACTTCCGCTGAAATCTGTCCTTGTTGGCATCGGCGCGCTCTACTCGACAGCCGCTCTCAAATCCAGACGCAGGTTCGCAAGCCATCCAGTATATCTGACCGAAAACTTCACTCTGCTCGTGCTGCGCCGCGGCAGGGACGGTAAGATAGCTCACGCTTAAGCGACTTTGATGATTAGAACTTATTTGGGGACTCGAAAGTTACATGCGGAATCTCAAATTGATCCTCTCTTATGATGGATCAGAATTCTCCGGCTGGCAGGTGCAGCCCGACGCGAATACGGTGCAAGGCACACTGGCCTCTGCGATTGGACGTATCACGGGAGAAAAAGTATTGCCCCAGGGGTCGGGCCGCACGGATGCGGGGGTACATGCGCTGGCGCAGGTGGTGACATTTGTCACGGAGTCTTCGGTCCCCACAGAAAATTTCGTGAAGGCGCTGAACGATGTGTTGCCGGCATCGGTACGCGTGCTGGAAGCGGTCGAAGTTCCCGCCGGATTTCATGCGCGGCATTCGGCCCGCGCGAAGACGTATCGTTATCGGATTTATCGATCGGCGATCTGCCCGCCGTTTCTGGCCCGCTATGTCTGGCATTATCCCTATCCTTTGGATGTGAAGGCGATGGCGCAGGCCGCGGGGCTGGTGGCGGGGGAGAGAGATTTCACATCGTTCGCCGCCGTCGATCCGGAGCGTGGAAGCGGCGGTGAGGCGGTCTCGAATGTGCGAACCATTTTTTCCTCTGCGTGGGAATTGACTGGCGAAGAATTGGTTTATACGGTGCGCGGCTCGGGATTTCTGCACCACATGGTGCGCAATCTCGTGGGAACGTTCATTCTGGTGGGCAAGGGAACCTTGCAGCCCGATGGGGTGACGGAAATTCTACAGGCCCGAAGCCGTTCCGCCGCGGGAGCGACTGCTCCAGCGAGTGGGTTGTGTCTAGTCGGAGTGGAGTACGAGGATGCGCGGCGGTAAACGTTGAGTTCCAGCACCTTTTAAATGTGATGGCCGCTGATGTCAAAATTTCGAGCGCCCGGATCGCGCCGGTGAATCCGGCGACGGGAGCCGTTCTTCGCGAGCTGGAATGCGCGACCGAACGGGAAGTGTTCGATGCGGTGACCCGCGCGAAAAGCGTCCAGCCGGCCTGGGCTGCGCTTGGTGTGAAACGCCGCATTGCGGTCCTGCGGGAGTTTCAGAGCAGGCTTCATGCCAGAAAGTCGGAGATCGCGAAAGCGATCACGCGCGAAGCGGGCAAGCCGATTGCCGAGGCATTGACGACGGAAGTGCTGGTCGTGCTCGATGCCGCGCGCTTCCTGATTGCCAATGCATGGGGCTTGCTGCGCGATGAACCGGTTCCTCACGGCAATCTGGCGACAAAGTTCAAGCGCGGCCGGCTGGTGCGGGAGCCGTATGGCGTGGTCGGAATTATTTCGCCGTGGAACTATCCGTTTTCGATTCCGGCGAACGAGGCGCTCGCCGCTCTGGCCGCGGGAAATGCAGTGGTGCTGAAGCCGTCTGAATTGACTCCGCTCGTTGCGCTGGAACTGGCTGCACTCCTGCACGCGGCAGGAGTTCCCGAGAACGTATTTCAAGTCGTGATTGGAGACGGCGAGACCGGCGCTGCGTTCGTGCGTTCCCCGATCGACAAGCTGATTTTTACCGGCAGCGTCGCGACGGGCAAGCGCATTGCGGTGACAGCGGCAGAGAAGTTGCTGCCGGTTGTGCTCGAACTTGGGGGCAAGGATCCGATGATCGTTCTCGAGGATGCCGATCTGGACGTCGCATCGAGCGGTGCGGTCTGGGGCGCGTTCGTGAATGCAGGGCAAGCCTGCCTGTCGGTAGAACGCTGCTATGTGCATCGCAGCCGGTATGAACAGTTTCTTGCTGCCTGCGTTGAGAAAACCAAAATGCTTCGCGTCGGCCATGGGGAAGACAGTGAGACCGACATCGGGCCGATGATCAGCGAGCGCCAGTTGCAGGTTGTCGAAGCGCAGGTGAAAGAGGCAAAGGCGCGGGGCGCGCGGATCCTCACTGGAGGCATGCGCATCCCCGAACTGGGCAGGAATTTCTATCGTCCCACTGTGCTTGCCGGTGTTACCCACGAAATGCGCATCATGCGCGAGGAAACCTTTGGTCCTGTGCTACCTGTCATGCCATTCGATACCGATGACGAAGCGGTCCATCTCGCCAATGATTCCGAGTATGGGCTGGCGGCCAGCATCTGGACGGGTGATTCTCATCGCGGTGAACGCCTGGCGCAGCGCATTCAGTCTGGAACCGTGATGGTGAACGATGTGATCTCCTGCTTCGGGATCAGCGAAGCTCCGCATGGCGGAGTGAAAGCAAGCGGACTTGGCCGCACTCACGGGCGGGTTGGCCTGGAAGAAATGGTGCGCCTGAAATATCTCGACACCGACAAAATGCCGGGGATGAAAAAGGTCTGGTGGTACGGCTATGGCGCGAATTTCCGGCGGCAGATGGAAGGATTTCTGGATATGCAGTTTGCCCGGAGCCTTGCGGCACGGGTGGCCGGCTCGCTGCGCTCGGCGGGTGCGCTTGGAAGAAAGCGGTTGTAAAGCGGCTAGGCATCCACCCGGTCGCCGCGGCTTGGCGGCTGCGAGACCACCAGAAAGCGTACCGGCTCCGAGGTTGGATTGCGGATCTGGTGCCGCTTCCCGGGAAGTATGCGAATCCCGCTTCCGGCAGGCACCAGCATCGTTTCCCCTTCTATTTCCATCAGCACTTCGCCGGTAAGAATGTAAAAGAACTGCTGCGCGTGGACGTGGTGATGGCGAATCTCGGCCGCGCCGGGCGGCATGAACTCTTCGATGACCGCGAGGTTCTTGTCTTTCACCAGGTGCCACGCGTCGCAATCCACGCCCCAGCGGTAGTGCTCGGCGGTCTCGCGGCTCACGGCTCCAAGTTGTGGACGCCGCGCCCGCGACGTTCCCACGCTTGCGCCAGTTTTCGCCATGGTTGCTCCCTTTCAGCTTGCGCGATTGCGATAGAGCGACGAATCCACCTGGGCGGCCATCGCCTCTGGATTCATCGGAATTTCCAGAAACTCCACTAATCTCTCGGCAATTTCCTTTGGGCGCTGGAGTGCGTCATGATAGGGGACGCGCAGCGCCTTCAGGTTCGATTTGCTGTCCATCCATGCATAAACTTCGCGGAGATGCTTTTCGAATGCCGCCGACATGATCGCCGGATTCGCGCCGGCTTTGAATGTGCCGCGACGCTTCATCATTTCATCCTGCGAAGCGAGCACTTCGGGCAGCGGACGCTGCATAAAGATGAGGCGATACTCATGGCCGCCGGGCAACGATAGCAGCAGGCGCGAGATGACTTTGACGACCTTGCCTTCCGCTTCGGCGATGCATCCCGGATCCTGCGGGAGTTGCTTGATGCGCTCCCACTCGAGATATCCGCGGGGATTGTCGGTGTCGGCCTTGCGCTCGCCGTCAGAGAGCGGCGACATTCCTCCGGCGACGAGCATCTGCATCATCAGCGATGTGCCCGAGCGCGGCAGTCCTGAAACGATTGTGATCATGGGGTCTGGTAATTCTTAAAGATAGCAGAGGGCCCTCGCGGGCAGGAGTGCCCGCGCCACACTTGCCCGCGCCACACTTGCCCGCGCCACACTTGTCCCGGCCACTCTTTGGTTACTGCGTTTTCAGTTACAATGAGCGCGTAAGGCGTGAATGCGGCGGCGTTTTGACCGCTCGGACGTTATCGCTTGAACGTTCATCCTTTATTAGCAAGGAGCACTCTCTTTGGCGACTGGCGAAGTGACCACTTCCGGCACCGAAAGTATTCCGCAACTCCCCCATCACAAGGTCAAGATCAAGAAGGCGGGGCAGCGCGCGTGCAACGAGAAAAACGAGAAGGGAAAATTCTGCGGCGGTCACCTGAAGCTTTGGGCCTATAAGACAGACGCCATCGAACGCGAGTGCGGCGATGTCGAAAAAGCCTATGGCCCCAATGCCGAAGTCTACCGCTGCGAACACTGCAAGACGCTCTATCTGCCAACGCCGGGAGAAGCAAAGATCAACGTCGCCGGGCAGGGAATGAAGTCGGTCTTCGGATTGACCCTGCCGCCAAAAGAGAAATAGCTGCTGGCCACGGATTTACGCGGATGAACACGGATAAACCAATTCTGATGTTCTTATCCGCGAAAATCCGTGCGAATCCGTGGCCAAAGGTTTTTGGTTCATAGCTCCCTTATGAATACTTCCGACCTCATCTACGACTGGAATGCCAACTATCCGCCGGAAATGAAACCGGCCGGGCCTGTCCTGCTCAACGATGAGAGCCTGCGCGACGGATTGCAGTCGCCCTCGGTTCGCGATCCCTCGATTCCCGAAAAAATCGAAATTCTTCATCTGATGGAAGCGCTGGGAATTAATGCGCTCGATCTGGGCCTGCCGGGCGCCGGACCGCGCGCCGTCGAGGCCGTCACGGCGCTGGCGCATGAGATTGTCGCCAACAGGATGAAGATCCAGGCGAACTGCGCGGCGCGGACCCACGAGAACGATATTCGCCCAATTGCCGAGATCGTGCAGAAGACCGGCCTGCGCATCGAAGCCGCGACTTTTATCGGTTCCAGCCCGATCCGCCGCTTCACCGAAGGATGGACCGAAGACTTCCTGCTCCAAACGACCGAGAAGGCGATTAAATACGCCGTGTCGCTTGGACTGGACGTGATGTACGTCACCGAAGACACGAGCCGCTGCGATCCCGAGACGGTCAAGCGCCTCTACGCGACTGCGATCAACTGCGGCGCGCGCGCGGTCTGCATCTGCGATACCGCGGGCCATGCCACGCCGATGGGCGCGCTGGCATTGGTCCGCTTTGTGATTGATGAAGTCGTCAAGCCTTCCGGCGAGAAAGTTCGGGTGGACTGGCACGGCCACAGCGACCGCGGACTGGCCATCGCCAACTCGATGGCGGCGATCATCGCGGGAGCGAATTGCGTCCACGGCTGCGCCATCGGACTCGGCGAACGTGTCGGCAACACGCAAATGGACCAGATGCTGGTGAACCTCAAGCTGATGGGCGTCGCCCCGTGGGACCGGCAGGACCTGACGAAGCTCAAGCAGTATTGCGAGACGGTTTCACGAGCAACGAATGTTCCGATTCCGAAAAATTATCCCGTGGTCGGCGAAGACGCCTTCCGCACCGCGACTGGCGTTCATGCCGCTGCGATCATCAAGGCTTTCCGGAAAAATGATACGGTGCTCGCGAATACGGTCTATTCCGGCGTGCCCTCGCACATCTTCGGCATGGAGCAGACCATTGACGTTGGCCCCATGAGCGGTAAGTCAAACGTCCTGTTCTGGCTGGAGCACCGGGGCCTTGCTGTGACCGACGAATGCGTCGAACGCATCTACCAGCGCGCCAAGCAAAGCGACCACACGCTGACGGACACGGAGATCCTGGAGTGCCTGGAGTCGACACCAACGGAAACAAGTTTATGAACATTGAAGGGCACGAAGTTACACAGAGGAAAGCCTTCGTGTATCGCGCCCTTCGTGGTTAAAGATTCTCGAATGCCTTCAAACCCGCAGCACGCAATTCTCGGCGCCGGCGGTATCGGCGGACTGATCGGCGCCTGCCTTGCAAAGAGCGGCGCTCCAGTCACAATGGTCGTGCGCGCGGAATCGCGGGCGAGCTATCCCGAGCAGCTTACGCTCGAAAGTCCATTCGGCAATTTCAGCGTGCCAGTTGCGAGGAGTGTCGAGGTTCCTCCAGCCGATATTCTCTGGATCACCGTCAAAGCAACACAACTCGATGCTGCGTTAAAGGCAATCACGAAGCCGGAGACTATCGGGAAAATTGTTCCACTGCTGAATGGCACCGAGCATATCGCGCTTCTGCGCTCAAAGTATGGAACGGAGAAAGTGATTCCGGCGACCATCGCGGTCGAGTCCGAGCGTGTCGGACCCGGACACATCATTCACCGATCTTCTTTTGCCCGTTTGAACGTCGCGTCTTCCGGCCGCAGCACAATGGAATCCACTGTCGATGTGCTTCAGAAATTTGGTTTCGACTGCCGCTTCATCGATGACGAAGCCACGCTGATGTGGAGCAAGCTGGTTTTTCTCGCCGCCTTCGCGCTGACCACGACCGCCGCCAACAAGGGCACTGGTGAGATTCTCGCGGATCCCGAATGGCGTCAGATGGGATTGTCGTGCATCCGCGAAGCCTGCGCGGTTGCAGTCGCCGAGGGTGCGAAGATCGACGCGGAGCAGATTATCGCCGGCACGCTGAAGCTGCCCGGCAACATGCGCAGCTCGATGCAGAAAGATGTCGAGCAGGGCAAGACGCCCGAACTGGACGCCATCGCCGGCCCGATTCTGCGCGGGGCGCGCAAGCATGGCATCGCGGTGCCGGTGACGGCCAAACTGGTCGCCGAGGTCGAAAAACGCTCCGGGCGACAGTTCGGCCTGTTGGACTGACCCACGGTTGCGTTTGGCGGCCTCCGATTACCCGCCTTCGGTAATCTGCGATTCGGAATTAAGAAGCTCTAATCTCGGATAACGCGTTGTAAACTAACGCATAACTCCATGAGCCCCAACCCTCCCCGTGGCGATCTGCACGATCTTGCTCCTTCCGTGCAACAGGAGATTGCGCGCCTGGCGGCTGCGCCCGAGGTACGGTCAGCTTTCAACTGGTTTCGCTTGCAGGAGCCGCAGTTGCTGCAATGGCAAATGGAGATGGCGCGCATCCCGGCGCCTCCCTTCGGCGAGTCAGCCCGCGGAGCCTGGCTGGCCGAGCGCTTCAAAGAAGTCGGGCTCGACGATGTTCGCATCGATGATGTGGGCAACGTCTTCGGCGTTCACCCTGGCTTCGGCCGGCGCTACGTCGCGCTTAGCGCGCACATCGACACCGTTTTTCCCGCGAATACGCCGCTGAACATTCGACAGCAGGGAAGCCGCATTTTCGGCCCGGGAGTTTCCGACAACGGAGCAGGCGTCGCCGCGATGCTGGCGATCGCGGCGCTGTTGCGCGCGGTGCGCATCCGCCACGCCCTGCCATTCGTGTTCATCGGCAATGTCGGCGAAGAGGGCGAAGGCGACCTGCGCGGCATGCGTCACATCTATTCCACGCCGCGCTGGAAAGACTCCATTGCCTACAGCCTCGTGCTCGACGGCGCGGGCGCTGACACCATCGTCGCCGAAGCGCTTGGAAGCCGCCGCTTCGAAGTCATCGTCCGCGGCCCAGGCGGGCATTCCTGGAGCGATTTCGGCGCGCCGAACCCGATCGTGATTTTAGCGAAAGCCATCGAGACGTTCGCGGCGACGACAGTCCCCATGACTCCCAAGACGACTTTCAACGTGGGCGTGATTCGCGGCGGCACTTCGGTCAATTCGATTCCTGAATCCGCCAGCATGAAGGTAGATATCCGCTCGACTTCGATGAGCGAAATGGAGCGGCTGGAACAGTCGATGCGAGTAGCCCTGAACCGCGCTGTCGAGGACGAGACCATGGCCGCTGAGATGCGCTCGACAGTCCAGAAGCGGCCCTCGGGCGTGAGTTGCGAGGTCGTGATCATCGGCAACCGCCCCGCGGGAGAGTTGCAGCCGGGCGCGAAAATTATGCAGGCGTTGCGCGCGGTCGATGCTCAGCTTTCGAATGCTGCACAGGTGCAGCGTGCTTCCACCGACGCGAATATTCCGCTGTCGCTTGGCCTGGAAGCGATCGCAATCGGCGGCGGCGGATCCGGTGGCGGAGCACATACTTTGCAGGAGTGGTTCGATTCCAATGGACGCGAACTGGCATTGAAGCGAATTCTGCTGACCATGCTGGCTCTCGCGGGGGTGGGGGAATGAGTCTGGGGAAACTGGGACGATCACGGTGGAAGAGCGGCCCTTCAGGGCCTGCCCTGAGCCAGCGAAACGTGTCGAAGGGGCAGCGTCAGATTGGCACGAAGAATCAGGGCTTCAGCCCTTGCGGGCGTTGGTTGATCGCGCTCGTCGCGTTCGCTTTGTTGCCGAACCTTTCCGCACAGACTCCCGCGCCCGACACGCGCCCGCGCGCTGACATCCTCTTTGTTCATGCCAACGTTTACACAGGCATTCCCGCGAACAGCCAATTCAGTTCCATCCAGCGCGAAGAGGCGGTTGCGGTCCGGGAGGGCCGCATCCAGGCCGTGGGCAAGACCGTGGAAATCGAAAAGCTCAAAGGCCCGCAGACGCAGGTCATCGATCTCGGCGGACACTTCCTGATGCCCGGATTCAATGACGCCCATCTGCACCTTGCCGACGCGGGTGCGACCAAGCTCAGCGTTGATCTGACTGGAGTGAAGTCGCTCGACGAATTGCGCGAGCGTGTTTTGAAAAAAGTTGAGGACGCGAAAGCGGGCGAATGGATTCTGGGCTCGGGCTGGGACGAAACCTTGTGGCCGGTAAAGACGACGCCTACGCGCTGGGACCTGGACGAGGTTTCGGGCGGCCATCCCGTCTTCCTGGTTCGCATCGACGGGCATATTGCGGTCGCCAACACGCGCGCATTGCAGTTGGGCAGCGTCAATTTGGCCAGCCGCGATCCCCAGGGCGGACATATTGACCGCAACGAAAATGGCGAGCCGACGGGCATCCTGCGTGAAACGGCTCAGGGTGCGGTGGCGCAGGTGATCCCCAAGGCAACTCACGCGGAGATGCGGCAGGCAATCGAGCTTGCGCTGGCGGACCTCGCCGAGCATGGAGTGACTTCGGCGCAGGATTATTCGCCAGCCTGGGAAAACTTTCAGATCTACGAAGAGCTGGAAAAAGAGGGCAAGCTGACCGCTCGCATCAGCGAATGGCTGCCGTTCGACGAGCCGGTCGAGACTCTGACGAAAAAGCGCGATTCTCATCCGCAAGCGGACCTGATGCTTCACACAGGCATGCTCAAAGGTTTCATGGACGGCTCGCTTGGTTCGCATACCGCTGCGATGCTCGAGCCATACTCGGATGCCCCGACGAACTCCGGTCTGCCCCGTTACGATGCCGCCAAGCTGAATGACATGACGAAGGAGCGAGTGCTCGCCGGCTTTCAAATCGGCTTCCACGCCATCGGCGACAAGGGCGTGCAAATGGCGCTGGATGCATTCTCCGAAGCTGAGAAGGCCGCGCGCGATGCTCATGTGAAAGCGGCCAACGGCGGAGATGACTACCGGCTTCGCGTCGAGCACGCGCAAGTGACAACCCTCGCCGAAATTGCACAGTTCAAAACGCTCAAGGTCATCGCCTCCATGCAGCCGAATCATCTGCTTACCGATATGCGCTGGGCGCAGGACCGGATCGGCCCCAAGCGCGCGGCTACGTCCTATGCGTGGCTGGCGTTTCTGAACAAAGGCGTGCCGCTGGCGTTTGGCACGGATTATCCCGTAGAGCCAGTGACTCCATTCCGCGGCCTGTATTCCGCGATTACCCGCAAGAGCGAAGATGGCAGGCATGAGTACTTTCCCGAGCAGCGCCTGACCATCGATCAGGCCGTCTCTGCCTACACCAGCGGAGCGGCCTTCGCGGAATTCCAGGAAAAAGAAAAGGGCAGGATCGTCCCCGGAATGCTGGCGGATTTCGTCGAGCTTGACCGTGACCTCACGGCAGTGTCGCCCGAGAAGTTGCTGGGAACAAAGGTCCTTCGGACAATTGTCGGCGGAAAAACAGTCTACGAAGCGAAATCGCCCTAGCCTCGATGGATCTTCTCGAGCCGATCGAACGATTTTGCTCTTTTCTGCGTCTAATCAATTGGAATTTTGCAGCTTGCCCGTCGGCGATGCCCCGTTCCAAGTGCGTTGCATAAATCGGTATACTAGCTGGAGTTACAAGTTCCGGAGGGAAGTAGACATATGGGCGCAATGTGGATGCGCATGAGGGCCCACCGCTGGGTCTACACGCTGAGTATTCTGGCAACACTTTCGCTGGGCATATTGATCGGCACGGTCATTTCAGCCAGCGTCAAAGGCAAGGAAGCAGGGCAGCAAAAGAGCGACGTGACGCCGCTCACCATGCCCGCGCCCCAGCAACTCTCGAATACTTTCTCGCAGATCGCCAAGCAGCTCGAGCCGAGCGTCGTCAACATCAATACAGAATCGACGATCAAGAATGTGCGCCGGCGCAAGGGCGGCAATCCTGACGATGACGACGACAGCGGCGGCATGGAAGATTTTTTCAATCACTTCTTCGGCGCGCCCAATGGCGGGGGTGGCGGCGGACAAGTCCCCGGCGCTCCTGATGGCGGGGCGATACGCGAGCGCTCGCTGGGTTCCGGCGTCGTTGTCGATGCCAAAGGCTACATTGTTACCAATCGCCATGTGATCGATAAGGCTGACCGCATCCGCGTGCGGATGGAAGACGATCCGCCGGGCGTGCAGCACGACGCGAAAGTCATCGGCGTCGATTCGGAAACGGACCTCGCCGTGATCAAGATCGATGTGGATCGTCCGCTGCCCGTGGCGAAGATGGGCAACTCCGACAGTATGCAGGTGGGCGACTGGGTCCTCGCCATCGGCAGCCCGTTTGGCCAGGCCGGCACCGTGACCGCGGGAATTGTTTCGGCCAAGGGACGCGAGATCGTCCCTAACCGCCAGTTCCAGACGTTCATTCAAACCGATGCCGCCATCAACCCCGGCAACTCCGGTGGACCGCTGGTCAATATGAATGGCGAAGTCATCGGCATCAACACAGCGATCCTGAGCGAGACCAACGCTTACGCCGGCATCGGCTTCGCGCTTCCGTCGAAGACGGTCGCCGATGTCTACAACCAGCTCACCGGGCCGGAACACAAAGTGTCGCGTGGATCCATCGGCATCATGTTCGATCAGGTGGAGAACCCGGCGATCGCTCGTGTCTACGGGTCGGGTAGCGGGGTAACGATCTCCAGTGTGGTGGCGGGAGCCCCAGCGGATCAGGCCGGCCTGAAAGTTGGGGACACCATCACTTCTGTCGACGGCAGAAAGGTTACCAAGGGGTCCGATCTCGTCGATTACATCGCCTCGCGCAAACCTGGAACGAAAGTTGAACTCGGCTTCCTGCGCAATGGCAAGACGCAAGAAGCGTCTGTAACCACGGCCGACCGGTCCAAGCTTTTCGCGTCGCGCCTTGGCGAGGACCAGGGCAGCGAAGATGAGAGCACTCCCAAGCAAAGCAAGTTCGGAGTAATTGTTCGCAAGGTTACGCCGGAAATGGCCGACCGCCTCGACATGGAAGCGGGCAAGGGAGTGATTGTGCAGGATGTGAAACCGGGCTCATTCGCGGAAGATGTAAATCTGGCGCGTGGCGACGTGATCCTGCAAATCAACAAGCAGCCGGTGAACAGCGAGGAAGAGTTTTCACGAATCGAGTCGAGCCTGAAGAGCGGGCAGGATGTGGTGTTCCTGGTCCGCCAGCGTGGTTCGTCGCGGCAGGATGGAACGATCTTTCTGGCCGGTACACTTCCGTAACGCGGTTCTGCCCAACGAAGCTGGCACTATATTTCCCGATCAGGGATGATTACAGTGCCAGCTGAGTTGGGCATTTTGTTTTTAGAGCATTTGTGATGTGGAGCAGAACTCTAGGTCGAGGGCCGATGTTAGGGGCGCTCTGTGCGCTGGTGGTGGCCTGCGCATCGCTTTCGCCTGTCTCCGCACAGACCACGACGACGAGCCCAAAAAGCTCAACGACCCACTCCAAGCGCTCGCGCAAGAAAAAATCGACAAAAGTTCGAGGCCAGCAAAAAATCGATGAGCAACGGGCTGAAGAGATCCAGCAAGCCCTTATCCGCGAGCACTACCTGACTGGAGATCCCACGGGCAAATGGGATTCCGCCAGCGAAGAAGCCATGCGGCGCTACCAGGCCGACAACGGATGGCAAAATAAGACGGTTCCCGACTCCCGCGCACTGATCAAGCTGGGACTCGGACCCAGCAAAGACCACCTGCTGAATCCTGAAAGCGCAATGACAACCGTTCCCGACCGGCCAACCTCGGCGAATATCGCACCGACCTCAAGCACAACCCCGGCTGTTGCCAACCCGGTAGCCCCTACGACCTCGTCGCCCGACCCTTCGCGCCCGCAGTAGATCAATCGCAGCCGGATTGCATTGGCAAAAGTCGGGCCCACTCCAATGTTTTTCATTTCGGGAAATGATGTGAGATTTTCGCCCGTTCGCCCGCTCTGAGGCGTCCATAATCGTTTTTAATGAACGTTCGGGGCCGCGGGATGTTTCCATCGTTTCCGTCGGCCAGTCCCCAAAAGGGGACGGAATTCATTAGCCCGGCACGTAAGTGCCGGGAACGGAGATCGATTGGACAACTGAGTCCGAAGGACGACACAAATGGCGCATACCTACTCTGCGAACTACGTGCATTGTGTCTTCAGCACAAAAGGCCGAAGGAATCTGATTCCTTTGGAATTGCAGGAGAAACTGTGGGCCTACCTTCTCGGCATCGCCAACAATCTCGGCCTGAAGACGCTTGCTGTTGGAGGGATGCCCAACCACATCCACATTCTGGTGGGTGTCCCGACGAAAATGCTCGTCGCCGAAGTAGTGCAGAAACTAAAGGCGAATTCCTCGCGCTGGATGGGAGAACACCATATCAATTTTCAATGGCAAGACGGATATGGAGCATTCAGCGTCAGTCCGTCGTTGTTGGTAACCGTGCAGGCTTACATTCGCAATCAGGAAGAACATCATAAAAAGCGAACGTTTGAGGATGAATTGCGTGCGCTGCTGGATAAGAGTGGAATTCAATACGACGCTGAGAATCTGTTTGCCGCCTGAGTGCCGTCCTTTGGACTTGCTCTGGTATGGATCCGGTCCCGGCACTTACGTGCCGGGCTAATGAATTCCGTCGCTTCGCGACTGGGCTATTTGCTCCCCTTCCGGTAACCCGTCCCCGCAGGGCGCGGGAAATAAGGCAACGGCTGATTCTCGATAATCGCCCGCGGATTCGCGTCGACCATCGCCTCGGCGATCTCTTCTCCGCAGATTTCTTTCGCGGCGTCGCGGGACCTGGAAAGAATCGGCACGCGCTTTTCCATCTCGTGCGCGTCGGTGGCGAGAACATGAACCGCCTCATGCTCCATCAGCCACAACGCCGCTTTGCGGGCACGGTCTCCCCAGAATCCAGTCAGCGAAGATCCGGTGACCTGCACCACGCAGCCCTGTTCGGCCCATTCCACAACCCGCTGGAGGCTCTCGCGCAGAATTGGATTACGCTCTGGGTGTGTGATGATCGGCGTCATCCCCGCATTCCCCAGCGCCATGAAGGAATCGTTGGTCTGCTGCGGGATACTGAAGTTGCTGAACTCGACCAGCAGGTAGCGCGTGCCGTCGATTACGTATCGCGTCGGATGCTTGATCGCGTCCTGAATGTTATCGATCGAAAGATGAAAGTCGCACCCCAGGCTGAGCTTCGGCGCAGGGCCTACTTTTTCCTGCAATTGCGTCAGCAGCCCTTGCAGATACTCGCGGTCATAGTGCCAGCGGTCGTTGGCGTGGGGCGTGGCGACCATGTGCGTGATGCCGTCGGCCTCAGCCGCATGGCACATCGCGATCGAGACATCCCAGGACTTGGGCCCGTCGTCTACTTCCGGAAGAATGTGCGAATGTATGTCGACCACAGTTGTAAGGGCACGGCACGCCCGCGTATCGCGCCACTTCGATTTAAGCAGATTCGTGAAACTTCGGAAAGAGCACGAAGGGCGGACCTTGGGCCGAATGCGAGACCATGAACCATGAAGGACATGAAATTCGGCGAAGGAAACCGGTTGGAAACGAAGTCCTTAGTGAACCTTCGCGCCATTAGTGGTTGACGTTTTTTTTCTCTCGGCTGAAATGTGCCGGCAGAACCTGATAACCTCCGTGCGGGCGCATCCATGAATCCAACTCCACTGGCAATCGCGACTCTCGGCGGGGTCATACTGTGCTGGTTCTTTTTCGCCGCCATCTTCATCCTTCGCAAGTCTGCCCCGAAAGCGCCCGACGCCAAACGCGACCGGCGCGCCAGCGTGGGCATCTTCCTGCAAATGGTCGGATACTTCCTCGTTTTTTTACAGCCGCCGCATAAGCCTTTCCTGCCGCCGGTCGCAGCGCTGTCCGGAATCGCAGGCATCGCCTTCGCGATCGTCACCGTAGGAATTGCCCTCGCGTCCGTGTGCCTCATCGCGTCGGCCGTCCGTTTTCTGGGCAAGCAATGGGCGATGCGCGCTCGCCTGGTCGAGGATCACGAGCTCATTACCGACGGGCCATATGCCCACATCCGCAACCCCATCTATACCGGGATGTATGGCATGTTGATCGCAACGGGCCTGGCCACTGAGCGCTGGATCGCGCTGGTCGCAGCCATCGTGATTTTCGCAATCGGCCTGGTGATCCGCGTCCGCGTGGAAGAAAAACTATTGCGCGACCAGTTCGGAGCGGAGTTTGACGAATATGCAAAGCGCGTGCCAGCGGTGATTCCGGGAATCTATTGAAGGCCCGCTTCACCAGATTGTGGCTATCGCCCGCGACTTCTGGATCTCGCGATCCGCAGTAATCAAGGGAATATCTTCGATAAGAGCGGTCGCGCCGATGATGCGATCGGACGGATCTTTCGGATAATTCGAAGGTAAGTCGTACGCCTGAAGCGCGATGTTCGCGCTGATCGGGAGCACTATACAAACTCGCTCTATTTCGCAGAGAACAGTTTCAGTATCGGGTTTGAGGGCCAGCCTTCCGAAACTTGCAAGTCGCGCAATTTCGAGAAGAGATATGCAAGAAATCGCTATACCGCGGTCCCGGTTGCGCGCCTGGCGAATTGCCGCCTGTGCCCTCGAAGTGATCCGCTGATAATCCTCAGCCAACCAGAGCACTACATGAGTATCGAGCAAGATCAATAGAGGTCGCCCCACTCCTCAGGGCTCAGAATCGGGGAAACAATGTCGCCTTTGATCTTAATGGTGCCTTTGCCTTTGAAAAATCCGAAGATGTCGTCTTTTTCGCTCTCAACCGGCACAAGCTTCGCCACCGGTTTGCCCCGCTTGGTGATCACTACAGCCTCGCGCTTGGCCTGGACTTCGTCCATGATGGCAAGGCAGCGGGCTTTGAACTTTCCGGCGGGAATGGTTCTCGTTTTCATGAAGGCCTATAAGATCATGGTCATTTTACCATGGTCACAGGGAGCCGAGCGGTACCGCAGCTAACGTCGGACATCAGAAGGTTGCGCCTTGAGCCGACGATACCTCTCGCACCACCACCTGACCAATTCGGCATGTTGTTCATGAGTTACCCAGGTTGCATTCTCCCCCAAGTCAACGCTCCCACCGAAAAGAATCGGCTTAATGTACCACTTGATTTTGCCTGCGAAACGATGGTCAGCAGTCAAAACAGTTCGATCGTTCGGAAGAGTAAACGGGGAGAGATAGCGCAACTGCGGGACTACAGCGGGAACCGAGTAGGTGTGCCCGGGCGTGTCTCGAACGATGAAATCGTCCCAACCGCGGAGCCCTACGATTTCATAGCCATGAAGCATCTGCGAAATCTGATACCGGTCGGACACTTCTGCGATCTCTCCTCGATCGAAGAGGATCAGATATTCGTCGTCGTACCAGCCTTCCTGCATGGGCGATACTCAATCCGACTATCTTCTCGTGCAATCTGCGCGCCGGGTGCGTAAATCAAGCTCCCGCATATCGCTCTCGAATAAATTCCGCAATCCCCGCATAAGCCTTCGCCAGCGTGGCCTCATCCGGCAAGAACACGATCCGGAAATGCTGCGTGCCCGGCTTCTGCCCGAAACCTGATCCGTGGACGACCATCACATGCTTCTGCCGGATCAATTCCTTCACGAACACTTCGTCACTCTCGGGAATATCGATACGCGGGAAGGCGTAGAACGCGCCACGAGGCGCGACACAACTCACCCGCGGAGTCTCCTCACACCACTTCTGCGTAAGATCACGCCGCGATCGCAGTTTGCGTCTCACGTCGACCAGATGATCCTGCGGCCCTTCCAAGGCCGGCTTAATCGCATACTGCTCCGGATGGTTCGCGCACAGCCTCGCCCTTAGCAGCCGGTGTACGCCCTCGGTGTAGGTCTTCACGGCCGCCGCGTCTCCTGAAACGATGCCCCATCCAATCCGCCATCCGGGAACGAGATAATTCTTCGACATGCCGCCAAACGTCACGCAGGGCACGTCTGGTGCGACGGAAGCGAACGCAATGTGTGCTGTGTCTTCCAGGATCAGCTTGTCGTAGATCTCATCCGAGAAAACAAGCAGATTGTGCCGCCTCGCCAGGTCTGCGATCTGTTCCAGTATCTCGCGCGTGCACAGCGAGCCCGTGGGATTATTCGGATTGATCAGCACAATCCCGCGAGTCCGCGGAGTAATCTTGCGCTCGATGTCGGCCAGCTCCGGCTGCCACGCATCCTCTTCGTTGAGATCGTATGCATTCAGCCCGATCCCCAGCTTGCAGAGCACTGCCGAATACAGGGGATAATCCGGCTTCGGCGTCAGCACGTCCTCGCCCTCATTTACGAGCGCCGAAAGGCAAAGATCCACGGTCTCGCTTACGCCCGTCGTGACGAACACGTCGCGCACGGTTGTGATCCCTTTGCGCGCTGCTTCTCCACGGATCGCTTCCAGCGCCTCACGCACGCCTTCTGACGGTGCGTAACCGTTCTTGCCGTCGCGCATCGCCTTTGCGACCGCCTCCACAATGTGCGCGGGCGTCTGAAAATCGAATACCAGCGGATCGCCGACATTCAGCGCGAGAACCTTGTGCCCCTGGCGAACCACTTCGTCGGCAACGCAGGCCAGATCGCGGATCGCGTAGCGGACGTTATCCAGTCGGGAAGCGGCGGAGATCTCTTGAGCTGGGCTGATGGGAGTCATGGGAAGCCTCGCCACGGACGAATTACGGCCGCGGTTAGACAGAAATTCTAAATGCAGGGAAGCAGGGAGCGAAAGAAATCTACGGGCGCGAAAAGGCGAGCAGTTTTCTTTATTTCGTGTCGGCAGAGTTGGAATTAAACGTGAAAACGACTTCTTCGAGGGTCTGGGCCGGCCCGGCAGCATATTTCCAGCGCAGCACGGCCTGCTGGGCATATTGCGACAACATCGGGTTGCCACCCTTGATGTCAACTTTGGTCACGTTGCCGCTCGGCTGGACCGTCGCCTCAAGCTTCACTTGCCCCTCAAAATGGGCATTGCGCAGGATGTACGGGTAATCCGGCTGGACCGAGATGACCACCTTCCGCTTCACCTTGGACGCCTGGGCCGTGAGATGGGCCGGAAAGCTGGCGAAAATGGCGAACGCTAACGTCATAGCCGCCAATGTGATTCTGCCAATGAAACTTCCAGAAACCCGGTGATAGCGATAAGAAGAACGTTCCATGATCTGGCGACTCGTACGAAAGGACTTGGAGCAAGGGAAGTCCGCCCCACAGACAAAGTAGGCCCCGAAGTACCAACCGGCAAGATTACCAACGTACCGGCGACGGGAAGGGTGTGAGAGACCGTAATCCAAGCCGCAAAAGAAAATCAGCTGCCGATGAGACTGGCGGCCGAAGACGACGATCCAAAACTGCTCCCGAAACTCGAAACGACAAACGAGAAACTGGGTAGCGGCTCAGTCTGAATTGTGAATCCTACACGGCGTCATCCCGAAGTGCCCGCGTCTCTACCAGCGGGCCGAGGGATCTCCCGTGGCACATAGCGTCGTAGCGGGAGATCCTTCGCTACGCCTGAAGAACGGCTAAGCTCAGGATGACCCCCGCGAGGAGTGCAATACTCCTTTTGAAATTCAAACTGAGCCACTACCAGAAACTGGTCCTGCTTAGTCTTCCCGGTCGATCTGCGCCTTCTGCAATTTGTCGGAATAATCCACGTAGACGGACTTCCACTCGCTGTAGAAGTCGATTGCGCCAATGCCGCCCTCGCGATGTCCATTGCCAGTGGCCTTGGTGCCGCCGAACGGCAGATGTACTTCAGCGCCGATGGTTGGAGCATTGATGTAGGTGATGCCGGTGTAGAGATCGCGGACCGCCGAGAAAGCTTTGTTGACGTCCTTGGTATAGAGAGATGAGGACAATCCGTACTCGATCCCGTTGGCGATCTCGATCGCGTCATCCAGATCCTCGCAGGGAATCACGCCCACGACGGGCCCGAAGATCTCTTCCTGCGCAATGCGCATCTTCGGATCGACGTCGGTGAACACCGTCGGCTCCATGAACCACCCATGCTGGTATTCGCCTTTGTCGAGCCGGTTGCCGCCGCAAGCGAGCTTCGCGCCTTCGTTCTTGCCGATCTCGACATAATCGAGATCGGTTTCGAGTTGCCGGGAATTGATTGCCGGGCCCATCTGCACGGTTTCATCGAGACCGTTGCCGATCTTCAGCTTCTTGGCGCGCTCAACCAGGCGCTCGACGAATTGCCGGTACACCCCCTTCTGCACGATCATCCGGCTGGTCGCTGTGCAGCGTTGGCCGGTGGTGCCGAATGCGCCCCAGAGCCCGCCTTCGATCGCGAGATCGAGATTCGCGTCGTCGAGCACGATCATGGGATTTTTCCCGCCAAGTTCGAGGGAGCAGTGCTTGAAACTCTTCGCCGCCTCGGTGCCGATCAGCCTGCCGACTTTCGATGATCCCGTAAAGGAGACCGCGCGCACGTCTTTGTGCTCCACCAGCGGCATGCCGGCCTCGGGCCCAAATCCGGAGACGATGTTGATCACGCCCTTCGGCAGGCCCGCGTCGGTCAGCGCCCGAACCAGATTGAACGTCGAAAGGGGAGTGTCCTGCGCCGGCTTGATGATGCAGGTGTTGCCGCAAACGATCGCAGGGAGCAGCTTCCACGACGAAATCGCCATGGGGAAATTCCACGGCGTGATCATGCCGCAAACGCCAATCGGCTGCCGGATCGCCATGGCAAACTTGTTCGGCATCTCCGACGGCACGGTCGGCCCAAAGAGCCGCCGTCCTTCGCCCGCGTTGTAGTAGGCGGCGTCGATCGCTTCCTGCACATCGCCGCGCGTCTCGGCCAGAACTTTACCCATTTCGCGGGTCATGTCGCGGGCGCAGTCTTCCTTACGTTCGATCAGAATCTCCGCCGCGCGGAAGACAATCTCGGCCCGCCGCGGAGCCGGAACCAGCCTCCATTTTTCAAAGGCCCGCTTCGCCGCCTCAATCGCAGCATTGGCATCATCTCTGCCGGATTTCTGGAAGATTCCAACCAGTTCCCGCTTGTCCGCGGGATTGCGGTTCTCAAAAGTCTCTCCGGTCGAGGACTCAACCCACTCGCCGTCAATAAAGTTCTTGAAAACCCGCGTCTGGCTGTCGCTAAGCGTGGCGGGCGCGGTAAAAGTGTCGGTTGCCATAATATCTCCTATGAATGCTCCTTTTGATGCTACAGCCTGTCAGAAGAAGCGGGCAAGGCGAAGAGTTACTGCATCTTGATGTGGGGCGGATTGATGTTGCCAAAGGGCAGCAATGCGTGATCAGCGGGGTCGATCGCGGCCTCTGTGACGCCTTCCTCCGCACGTCTTACATTTTCCTCGTTTGCAGGGACCGGTAGGCAGCCGCGACCAAATGCAAGAACGTGCTCTCCAGCATGAAACGCGAAGTCCGGAGTTTCGTAAGAATAGTCATGCGAGCGCGGCACCGGTGAGAATGGATCGATTTCGCCTTCCATACGCACCGTAATTCTGGTTTTGTTATCAGTTGGTTGGGCCTGAATGACCTGAGCAAGAGGTATTTTGCGAAGATCGCGGCTGATAGCCCGAATCATTCCCGGCGTGCAGGGACGGTCGGTTTGCCGAAAATCTTCTTTTTCGCTCATGACCTGCTTCCACGCAGTCGGAAGAATGTCCTGCTGGGTCTCGCATGGACGCCAGTTTGTGATACACCCAAAATTCAAATCGGTGAGCCGCCTGACGTCTTCTGGATTTGCATACGCAGTAAAGGTCACGCTGGCGTCTACGCAAATCTCGCAGCCACTGGGAGTCCAAAACCTGTATTCCGGATGCAAAGAACTTACCCATCCGTGGTTGTCGGTGCCGACGTGTCCCATCATCGTCACACAAAATATCTGGCCTTGGTCGTCACGTCCGCATTCCCCATCAACATATTCGTTAATCGCTTTTCGTACGACGAGGTTCCTGCGCACACGAATCGAGGCAGTAATTGCGGCCGCCCGGCCGCCTAGCCATCGATATACGGTAATGAGTGTGGGATGCTTCCAAAGGAATTCCATCCGATCCTGTATGTTTCGGTTTAGCGTGATTTCCACATCACACCACTCTTGGCGGCAAGGTCCTAAGTCGCGGGCATTGCTTGACCATTCGTCGACGATTTTTTGTGCGTCTGAGAAAGTACTTTGGCGCAGTTCGAGAGATCGAATCTCCGAAAGAAGACGCTCCGCTCGCAATCGCAGAAGGTGTTGCTCCAGATGAATTGCTCCCCCCAACAGGAAAGCAACCACGCCGACCGCACTCAAGAACCGAACGAAATAGCGGAACAGTCTCGCTCGCATGCGAGTATTAGACACCGTAACTTTCATCGGGGTGAAGGCGATCGTTTTCTTCGGTCAGGCCGACCACACACCAAGGTAACCTCTTAACTCCATTACCAGTTCTTCCCCTCGTTTTCCCTGTGCTACCGTTTTCTTTTGCCGATCTTTATCTAGAAATTCAGATCTGGAGATCCAGAGGTTTTTCAGGCGAAAGTGTCTTCCGACAACCGCAAATCCGGTATTCACGTCGCGTGGACGACAGTCACGTACCGCAGCATCGCCCTCCTGTTGATCGCGGGCGCGGCGGTATTGTTTGTCGCCATGCGCGTTGCCTTTCCCCAATTCACGCAGGCAGGTATCAAAAAGGTCGACGACGTCGGCAGCAAACTGCTCGAACATGTCGCCGGCATGGCTCCGGCCACCAAAACCGGCACGATGATCTCGCAGCAGGCGCGCTTTACCGCCCTCGACGGCACTGTCCGCGTAAAGAAGGGAAACAGCAATAGCTGGGTCGCCGGCGACTACAACCTTCCGCTGGAAAAAGGCGATGTGGTCCAGACCGGCTCCGAAGGCATGGCGAAGGTTGTGTTCAATGACGGCACCAGTTATACCGTCAAGCAGGATTCCCTGATCGTCATCGAAGAGAACTCCGCCAACGACCAGCAGCAGACCAACGTGGCCGTGGCCGTCAGCACGGGGACCGTCGATCTTTCTACCGCGACCTACAGCCAGGGATCGAAGTCGCAGGTCATCGTCGCCGGAGCTACTGCATCCCTCGCTCCCGATTCGGCTGCGCAGGTACACAACGATCCCAAAACCGACCAGCATGAAATTCTTATCAAAAAAGGGTCAGGCGAGGTCACCCGCGATGGTGAAACCGTGCAGCTGGCCGCATGGGAAATGGTCAACCTCCAAAAAGGAACGCACCTGGTGAAGGACAAGGAGATCGGTCCACCAACACCAATCGCTCCGGCCAACATGGCGCCACTATTCTCGATCGGCGAGTCGATGAAAGACGTCCAATTTTCCTGGACTCCGATGGCGAATGCAGTTGGTTACCGGCTGCGCATCTCCCGCAACCCGTATTTTTCCTCTACACTGGTGGACAAAAAAATAAACACAGCCGCTGTGACCGTCACGAATCTGGGCGAAGGCGCCTATTACTGGATGGTGCAATCCTACGATTCGACCGGGAAGGAGTCCGTCGAAAGCGAGAAGAACCGCTTCACGATCATTCCCAAGGGCAAGGACACGGAGGCGATCGAATTGGACCTCGATCCCTTCATCCAGCACGGCCATGTGATTGAAGTAACCGGCAAGACGCAGACCGGAGCGCGCGTTATGGTCAACGGCAGCGAGGTGCCCATGATCGGTTCCGACGGCGGATTCCATTACTTCACGCCGCCATTGCCGACGGGCGAAGCGGTCATTACGGTAACCGCCCAAACGGCCCAGGGCGGTGTAAACACGCAGCAAAAGAAGATCATCATCCAGTAAGGGTTTTTGGGAAGGGCACGACTTCAGTCGTGCCGAAGAGAGCGTAAATCGGGCGAAGGCTTTAGCCGCTGAGGTCGCAAGCAAGACGTGGAAGAGCGGCGCTTTAGGGCCGCGTAAGCAGAGAAATAAATTGGGGCTTTAGCCCCGCGGTCGGACAGCAACTTTCGGGTGCAAGCAGGGTGCTTGGGCATACCGTAGAATAAGGAAAGCCACCCCTGAAAATTTAAAGTCAGTTCCGGCCCACAACCGGAAAAAGCATCATTGCGGAAAGACGGACTAATTCGTCATGTCAAATAACGGATTCCATTCCAACGGGACGCGCAGCCACAATCTCCGCTCGCTGTTCAGCATTTTTTCCAGCGACCTCGCCATCGACCTCGGCACCGCCAACACGCTTGTGTATGCGCGCGGCAAGGGCATCGTGGTCAACGAGCCTTCCATCGTCGCCATCAACAAGAACACTGGCGAAGTCGAGGCTGTCGGCAAGGAGGCCAAGGAGATGCTTGGCCGCACGCCCGGCAACATTGTCGCCATCAAGCCGATGAAAGACGGCGTCATCGCTGACTTCAAAGTCACCGAGAAGATGCTCAACTACTTCATCCAAAAGGCGCACAACCGCAAGATGCTCGTCCATCCGCGCATCGTCATCGGCGTGCCTTCAGAGATTACCCAGGTTGAAAAGCGGGCGGTCGAAGACTCCGCCTACCGCGCCAAGGCCAGCGAAGTCTACCTTGTGGAACAGGCCATGGTGGCTGCCATCGGCGCCGGCCTTCCCATCACCGAGCCCGGCGGCAATATGGTTGTCGATATCGGCGGCGGCACCACAGACATCGCGGTCATCTCGCTCTCCGGCATCGTCTACTCGCGCTCCGTGCGCATGGCCGGCAATCAGATGGATGAGGCGATCACCAACTATCTCAAGCGCAAGTACAACCTGCTGATCGGCGAGCGCACCGCCGAGCAGATCAAGATTGAGATCGGCTCCGCATACCCGCTCGACAAGCCGCTCAGCATGGAGATCAAGGGGCGCAACCTGATTGAAGGCGTGCCGAAGTCGATCGCCGTGGACGACAGCGAAGTCCGTGAGGCT
>DASXDY010000003.1:0-7148 GCA_036490405.1 Candidatus Sulfotelmatobacter sp. | reverse complement strand
CTTCGACGTAATCTGCTCAAGCCGGTCGAGCGCGCCATTCGAACTCGCTTGAGTCCCGTTTGCCTACGGTTTGACGGCGATCGCATTCAGTGCGCACGCACCCGTGCCCGAAAAGGCGGTGCAGAAGGGATTCAGGTAGTTGGGCAGATTGGGGAAAGGAATCTGGAACAAATCTGCGCCCGTGAGAGATGTACTAACCTGGTGGAGCATGCCGTCGCTGCCGGCGACCATGATGACGCCGGTGTCTATGGTCGCGTCCGCGCTCAGCGGGTTGGCATCGTTCGCCAGTTCGATGCCTCCGATGACCGAGCCTGCAATCGAGTTGTAGGCGAGGATGGTCGAACTGCTGTTGTTCACGACGTAGAGCTGAGTTCCGTCGGGGGAGGCGAAGAAGTTGATGGGCTGCATCGTTCCCTGGCCGAGTTCGATGCGCTGCGCCTTCCGCACCGGATCGTTGCTATGAAGGACCAGGCCCTGCGGACAAAGCGTACCGGAGTTCGGGGAAACGACCGTCGCGGTAACGATGTCGAAACCGGTGGAGTCGAGCACAAAGATGTGAATTCCATCGGGAATCGGGTAGCCGTAGGAGTCGCGTCCGTCGATGTGCACGTTAGGCAACACCTGCATAAGAATCGGGCTGGCGGGCAGAGGGACAATGAACGGGACCGGGGTGCCAGTGCCGTTGTCGGTTGCAACCTGGTTGTTGCAGGTGGCGAAGGCGGTCACGTTCGGAGAACTGCCGCCTTCCGCAATAAAGCCAAATGCGCTGTTGGGAGAAAATCCGGCGGCGCGCGCAGGCCCGGCGAGCGCGATCGGCCCCTGCAAGCTTTGCAGAGTCGAATAAATGTAGAGCGAACTCCCGGCCGGTCCACCCATGATGTAGGTCTTCAATCCATCGGGCGAGAAAGCGGCGACGTCGCCTGCCGTTATGCTCAACGCCGTGGTTGAGGGCGCATTGGCATTCGTCAGGTTGACCACATAGACCTGGTTCGGCGTGTGGAGGGTGTCGGTGTAGACGGCGAACAGTCCGTTGTTCGAGGCGGCGAGGATGGTGCCCGTGACCGTGCCGAGAGAGATGAAGGGGCTGTTGGAAGTGCCGAAATTCGTCGGATTGATGGTTTGCGCCCCGAATTCGCTTCCCATAAAAATTTTCGCGCCGGCCGGGTCGAACAGGAACGAATTGGGCGCGGTGGGCAGAGGGTTCTCGCCGCCCGCCACTGACTTTTCCGTCGAGAGATAGTAAGCGGAAGTGGTGCAGGCCTGCGGCGGCATTTGGGCGCATCCGGTGCTGGTGGCGAAAATGTTGCCCGCGACCGGGTCGCCGGTTGCCGTGCCCGAGATTGCAGTCGAAGCGTAGACCGGGACGGGAATCAACTGCTGGCAGCTCTGGAAAGTCGGGAATTGTGCGTGAAAGAACTGCGTGCAGGCGTCTACCTGAGCAGGAGTCGAGAGCGAGTCAGGAATTTCGGGAAATCCCACATTGCATGACGGCGGTGTGCACGAGGCGGTCACATTTACCGAGCCGGGCTGGGGCGAGGCTGAGCACGATTGCAGGCAGCCGGATGGAATGGCAAGCACTCCAGGACGGGACGAGGTCCAGTTCAGCGGAATCTTGCTCAACACCGGTCCGCCGTTGGTATTGGGCAGGGAACTGACTCCCATGATGTCGGTCAGGGTGGCGTTGACGGTTTGCGCCGTACCTTTCGTGACCAGAAAACTGGTCTGTGCGGATCCTACTGTGCCAAGTTCAAGATCGATGCTTTGAATTGGGCAGGTGGAAAAGAAATCCAGCACCGGGGAGAGCTGACTGGAGGAGTTCGAGTACTGCGGTTGTTGAAACGTGGTGCTGGAAACACCCGATGCGGTTGCGTAGATATGGGCGATTCCGGGGTTCAGCGCCAATGCCTTTACCTGGCTCGTCGGGAAGTTGTAGGCCGTGTCATTGATTGGGATCAGGTTCACCACGGACGCGTTATTCGCAGACCAGGTGAAGGGACCAACTGACGCGGTGACGTCGTTTCCCTGGCTGAAGGCGTGGGCCTCCAGGGTCATGAATTGAGTCTGGGAGAGACAGGGTTCCTGCGGCGGGACGCCATCCGGAAGAATCCCGGTGACGGTAATGCTGTCTACTGCCGGATGTACGAAGACATAAGTGGGAACACTCGTACCTCCCAGGGCGCTGGCTGTGACCTGCACGACGCCGACATTGCCGGGAGTGCAGGTGGTGAAAAGTGCGTCCCAGTGCCCGGCGCAGGCGACGCCGTTGGCCGAAAGATTAAGAATGGACGTATCGCTGGAACTGTAAGTGACGGTGGTATTGAGGGTCGTGCCGGAGGCGGTCTGAACGCTGGCGATGAAGCCCTGCGTTCCTCCAAGCACCATTGAGGTGTTGACCGTCGGAGTGAGATTGACCCTTCCGGGGAAAAGCGGAGCGCCCGCCTTGGTGCCGCCGCCACATGCGGCCAGCATGCCGAGCGAAAAGATGGCCGCTGCCAGGGTTGCTGTGATACCAGGACCGCCAGAACGCAACCTGCCCATGCACTCCTCTCTAATTACGGCGCGGCGCAGGCTGATCCCAACCCGCGCGAAAAATTCAAATGAATTGGAAAACCTGTAGTGTAGAGGCTGGAGCGGGAATCAGCAAGTTGAGGCGGGACTGAAGCGCCTCCTGTTTCAAATTCTTCCTGATACTTTGCGGCACGGCGAAAGCCGTGCCCCGATACAGATCTCGCACCGCTCGATTTCAACCCCGACCCAACCATCTCTCGGATGCAAATTTGCGGGTTGACGATGTTTGGACAAGGGTTGCCGAGGCCCAGGAATTTTCACAGAGTGTAATGTTGCAAGAGTTGGGATCGTTCTGATACATTAAATTGGTTCCGCGAGTTCACCCAGGCTTGCTGTGTGCTGCGGGTCTTCGAGTAGAAACGAGACCTGCGGCAGAGCGGTTGAGAAATACGTTTCCGGATGATGAGGAAAGACTGATCCGGAGACTTCCTCGCTGAAATAGTCCTGCGCCGCCTTTCGTCCTTGTGCGAAGGGATATGCAGGGCAAGGCTGACGAAACGGAGTGCCCCCGGAATTGGGCCGGGCGCCACCGTCGGACGGCGTAAGTCTTAAAGGAATCCAGAATCTCTCAGGCGTGGGCTTGTTCTGCGCGTGGAGAAGTAATGATCGGTTTTGCCGGTCATGCCTGCGGATGCGCGTTTAGGACATTCGGTAGCGTTCGCGCCCGTGCAAGCGGCAGTGTGCGATTGAGATCAGGAGCGGCAAAGCGTGCCTACATTTAATCAACTCGTGGCCCAGGGCCGGAAGCGGCCTCGTTATAAGACGGCCAGCCCTGCCTTGCAGGGGTGTCCGCAGAAGCGCGGGGTTTGCACCCGCGTCTACACGCAGACCCCGAAGAAGCCGAACTCGGCGCTGCGCAAGGTTGCGCGTGTCCGCCTGACCAATGGAATTGAAGTCACCACATACATTCCAGGCGTCGGCCACAACCTGCAGGAGCACTCGATTGTGCTGATCCGCGGCGGCCGCGTGAAAGATCTGCCGGGCGTGCGCTATCACGTGATTCGCGGAACTCTGGACGCCGTGGGCGTTGCCGGCCGCCAGCAGGGACGCTCGAAGTACGGCGCGAAGCGCGCGAAAAAGGGCGGGGACAAGAAGTAGCCGGTTGTCATAAGTTCTAGCTAAAAGCTAAGAGCTAGGAGCTAAAAGCTTAAATGCCTCGTAAAGGACATATCGCAAAGCGGACCGTTCCGGCCGATGCCGTGTATGGCTCGGATCTGGTGACGAAGTTCATCAACTCGATGATGTGGCAGGGCAAGCGCTCGACCGCTGAAGGAATTTTTTACGAAGCGCTGAAGCGGGTTGAGGCCAAGGGCGGCGGCGATCCGGCGCTAAAGTTGTTCACCAAGGCCGTGGAGAACGCCAAGCCGCTGCTGGAAGTGAAGACCCGCCGCGTCGGTGGCGCCAACTACCAGGTGCCGGTCGAGGTGAATGCCGACCGGAGAACGTCGCTGGGGATTCGCTGGATCATTACTTATGCCCGCGCCCGCGGCGAGAAGGGCATGATCGACAAGTTGTCGAACGAATTGCTCGATGCCGCCACCGGAAAAGGCGCGGCGATCAAGAAGAAAGAAGATGTGCACCGCATGGCGGAAGCGAACAAGGCGTTCGCGCATTACCGCTGGTAGGGGATTTGAAAATTTGTAATCGGGTAATTTTGTAATTTTTCAAAACGGGTGATTTCTAAATTACAAATTACCCGATTACAAAATTACTAAATTGAAACAGAGCTGGAGCCCAGAAGGAAGCTAGAGCGTCGTGCCCAGAACAGTTCCATTAGAGCGTTGCAGAAACATCGGCATCATGGCCCACATTGATGCCGGTAAGACCACTACGACCGAGCGCATCCTGTTCTATACGGGACGGACGCATCGCATCGGAGAGGTCCACGAAGGCACTGCGACCATGGACTGGATGGAGCAGGAGCAGGAGCGCGGCATTACGATCACGTCCGCGGCGACGACCTGCACCTGGCGCGATATTCGCATTAACATTATTGACACTCCCGGCCACGTCGACTTCACGGCTGAAGTCGAGCGGTCTCTGCGCGTGCTTGACGGCGCAGTCGCAGTGTTTGACGCGGTTCATGGCGTGCAGCCGCAGTCGGAAAAAGTCTGGCGCCAGGCCGATAAATACGGCGTTCCGAGAATTTGCTTCATCAACAAGATCGACAAGATGGGTGCTGACTTCGAGCACGCCGTCGATACCATCCGCAAGCGCCTCAGTGCCAAGCCGGTCGCGATCCAGATTCCCATCGGACAGGAAGCCAAGTTCGTCGGCGTCGTCGATTTGATCGAGATGAAAGCGATCATCTGGAAAGACGAGACCATGGGCGCGGAATACGTTACAGACGAAATTCCCGCTGAACTGAAAAAGAAGGCGGAAGCGTTCCACGCGCAGCTCGTTGAGACCATCGCGGAAAATGACGACGAGATGCTGCACAAGTTCCTCGAAGGCGAAGAGATTTCCGCCGCGGAGCTGAAGAAGTCGTTGCGCAAGTCGACCATTGAATTGAAGGTGTTCCCGGTGGTGGTGGGAACGTCGTTCAAGAACAAAGGCGTACAGCCGCTGCTGGATGCGGTTGTCGACTATCTGCCCTCCCCGCTCGACGTAGGCGAAACCAAAGGTACGAACCCCGACAATGGCGAACCGATGGTTCGCAAGGCAGACGATAAAGAGCCGTTCTCTGGGCTGGCATTCAAGATCATGGCAGACCCTTTCGTCGGCCAGTTGATTTTTATTCGTGTGTACTCCGGACAGCTGAAGACCGGCGACTCGGTGCGGAACGTCCGCACCACTAAAACCGAGCGCATTGGCCGCCTGTTGAAGATGCATGCCAACAAGCGGGAGGAAATCAGCGAGATTCTCGCGGGGGACATTTGTGCGGCGGTCGGCCTGAAAAACGTCTCGACCGGCGACACGATCTGCGATGAAGATCATCCCATCGCGCTGGAGTCGATCACGTTTGCGGTTCCGGTAATTTCGGTTGCCGTGGAGCCCAAGACCAAGGCGGACCAGGAAAAAATGGGCCTGGCGCTTTCGAAGCTGGCGCAGGAAGACCCGACATTCAAGGTCCACACCGATCCCGACAGCGGGCAGACCATCATCAGCGGCATGGGCGAGTTGCACCTGGAAATCATCGTCGACCGCATGATGCGCGAGTACAAGGTCGAGGCCAATGTCGGTAAGCCGCAGGTTGCGTATCGCGAGACCATCCGCAAGCACGCCGAAGCCGAAGGCAAGTACATCCGGCAGACCGGCGGCAAGGGCCAATATGGTCACGCCAAGATTTATCTCGATCCTCAACCGGCGGGCCTGGGCTACGAATTCGTCAATGACGTCAAGGGTGGATCGGTTCCCAAGGAATTCATTAAGCCGATCGATCAGGGCATTCGCGAGGCGCTCGAAGGCGGCATTATCGCGGGCTATCCCATGGTCGATGTCAAGGCGACGCTCTACGACGGCAGCTATCACGATGTGGACTCGAACGAAATGGCCTTCAAGATCGCGGGTTCGATGGCATTCAAAGAAGCGGCGCGCAAGGCTTCGCCCGTGTTGCTCGAGCCGGTGATGGCGGTGGAAGTGGTGACCCCTGAAGATTACGCTGGGGCAATCATGGGCGATCTGAGTTCGCGCCGCGGACGGATCGAAGGTATGGAGCATCGCGCCGGTTCGCAAGTAATCAAGGCAATCGTACCGCTGGCGGAAATGTTCGGTTACGCGACGCACATGCGCTCGTCCACGCAGGGTCGCGCGGAATACTCGATGCACTTTGCGCGCTATGAGGAGGCTCCGCGTTCCGTCGCGGAGGAAATCATCGCCAAGGTGCAAGGGACGACGAAATGACTGCACGCCCCGCGGTTCGGGGACCAGAAGTTTGTGATCGATCGGCGATTTTGGGTCACGGCCGGCCGGCGGGCAGAGTTTGAAGCGGCATTTGGTTTGGGTGGCACCTGGACGAGATTGCTGTCTGAGGCTGACGGGTATCTGCTGACGGATGTTTGGTGTGAGTCTGCGGAGGCCCGGCAGTATTGAGTGAGAGATTTTTGGAGCTGGCATCGGAACTACGAGATTTTCCGGGCACGGTTTCAGGCAGAGTTTGAGAGTTTCGAAGAGTGGCTTCGCTCGGAGCGGTTGATTGAGAAAGAGCACTTTCTCGGGGCATACTACGAGAAATCAGGCGGCGGCGAAGCAGATTTGGTTTTGAGCTAGAAGCTAAGAGCTAGGAGCTAGAGAGCTGAGTTATGGCGAAAGAAAAATTTGATCGGACAAAGCCGCACTGCAACGTCGGGACGATTGGTCACATCGACCACGGCAAGACCACGTTGACGGCGGCGATCACCAAGGTTCTGTCGAAGCACAATCCAAAGAACACGTTCCGGTCGTTTGACTCGATCGACAACGCTCCGGAAGAAAAAGCGCGCGGAATCACAATCGCGACCGCGCACGTCGAGTACGAGACGGCGAACCGGCACTACGCGCACGTGGATTGCCCGGGCCACGCCGACTACATCAAGAACATGATCACGGGCGCGGCGCAGATGGATGGCGGCATTCTCGTTGTCGCCGCGACGGATGGTCCG
>DASXDY010000088.1:0-12972 GCA_036490405.1 Candidatus Sulfotelmatobacter sp. | reverse complement strand
CTTCAATCAATTTGTCGATTAGTTGCGAGTCGCCCGATCCAGTGAATAGCGCCCTTCGGTCTGGGGATTTTCCTTGTAGGCTATCCAGCGGCGGCCAAGCGGTCAGCTTGGTTACAGATCGTCTTAACGCACTGCCATCGTGACTTTCTTGGCTGTCTGCGCCGAGTACAATACCGTTGGAACACACGAATCCTACTGTGATCGTCATGCACTTCACCAAAGGGAGCCGCTTGGATTTTGGCCGAGGAACTGAACGCGGCTTAGGGGCGCTAATCATAGCTCACCCCTGTGGGAATTGAAACTGACCCAGTACCAAGCAATCGGGATTGTAAATGGATTCCTGAAAAAGCCCCACTTCTCGCGCAAAAGTGCGCGCGAGAAATGGGGCATCCGATCCTTGGCCAAGAGACCTTGCTATAAATCCGGCTTCAATTCTGGTAAAACGTTTCCCATGAAAACGAGGCATTTTCTTTCTGCCGTCTTCTTTTCTCTACTTTTCGTCTCGGCCGCTTTCGCGGAGTCTCCTTCTGCCGGGCTTGCGCCTACTCCTCCCATGGGATGGAACTCGTGGAACAAATTCGGCTGCAATGTCAGCGAAGACATGATCAAAGAGATGGCCGACGCGGTGGTAAAGTCGGGCATGAAAGACGCGGGATACGTCTACGTCAACATCGACGATTGCTGGCAGGTGAGCCGCGATGCGAATGCGAACATCGTGGTCGACGCGAAACGCTTTCCTCACGGCATGAAGGCGGTTGGCGATTACATTCACTCGCTTGGCCTGAAGTTTGGGGTGTATTCCGACGCAGGCACGCAGACTTGCGCGGGGCGGCCCGGTGGGCTTGGCCACGAGTATCAGGATGCAGTGCAGTATGCGGCGTGGGGCGTCGACTATCTGAAATATGACTGGTGCCACACCAGCACGCAGGACGCGAGGGCCTCATATACGAACATTCGCGCGGCACTCGACGCGGCCGGACGACCGATCGTGCTGAGCATATGCGAATGGGGCACCGCCAAGCCGTGGCTCTGGGGCAAAGAGGTCGGCGGAAATCTGTGGCGCACGACCGGCGATATCCAGGATCGTTGGGGCGAGCAGCAAAAGTGGCCCGACGGCAGTTGCTGTTCGAATGGCGTGCTGGCGATCCTCGATCAGCAGGTCGGATTGCAGTCTTACGCCGGGCCGGGGCACTGGAACGATCCTGACATGCTGGAAGTTGGCAATGGCGGCATGTCGGATGTGGAATATCGCTCACATTTCAGCCTCTGGGCGATCCTGGCTGCGCCGCTAATCGCGGGGAACGACCTGCGCACAATGCGTCCGGAGATTCACGACATTCTGACGAACAAGGAAGTAATCGCCATCGATCAGGATGCGCTTGGAAGCGAGGGCACGCGGGTGGCGAAGAACGGCGATGCGGAGGTGTGGTCGAAGCAGCTTAAAGACGGCAGCCGGGCCGTCGTGCTGTTGAACCGCGGAACTGGCGAGCAGGAAATTTCCGCGACGTGGGAGGAGATTGGTTATCCCGGCAGCTTGAGCGCTTCGGTACGCGATCTTTGGGCGCATAAAGACTTAGGAAAGATGTCAGGGAAGTTTTCGGCACGCGTGGCTCCGCACGGCGTGGCCATGGTAACGGTTAGGCCGTAACGAACAAAACCTTAACCACAGAGGACACAGGGGAGCACAGAGGAATTCTATGATTTTCTCTGTGAGCCTCTGTGTCCTCTGTGGTGAAAGATCTTAGGTTTTGTCCTTCAATTCTTCCATCACGCTCTGGATCAGTTCTTTCGCATCCGTCAGGCTTTTCATGATGATCTGGATGTCCATGGCGGGTTTGCCGAACTGGCGCTGGCTTTGGCAGTAGACGCCGTGTTGGCCGACTAGGGCCATGGCATCGGTGATAGCGTCCATGGTGACGGCAAGGCGCCCGCGCGGAACACCCATCATGGTCTCGTAGCGCTCCAGTTCTTCCTGCTTTTCATCGAATACCGGCATGGCTCGATTGTAACTGCGGCTTTGCATGGCGCATAATGGGCGGCTGACCAAATCCATCCTCAAACGTCCAATGTTTCTGGAGCGCCTGTCAATTTTTTAATAAGACCTTCAAGGAGAAACCATGCAAAAGAAAATCGCCCTGAGCACAGTTTTCATCTTCGCCGTCGCGGCGGCATGTTTTGCCCAGAGCCGGCCGAGTCCGGCCGCTTCCGCGACCTGCGATCTTGGCGGCGGAAAGAGTATCAAGTCCGATTACTCCAGCCCGCGCATGAAAGGACGCAAGATCTACGGCGATCTCGTCCCTTACGGCCAGGTTTGGCGTACGGGCGCAAACGAGGCGACGACGTTCGTGACCGACACCGATGTCACGGTGGGCGGCAAGCACGTTCCGGCCGGCAGCTATACGCTGTTCACGGTCCCCAACGCCGACGGCTGGAAGCTGATCATCAACAAGAAGACCGGCGAGTGGGGCATCCCGTACAAATATGAGAGCGATGAACTCGTGCGCGTCGATATGAAAGTTTCGAAGCTGTCGGCGCCGATGGAGAACTTCACGATCTCTTACGCCAAGGAAGGCCACGGTTGCGTGATGCATATCGACTGGGACTCAACCCGTGCCTCGGTGGACATTACCGGCGGAGCGATGGGCGACAAGATGCGGCAATAACGGAAGTTCGCGCTTACCGGAGCGCGGCGGTGGCCCGCTGCGCTTCGGTGAGATCGGGATCGACCTTCAATGCGTTTTCATATGCAACCATCGCATCGGATCTGCGATTGAGATGTGAAAATATACGGCCGAGATGTAAATACCCTTGGGCAGAAGGCTGGAGTCCGACCGATCTGGACAGATCGAGGGCTGCCTCCTGGTAGCCACCTTGCTTTTCCGCCAACAATCCCAAACCCAGCCACGCGTTGAACTGATTGGGATTGAGGCGAAGCGACGCTTCGAAGCTCTGGCGCGCGGCGGCATCGTCGCCCAGTTCGCGCTGCGCCGCGCCGCGATTGGCATAGACCTGTGCCAGCAGGCCCGGATCAGAGGTCAGGGCGATCACGCGGCCATATTGGATGAGAGCTTCCTGAAAGTTGCCGTGCGATTGGGCGTAGGCGCCGAGATTGCTCCGGCTCATCGGGTCTTCGGGATTAATTCGCGAAGCGGAGGCGAAGTGCGGATACGCCGCCTCGACTTCTCCGCGTAGAAGCAGCGCACCTCCGAGATTATCTTCCGCAACGAAATTGTTTTCTGTGATGGCGAGAGCGTGCGTCCACAGATCGTAGCTGCTGTGCCAGTAGGCGATCTGGCGGTGCGTGAAAGCTGCAAAGAAAGCGAGCGCGGCCACGGCTGGCACCAGACGCCATGTGATTGGCACGCGGCGAGCATGGAACAGGTCGGCCAATCCCCAGACGACCGCTACGAGGATTCCAATCTCGGCGATGTAGGCGAAACGGTCTGCCATGGCCTGATCACCGACCTGCACCAGGCCGATGCTGGGAAAAATAATTCCCAGAAACCAGAGCCAACCGGCAAGAAGATACTTCTTCGATGAGCGTAGCGCGATGGCGCTGATAGCAGCCAGTGCAACGAGGCTGATCGCGATCTGCCATGTCGGAAGCGAATTTCCGGGATGAGGATAGACCGGTGCCAGATGAACCGGCCAGAGCAGCTTCCACAAATAGGCCCCGTAGGCCACGACCGCGTTCGATACGCGGGAGGCCATGCCAATCTGCAAGGTTGAACGCGTCGCGCCCGCGGCGTGTTGCGCAATTACCGTGACGTAAGAGGTGAGCGCCGACAGGATGAGGAGCGGAATTTTCTCGGCGGCAGCGGTCGCGAATGAGAGTTGGTGTGCGCAGGATTCAGTGGGTTCGCCCGTCCGCCCGAAGCGCTCCAGGGGCCAGTAGTCGAGCAATAGAAGCGCGAACGGAAATGTGACTGCCATCGGCTTGGAGGCGAGCGCGCAGGCAAAGAGCACGACAACTGCGAGATAACGCTTCCAGTGCGGACGCGAGGCGTACCATCCATAAGCGCCGACTGCCGCCAGGAAAAACAATGTGCACAGGACATTCTTGCGCTCCGCCGCCCATGCAACCGACTCGACGTTCAAAGGGTGCAGCGCGAACAATGCGGCGACAATCACGCTTGGCCAAATACGCTTTGTGGCCGAGATCAGCAGGAGAAAAAGCAATACGGCGTTCAGGCTGTGTATCAGCAGGCTGACGAAGTGATGTCCGGCGGGATTGAAATGAAATAGCTGAATATCGAGCGCGTGCGAGAGCCACGTCAGCGGATGCCAGAAGCCGGCCTGCCCGGTGGAGGTCATCGCCCACTTTATCGTGGTCCAGTTCAGGCCGTCATGAATGTACGGATTTCCTGTGATGTAGCTCGGGTCGTCACAATTGATGAACGGATTCTGATTGACCGGGTTGTAGAGTGCGAGCGTGGCGACGACCAGCGCGAGGCACACAACGGTGTTGCGCTTTTGGGGAGACGCGAAGAGAGTTTCTTGTGGATTCGCGGGCAATATTTGAATTTAATCACAGGGAATGCTGTGCTTTCGCGTGCGCGGCAGGGGTGTTATGTAACCAAAGTCACCGGAGGTTGGGTAGTACTCAGTACTCAGTTCTCAGTTCTTGTCTCGGGCTTCCAGCGCAGGACGGGCTTGCGAGCGGCCGCGGTTTCGTCGAGGCGCGAAACTCGCGTGGAGTGCGGCGCGTCGAGCACCGTCTGCGGATCTTCTTCCACTTCTGCGGCGATTGATTTCATCGCCTCGACGAACAGGTCCATCTCTTCCTTGGATTCGCTCTCCGTGGGCTCGATCATGAGCGCTCCGGACACGATAAGTGGGAAGGCTGTGGTGTACGGATGGAATCCGTAGTCGATGAGGCGTTTGGCAATATCCATGGTGCGGACGCCTTTTTTTGCCTGCCGCTTATCACTGAAAACTACTTCATGCATGCTCGGCGTTTCATAGGGCAGGTCGTAGGTGCCTTCGAGCCCTTTGCGAATGTAGTTGGCATTCAGCACTGCGTCTTCGGTGGTCTGGCGCAGGCCGTCGGGGCCGTTGGCCTGAATGTAGGCGAGGGCGCGCACGAACATGCCGAAGTTTCCGTAGAAAGCACGCACCCGTCCGACGGATTGCGAGCGGTTGTATTCGAAGCCCAGTGTACCGTCGGATTTGGTCACGACAACCGGGGTCGGCAGGAACGGCTCGAGAATTTTCTTGATGGCGACCGGGCCTGACCCGGGGCCGCCTCCGCCGTGCGGCGTGGAGAACGTCTTGTGCAGGTTCAGGTGCATGACGTCGACGCCGAAATCTCCGGGGCGCACCTTGCCGACGAGCGCGTTCATGTTGGCGCCGTCCATGTAGAGCAGGCCGCCTTTGGCGTGCAGGATGTCGGCGATCTTGTGAATGTCCTGCTCGAAGACGCCGAGCGTGTTGGGATTGGTGAGCATCAGCGCCGCGACGTCTTCGTTCATCTGCGCGGCAAGAGCAGAGATGTCGACCATGCCACGAGAATCTGATTTCAGATTTTCGACTGCGTAGTTGACCATTGCCGCGGTGGCGGGATTGGTGCCGTGCGCGGAATCGGGAATCAGAATTTTCTTGCGAGCGTTTCCCTTCGATTGATGATAGGCGCGGACCATCAGCAGTCCGGTCATTTCGCCGTGAGCGCCGGCGGCGGGCTGGAGCGTGATCGCGTCCATGCCGGTAATCTCGATCAGTTGCTCGCTGAGCGTCTTGATGATGCGCAGGGCGCCCTGAGAAATTTTCTCCGGCTGGTAGGGATGGCCGTTGGCAATGCCCTCTACGCGCGCAACCGCTTCGTTGACACGCGGGTTGTACTTCATGGTGCAGGATCCGAGCGGGTACATGCCGAGATCGATGGCGTAGTTCCAGGTCGAGAGCCGCGTGAAGTGGCGGATGATTTCGATCTCGCTCACTTCGGGCATGTTGCCCAGGTCTTTTCTTTCGGATGAACCGAGCAGTGCCGCGGTATCGACTTCCGGCACATCGAGCGGTGGCAGCCTCCAGGCTGCTTTCCCCGGCGAGGATTTTTCAAAAATCAATCCCTCGTTCTGATTGACCTGGAGCGAGGCTTTGCGGGTCTCGTGCTTCATCGCGCCACCTCTTCCACTTCTTCTTTCGCCGACCGCACGGAGCGCTCGCTCTCGGCGATGAGTCCGGCGGCGGTATCAATTGCGCTGCGTGTCGTCATTTCCGTGCAGCACCAGAGCGACGCGTTGCCGAGCTCGGGATAGAACTTTTTCAGTGGCAATCCGCCGACAATCTTGTGGCCAAGCAGACGCCCGTTGATAGCATGGGGATCTTCGCTGGTTTCGACCACGAACTCGTTAAACCTTGGAGCTGCACTGAAGAGCAACTTGCCGTGCTTCGAGAACTGATTCGCCGCGTATGCCGTCTTGGCAAGATTCTGCTTGGCCAATTCTTTCAGGCCAACCTTGCCGTAGACATTCATAAAGATGTTGACCATCAACGCGACCAATGCCTGATTGGTGCAGATATTCGAAGTCGCCTTCTCGCGCCGGATGTGCTGCTCGCGGGTTGCGAGGGTGAGGACGAATCCGCGGCGGCCCTGCTTATCGACAGTCTGTCCGACCAGGCGGCCGGGCATCTGGCGGACATTTTTATCGCGGGTCGCGATCACGCCGCAGTAAGGACCGCCGAAGCCGAGCGGAACACCAAACGACTGGGCTTCCATCGCGATGATGTCAGCCTGACGCGGCGGCTCGACGATTCCGAGCGAGACTGCTTCTGCGATCGAAACGACCAGCATCGAACCGTTTCTGTGCGCGAGATCGGCTATCGCCTCGACATCCTCAAGAGTGCCGAAGAAGTTTGGCGACTGAATCAAGACGCAAGCCGTCTCAGAAGTGATCGTATTCGCCAACTCTTTAAGGTTCACGCCGCCATCGGCTCCAAAATTGACGGTCGAAAGCGGCATGCCCTGATGCGTGGCGTAGGTCGCCAGGACTTCGCGATACTCCGGATGCAGGCTGCGCGCGACGACGACCGAGCGGCGGCCGGTGAGGCGGACGGCCATCATCACGGCCTCGGCCGCGGCGGTTGAGCCGTCGTACATGGAGGCATTCGCCACTTCCATGCCGGTCAACTCGCAGATCATGGTCTGAAATTCGAAGATGGATTGCAGCGTGCCCTGCGAGATCTCCGCCTGATAGGGCGTGTAGGCGGTGAGAAATTCTCCGCGCGAAATCAGCGAGTCTATGATGACCGGACGGTAGTGAAAATAGGCTCCGGCGCCGAGGAAGCTAGTGTGGCCTTCTCCGTTTTCGCGCGAGCACTGGCGGAAGAAGTCGACGATTTCCGATTCCGCCATCTGGCGCGGGATTTTCAGATCGCGAGCCAGGCGGTATTCGGCGGGAATCGGGGCAAAGAGATCGTCCACCGAGCGCAGGCCGAGTGATTTCAGCATGGCTTCGCGGTCGGCGGGAGATTTGGGGAGATATCTCATAGGAACATTATTAGACGCAGTTTACGGATCCTAAGATTCCGGCCTCACGAATACCCATCCTTCGAAAGCCGCGAAGGGTGGGGCACCCTGTTTCGTTGCGGATCGAGCTCTTAGTGGCCTGCTTCTTCTGCGACAAACTTCTCATAATCTGCCGCCGAAAGCAGGCCGTCCAACTCGCCGGGATTTTTCAGCGTCATCTTCAGCATCCACGAGCCGTGGGCGTCGGAGTTTACTTTTTCCGGCGAAGTCGCCAAGTCGGCGTTCACTTCCGTCACCGTGCCAGACACTGGCGCGAACAGGTCCGACACGGCCTTGACCGACTCAACCGTACCGAATGTCTTGCCAGCGGTCAGTTCGGCACCGATTTTGGGCGTTTCAACGAACACTATGTCGCCCAGCGACTGCTGAGCGTAATCGGTGATGCCGATGGTCGCGGAGTTTCCGTTAACCTGAATCCACTCGTGCTCTTTGGTGTATTTGCGATCTGTGGGGTAGGGCATAAGAAAGCTTCTAGCTCCTAGCTTCTAGCTTCTAGCTTAAATCTCTACTTCTTCGGGCGCTTGTAAAACGGCGTGGGGACTACCACTGCCGCCACACCTTGTCCTCTAACTTCTACTTTCACTTTCGTGCCGACTGCGGCCAGTTCTGTCGGGACATACGCCAGCGCGATGTTCTTCTTCAGAAACGGAGCCGGGGATCCACTGGTAACGTAGCCGATCTCGTGGCCCGCTTCGTTGAGCACTTTAAATCCGTCGCGAGCGATGCCGCGCTCGGTCATTTCTAAGCCCACCAGAGTTCGCTTCACACCAGACGCTTTCGCCTTTTCCAGCGACTCGCGGCCGATGAACCCCGGCTTCTCCATCCTGCAGAAGCGGTCGAGTCCGGCTTCCCAGACATTGATCGTATCGGAAATCTCGTGCCCGTAGAGAGGCAGCTTACCTTCGAGGCGCAGCGTGTTGCGCGCGCCTAGTCCGCACGGGACTGCGCCGAATTCTTTGCCTGCGGCGAGGATTTCATTCCAAACGCGGACACTGGTTTCCTCATCGGAAGGAATGTAGATTTCGAATCCGTCTTCGGCGGTGTAGCCGGTGCGCCCCGTCAGGATATTCGGCATGCCGCATAGATTGCCGAGCGTAACCCAATAGAACTTCACGGCGCTCAAGTCAGAGTCGGTCAGCTTTTGCAGCAAGTTGACCGCTTTGGGTCCCTGAATGGCGATCTGCGTGAAGTCATCCGACAAATTTTCGACCGCACAGTCGAACTTGCGCGTGTTGTCGCGCACCCAGTTGAAATCTTTTTCGCGCGTGCCCGCGTTGATGACGAGCAGATATTCGTCTTCGCCGAGTCGGTGGACGATCACGTCGTCCACAAACGTTCCATTCGGATATAACAAGGCCGAGTATTGCGCCTGGTTGATGGCCAGCTTCGACGCGTCGTTCATCGAAATGTGCTGCACGGCGGCGAGCGCCTGTGGCCCGGCGAGGCGGATGTCGCCCATGTGGCTGACGTCGAAGATGCCGACGCCGGTGCGAACGGCCATATGTTCGTTGATGATTCCGCAACCGATCGAAGCGGGATATTCGACCGGCATGTCCCAGCCGTTGAACTCCACCATCTTCGCGCCCATCTGGCGATGGACGGCGTTCAGCGCGGTTTTGCGGATGATGGTGGGCGCCTCAACCGAAGACAATCTCGACCTCAATCAGCTAGCAATGGCTGGCTGCCGGATGGTGTGGATTAGATGCCGGACTGATTACCGTAACACGCGGTTTTTCGGCGGGTCAAACGCAACGGCTTCACCACAGAGGACACAAAGGATCACAGTTGGAATTTCTTTTGGAACTCTGTGTTCCTCTTTGGTCGAGATTTTGATCTTATCGCCCGAACTGTACCGTCACCCGGGCCCCGGCGGCGACGTGCGATCCGGCGGCTGGAGTTTGGCTTCGGCCTACGCCGCTGCCCACGGGCTCGAGTTCGAGGCCAGCGTCTTGCGCGGCTTCGACGGCGCTGCGGACGGTTTTGCCTACGAATGATGGGACCTCGATGCCGCCCTGTTCAACGTCGAGGACTACTGTGCCCGTCGCTGGAAGCCTGGACTGATCGGCCTTTCCCGCGTCCGGCTTTTGAGCCGTCACGGGCGTCAGGTCTTCGGCAATCGGTTCACGCGATGCAGCTTGCACAACTTTGCCTTCGCCACCAGCAGCCGCGGGCCGGGGTGCTCGCGCGACATTTGCGGTCGCCGGCTCGTCCGTGTTCACTTCCGCGGTTTCCAGCGGCTCGCCTGGGTGGTCGGGGGTGTCATCGTCCAGGTCCTTATCTCTTATCTTGGACTGCGCCAGCAGCAATTGATTTTTCGTATTCAGCGGCAGGTCGTGCGGCACATGCATGTACTCGAGCACCTGCTGCGTAATGCGCTTGAACACCGGCGCGGAGACCTGCCCGCCCTGGTGAAGACCGATGGGCGAATCGAGAATCACGGCAACCACCACCTGGGGATTGTTCAGCGGAGCGAATCCCGCAAACGTGGCGTTGTATTTGGTCTTTGAATATGACCCGGTCGCGGGATCGATCTTTTGCCCCGTGCCGGTCTTGCCGCCTGCACTGTATCCGTCGAGCGCGGCGCGGCGCGCGGTGCCTTCGAGAATGACCTTCTGCATCATCGAGCGCATCTCGGCGGCGGTGAAAGCCGAGACCACACGGCGTCCCTCGGCGGGATGGAACGCCACGGTTTTCAGACCTGCCTGCGGAGGCTCCGTTCCCGTGACGATGCGCGGCGCAACGTAAACTCCATCGTTGGCGATGGTCGAAATCACAGCGGAAAGCTGAATTGGCGAGACGCCAACTTCCTGCCCGATCGATATCGCGGCGATCGAAACTTTCGACCACCGGCTCGGAGGCTTGGTGATTCCGCGAGTCTCGCCCGGAAGCTCGATGCCGGTCTGCTGCCCGAGTCCGAAGGCGCGAATGTATTTGTAATAGCGTTCTTCGCCCAAGCGCAGCGCGATTTTGATTGTGCCCACGTTGCTGGATTCGGCCAGCACTCCCCACACAGGCAGCGCACCGTGAGCTTTCGAGTCGCGGATGCGCATGCCGTTGTAGACGATCGCTCCCATCTGGCAATCGATGATTTCGTTCGGGTTGGTGACCTTTTCGTCGAGCGCGGCCGCGATGGTGACCACCTTGAACGCCGACCCCGGCTCATAAACGTAGCTCACAGCGCGGTTCGTAAGAACGTCTGGCGTGATCCGTTTATGCAGGTTGGGATTGAATGTCGGGCGATTGGCCAGCGCCAGGATTTCCCCGGTATGCGGGTTCTCGACGATGACCGTGCCCGCAATTGCTTTGGTGTCGAGGATTGCCTGCTGCAGTTCCTTCTCCGCGACGTACTGAATGTTCTTATCGATCGTGAGGACGATGTTGTCGCCGGGATCGGGCTGGGTTTCTACATCGGAAAACCATTTTTTCCGCGCATCGACGGAGATGAACATCTTTCCCGGCTTGCCCTTGAGTTCGTTGTCGAATTCGTGCTCGATGCCACTCTGACCCGAATCATCCATCCCTACCGAACCGAGCACCTGAGCGCCGAGTTCGCGGGCTGGGTAAAAGCGCTCTGGCTCTTTCTGAAGATGAATGCCCTGAAGATTCAGTGACGTAATGCGCTGGATGGTTTCGTCATTCGCTTTGCGGGCGACCCAGCAGAAAGTCTTGTGGCCGCGGCAGTCGGCGAGCACAGCGTTGTAGTCGTCCCCCGTAATGCGGGTAATCAGCGAAATTGCCGTCGGCAGATCTTTGACTTCGCTGGGCACCGCGAAGGCGGAATCAACCAGCACCGACATCGCCAGCTCGCGCCCCGCCCGGTCGTAGATGACCCCGCGCTTGGCGTCGAGCACAATTTCGCGCTGCTGCTGATGTCCGGCCTGCTTGGCGAATGTGCCGTAGCTGAAAACCTGCAAATAGACGAGACGCGCACAAATCGCGAGGCACCAGAGAAAAAGAATGCCTCCCAGAAAGCGGAGGCGGGAGAGTCTGCCGGAAGCGGCGTTAGAAGATGTCACGATTCCCTGCCTGTTGCCATGGTTGAGAAAACGCGGAGGAGGGATCTGCTCTTCTGCTTTTGCCGGCAGAACAGCAGGTTCCTCGTCGCTGCGCTCCTCGGAATGACAATTACGTTGATGACACGCACGTAGACGACAAGTTCGTTGGACCTGCCGAACTTTTAGCGGCCGAGCGCCATGCCCGGGATGTTGCTGGCCATGACGGGGCCCTGCGCGTCTGCGGCCGCGTTATCCAGTCGGATCACCTGTCCCGGCTCGGGCGGAACCAAGCCGATGCGGCGCGCGAGCATGTCGATCCTTTCGGGATCGCGCAGCGAAGCGTCTTGCAGGCGCAACTCGCGGTTTACGTCGTTCAAGTTACTGAGCTCGCGCTTCGCCTGCTCGATCTGGTAACCGTATTCGATGGCTTTGAAGTGCTGCCAGGTGTAGGTGAACACCAGCAGAAACAGGAAGGCGAGCGATCCGACAAAGAACCTCATCTCGCGATTGCGGCGCGGGTCTTCCACTTTCACCAGACGCGAGTTGTCGATCTGTTTCGAGAAGTAAATCTCCGGCGTGCCTGTCCACAGTGAACGCCGCTCCGCCGATGGAACCGCACCCTGCATTACCGCCGCCGCTGCCGCCATTTACGCCGCCCCCGTCAGAATCTGTTCGTTGTTGACCGGAATCTGCATGGTGTAGATCTGATGCAGTTCTTCAGCCACCTGCCGCTGTTCGGTGTGATTGCGAACCAGTTCAACCGTTGCCATCAGATCGTTAATCAGTGTGCCCGTGTACATTCCCTGCCCTCGAGTTGGATTCCTACCACGGAACCCTTAAATGCAGCTGTCAGCTCTCAGCTTTTTCCGGCGGATCTTCGTCCGCCTTTTGCTTTACCTGATCTCTTGCCCGGCACCGCCTTTACAGCTAATGCCGGGACTCCGGCAGGTTTTCCGGAGCTAAACTTTTTCCGCTGCCCGCAACTTCGCGCTTCTTGCCCGCGGATTCCGATCGCTCTCTTCTTCAGATGCCGTTACCGGTTTCTTGGTCAGCAAACTGTAGTAATGGTCGTGCGCGCCTTCGCGCAGCGCGTCTTTCACGATGCGATCTTCTAATGAGTGAAAGCTGATCACCACCACGCGTCCTCCTGGCTTCAGGATCCGCGGCGCTGCTTCGAGCAGCGCCTTCAGATCGTCCAGTTCGCGGTTTACGAAGATTCGAAGAGCTTGAAAGGTTCGCGTCGCGGGATGAATTCTTCTCTGCTCAGAATTCATTGGCCGGGCCGCGGCTGATACGATCTCTGCTAATTCCGCAGTAGTGCGTATCGGCCGCGACCGGCAAATGGCTCTGGCGATTCTCCGCGACCTCCTTTCCTCTCCGAATTCGTAAATCACATCGGCAAGCTGTCGCTCGTCGAGGTGGTTTACCACTTGTTCGGCGGTACGCTCCGAC
>DASXDY010000048.1:0-7162 GCA_036490405.1 Candidatus Sulfotelmatobacter sp. | reverse complement strand
CATGGAAAGCTTCACTTTACACGGCAAGATTGTTCGGCTGGAACCGCTTGATCATCGGCACATCGAAGAATTAGCTGCCGCGTCCGTTGGCGACGCGGAGCTTTATCGCTGGAGTCCGGTACCGCAGGGCATTGCGGCGGCCGGGAAGTACGTCGAGACCGCACTGGCCTGGAGAGATGCCGGCACCGCGGTTCCGTTCGCGATTGTGCGAGCGAGCGATGGCGCTGTCATCGGATCGACGCGGTTTTGGAACCTGGAATACTGGGCCTGGCCTGTCGGCCATTCGTCCGATGGACGGAGGGTCCCGGATGCGTGCGAGATCGGCTACACCTGGCTGGCGCGTTCGGCCGTCCGAACTGGCGTCAATACTGAGGCCAAGTTCCTGATGCTTGCGCACGCGTTCGAAGACTGGAAGGTCTTGCGCGTGTGCTTTCATACGGACGCGAGGAACCAGCGTTCGCAGGCGGCGCTGGAGCGGATCGGCGGGAAGCGGGAAGGAATTCTGCGCGCGCACCGCATGGCCGCGGATTTTGTTCCGCGGGACTCGGTGCGCTATTCGATCCTGCGGGAGGAATGGCCTGCGGTGAAACAGGAATTGCAACGCTTGCTTGACCGGCCGCCGACCGTTAAGCGCTGAACACTGAACGGCCGGCAGACGGTTAACGTAACGTTTTCGCCCTGATGCCGTAGACGCTGACCCACTCGGCGTGCCATTTCTCGTTGGCCGGCCATTGCAGGCAGATTCCATATCCGTCGGGATCTTTGAACCAGAGCTGGTTCATGCCATAGGGCGAGACCTTCGGCGGCTTGAGATTCACGCCATGGGCACGCAGGTGGTGGTAGGCTCCGTCGAGATCTTCGCAGCCGAAAAACAGGCAAGTATCATTGTGGGCAGCGATGCGCACGGGATCGGGCGCGGCGGGGCGGGAGCCTGATTCGTACGCAGTGTTCAGCATGACCTCGCCGCCATGAAGCCGCAGTCCGACCCAATCGCAGTTATCTCCCGGGGAAGACGTGCTCCAGACGGTGAAGCCGAGCACATCGCGGTAAAAGTGAAGCGAGGTTGGCATATCGAAGACCTGGATGAGGGGAGCGACGCCGTGAATGTCCATGAAGCGGCCTCGGGCGAAATATAGCAGAATAACGGCTTGCTGCGGTCAGGCGGAAAGGTCTGCGTTGAAAATGCACTGGAGAGCCTCTCCATGAACGTGGATGAAATCCGCAAATTCTGCCTCGCGTTCCCCGGGGCCGGCGAAAACCTGCAATGGGGAGATGACCTGTGCTTCAAGGTCCGCGGGAAGATCTTTGCCATTGTGTCGCTGGACAGCGCACGGCTCTGCTTCAAGTGCACAGGAAACTTTCTCGGAGCTGATTAAACGCGAGGATATCGCTCCGGCACCCTACGTCGGCCGTTATAAGTGGGTGATGCTCGACCGGTTGGGCGCGCTGGGAAGTGACGAAATGCGAAGTTTGATTGGCCAGTCGTATGAAATGGTGGAGGCGAAAGCACCGAAATCGAAGGCGCGGAAGCCTGCAAGGAAAAGGAGCCATGCCCGAGGTTCCACGAAGAAATAGCGTTTTTGGGAAGATGATTTGACTGGGATGCCGGGCTCGGCTAGCCTCAAAGGTCATCGTCACATCGACAAGTTCACCCGTACCCGGCATGTTATCTCGATTGCAATCATTCATTTTGTTTCTGTTAGGTTGCGCGCTGGCGGCGGCTCCTGCTGCGGCTTCCACCGAGCCGGTTCCAGCGAAGCACGGCATGGTGGTGACTGTGCATGCTCTGGCGTCACAGGTCGGAGTCGCAATTTTGCAGCAAGGCGGAAATGCCGTCGATGCGGCTGTTGCCACGGGTTTTGCGCTGGCGGTCGTGCATTCGCCCGCGGGGAATATTGGCGGCGGCGGATTTATGCTGATCCGCATGGTCGATGGCAAGGCGCACTTCCTCGATTATCGCGAAAAGGCTCCGGCGGCGGCGACGCGCGACATGTATCTGGACGCGCAGGGCAATGTGATTCCCGGCGCGAGCGAGATTGGCTACAAATCCATCGGCGTGCCCGGGTCGGTCGCGGGCCTGGTCTATGCCGAAAAGAAATACGGCAAGTTGACGCTGAAGCAGGTGATGGCGCCCGCAATCAAGCTGGCGCGCGACGGTCACGCGCTGACATGGGAAGAAGCGGAGGATTTCCATGACCGGCATCTGACGGATTTTCCTGAATCTCGGCGCGTGTTTCAGCGCAACGGCGACTTCTACAAGCCCGGAGAGATTTTCCGCCAGCCCGATCTGGCGCGGACCCTAGAACGAATTTCTCAAAATCCCGACGATTTCTACCATGGTTCGCTGGCGCGTGAACTGGCCGCTGCGATGCAGAAAGGCGGCGGACTGATTACTGCCAACGATCTCGCCAATTATGAAGTCAAAGAACGCGAGCCGGTGCGTGGGAGTTATCGCGGATATGACGTGTTGAGTTCGCCGCCGCCGTCGTCGGGCGGGACGGTGCTGATTGAGTCGCTCAACATTCTGGAAGGCTACGATCTTCAGAAAATGCAGAGCCGGTCGGCGGAGTCGATGCACTACACGGTCGAGGCGTTCCGGCGGGCGTTTTTCGATCGGGCGGAATTTATGGGCGATCCGGATTTTTCGAAGGTCCCCGTCGCGCAGTTGATCGACAAGAAATACGCGGCGGCGTGGCGGGAGGGAATCGATCCAGCCCGTGCCAGCGCGAGCAGGGAACTGAAGCGGCCTGCGATCTTCAGCGAATTGGAACAGTATGCGGATCTCCATCCGCCGGCGGCCCCGCATGAAGGAAATCACACCACGCACTATTCCGTCGTTGATGAGCAAGGCAACGCTGTCGCCGTGACCACAACCATCAACGACTGGTTCGGATCGCGGGTGACGGCCGACGGGCTGGGATTCCTACTCAACGACGAAATGGACGATTTTTCGGCAAAGCCCGGCTCTCCCAATGCCGATGGATTGATTCAGGGCGCTGCCAACGCGATCGGGCCTGGGAAGCGGCCGCTGTCGTCGATGACTCCCACGATTGTTGTCCACGACGGCAAGGTTGTGATGGTGCTGGGTTCGCCCGGAAGCTCGAAGATCATCACGACCGTGGCGAACGTTCTGATGGGAGTGGTCGATTACGGACTCAATATTCAGGAAGCTGTGGACGCGCCAAGGTTCCATAACCAGTGGCTGCCTGACGTGGTGAACGTCGAGAAGTGGACTTCACCCGATACGCTGAGCCTGCTGCGAAGAATGGGATACAAGATTCAGATCGGCCTGGGCCCGAACGGCGAATCGCCCTATTGGAGCGACGCGGAGTGCATCGCGATCGATGAAAAAACCGGCGAACGCCTGGGTGCGACCGACATGCGGAACAGTAACGGCAAGGCTATGGGATACTAAAAGGCATTGGGCGATTGCGCGATTTGCGATCGAGCGATTGAAAGGCATCTGGAGCATTTTGAATGGCTCAATGGCTCGATCACCCAATCGCACAATTGACCGTCATTCGAAATTAGAAATACATCTATGCAGAGAGCGGTCTCAACTTATCTGTTTGTGAAAGAGCGGCTGCATCCGGGCATTCTTGACGGCCTGGTGCGCTCCGGCGTGCAGGCGATCGAGATTTTCGCTGCCCGCCAGCATATCGACTACGCCAACCGCAAGTCACACGTGAAGGAAATCGCGGAATGGTTTCAGGGCAGCGGCGTGCCGCTGAATTCAGTGCATGCGCCCCTCTACGCCGACTACGAGTGGGGACGCGCCGGGTCGCCGCCGATCAATATCGCGTCGACCGATCGCGCCAGCCGGGTGGACGCGATGGATGAGATCAAGCGCGCTCTCGAGATCGCCGAGCAGATTCCATTCCGTTTCCTGGTGCAGCATCTGGGCACACCGAACGAGGACTTCAGCGAGAAGAAGTTTGAAGATGCCATGACCTCGGTGGAGCACCTGCGCGCGTTTGCCAAGCCGCTGGGGGTGCGGATTCTGCTGGAAAACATTCCCAACGAGCTTTCGACGCCGGACCGGCTGGTGGAAATGATCCGCAGCGCCCATTTCGATGATGTTGGCGTGTGCTTCGACTTCGGACATGCGCACATCATGGGGTCGGTGGGCGAAGCGTTCGAGATCCTGCGGAATTACATTCGCTCGACGCACGTCCACGACAATAAGAAGGACAAAGACTCGCACCTGTGGCCGGGGCAGGGAACAATTAATTGGAAGGAAGCGATGGAACTGCTGCGTTCGGCGCCGCAGACGCCTCCGTTGCTGCTGGAACTGGGCGAGGACGAGGCGGGAAATCCGCTGGAGAAGCTGGCTGGGGTGTTCGAGAAACTGGAGACTGCATAAAGTCGTTTACCGCCGAGATCGCAGAGAGCGCCGAGAAAAAAAGAACATGATTTGTTGTCTCGGCGCTCTTGGCGCGCTCGGCGGTGAATAAGTTTTCTTACCATGTCACAAGTCACGACTATCGCAGAAATCGGCAAGCATGACGGCCAGTCGGTCACGATCCGCGGCTGGCTCTATAACCTGCGCGAAAGCGGGAAGTTGCTGTTCCCGCAATTTCGCGACGGGTCGGGAATTATTCAGGGCGTTGTGCCCAAGAATGCGGTTGCGCCCGAAGTATTCGACGCGATCAAGACGCTGACGCAGGAGTCGAGCGTCATCGTCGAAGGCAAAGTCCGCGCCGACAAGCGCGCCCACGGCGGATTCGAACTCGATGTGGCGAATGTGCAGGTCATTCAGCGTGTGCCTGAGTCTGATCCATATCCGATTACGCCCAAAGAGCATGGTACCGATTTCCTGATGGAGCACCGGCATCTTTGGGTGCGCTCGCAGCGGCAGGCGGCAATTCTGCGCGTGCGGGCGGAGATCATCAAGGCGGCGCGCGATTTCTTCGACGATCGCGGATTCACGCTTACCGATCCGCCGATCATTACTCCCGCGGCATGCGAGGGCACGAGTACGCTGTTTCCCGTCGATTATTTCGACGAGCAGGCGTTCCTGACGCAGTCAGGTCAACTGTACGTGGAAGCGACGGCGATGGCGCTGGGCAAGGTTTATTCCTTCGGCCCGACGTTTCGCGCAGAGAAATCCAAAACGCGGCGCCATCTGACCGAGTTCTGGATGGTCGAGCCGGAAGTCGCCTATGCCACGCTCGACGATGTCATGGAACTTGCCGAGGGACTTATCAGCTTTCTGGTAAAGCGCTGTCTCGAACGGCGCAAAGCTGATTTGCAAACTATTGGCCGCGATATTTCGAAGCTAGAAAAAATCGAGCCCCCGTTTCCGCGGATCAGCTACGACGATGCAGTGAAAAATCTTCAGGAAGGCCACGCCAAGGGCGCGCTGGAATCGAATTTTGAATGGGGCGGCGATCTGGGCTCGCCCGACGAAACCTATCTCTCGGCGCAGTTCGACAAGCCGGTGATGGTGCATCGCTATCCGGCGAAGGTGAAGGCGTTCTACATGGAGCCCGATCCCCAGCGTCCTGACCTCGCGCTGTGCGTAGATGTGCTCGCTCCCGAAGGCTACGGAGAAATCATCGGCGGCTCGCAGCGTATGGCTTCGCACGAATTGCTGCTGCAACGCATCCATGAGCACAACCTGCCGGAAGAAGCATTCAAGTGGTATCTGGATCTCCGGAAATTCGGCAGTGTGCCGCATGGAGGCTTCGGCATGGGCATCGAGCGCGCCGTAGCCTGGATCTGCGGGTTGGAGCATGTGCGCGAGACGATTCCGTTTCCGAGGATGCTGTATAGACTTTATCCATAGGAGATTTCACCGCCGAGCACGCAGAGAACGCCGAGAGAACAGAATCATGGACGAGAAGGATAGACTTGACGCGATTACTCGTAGAATCATCGGTGCTGCAATCGAAGTGCACAAGCGACTAGGCCCCGGCTTGCTGGAATCAGCCTACGAAGTTTGCCTGGCGTATGAATTGCGTCAACTCGGATTGAAACTTGAACAGCAAAAGCCGCTCCCAGTTCTTTACCGAGAAGTAAAACTCGATTGTGGATATCGGCTTGATCTTGCAGTCGAAGATTCTGTTGTCGTTGAAATCAAGGCGATCGAACAGCTAGCACCGATTCATGACGCGCAGCTACTTTCATATTTGCGACTGTCTGAAAAACGTGTGGGCCTCATCATCAATTTCCACGTGCGAGTCTTGGAGAATGGAATCAAGCGAATCGTGAATGAATTTCCCGACTCGGCGCTCTCTGCGAACTCGGCGGTGAATCGCCCTCCAAGAATCACCAAAACAGTATGACGACAGCTGCTAACGGCAGAAAAATCCGCGTCATCGGCGTTCCCCTTGACCTGGGCCAGTCGCGCCGCGGGGTGGATATGGGGCCGTCTGCGGTCCGCGTGGCCGGCCTTGAGGCGCGGCTGGAAGCGCTCGGCCACGAAGTGGAGGACGGCGGCAACGTCTCGGTTGCAATTGCGGAGCAAAAGCATTCTGGCGCAGCCAACGCGAAATATCTCAAAGAAATTACCGCGACCTGTACAAAGCACGCTGAGCTTGTCGTGAAGACGCTTGAGGCGGGAAAGGTGCCTTTGTCGCTCGGCGGCGATCATTCGATGGCTGCGGGCACAGTCTCGGGTGTGGCCGAATATTATCGTCGCCAGAAACAGCGCGTCGGGCTGATCTGGATCGACGCTCACACCGACATCAACACGCCCGATTCCTCCCCGAGCGGAAATGTCCACGGCATGCCGTTGGCCGCGCTGATGGGATTGTGGCCCGGCGATCTGGCGAACATTTTCGATTTCTCTCCCAAGGTGCCGCCGGAAAACTGTGTTCTGGTCGGCGTGCGCGACATCGACTCGGTCGAGAAAGAAAATGTCCGCAAGGCCGGCATCGGCGTCTTCACCATGCGCGACATTGACGAGCGCGGCATGCGCACGGTGATGGAGGAGGCCCTGCGCATGGCTGGACGCGGCACTGCCGGGTATCACATTTCGCTCGACATGGACTGGGTCGATCCCGAGGACGCGCCTGGAGTGGGCACGCCGGTGCGCGGCGGCGCGACCTATCGCGAGGCGCACCTTGCCATGGAAATCATTGCCGACCATGGACGCATGTTGAGCATGGAAATCGTCGAAGTGAATCCCGTGATCGACGAGCACAACCGGACTGCCGAT
>DASXDY010000017.1:0-105516 GCA_036490405.1 Candidatus Sulfotelmatobacter sp. | reverse complement strand
GACCCAGAGGACCTGAGATTGGAATACGACGCCGAAGTTGCGGGAGATGGATTCCGCTACTGAGTTGAGCTCGAGCGGCTTGTTCAGCTGTTGTTGCATTGAGGTCACGGGCTTTGATGTGATGCCGCAGGGGATGATCAGGTTGAAGTAGCTGAGGTCGGGGTTCACGTTGAGGGCGAATCCGTGGGAGGTGACGAAGCGCGAGATGTGGATGCCGATGGCGGCTAGCTTGGCCTCGGGGTTTGTGCCAGCGCCAGCGAACAGCAGGCTCCTCGACTCCAGAGAACGATTCTTCGAATCGTTCTCTTCCGCTCGGAATGACAAAGAGTCACGTTCTGACGAAGTATTGGGATCGGTCCAAACGCCTGTCAGACCGGGGACACGCTTTGTGGGGATCGTGAAGTCGGCGCAAGTACGGATCAGGACTTCTTCCAGGCGGCGGATGAAGTCGACGGCGCCGAGGTGCTTGCGAGCAACCCCAAGGTTCCTCGACGCCAGAGAACGATTCTTCGAATCGTTCTCTTCCCCTCGGGATGACAATGGTTGAGAGCTGGGAAAACCACGTAGGTCGAAGATCGGATAGCCGACTATTTGTCCGGGGCCGTGGAAGGTGACGTCGCCGCCGCGGTCGCATTCGAAGACTTCGACGCCTCGCTGGGCCAGCAGTTCAGTTGAGGCGATGATATTGGCGGCTTTGGCGTTGCGGCCCAGCGTGATGACTGGCTTGTGCCCCAGCAGGAGCAGGACGTCGCCGATTTTGTCTTCCTTGCGCAGGGCTACCAGTTGTTCTTGCAGCTGGAGGCCTGTGGCGTAGTCAACGGTGCCGAGTTGGAGGATCGAGATCAAAATCTTTTGGCCACGGATTTGCGCGGATTCACACGGATCAACCAAGATCATTTCACCACGGAGACACAGAGTCAGCGAGAAACTCTTTTATGTTTTTCTCTGTGTCTCCGCGCCTCCGTGGTTGATTAAGCATTGATGGCCAATCCGTACACGCTATTTGCCGCGTCGAGCATGGCTTCTGCCAGCGTTGGGTGGGCGTGGATTGTCCACATTAAGTCTTCTACTGTGGCTTCAAGTTCCATGGCCACGACTGCTTCTGCGATCAGTTCCGTTGCCTGCGGGCCGATGATATGGACGCCGAGAATTTCTCCGTAGTCGGCGTCGCTGACGATTTTGATGAAGCCTTCGTGTTGGCCGACGATGCTGGCGCGGCTGTTGGCGGTGAAGGGGAACTTGCCGATTTTTACGTTGTATCCGGCTTCGCGGGCCTTGGTTTCAGTGAGGCCTACGCTGCCGATTTCCGGGTGGCAATACGTCGCGCCGGGAATGTGCTCGGGATTGATTGGTTTGCCGGGCTTTCCGGCGATTTTTGTGACGGCGCAGATTCCTTCCATGGCGCCGACGTGCGCTAACTGCGGCGTGCCGAGGACGATGTCTCCGATGGCGTAGACACCGGGTTCGGCGGTCTGCATCCAGGAGTCGACTTTGATGAATTCGCGGTCGGGCTTGATTTTTGTTTTTTCCAGGCCGAGGTTCTGCGTGCGCGGCTTGCGGCCGATCGCGATCAGGATTTTTTCGGCTTCGATCTTCTGCTGCTTGCCTTCGGCGGTGATGGTTACGGCAATGCCAGATTTCGTTTTTTCTACCTTGTCGACCTTTGCGCTGGTGTGGAAGTGGATGCCGCGCTTGCGATAGACGCGGGCGAGTTCTTTCGAAACTTCTTCGTCTTCGACGGGAACGAGGCGCGGCAGCATTTCTACGATCGTTACTTCACAATCGAAAGAGCGGTAGATCGAGGCGAATTCGACGCCTACTGCTCCCGCACCGACGATCACTAGCGATTTTGGAAGATCCTTCAGGCTGAGGATTTCGATATTGGTCAGGACTCGATCATTTGCTTCGAGGCCGGGAATCATTCGGGCTTCGGAGCCCGTTGAAAGAATCACATTCTTCGCTTTGATGTGGCTCGCCTTGTTGTCGTTCGAAACTTCGACGGTGAAAACGCCGTTCTGGGCAGGGCCGGTGAGCTTGCCGTATCCGCGGATGACTTCGACTTTGTTTTTCTTCATCAGGAAGTCGAGGCCCTTGGTGTGCTTGGTGACGATCTTGTTCTTGCGGTCCTGGATGGCGGCCCAGTTTAGCTTGCGAGCGTCTACGCCTTCGATGCCAAATTCCTTCGCTTCTTTCAGATGGTCCCAGAGTTCTGCGTTGAACAGAAGTGCCTTGGTCGGGATGCAGCCGACGTGCAGGCAGGTGCCGCCGAGGACGTTGTCTTTTTCGATCAGCGCGGTTTTCAGGCCATATTGCCCGGCGCGGATGGCGGCGGTGTATCCCGCCGGGCCGCTGCCGATGATGGCGATGTCATAGACGGTTTCGGGCAAGGTCTTGCTCCTTCACTAATAAGAACAGATGAGGATGGGCAAACGTTTGATTCTAGAACAGGGCGCGGGTGGAACACCACGGGGCTGAAGCCCTGCCTTTTCGCCGGCTAACGCGGCGCTGAAGCGCCGCTCTTCCACCAAAAGCTCGAGCTGCGCTCGACCGGACAGCCGAGGGCGGCTGTCCCTACATGTTCACTTTTCGGCGGCAGTTGGATCCCAAAAACAAAAAGCGGCGGACGAATGCGTCCGCCGCTACACAAGCTGCTTTAGTTGCCTTCGTTGCTGGCGCGCTTCCAGTTGATCAGTTCGCCGATCGTGGAACTGGTGCTGGAAACCGGCTGCTTGTAGGCTTCGACTTCCGAGCGCGAGGCTTCTTCGCCGACCGCTCGGATGCTGAGTCCGACTTTCTTTTCTTCCGGACTCATCTTGATGATCTTGAACTCGTGCTCGAGGCCCGGTTCCAGATGCATGGGCTGGCCGTTGCCGTCGACCGCTTCCGACTTGTGACAGAGGCCCTCGACGCCCTCGGCAATCTCGACGAACGCTCCGAAAGCGGCGACCCGCAGGATTTTGCCGTGGACCACGTCGCCGACATGATGGGTCTCGAAGAAAGATTCCCAGACATCGGGCTGCAATTGCTTGACGCCGAGCGACAGGCGGCGTTTGTCGGGCTCGATGGCGAGAACGATTGCCTTGACGCGATCACCCTTTTTCAAAACTTCCGAAGGATGCTTCACGCGCTTGGTCCAGCTCAGATTGCTGACATGGACCAGGCCGTCGATGCCGTCTTCAATTTCGATGAATGCGCCGAAGTCGGTTAGATTGCGGACGCGTCCTTCGACCGTCATACCGACGGGGAATTTCTCGTGGAGAGAGTCCCAGGGATTGGCCGCGAGCTGGCGCATGCCGAGCGAAATGCGGCGTTCTGTCGGATTGACGTTAATCACCACGCACTCGACCTGATCGCCGACGTTGACCAGCTTTGACGGATGTTTCATGCGCTTCGACCACGTCATCTCGCTGACGTGAACCAAGCCTTCGATGCCCTGTTCGAGTTCGACGAAGGCTCCGTAATCGGTGACGCTGATGACGCGGCCGGAGACGTGCGCTCCGACTGGGTAGCGATGTTCGGCATCGAGCCACGGGTCGGGTGTGAGTTGTTTGAATCCGAGGGAGACGCGCTGCTTGTCCTTGTCGTACTTCAGGACCTTGACCTGAATCTGATCGCCGACGTTCACCAGATCTTTGGGATGCGTGAGGCGTCCCCAGGACATGTCGGTGATGTGGAGCAGGCCGTCGAGGCCGCCGAGGTCGACGAACGCGCCGTACTCGGTGAGGTTCTTTACGACCCCGGTCAGGACCGAACCTTCTTCCAGATGTTCGAGGGTCTTGGAGCGCTTCTCGTTCTGCTCGCCCTCAAGTAGTTCCTTGCGCGAGACGACGATGTTGCCGCGCTTCTTGTTCAGCTTGATCACGGCGACTTCGATGGTCTGGCCCTTCATGCCATCGAGATTGCGCACCGGCCGCAGGTCCACTTGAGAGCCGGGCAGGAAGGCGTGGGCTCCGAGGATATCGACCGTCAAACCACCTTTAATGCGGTCAATGACGACGGCATTGACCGGCTTCTTCTCGTTGTAGGACTTCTCGATTTCTTCCCAGGCATGAATGCGCTGCGCCTTCTGGTGCGAGAGGCCGATGTAGCCTTCCTCGGTCTCGCTCTTGTCGCGCATCACGTCGATTTCGTCGCCGGGCTTGAACTTGGGCTTGCCTTCGTGATCGAGGACCTCAGAAAGCGGGAGCAGGCCTTCCGATTTCGCGCCGATGTCGACGACGACATGCGTGCCCGTGAGCTTGAGGACGGTGCCTTTGATCACGCGATCGTCACTGACGGCCTCTTCGGCTTCGGTAGTGAAAGTCTCGAGCGCCGAGGCGAAATCTTCGCCGGCTGCGGACGATTGTGAAAGTTCGTGTTCGGTTGAGGGGTTGTGCTGCTCGGCAGCAGTCGGTTCGGCTTCTGTCGCAACGGCGGAGGAAGAATCGGAATGACGGACGGTGGTGTCGTCGATCGTTGTTTCGTCGAGCAAGGTTATGCCTCTCTGATAATCGGTGCGGGACCTGCGCTGCGGACTGCTGGACGAGTCGTTTGGTTGTGGTGGGCCCACCCTGGCGAGTGAGCTTGGACAATCCCAGCTGTCGGACGTATTACAGAGAACCCGCGTCCAATGGGAACTGTTCGACTATAGCAACCGTGCGCGAACAGTGTCAAACGCCTAAGACGGCGCATGTTACAGGCAGGTTTCAATTCCGAAAAAACCGGGGCAAAGCCGGCGGTCCCCAGTGACGAGGGCTCGCTGGATGGGGCACATGATCGGCGGTCCGCGGAGATATTCGCAGTCACCCCGGTTTTCCCTCTGCGCGGCATCTGCTAACCTCCCCTGCTATGGATTATCTGTGGACGCCTTGGCGGTATGCGTATGTTTCTTCCCCCGAAAAATCGGGCGGGTGCGTCTTCTGCGATGCTGCGAAGGAAAAGGACGATGCGAAGACCTACATCGTTCATCGCGGCGAGCATTGCTTCGTCATTCTTAATGCCTATCCCTATACGCCCGGGCATGTGATGGTCGTCCCTTATGCGCATCTTGACGAATTGCGGAAGCTGCCGGGGGAAGCCGCGAATGAGATGATCGCGCTTTCACAGCGGATGGAAAGCGTGCTGCGAGATCTTTACCGTCCGGATGGAATAAACCTGGGAATGAATATCGGGAAGGCGGCAGGGGCGGGGATTGCCGGACATATTCATATGCACGTGCTGCCGCGCTGGGTGGCGGATTCGAACTTTATGTCAGTGGTCGGCGAGACGCGCGTTTTGCCTGAGACTTTGGATGTCACGTGGAAGAGAATGCGCGACGCAATGGAGTAGTCGTCGCGGCTTTCGGTATCTGGAACTGTAACGACATCACCGCCGCTCTCGGTGGACCGGGGGCAGGAGTTATCGGTTCTAGCGGACTTCCGTCAGCTTTCCGTTTTTTACGTCGTAGATGAATCCCCGCACAGAAATCTGCTTCGGAATCCACGGGTGCGATTTCACTTTCGCTACCTGCTGGCGGACGTTGGCTTCGAGGTCGTCGAAAGCATAGAAGTGCGCGGGTTCGGCCGCGACGGTTCCCATCTTGCGGGCCAATTCAGCGCGCAATTCATTTTCCTTGACTTTGAGCAGACCGCAGTCGGTGTGATTGATGATGATGAATTCCTGCGTGTCGAGCAGATGGTGGGAAACAAGCAGGGAGCGAATTGCGTCATCGGTAGCGATGCCGCCCGCGTTGCGGATCATGTGCGCGTCGCCGGGGCGCAGGCCCAGGCAATGCTCGAACAGGATGCGCGAATCCATGCAGGAGAGCACGGCGGCGTGGCGGCGGGGACGAACGTTGAGGTCGCCCAGATCAAAGCTGCGGGCGAACATTTCGTTGGCGGCTAGCAGATCGTCGGCTACAGACAATTTAGGCTCCTTGGTTGCGATGTCGTCGCTGGTCGTCCTAGGTTGCAATCGAGTTTTCTGGTTACTTCGAGTTTTGCGGCGCTGCCGGCCAACAGCAGGTTCCTCGTCGCTGCGCTCCTCGGAATGACAAATGCCGCGTTGTCGGAATGACAAATGCCCGCGTCGTCGGAATGACAAATGCTGTGTTGTCGGAATGACGACTGCCGCGTCGTCGGAATGGCCACGGCCCTCTACTGACGGATGACAAGAGCTTTTGCCGGCGACTAGCGACGAACGACTCACGACTCACCACCCCACCAGTTTACAATCGCCGCGTGAATCTGGACGACACGATTGTCGCGATTGCGACACCTCCGGGACGGGGAGGAATCGGCGTGGTGCGGTTGGCGGGACCGCAGGCGGTCGAGATCGCCCGGCCGATGTTGCGCTTGAAGCATCCCTTGGAACCGGGGCAGGCCATTTTTGGGGAACTGGTGGAACCGGGGCAAACTGCCGAGTTTCACTCGGCGGGGCCGGCTGTCCCGCTTGTCCGGCCTGCTCCGCCGCAGCATTCATCCCGCATAGATGAAGTCGTGGTCACTTATTTTGTCAAGCCACATTCCTATACGACCGACGACATCGTGGAGATTTCTGCGCACGGATCGCCTGTCGTATTGGAGCACGTTGTCGAGCTTAGTATGGCGGCGGGGGCGCGGCTGGCCGAACCGGGTGAATTCACAATGCGCGCATTTCTCAACGGACGCCTTGATCTCACGCAGGCCGAAGCGGTGCGTGATCTGATTGACTCGCAGACGCTGTATCAGGCGAAAGTTGCGGCGCAACAGCTGGAGGGCTCGCTGTCGCGGCGGTTGCAGCCTGTCAAACAAAAGCTGGTCGAACTGATCGCGCTGCTGGAGGCGGGAGTTGATTTCGCCGATGACGATGTGTCGGTGATGCCTGATGCATCGATATTGGAGCACATTGCCGCAACACGCGCTCCGCTCGAACAACTCGCGACGAGCTTCGCCTACGGCAAGATCGTGCACGAAGGGTTGACTCTGGCGATCGTTGGCCGGCCGAATGTAGGCAAGTCGAGTTTGTTTAACCGACTGGTGGAGCGCGAGCGGGCGATTGTGACGGCGACGCCGGGGACGACGCGCGATCTGGTGAGCGAGACGGTTGCCATTGGCGGCATTCCAGTCAAGCTCGTGGACACGGCCGGAATCAGGCAGGCGCTCGATGAGGCGGAGTCCATTGGAATTCAGAAATCGATGGAGGCCCTGGCCGACGCAGACCTCGTGCTGCTGGTGGTGGACGCTTCGCAAGAGACGACAGAATCCGACACGCAATTGCTACGCCATGCTGAGGCGCGGCCGGTGATCGTGGTCGAGAACAAGAGCGACTTGAAGACCGAAGAAAATCTCACTCAAGCCAAAAACGGGCTTGAGTGGGCCACCCGAAGCGATTGGGGGACATGCATTCGGGTTTCTACGTCGGCTTTGACCGGAGAAGGAGTCGCAGAACTGCGCGCCGCGATCCTGGGGCACATCGGTGGTGCGGCGGGCGCGCAAGCCGAGCCGGGGTTCGTGACCAGCATCCGGCATCAGGGACTCATCAAGGATTCATTGGTTGCGCTGGATGCGGCGAAGAATGCGGTCGCAGGAAAGATCCCACACGAGATGTTACTGCTCGATCTTTACAGCGGGTTGCGCCCACTCGATGCGATTACCGGCGCGACCACGACCGACGACATTCTGAATTTGATCTTCAGCACTTTCTGCATCGGAAAATAGAATTGCGCCCAGAACCTGCGGGAATTATGCGGTGGGCGTACCTGCCTCATCATCACTCCAAGTGCGAGTGAAGAAGCAGATCCGCCCACCGCCATGTCTCATGGAACGGTACATGACTCCGGTTAGTCGTGGCTGTCAGGGAGTGACAACAGACTGGTCGTGCAGGTTAGCTGGGCTGCGCTTCCCGCGAATGAACCCGTGTCTGAGCCACCGGTGAACGATCCCGATGCGGATGCCCGGGTCAACGCGATGTAATCCGTTGCGGCAGTCGTGCCAAAGAAATCCGGATCGAGGCTGAAAACGCTGACCGTCATCGTCTTACCAGTGCTCGAAACACATGCGGCACCGCTCGTGTTTAAGATGACCGTGGAAGCGGTCTTCGTCCAACCCGACCACGCGGTGCACTTATTCTTCGCGGGCACAGTAAAGGTTGGCGCGACGAAAGTTGTGCCACCCTTGCCGAAGCCGCCGGCTGTCGCGATGCAGAAGTTCGTAGAAGCTGGAGGAACCGCTGCACTATCCTGTGCCAAGGTGAGTGAAGTTAGTGGAAGAACCAGCAGCCAGAATGCAGCCACCACGCGGGCAATGTGGATTTTCATGGAAATCTCTCCTTCAAGGAATCGAACCTGGGTTTCAACGGTATTCGAAATGTGTAAGCAGAAAGCCGGGACCGGTAGGTGGTTCGTACAAAAAACAGGGTAGCCTGCCCCAAGGCTCACGCAAGATTATGTTCCGTGCTGCGGGGGTGTCAAGCTGTTGGAAGTGGCAGTCGTAAAAACCGGTCCCAAGAATGATCGGTGCAACATCCCTCCCTAACGATGTCGGCGGTGTGAAGCGCTTTTCGAGGACACCTCTGCGTACACTCAGAGAAGAACACCATTTTGCGCTCGTCGATGGTTTTGGGCCTCACAACCGGGACTCGCTTTGAATCGTTCAGGTCAGGAACTCGGTCCGACTTGGCCATCACTTCGATCACTCAAGCAATCAAGATTGCTTCAATTCGAAGTTCCTCACGGCGCAGCCGCAGAAGGCAAAGATTCTGCCTTGTCTACGGGGAACCGGCTACTTTGACAGCCGCCCCAAGACAGCCCGGAACATCTGGTCGAAGGTCTGGGCGGACCCTGCTTTTGCCAAGCCTGCAAGCGCCTTTTCAGCGGCCGGGCGCTGATATCCAAGATTCACCAGCGCGGAGAGCACGTCTTCCTCCGTGGGATTCATGGCGGGCGCAGGCGCGGCAGGCGATGTCGGCCCCGGCAGTTTGTCACGCAGTTCGAGCACCATGCGCTCGGCGGTCTTTTTTCCGATGCCGGGGATCCTGGTGAGCCGCGCGATGTCGTTGCCGCGAATCGCTCCGACCATCTCGTCGGCGGCCATGCCGCTCAGGATCGTGATCGCGAGCTTGGGGCCAATTCCGCTGACGGTGATCAGCTTTTCAAACAGCAATTTCTCTGAGGGTCGCAGAAATCCATAGAGGGAGATCTGGTCTTCACGGACGTGGGTGTGAATGTGGAGCGCGATGTCGGCGCCAAGGGCGGGCAGATCGGAAAACGTGGGCACCGTGATGACGACGTCGTAGCCGACGCCGGCCGTTTCGACGATGGCCTGATTGGGATGCTTGGCCAGCAATGTTCCGCGCAAGTGGGCAATCATGCTGGGGACATTGTAGCGGAGTGGAGGTGAGGTTCTCAGCGTCAGGCTTTAGGTTCGCAGGCCATGGATTTGGGGGGTTGTTATCCCGCTCGAGACAGACCTGTGCGGGCACCTGCCGGCGCTGGTATTGACATCGGTTCTTGTATTCGATCAAGATTGACACAGTCATGAATGACCTATTGTTGCTGGCCATAATCCTTGACGGCCCGAAGTACGGTTACCAGCTCAAGCGCGAAGCCGGCTGGATTGCGGGCCAGGACAACCTGCACAGCAATCTCGTTTATCCCCTGCTGCGAAAGTTTCTGGGGCAGAAATGGGTCACGATGAAAACCGTCCCAGGAGAGCGCGGGCAGACGCGCCGGCAGTATTCGCTGACAGCCGCGGGGAGGCAGAATCTGTTCGAGCGGCTGAATGCCTTCAGCGAGGCAGATGCGGCGTCGGAAAGCGCGTTTCATTTGCGGGTGGGGATTTTTCCGGCCCTCCAACCACAGGCGCGAGAAACGGTGCTGGCGCGGCGCGACGCCTATCTTCAGAAACGAGGCCTGAAGCTTGAGGCACTCGAAGCTAGTATCCGGGTTGGAAAGTTTGGCGGCGAAGTGGTTGGTTACATGCGAAAGCAGATCGACATGGAGCGGGCATGGATCCGCCACCTGCAACGGACCACCAAGGCGCTGAATCGCCGGAGGAAGCGATGAAGGGCTTGACGCTGTGGCAGATCGACATGATTCCGTGGATCGCCTTCTGCGTCTACTGGCTGATCACCTGGCTGCGGGTGAGGGCCACGAAGACCGCGGAGACGCGATCGTCGCGACTGGGAACGATCGCGCCGCTTTTCGTGGCGTTCTTCTTGCTGTTCGACCCGCGGGCATCGATCCGCCTGCTGGGATGGCGCCCTCTTTCGTTCAATGCGCAGATTGCCTGGGTTGGGATTGGCCTGACTACCCTGGGCGCTGCGATTGCAATTTGGGCGCGATCCTATCTCGGAGAATTCTGGAGTGCGAGCGTCATGCTGAAGGAAGGCCATCGCATCATTCGCTCGGGGCCGTATGCTTTTGTTCGGCATCCGATATATACCGGAATGCTGACGGCGGCGATCGGCACGGGGTTGGTTGTGGGCGAGTTGCGAGCGATTGTGGCGGTTGCCATCCTGCTGGTGACGCATTCACGCAAGGCCATGCGCGAGGAGGCGCTCCTGACATCGGAATTTGGCGACGAGTACGTCGCTTACCGGCGCAGCACTGGTTTTCTTTTTCCGCGCATCTGGTCGCGAGCCGGAATGGACACCCACCCCGGACGCTCATAGAATCGGAGGAGTTGAGGCGGCAGCTCGACTATGTGGCGTGTGAAACCCTGGTACTGTGCGCTGTTTGCGTCGATGGCTCTGGTCGGTTGGGCTGTCCCGGGACCCGCGCAATCAGGAGTTGATCTCGAAGGCCGCGCGGTGAATCCCTTCGCTGCAAGTGCGGGCAAAGTTGTGGTGCTGGTATTTCTTCGGCGAGATTGCCCGGTCTCCGGACGCTACGCGCCCGTCATTCAGCGCATCAGCGAGCAGTATTCCGGCAAAGCTGCCTTTTGGCTCGTCTATCCCGATAAAAGTGAAACTGCCCAGGCGATCCGAACATCTGTCGCCGATTTCGGATATGACCTGCCGGTGCTGCGCGATCCCGAACGCGACCTGGTAAAGCTCGGACGCGTGCAGATCACGCCCGAGGTCGCGGTATTCGATAAGCATCAGCAGCTGGTCTATGACGGCCGCATCGATGATTGGTATGTTGATTTGACCCGCGCGCGGTCGGCACCGACGACGCACGAATTGGAGGACGCGATTCGCGCAGCGGCCGCGGGCGCGACCTTGGCAAAGAAAGAAATCAGGGGAGTGGGATGCTACATTTCGGACCTGGAATGAGCATTCCGGTGCGCGGAGCCGTCCGGATACTGTTGCTCGGCGCGGCTGTTTGCATGGTTGTCCCGCTTGCCGCCCGGCCTGCCCCGCGATCCAGCGTACCCACCGAAACGCCGGAGTCTACGGTCACCTTCAACCGCGACGTTGCCCCGATTATTTTTCATTCCTGCTCGAATTGCCATCGTCCCGGCGAAGCCGCGCCTTTTTCTCTACTCACGTACTCTGACGTGAAGAAGCATGCGAGGCAGATTGTGGATGTCACGCGTTCGCGCTTGATGCCTCCATGGCTGCCGGAGCCGCAGGAGCTGAAGTTCGCCGATGAGATGCGGCTTTCGGATTCGGAAATCAACCTGATTCAACGGTGGGTTGAGCAGGGTGAAGTGGAAGGCAGTCCAGGCGATCTTCTTTCGCCACCGAAATATATTGAGGGCTGGATGCTGGGCAAGCCCGACATGGTGCTTACTGCGAGCAAGCCGCTGAATCTTCCGCCACAAGGAACGGACACGTATTGGAATTTCATCTTTCCTGTTCCGATCAGCGAGACGAGATGGGTGAAGGCAATCGAGATTCGTCCGGGCGACAAGCAGTTCGTGCATCATGCGAATATTCTTGTGGACCGCGAGCAGGCATCGCGCAGCCGCGAAGCCACGCCCGGCGCAGGATTTGGGGGCATGGAGATCCGCATTGACTCGCGCGTGTTCGATCCCGACAGTCATCTTCTGTTCTGGAAGCCGGGGACAGTTCCCGCGGTCGAGCCCGAAGGCATGGCGCTGCGCCTCGACAAAGGAACGGACCTCATACTGAACACGCACCTTCAGCCATCAGGCAAACCGGAGGTGATCCAGCCGAGTATCGGGCTTTATTTCACTTCGCATCCCGCGACGAAGTTGCCGATGCTGATCCAATTGGAAGACGACGAAAAGCTGGACATTCCCGCGGGGCAGAAAGATTTCACCATCACCGACGACTTCACTTTTCCGGTTGACGTTGAACTGCTGGCGATCTATCCGCACGCCCACTATCTTGGCAAAGACATTCAGGCATGGGCCACGTTTCCCGACGGCACGAAGAAGACGCTGATCCATATTCCCGGCTGGAATCTGAACTGGCAAGCCGTGTATCGCTATGCCAGCCCGCTGAGGCTGCCAAAAGGCACCACCGTGAGCCTGCGTTACATTTACGACAATTCAGCGGAGAATCCATTGAACCCGAACCGCCCGCCGGTGCGGGTGAAGGGCGGCAACCGGTCGAGCGACGAAATGTGCCATTTGTGGCTACAAGTGTTGCCGGTGAATTTCGATCGGGCGAAGGGCGATCCGCGGATGGCTTTGCAGGAAGCGCTGGCGCGTCACGATATAGCGAAAGATCCCGCGGACTTTGAAGCGCATTACAATCTGGCGGCCATGCTACAGGCGAAGAGCGATCTGGGGGGCGCGATTTCAGAGTATGAGGCCGCCGTGCGGTTGCACCCGGAAGACGCGACCGGAAATAACGCGCTGGGCGCGGTGCTGGTGGCGGCAGGGCGTCCAGAGCAGGCGGCAGATTATCTTCGGGCGGCATTGAAGGCGCGGCCCGGTTATTTTGAAGCCCACTACAATCTGGGATTCGCGCTGGCCGGGCAAAATGACTTTGCGGCAGCAGCAGAACAGTTTGGCGCGGCCCTGAAGCTGCAACCAAAAGACGCGGCCGTCGAGGCCAATCTAGGCGCGGCGCTGGCTGAGATGGGACGCTTGCCGGAAGCCAAATCGCACTTCGAGCATGCATTGGTGCTGGATCCAAGCCAGCCGATTGCCAAACAGAACCTGGAAGTTGTAATAAGGGAGATGAATGCTCAGTAAAGATTCGGCGGAGAAAGTTCCCGCTTCTTACGCCAGGAGCGCGCGAGAGAAGGGCCACCAGATGCGCTTTCACCGCGGGATCTGTGCCTTATTGGTGGGATCGCAATTTGTCATTGCGCAGGCCGCGACTGGCCCGCAAACTTTACCCGCGGCACAAGCGTCTTCGCCCACCGATTTCTCCAGTGCGCGCAAGCTGATGCAGCAGGGCAAGGTCGACGAAGCAGTCGCCGATCTAAAAACAGTCGAAGCGAAAGATCCCGCGACCAAGGGACTGGCGCTTGAGTTGGGAACGGCCTACTACAAGAAGAGCGATTTCCTTCATGCGATTGAGTACTTAAAGAAGGCGAACGCCGAAGATCCGGCAAATGAGGAAGCAGTCCAGTTGCTGGGTATGTCGTACTACGCGGACGGACATCCAGCGGAGGCGATTCCGCTCCTGGAAAAAGTGCAAGGTTGGATTTCGCGCGCCAACGTTGATGGCTACTACATTCTGGGCACTTGTTACATCCAGACCAAGAATTACGATCAAGCACGGGGGGCTTTCGCGAAGATGTTCGACGTGCCGGGAGACTCGGCGGCGGCGTATCTATTCACTTCCCGCATGCTGCTGCGCCAGGAATTCGATCCGATCGCGGAAGAATACGCGCAGAAAGCGGCCACGCTCGATCCCAAACTGCCGCTGGTGCATTATCTGCTCGGCGAACTGTATATGTACAAGTCGCGTATGCCTGAGGCGATTGCCGAATTCCAGAAAGAGCTGGCGATTAATCCTGCTTATGCCGCGACCTACTACAAGCTCGCCGACGCCTACTCGCGAGTGCAGAAGTTCGATGAAGCGCAGCAGTTGTTGCAGCGATCGATCCGGCTGGATGCTACGTCGAGCGTGCCCTTCATTCTGATGGGTAAGGTGCTGGAGAAAAAAGGCGACTACGATCTGGCGGTGCTGGCGCTGAAGCATGCCGTCGTGATGGAGCCGAACAATGCGACCACCCATCATCTGCTGGGGCAGGCTTATCGCGATATGGGGAAAGAACAAGAGGCGCAAGCGGAGTTGAAACGCGCGGAGGAATTACGCACGAGAGAAGACATTTTGCAGTGATGCCGCCCAACGTCCGGTACGAACCTGTGGTGAACGACCTTGCTACCGATCTTGATTTCGGCCTTTGATTATCGGCACTTCGCGATGATCAACGTGATGTCATCGTGCTGGTGAACGGGGTTAAAATCCCGCACCGCGCTGGTGATTCTTTCGAGGGCGGCCTGGCAACAGCTCGATCCGTGCTCGTGCAAAGCGGTGATTAGGCCGCCCTCGCCAAATTCTTCTCCGGTATCCTTGTGGGCTTCCGTTACGCCGTCGGTGTAGAGAGCAAGCATATCTCCCGGATTCAACTGGCATTCGCCGATGGAGCAATCCCAATCCTGAAAAAGTCCCAGCAGTGTGCCTGTAGATGAGAGACGCTCGCAGCTTTCGTCGCGGCGAAGGATCAGTCCTGCGAGATGCCCGCAGTTGGCATAGCGCAGCCGCCGCGAGTCGTCGTCATACATGGCGAAGAAAAGCGAGGCGAAAGAACTGTCGGCGCTGTTGGCGTAGAAAAGCCGGTTCACCGAGCGGAGGAAGCCCACGGGATTCGCCACGGCGAGCGCCCCCTGGCTGCGGAGATTGGCCTGCAGATTAGCCATCAGCAGTGCTGCGGCAATTCCTTTGCCTGAAACATCGCCGACTACGAGGCCAAGCTGCCGGCGTCCGAGGTCAAGGAAGTCGAAGTAGTCACCGCCAACCTGTCGTGCCTGAAGACAAACCCCGGCATACTCAAGCGTCTTGGCTTCGGGGTATATCTGCGGAAAGAGGCGGGCTTGAACCTGCTTGGCGATCTCCATTTCCTGTGCGGAACGGCGTTCGGCCTCATGTTTCTTCGCCAGCACGCGGCGCTGCGCCTCAATCGTTGAAGTCAGTTCGTCGAAGCCGGCAAGCCCGAACGAGTTGCCGTCGGGATCTTCAAAGCGCGTATGAATTCCGCCCCACGCGGGAACTTCCGGTGGATGCTCAAATTTCACCCCGCGTGCCTTCCATTCCTCGTATTTGCGGTTCACGTCTTCGGTAACGAACCAAACACGGGCCTCAGGGCGCACCAGTTTCCCGGCGTCATCGTCCGGTTGAATGAGCGCCAACCCAAGATTGGCCGTGCCGTCAGGCGGGGTGACCTCGATCCAGCGTTGTCCATTCTCAAACGTATGATCCACCGCAACCCGAAAGCCCAGTTTGTCCGCATAGAAGCGCAGTGCGCGCTCCTGGTCGCGCACGTAGATGATCACAAAATGCAGAGTGAGGTAAGGATCCTGGTCCAGGCGGAGAAGGTGGCGATCAATGCCGAAGGGTACGGCGGAATCAGTCATTGGGCGAGATTATAAGGCGGAAAAAGGATCAGAATCCCGAAGTTTATAAGGAGACTCTCGCGGCCAGAGCCAGGCCGTGCGGTTTGTCGGCGAGACACTTTATCCTTAAGATAGGGCGCAACAAGATAGGGCGCAACCCGCACGCGGGAAAATCGTGATTGGTCAAACCATCTCGCACTATCGCATCGTCGACAAGCTCGGCGGAGGCGGGATGGGTGTTGTCTATAAGGCAGAAGATCTCAAGCTCGGACGCTTTGTCGCGCTGAAGTTCCTGCCGGATGAAGTTACCAACGATCCGCAGGCGCTGAGCCGATTCGAGCGCGAGGCCAAGGCGGCCTCGGCGCTGAACCATCCCAACATCTGCACCATCCACGAGATTGATGACCAGCACGGGCGTCCGTTCATCGCCATGGAGTTTCTGGATGGCGTGACGCTGAAACATCGCATCGGAACGCAACCGATGGAGATTGAGGCGGTGCTCTCGCTCGCGATCGAAATTGCAGACGCGCTCGACGCCGCGCACGAGGGCGGAATTGTCCATCGCGATATCAAGCCGGCGAATTTGTTTGTGACCAAGAGAGAACATGCCAAGATCCTGGATTTTGGATTGGCGAAGGTAACCCCGCAGACGACAAGGTCAAGCGACGGCGCAACCGCGACAATCCCGGAGAATTTCCTTGCCGAGGAGCACCTGACCAGTCCCGGCGCGATGCTGGGCACGGTGGCGTATATGTCTCCCGAGCAGGTGCGCGGGCGGGAGTTGGATGCTCGAACCGACCTCTTTTCCTTCGGTGCGACGCTATACGAAATGGTTACGGGAACCGTGCCGTTTCGCGGGCAGAGTTCCGGCGACATCGTCGACGCGATCCTTCACAAAACTCCGCCTGCTCCCGTGAGGCTGAATTCGGATGTCCCGGCAGAGCTGGAGCGGATCATCTTCAAGGCGCTGGAGAAAGACCGCGATCTGCGCTACCAGCATGCCTCTGAACTGGGCGCCGATCTGAAGCGGCTGAAGCGGGAGACGGAATCGGGACGAGTGGCCGCGGAAACGTCCGATACTTCCTCCGGAATTGCGCGGGGCGCACAGATTTCTTCGAGAAGCGTCGCGGACTCTGCTGCAAAATCAGCTAGTGCGTCGATTCCCCCCGAGGGCCGTTCCAGGAGCGGCAAGCTTACGGTCCTGGCAATCATCGCTCTGGGCCTGCTGGTTGCGGCTGTGTTCGGCAGTTTCAAGCTCCTGAAGAAGCCCGCGCCTGGAATCGATACGCGCAACCTCACCATTCAACCCGTCACCGAAAACGGCCAGGCCGTGGGCTTCGCCAGCATTTCTCCCGACGGACGATTTGTAGCGTATGTCCGCAGAGAAGGGGAACGCAGCCTGCGGGTCAAACAGGTGGCCACCGGCAGCGAAGTGACGGTAGTGCCGCCGCAGGCGGGAGACTTCGGACCGGGTGCGACGTTTACGTCCGACGGGAATTATCTCTATTACACCCACACTGATCCTTCCAACCCGAACAACATGAATCTGTACAGCGTGCCATCTCTCGGTGGTACGCCGCGGCAAATGGTCAGCGACGTGGCGAGCGCAGCGGCGTTTTCTCCGGACGGCAAACGCATGGTTTATCGCCGCGTCATCCGCGACAAAGGCGAAGACCAGATTCTGATCGCGAATGCCGACGGCAGCGGCGAACGGCTGATCTTCCATGAGGCCATGCGGGGCGGTAACGGAATGTTTACCGATCCCTCGTGGTCGGCCAACGACTTGATCGCAATCGCAGGTTTCGAAACCGCAAAAAATGTGATCACCGCGATTCGCGTCTATAGCAGGGATGGGAATCTGATCAGGAATTTCCCCCTCAACAGTCTTGTGATGGCGCTGGCGTGGGTGCCAAACGGGTCCGGCATGTTGTTTATGGCTGGCGAAAAATCCAATGGAATGCGCCGGCAACTCTGGTTTCTACCCTATCCTGCGGGCGCGCCTGTGAAGGTCACCAATGACCTGAGCCAGTACGGAACATTGAGCGTGACCGAAGATGGAAAGTCGTTCGTCACTACGCAGCAGCGGCCGTCCTCGGCGATCTTTGTCGCGGACGCACCCGCTGTCCTCAGCGACAAAATCAACTGGAAATTTACTCAAGTTTCGACGGAACAAGCCACTGGCTTCGGATTGTCGTGGATGGCATCGGGCAAGCTCCTGCAGCGGGATGAGTCGATGCATCTCTACGTCACGAATGCGGATGGAGGTAACCGCATCCGGCTGCTGGAAAATGACAGCGTGGACTTCGAAGCGACCAGGTGCGGATCGGGAGACAGCGTGATCGTTTCCCGGGTCGGGGAGGAGAACGAGCCGAATCTCTGGCGGCTGAACCTCACAAGCGGCGAGTTGAAGCAACTCACGCACGGCGTCGACATTGAAAAGGGATCATGCACTCCCGATGGCAAATGGGTCGTGTACAACGAAAATGTCGCTGCCGACCAGGGAGTGATTTACAAGCTGCCGGTGGACGGCGGTGATCGCGTGGAAGTGGCGCGCGGGACGAGCTTTTCTCCGCAGGTCTCTCCGGATGGGAAGAGTATCGCCTACGGAAAAATCGAAGGCCAGGGGCCGAGCACCCGCTGGAAACTGATTGTGCAGAGGCTCGACGATGGGTCGGTCGTGGAAAACTTTGATCTGGCGCCGACCTATGAATTTTCCAAGCTTGCCTGGACGCGCGACGGCAAAGATTTCACACTGGTCCGCAATACCAATGGCGGCGTGCAGAACCTCTATATGATTCCGCTCAAAGGCGGTAAGGAAGTGCAGTTGACCCACTTTGATTCTGAGCCGGGACGCATTATTTCCTACGACTGGTCGCCGGATGGAAAAAAGCTGGCGATCAGCCGGGCCCGTCACAACGACAGCGATGTGGTGATGTTCAGCGGATTCCAGTAGAGCCTAGGCCTGGAATTCAGAGGCTTCGGGGAAGCGCAGGTTGCATTTCGCGAGAGTCAGAGTGAGGAGTTCTTCTACTTTTGCTTCTTCGCAATTGCGGGACATGGCCAGTTCGCTGACCAGCAGGTAGCGGGCGCGCTCGAGCATCTTTTTTTCGCGGAAGGAAAGCGGCTTCGCCTGATGGAGGGCGATCAGGCTTTTCAGCACGCCGGCAACTTCAAGCAACGATCCGGTCCGCATACGGTCAGAGTTTTCCTTGAAGCGGTCTTTCCAGTCGCCGTTGCTGCCGTTTTCGGCGATGGCGAGCAGATCGAGAATCTTCTGGATCTCACCTGTCTTTACCACGCGGCGCAAGCCGACGTTGCCTGCATTCTGGCAGGGCACCATCACTTTCAGGCTGCTGGCCTTGATGTGCAAAAGATAGAATTTTTCTATCGTTGCTCCCATCGACCGGCTGCTGATCTGCTCTATGACTCCGACACCATGATTGGGGTATACGACCTTATCGCCAATGTGGAAATTCAAATCGGGAATGCTCATAGTTTGGGCACCAACAGCGAGGGGATCCGCGGGAAGAAACCTTAAAATCTACTATAAACATGCTACTCCTTGGGATGAGGGAAGGCAAGCGGACAGGTCTAGGTTCCCAGACTCGTAGCTTGTGTAAGTTTATGAAAATAAATAATTAACTGCGCGATGCTGGAATCTGGCAGGTGTCGCCCGGAGATGTCCGCCGCCTCCGTCGGGCGCGGGTGCTTATAATCAGGCGGTGACTTCGGGTTCGACTGGTCGGGTCCTTGGCCTGGATGTGGGCTCACGCAGAATCGGCATCGCAGTTTCGGACGCCCTGGGGATTACGGCGCAGGGGCTGGACACGCTGGCGCGTAAGAACAAGCGATCCGACTTTGAGAGCCTGGCCCGGGTTATCCGGCAGTATGAGATAAGTGAAATCGTGGTCGGCCTGCCGCTGCGCATGAGCGGAGCGGAAGGAACTCAGTCGGAGAAGATGCGCCTTTTCGCCGCGGAACTGCGCAAAAGGTTCCGGTTGCCCGTACATCTGTGGGACGAACGCCTTACCTCTGCGGAGGCAAACCGCTTCCTGCGCGAGACGGAACTCTCAATCGAGAAGCGAGGCAGGGCCGTGGACCGGATGGCGGCAATATTAATTCTTCAGGGGTGGATGGAGAGCCGCCGGCTTTCGCCCGATGACGGTCCCGTAAATGTGGAATGATATCGGGCGCAGTCGCGCGGCCTGCCTCACGCACCCCATTTGCAGTCAGCCTTGCCGGATTTGTCTTCAGATACTTCAGCAGCGTCATGTCATCTTCCTTCACCGAGACCGACATAACCGATTTTCCTGTAGATCTTGTCGTGGGCGAAATCGAGACGCAAAAGATCGCCAGGGAATGATGATAGGCAACGGATGGCGCCGGCTTTAGGGGCCCGGGGTACGCCTTGAGGTTATTTTCCCCGCATGGCGCGGCGATACGCGACCACGTTCTTATTGTGTTCTTCGATGGTGCGGGCGAAGCGGTGATGGCCTTGGGCATCGGCGACGAAATAGAGATAGTCGCTTTGCGCCGGATGCATGGCGGCTTCGAGTGCGCTCCGTCCCGGATTGGCGATGGGCCCGGGAGGAAGTCCGGCATGGCGGTAGGTGTTGTATGCGGAGACGAATCTCATGTCGGCATGGTGGAGCGCGCCCTGGTAAGTTCCGGCCAGAAGCTCGGCGTAGATGATGCTGGGGTCGGCATCTAAGGCGATGTGTTGGTTCAGCCGATTGTTGTAGACACTGGCGACCATGGGCCGCTCTTCCGGAACGGCGGTTTCTTTCTCCACGATGGAGGCCATGGTGACAGTCGCGTGCAATTCCGCGGTGGTGGCGGGAGAAGGATTGTAGGGTTGCGAAATCAATCCGATCTGGCCGGCGACCTGGCGGAACTGCTTCACCATGGCGGCAGCCATCTCCGGCATGGTCATCATGCGGGTGAATTCGTAGGTTTCGGGGAACAGGTAGCCTTCGAGCGACTGGGCGGAGGGATCAAGATCGGCGATGAGCCCCGTGTCGGTCTGGGCCACTTTCAGGAAATCGCTGGCCTGGCCGAGGCCCGCGGCCTCGATCGCGCGCGCGATGTCGAACATGGTGTAGCCTTCCGGCACGACTACGGTGTGGAAGTAGACATCGCCGCGCCGCAGGCGCTTCTGGATGTCGATAATGTTCACCGGCTTGTCGAAGAGATACTCGCCGGCCTTCAATGAGCGTCCGTGATGGTAGTAATGCCAGAGGATGAAGGCTTGCTCGCTGCGAATGATGCCGGCGTTCTTGAGTTCAGCCGCAATGCGGCGGGTGGAGAATCCCGGGCGCAGCATGACGAAGGTCTGGCCATTGGGCTGGACCGGCGTCATCAGAGCCCAGGCCAGCCAGCCTGCGGCTCCAATCACCGCAATCGCCATGAGCCATACCAGTTTGCGCACGCTGGGCACAGTTTAGACGAAATTCGCCCCATCCCGGCTGACGATGGTGATGCGGCTTTGGGTTTCCTTTGCTGGCACCTCTTTACAAAAGAAGACACTTAGGGGATGAACCCTTCGCGGCGCGATATACTCAAATGACTTGGGGAGGAGCACCAGTATCTTCATGAGACGCTGTTCGCGCCTTTGGGCCATTTCCGTATTCCTCGGATTCTTACCTGCCACGGGCTGCCTGCTTCGCACTCGTCCGGTCGAGGAACAGTATTCCAAGACACCTCTCAAGGACTCCACGCAGCAGGGCCTGATTGACAGTATTAATCAACAGGCTGAGAGCATTCACTCGTTAAAGGCGACGGTAGACATCGATACCTCTGCCGGGGGAATCAAGAAGGGCCACGTCACCGATTACAAAGAGATTCGGGGATACATCCTCGCCCGCAAGCCGGATTGGCTGCACATGACCGGGCTGATGCCGTTTGTCCGTACGACGGCGTTCGATATGGTCAGCAACGGCCAGGATTTCAAGCTTTGGATCCCTACAAAGAACAAGTTCGTGATTGGACAAAACCAGATGACCGCGCCCAGCGCGGACACGCCCATGGAGAATATTCGTCCGCAGAATATTTATGAGGCGCTGCTGATTCGGCGGATCGATCCCGAGACCGAAATTGCCGTGCTCGAAAATGGCTACGAGACGTTGCACGATGCCAAGGGCCATCGTGTGCTCCAGGACGACTACGAACTGACGGTCATCAAAAAGGCGGGAGACGGCTGGATTCTGGCACGCAAGATTATTTTTGGCCGGACCGACCTCGAGCCCCACCGGCAGTTCATCTACAGCGACGATGGCAAGGTTGCCACCGACGCGAAATATGCCGAATACAAAGACTTCGACAATGTGAGCTTTCCGTCGCGCATCGAGATCTTCCGCCCGCAGGAAGAGTACGACATTACGCTGAATATGCTGAAGGTGGAGGTCAACGCTCCGCTAAAGGATGAGCAGTTCGTGCTCAACCAGCCTCCGGGGGCACAGGTGGTGCATCTCGATCAGCCGCAGTCGACTCGTGTGGTTCCAGTGAGCCAAACGCATTGAGTCGCGAGCGTCGAGCCAGGGAACAAAGCATCGATGTCCTCGCCGTCTTCCGTTTCGATGAGCGCGCCGTCCCGGTTGCAGAGCCGGTAGCGTAAACTCGTAGCTCGGAGCACGTGGCTCGTAGCTGATAGCTCATCGCTTCTTTCCATGATGAACAAAATGGTTGTCGCCAACCTGGTGCATCGGCCGACGCGGTCGATTGTGACGATCAGCGCCATTGCCCTGGAAGTCACCATGATCCTGATGGTGGTGTCGCTGTTTTACGGCTTGCTGAACGGATCGCGAGAAAGTCAGGTTGGAGTTGGGGCTGATCTGCTGGTCCAGCCTCCCGGCGCCGCGGCTCTCGCCGGCATGTCGGGTGCGCCCATCCCCGTAAAAGTCGGCGATGTACTGCGAAAGGTTCCACACGTCGCCGTGGCCGCGCCTGTGATCTGGGCCTTCAGTCAAAAGCCTCTGGAAATCGTCTACGGCATTGACCTCGACACTTACAACCAGCTTCCGCCCGCGTTCCGCTATATCTCAGGTGGTCCATTCCAGGGGCCGCATGACGTGATCGTCGACGATTTTTATGCCGGCCAGAATCATCGCAAAGTTGGCGATACGATCCAGGTTCTGAATAATCCGTTCCGGATCTGCGGGATCGTTCCCCATGGGAAGGGCGGACGCAAGTTCCTGCCCCTGGCAACGATGCAGGAGTTGACTGGAGCGGAAGGACGCGCGTCAGTTTTCTACGTCAAACTCGACAATCCGGCAAACCTGGAGGCGGCCACCGCCGCCATTCAGCAGATCCCGGGGATGGAAAAATATGCGGTGCGCTCGATGCGCGAATATCTGTCAATGATGACCCCGGATAACTTGCCGGGCTTCGATCTGGCGATCCGCATTGTGATTGGCGTAGCGGTGGTGATCGGATTTCTTGTGATCTTCCAGGCGATGTACACGGCCGTGATGGAGCGCACACGCGAAATCGGAATCTTGAAATCCATGGGCGCCTCGAAGTGGTACATCATGAACATCATCTTGCGGGAGACTGTGCTGATCGCGGTGGCCGGAATCGCCGCCGGCATCGTCGTCAGCATGGTGACGCGCCGAGTCATTATGTTCGAAAAGCCCGTCCTGCGCCTGTTCTGGAGTAACTTATGGGTCCTGCGGGCGGCGGTGATTGCGGTCGTCGGCGCACTTGCGGGGGCGCTTTACCCGGCATTCAAGGCCGCGCAGCGCGATCCCATCGATGCGCTGGCCTACGAGTAAGCGGTGGCCATTGGCAGTCATAATCAGCAATCAGTGCCCAGTCCGATGATTCGACGAATCGCTCCCGCACTCGCCTTGTATTTTCTTGCTCCGCTGGTCTCCGAATTTCTGCTCGGGGATTTTCCTGTCACGAAGCTGGGCATCATCCTGATTCTTGCGCCGATGTACGGCGGAGGCGCGCTGCTGATTCGTGAGATCGCGCGGCGCACCGGCGGCGGTTGGCCGATGATGATCACGCTGGCGCTGGCTTACGGGATTTTCGAAGAAGCGTTCACCACGCAGACGTTGTTCAATCCCAATTATCTCGGGCTGAACCTGCACCTGCTTGACTCTGCGTTCATTCCGGCGCTGGGGATCGGGGCGTGGTGGACGGTGTTCGTGTTGACCCTCCACACAGTCTGGAGCGTGTCGGTTTCGATTGGATTGACTGAAGCTTTGGTGCCGGAACGGGCGGCTGAACCCTGGCTGCGGAAGCTGGGGCTGGCCATTGTCTCGATTCTGTTCGTGGCCGTGGCGATTATGATGACGAAGTTTTCCATCAAGTCGGACCACAATCACTTCATCGCGACGAAAGAACAGTTTGTATGGTCGGCAGTCTTGGTCGCGGTCGTCGGCGCGGCGGCTTTCTTCGTTCCGAGGTCGGGGCGAAAGGATTCCGTCCCAGCGCCGAATCCGTGGGTCGCCGGCTTTGCAGCCTTGTTGTTGAGTTCATTATTCGAAGTTACTCCGCCCGGTTGGGGATGGGGAGCGGTGGCTTGCTACCTGGCGCTCGATACTGTCGCCATTGTCACCTTTTCAATCTGGTCGCGACGTTCGGGATGGAACAGCCTGCATCGGCTGGCGCTAGCCGGCGGAGCGGCATTGACCTATGCGTGGCATGCGTTCTTTCAGGCGCCGGTCACGGGGGGAACAGCGATGCTCAACCTCGTGAGTCATCTGATATTCGGTGGCGGATTGCTGGTTCTTTTGTGGTTCGCCGGGCGGCGTACAGCACGATTTGTGGCTGTCTGATCGGCGTTAGCGTTTCTTCTTCGTGGGCTTGGGCCTGAGCGTTTTCGCGTAGGCGAAACTTACGTCCAGATACTTCTTCAACTCTTTCGTGTTTTCGAGCAATTTGTCGGGAACGGTGACATATTCCGGCATGATCGTGCCATAGGCCTCGAACAGTCCTGTCTTGTACTTGTTCAGAAATTTTTCCCGCTCATCTTCGGGCAAACGTATCGCCAGCCTCAATTGATGCAGCAGGGTGAACATATTTCCGTTTACCGACGTGTAGGGATTGGCATCACCCTTACGCTCGATCTCGGGGTTGATTGCGATCAGTTTGTCGTAGAGCAGGGTTTGCGCGCTGGGCGCAGCTTTCTTTCTTGTGGACATGGCCGCGTGGCTCGATGCGGAAGAGTCAGGCGGGGCTGAGCGCCCCGCCTGCGTGTTTGCGAGAATAGTCCTTCTAGCGGCCTAAGTACATCACGTGTACGTACGTGCCGAGACGCACGTTGTAGGCGAGATACCAGCCGTCATGATCGGGATCGTCATAGAGGACGATATCGTCCCCGTCCCAGTTCCAGTCTCCGCAGAAGCCGAGGTCGACTGGCGAAACGCTGAAATAGAACCCGCCGAACCAGAATCGGCTCGGGCCACCGCCAACCAGATGCCAGCGATGTCCTGCGCCGATCCCGCCGGGGAAGTGTCCGTGTTCCCAGGGATGGTCGAGATGGAAACGGGCTTCGTCGCGGCCGTAATTGTGGCCGACCCACTCACCGTTGTGATGGACGTGAGGCGCTTCCGGGTGACCTGCACGATCATGAAATCCCGGAGCGGGCGGACGGGCCGTGCCGTGGAATGCCGGCGGGCCATGCTTGGGAACGAATCCGCCGCCGACGTCGCGATGTTCGTTGTGTTGAGCCAGAACGGGAAGGGAGAGAACCAGAAATACTGGCAGAAGGCGTGCGAGAACTTTCATTCGAAACCTCCGCTTGTTAGATATCATCGGATCACCTCGACGTATATGGGTTTGACAAATCTTTGCATTTTTCTTTTGTGGCCCGGGGGCGCCGTCTTCTCAGCCAGCGTCTCTCGAAACCAGAGGGGCACCGCGGACAGGCGGCTTGCGGTCCAGGACATCCGCAATGGGTAACCTTGCGTTGACAATTCCTTTCACAGTCCGGTAAATTAAAGACTTTGGCAGTCGTGTGGTTGCCCGCCTGATGGTCCTGGCGTCTCCGTCGGGAGAATCAAAGAGCGGTCTTCTTTCGCAGTCTTTTTCAATTCTGGGAGAGTTTATGTCTACCTTTTTCCCCACAGAGGGGGAAATCGTGCGCAAGTGGTACGTCGTGGATGCCAACGGGCAAACGCTCGGGCGCCTGGCTTCACAGGTGGCGCGCATCCTCATGGGCAAAGAAAATCCGCAATATACGCCGTTTATTGACACTGGCGATCACGTGATCGTGGTCAATGCGGAGAAGGTCCGCACGACCGGCGTGAAGGCCGAGCAGAAGCAGTATCACCACTACACGGGATATCCGGGCGGCCTGCGGACGGAAGACTACAACAAGCGGCTGGTGCGCAAGCCGGAAATGGTGATTGAGCTGGCGGTTCGTCGCATGCTGCCCAAGAACAAGCTCGCGGCGCACATGCTTTCGAAGCTGAATGTGTACCGGGGCGACAAGCATCCGCACCAGGCGCAGAAGCCGCAGGAATTCAAGCTGGAAGTGCGCACGTATAAACCGCGCAAGGCTGCGGTTTCGTAGGCGAGAGCGGATCAGTGGGAGATCCCTTACTACGCCTGAAAAACGGCTTCGTTCGGGATGACAAGATTCGAGGATTCAGGAGCTAGAAGCGAGATGGCTGAATTAGTTCAATACTACGGAACGGGACGCCGCAAGACGGCGATTGCCCGTGTGTTCTTACGTCCCGGCAATGGCGACTTCAAGGTCAACGGACGCGCAGTCGATGAATATTTCGTGACCCCGGCGCAGCGGTCGGCGGCGAAGGCGCCGCTGGCGGCGTCGGACTCGGCGGCTTCGTTCAATGTGATCGCCAGCGTTCTCGGTGGCGGTGTGCGTGGCCAGGCCGACGCTGTGAAACTGGGCATCGCCCGCGCGCTCATGGAGTTTAATGCCGAATTGCGCAAGAAGCTGAAGGCTGAGGGATTCGTCAGCCGCGACTCGCGCGGGAAAGAGCGCAAGAAGTACGGACAGAAGGGCGCGCGAAAGCGCTTCCAGTTCAGCAAGCGCTAGCCGAGCACCGAGTTGCGAGTACCGAGTACTGAGCGAAAAGCAGCTTCCTCACCGCCGCTTCGCGCGTGTTCGGAATGAAAGTTTTGCCTTTTAGCTGAGGGCTGATAGCTGACGGCTGAAAGCTGATCTTAGGTGTTCAATTCTTCCCGAGCCCTGGAGGCGCGGGGACGGGAATGGCAATCGGAAAGCAGTTGCCGGATGCCAGCTGTCAGGAGCCAGTGAAGTTTTACTGGCGGCTGGCAACTGGAAGCTGACCGCTGACTTGCTGATGCAGATTACATAAGGAGAAACGTGGCTACTATCACCATGAAAGAGTTGCTCGAAGCGGGGGTTCACTTCGGGCACCAAACCAAGCGCTGGAATCCGCGGATGAAGGAATTCATCTTCGGCGAGCGCAACGGGATCTACATCATCGACCTGCAGAAGACGCTGAAGATGTTCAAAGAGGCGTCGAAGTTCGTGCAGGACCTCGCAGCCGACGGCAAGATTGTGCTGTTTGTGGGCACCAAACGTCAGGCGCAGGACGCGATCGCCGAAGAGGCGACAAAATGCGGCGGCTTCTACATCAACCAGCGCTGGCTGGGTGGGTTGCTCACCAACTGGGTGACGGTTCAGAAGTCAGTGAAGCGGCTGAAGGAACTCGACGAGATGGCCACCGATGGCCGCTACGAGCTGCTGCCGAAAAAAGAAGTCATCAAGCTCGAACGCGAGCGCAAGCACCTGCAGGCGAACCTGGCCGGCATCAAGAACATGAACCGTCTGCCCGACGCGATCTTCGTCATCGACTCGAATAAAGAGCAGATTGCGGTGCGCGAGGCGCGCAAGCTGGGTATTCCGGTGGTCGCAGTAGTTGACACGAATTGCGATCCGACCGAAGTAGACTACGTGATTCCCGGTAACGACGATGCATTGCGCGCGATCCGGCTGTTTACCTCGAAGATTTCGGATTCGATTGCCGAAGGCGCGCAGTTGATGACCGACAAGCAGGTTGCCGACATGAGTGCGGCTACGGCCGAGGCGCAGGCCGCGGAAGATTCTGTGGCCGCCGAATACGCCAGCGAAGAATCGGGCGCGGTGGATGCTTCCGAGGACATCAGCATGGAAGAGGTGCTGGGCCCGGGAACGCACAAGAAGCCGGTGGCCGCGGAAGAGGCGGCAGAAGTGCCGAACGTGGAGAGCCAGACGGTTTAGCAAGTATCGAGCTGCGAGTACCGAGTACCGAGAACAAACAAACCGGGCTTTGAATTCGGACCCGCGCGGGTCGTTTGAGAGAGCATCCGGCGCGGGTCAAAGTTTGTTAAGCGACATCTAATGTAGAGACGTGAATTGGTACGTCTCTACGAAGGGAAATTTTGAAATGGGCACTACTATGGCAAATATTTCAGCAGCACAAGTGAAGGACCTCCGGGAGAAGACCGGGGCTCCGATGATGGATTGCAAGCAGGCCTTGACCGAAGCCAAGGGTGATATGGAGCAGGCGGTCGTGATCCTGCGCAAGAAGGGCGTTTCGGTTGCGGCCAAGAAGGCGACGCGCGTCACCAGCGAAGGATCGGTGACGAGCTACATTCACGCCGGCGGCAAGATCGGTGTGCTCGTCGAGGTGAATTGCGAGAGCGACTTCGTAGCGCGCACCGAGGACTTCAAGGAACTGGTGCACGACATTGCGATGCACATTGCGGCCAGCGATCCGAAATACGTCCGCAAGGAGGACGTGACCCCGCAGGACTTCGCGCGCGAGAAGGACATTTTCCTGGATCAGGCCATCAAGAGCGGAAAGCCCGCCAACATCGCCGAGAAGATGGTGACCGGAAAGATGGAAAAGTTCTATGAAGAGGTCTGCCTGCTCGAACAGCCGTTCATCAAGGACCAGACCATTTCGATCTCACAGTTGATCGCGACGAAGATTGGCAAACTCGGTGAGAACATCGCCGTGCGCCGCTTCGCGCGGTTCAAGGTGGGAGATGCTGGCGAGACGATCGCGATCACCAGACCGGCAGAGCCGAAAGGCGAGTAGACTAAAGGCGCCCGAAAGGGCGCTTTTTTTGTGCAGCGCCGGCCTCTGGCCGGATATCTTGCGGGCGTCCCGCCCGTAACCGCCGGGACAAGAGCGCTACAGTACACTTGGAAATGCAGGCGCCGGAAGGCGCTCGCGACAGCCGGGGGGACGCCGGCACTACTATGACAACTCCTGCCTTCAAACGCGTTCTGCTCAAGCTTTCCGGCGAGGCCCTGGCGGCAGACAAGGGCTTTGGCGTGGATACGACGCGCATCCATGAGATCGCGGGTGAGATCAAGGACGTCCATCAGTTGGGCATACAGCTGGCGATTGTCGTCGGCGGCGGGAATTTCTTCCGCGGGGTGGCGGAGCAGGCGAAGGACATGGACCGCGTCTCCGCCGATCACATGGGAATGCTGGCCACCGTCATCAATGCGCTCGCTTTGCAGGACGCGCTTGAGAAGCAGAATGTGTATACGCGTGTGCAGACGGCCATCGAGATGAACCAGGTTGCCGAACCTTTCATCCGGCGGCGCGCCATCCGCCACCTGGAAAAAGGGCGGGTTGTGATCTTCGCGGGAGGTACGGGCAATCCATATTTCTCGACCGACACCGCTGCTTCGCTGCGCGCCATGGAAATCAAGGCCGACGCCATCCTCAAAGCGACGAAGGTTGACGGCATCTATGATGCCGACCCGATGAAAGTCAAAGACGCCAAGAAATTCACCATCCTTACCTACATGGATGTCCTGAAAATGGGGCTGAAGGTCATGGACTCGACCGCGATCAGTCTTTGCAAAGACAACGACCTGCCCATCATCGTGTTCAACATGAACCAGCACGGAAACATCAAGCGCGTGCTGATGGGCGAAAAAATTGGCTCGATGGTTTGCGCCTAACCTAGCCACGGATTTTAGCGGACTCCCACGGATCTCGAAGATTTATCCGTGGTGATCCGCGGAATCCGTGGCAGCTTGTTTTTTACAGGTTTATAATTCACGGTTTTGATTGTGAACTACGGGAGAGTTCGAATCGCATGGATGCGCAACTGAAAATTCGGATGGAGAAGGCAGTCGATGATTTCCGCAAGGCGATGGCGGCCACGCGGACCGGCCGTGCTTCGGTGCACATGCTCGATGGCGTCACCGTCGACGCCTACGGCGCGCAGATGCCGCTGAACCAGGTCGCGCAGGTGCATGCTCCGGAGGCGCAGTTGATCACGGTTCAGCCCTACGATCCTTCCCAGCTGGGTGCGATCGAGAAAGCCATTCGCGGCGGCGACCTGGGGCTCAATCCCATGAACGATGGCAAGATGATCCGCGTACCGGTCCCGGCCCTGACGCAGGAACGCCGCCAGGACATGGTGAAGCACTTGCATAAGGTGCTCGAAGAACACCGCACCGCCATCCGCAATATCCGCCGCGACGGCAACGACGCCATCAAGAAAGCGCTGAAAGACAAGAAAATCGCCGAAGATGAAGAGAAACGTGCGCTCGATGAAATCCAGAAGCTCACCGACGCCGAGATCAAGAAGATGGAAGAGATGAGCAAGGCGAAAGAAAAAGAAGTTCTGGAGCTGTCGTAGTTTTTTTGTAGGGACAGCCGCCCTCGGCTGTCCAGCGCCGTCAGGCGCGTCTTGCTTGTGTTCCGCAATCTTCACCTGAAGTCGAAACAGGAGCTGCGCCTGCAGGCTTCCCATATAATTAAATCCCAATGAAGCAGGTCGTCAAAGCCGCGTGTCCACACGACTGTCCGGACGCCTGCGGCGTGCTGATCACTGTTCAGGACGGGCGCGCGACCCGCATCCAGGGCGATCCCGAGCATCCGGTAACGCGCGGGTTCTTGTGCGCGAAGGTGGCGAAATATCTGGATCGTGTCTATTCGCCGGATCGCGTGATGTATCCTATGCGGCGGATTGTTCCCAAAGGCCCCGCTGCCGGCGCATCCTCGAGTCGAACAGAAGAACATGGCTTCGCTGCTGGACATACGCCTGTCCCTCCATTCGACTCACAAGTTTGGCGCCAGATTTCGTGGGACGAGGCGCTCGATGAGATCGCTTCACGATTTCAAAAAATCGCTTCAGAGTTCGGCAGCGAGGCGATTCTCCCCTACTCGTATGGTGGCACTCTCGGGGCACTGAATAGCGGTTCGATGGACCGCCGCTTTTTTCATCGGCTCGGCGCCTCGCAACTGGATCGCACTATCTGTTCCGCTGCGGGCGAGGCTGGATTGAAGTCCGTGTTGGGCGCCAAGCTGGGTACGGAGCCGGAGCAGTTCCGGCATTCCAAATACATCATCGCCTGGGCTGCCAACATTCATGGAACCAATGTGCACCTGTGGCCCTTCATCGCCGAGGCCCGGCGGAACGGCGCGAAGCTGGTGGTGATTGACCCCTATAAGACGCGAACTGCCGCCTGCGCCGATTGGTACTTGCCGATCAATCCGGGAACGGACGCGGCGCTTGCGCTGGGCATGATGCACGTGATCATCGGGGAAAATCTGCACGACGCCGATTACGTTTCGAAATACACCCTTGGCTTTGAGCCTTTGCGTGAGAAGGTGAAAAATTATCCGCCCGAACGTGTAGCGCAATGGACGGGCATTTCAGCCAACGACATTCGGAAGCTGGCTCGTGAGTACGCGACGGTGCGGCCGTCAGTGATCCGCCTGAATTATGGCGTGCAGCGCTCCGAGGGCGGCGGCATGGCGACCCGTTGCGTTGTCATGCTGCCCTGCATCACCGGATCGTGGAAGGATGTCGGCGGCGGGTTGCAGATGTCGGTGAGCGACGCGCCCAGCCTCAACTCCGCAGCCTTGAAGCGCACCGACCTCATGGGGACCGCGCTGGGACATGAAGCGCGCACGCTGAACATGGTCGAACTGGGCAGGGTTTTAAACGAAGTGAACGATCCGCCGGTAAAGGCGTTATTCGTGTACAGTTCCAATCCCGCGGCGGTTTGCCCGCACCACAATGATGTGGTGCGCGGGTTGATGCGGCCCGATCTGTTTACCGTCGTTCACGAGCAGTTCTTTACCGATACGACCGACTACGCCGACATCGTTTTGCCTGCGACGACTTTCTTCGAGCACAAAGATTTGCAGAAGGCCTACGGACATTACTTCCTGCAAGTTTCGAATCAGGCGATTGCGCCGTTGGGCGAGTGCCGGTCCAACGTGGAGATGTTCCGAGCACTGGCGGAGCGTATGGGATTTGAAGAAGACTGCTTCCGCCAGAGCGTGGACGAAATGATCGATTTAGCTCTGGAGTCAGATGATCCGTGGATGGAGGGACTGGATCGCGAAACTTTGGAGTCTGGTCCAGTGAGGTTGCGTTTTGAAGCAAGTGCAGCGGGCGGGACTGCCCGCTCCCTGCCCACTCTTTCCACACAATCGCGGAACTTCGCTGCTGGACAGCCGGTGGCTGTCCATGTATCTCCCGAACCGGTGCCGGCTTTCTTGCCGTTCGCCAGCGGGAACTTCCGCACGGCCTCCGGCAAGGCCTCGCTTTATTGCGAGGCACTGAACGAGCAGGGCCTTGATCCGGTGGCAGAGTTCATTCCTCCGGTAGAGTCGCGGCACGGCGGGAAGAAAATGGGCCTTCCCCTCGAACTTCTGGCCCGCAAGGCCGACAACTTCCTCAACACGACTTTTTCCAATCTGCCGTCGGTGCAGCACATGGAAGAAAGCGGGTTTCTGGAGATTTCGGCTGCCGATGCTCAGCCTCGCGGCATCTTGGAGGGCGATCGGGTGCGGGTGTTCAACCATCGCGGCGATATCCTGCTGCGGGCGCGCGTGGATGGCAAGGTCCAGCCCGGCGTCGTGTCGGCGACGCTGAATTGGGTGAAGACTACTCCCGGATTTCAGAGCATTAACAGCCTGACCTCAGAAAAACTTACCGACATGGGCAACTCCGCCACGTTTTATTCCGTCTTGGTGGAGGTAGAGCTATCCAGAAACAATGACTAGCGATTTGGTGGCAGTGGGCGGGGACACCGGGCCACCCATCGCCGTTGCGTGAGCGGCCGGAAGTGTAGAGATTTCAGGCCGCTGTTTGGACGCTATCCCTTGCTCTACCGTATAATTGCAGTTTTCTTACATCCCAGAGGCTGAGGTCTAGCGATTCCTTTTCGCTTTCATACGGAGAACCTTATTGTGTCCAAAGGCCCCAGCGTATCCGGAGCCTCGTGGGCGGCATCTCGTTTATTTCAACGATTTTGCCGGGGATTTTCCTGGCGGACCACAGCCTTCTCCCTGGTTTTCTTTGCCCTTCTCCTGTCCGCTGGGAGTCGTGCCTGGGGCCAGACCGATGTCATCTCCGACATCGACGTAACCGGCAACCGCCGGATCCCGAAGGAAACGATCCTGGCCAGGATCTTCACCAAACCGGGCGACGTCTATGACCCCGCGGCCCTGGAGCGCGACTTCAACTCCCTTTGGAACACCGGCTACTTCGAAGACATCAAGTTCTTGCGCGAACAGACGCCGAAGGGCTGGCGGATCATCGTGCAGGTGAAGGAAAAGCCGACCATCCGCGAAATCAGCTACATAGGCACGAGTTCAGTTTCTAATAGCGACATTCTCGACCGCTTCAAGCAGGACAAAGTCGGGCTGGTGGTTGAGAGCCAATACGATCCCACCCGCATCAAGAAGGCCGAAGTCTCGATCAAAGGATTGCTCTCCGAGCATGGACACCAGTTCGCGACCATCCGTACCGAAGTCCGGCAGATTCCTCCCGCTGCGGTCGGCATTACTTTCGTAGTGAAGGAAGGCCCCAAGGTTAAAGTCGGCAAGATTAAGTTCGAGGGAAACAAGCACATCAAGAGCCGCATTCTGCGAAGCGCGATGAAGAACCTGCGGCCGATCGGCATCCCGCACTCGATCTTCCTGGAAAACATCTTTGCCCGGACCTATGACGCCACCAAACTGGAAGAGGACACGGAGCGCGTCCGAGCCGAATTCCAGAACCGCGGCTACTTCAAGGTGCTGGTCAGCGACCCGAAAACCGAGATCCACGATACCGGCCACAAGGGATTCCATATTCCACTTCTTCAGGCCGGGCCGGGCAAGTCTGTAGACATCACAATGCCCATTGAAGAAGGCGAGCAATACCGCCTGGGCAAGATCACGTTCAAAAACAACAAGGAAATCCCCAACTCGGCCGCTTTGCGTTCTTTGTTTCCACTCAAGGATGGAGACATTTTCAGCCGCGACAAAATCGCCAAGGGGCTCGACAACCTGCGCAAAGCTTACGGGGACAATGGATTCATCAACTTCACCCCCGTTCCCAACACCACCTTTGACGACGATAAGAAGCTGGCCGATCTCGAAATTGACGTGGACGAGGGCAAGAAATTCTACGTGCGGCGCATCGAGTTCGTGGGCAATACGACTACGCGCGATAAAGTGATCCGCCGCGAATTGGCCTTGGAAGAGGGCGGAGTTTACAACTCCCACCTGTGGGAACTGAGCCTGCTCCGCCTGAACCAGCTTTCTTATTTTGACCAGCTCAAGCCGGACGATCCCAACGTCACCGAGAAAAAGCTCGATGAAAAGGACGGTTTGGTGGACTTGACGCTGCACGTCCACGAAAAGGGCAAGAACAGCATCGGATTGAACGGTGGCGTCAGCGGGCTGGAAGGCGCGTTCATCGGCCTGAACTACTCCACCAACAACTTCCTCGGCAAAGGCGAGACCCTTCAGGTACAGATCAGCCTGGGAAACCTGGCGCGCAGCGTGATGTTCGGTTTCACTCAGCCCTACATGTTTGACCGGCCCCTCCAGTTCGGCTTTTCGGTCTTCGGCAATAAGATCAATTACGATCAAGCCCGCCAACTTTCAATCTTCAGCGGCCAGAACCTCAATCTGCCTGCCGCGCAGCTGCAAAACCTGCAAAACTACTCGCAATCGAGCGTGGGCTTCACAAGCTCTTTGAGTTCTCCATTGGGGAGGCGTTCGTTCAAACGCGTCGGCATCACCTACTCGCTCGACCGCTCGACGCTGCTGCCGCTTAGCACCGCATCGAAGACGCTTTTCGATTTCATCCAGTTCCGCGGCATTTCCGGCCCGAACGCGGTGAATGGGATCATCACCAGCAAGATATTCCCCAATTTTTCCTTCAACACGCTGGACAGCGGGATCTCCCCGCACCACGGCCACCAGATGACGCTGGGCTTCGAAATGGCCGGCATCGGCGGCACCGTACGTTCCGTGCGCCCGATCGTGCAATACAAGCAGTTCATCCCCATGCAGAACCGGCGCAATGCGCTCGGTTTCAGCGTGAATGGGTCGTTTATCAGCGGGTACGGCGGCCTGGTCGCTCCTCCATTCCAACGCTCCTACATGGGCGGCGAAAACGACATTCGCGGATTCGACATCCGCTCCATCTCGCCCGTCGCATTCCTGCCCAGCTCGAACGCCATCCCCCTGACCAATCCGGATGGAACGCCTGTGCCCAAAGATCCCTCGAATCCTCGCCTGGGCAACTGGACGGTACCCATTCCTGTGGACCAGATCGTCTTTCCGGGCGGCGACCTGAGCGCATGGACGAACCTGGAATACCGCATCTACGTCGTGGGCCCTGTCGCCCTGGTTCCGTTTGTAGATACCGGCATCGACGCCGTGGTCAGGCCTTCTCAGTTGCAAATCGCAACCGTGCAATACGATCAGGTGATCAGCACGCCTTTCGGTTGCCCGGCGCTGGATGCGGGCTTCAACTGCACCGGCGGAAGCCTGTTAAGCCCAACGCCGGCGAAGAACTTGCAAGTGCTGGGTTCGACCAATTGGCGGCCCCGGGTTTCGACCGGTCTCGAATTGCAGATGTTCCTCCCGGTGATCAATGCTCCCTTCCGTATCTACTGGGCCTATAACCCGCTTCGTCTGAATGAGCAGGCGAACCCGCCGATTCCGATCACGCGGGGCATGTTCCCCGCCGGGGCGGCGGGAGACTATACCTATCATCTCGCGGTGAACTCGTTCGCTCCGAGTTTCCTGTTGCGGGAGCCAAGAAAGACCTTCCGCTTTACGGTGGCTACGACGTTCTGATCGAGGGTGAACCAACCGTGGGATCGCCGGCTAGAGGGCCGGGTTTGACTGGGTGATAATGAGGTCACTATAATCTTAGCGTCCACGCCATCCCAGTACGACGAAAGGCATGGATGGCACGCTTACAGACACGGCGTGCAATGCTGGCAATCTAGTGCGCCTTGTCCGATGGCGGCCGCTAACTAGCGGAGACCTCATTCAGTGCGGCCCAGCGTAAACTGAGAAGCGATCTAAGGCGAAGATTCGAAGTCATTCCCGGAACCATGTTCCAAGGAGTTCAACCGATCCAATGAAAAGCACCTTTCTGCGTATTATGCTGGCCGCTGCGGTGACCCTGACGGTTTCCGCACTGGCCCAAACCGGCAGCGCTACCACTCCATCGAATGGGGCGGGCGCAGCGCCTGCTAACTCCGCCGCCGCGCCAACGCCCATCACCGGTACGAAAATTGGCTCGATCAATGTCGAAGGCGCCGTTTTCGGCTGCAACGAAGGCCGCCGCGACCTGGACGCTCTTCAGAAAAAATTCGAGCCCAGGCAGGCTGAACTGAAGGGCCAAAACGACGAGCTTGAGAGCCTGAAGAAACAGCTTTCCACCCAGCAGGACAAGCTGAACGAGGAGGCGCTGGCGAATCTGAAGAAGCAGATCGAAGGCAAGCAGAAGACCTTCGATCGTGCCGTGCAGGATGCACAAGAAGAGTTCGGAAACCAGCAGCAGGAAATCTTCAGCCGCATCCTTCAGAAGGTCGCCCCGCTGGTCGTGAAGTATGCGCAGGAAAATGGCTACGGCATGATCATCGATACCTCCAAGCAGTGGCCGCAGGGACCGGTGTTGCTTGCCGGCGAAGGCGTGGACATCACCAAACCGGTGGTGGAACTCTACAACACGCAGTCGGGCGTGTCTGCTCCGGCCACGACCGGCACCGCGAAACCCGCCGCTCCCAGGCCCTCGGCTGGCACGGGTGCTGGCGCGGCCAAGCCCGCCGCTCCCAAGACAAGTCAGCCACCCAAATAGTTGAAGCGGACACCTTCGGTGTCTGAAAAGTTCCACAGGCCGCGTGACCGACGCGGCCTTTTTTATTTCTCGAGTAACACTGCTTCGCGCATCTTTGCGGTGTCCATTTCAGCAAGCACGAATTTCACGCTGGAGGACACTATGTTCGCCGATAGCATGCTGGAAACGTCATGGACCCATCGCGGCCGCCGCAGCTGGACGACGCTGACTTCATTCGGATTGCAGGCTGCCGCGCTCGCCCTGTTGCTTGCCATCCCGCTCTTTCGAAGCGTCGGATTGCCGGCCGGCCAGGTTCTTCGTACACCGGTTTCGTGGGGAGCAAATTCCCCAGCTCCTCAGCCGCTCCCGCGACAACATGTGACCACGCTGACTCAGAGTAACTATCTCGGGCACATTCTGATGGAGCCGACGAGAATTCCAACGATGGTCGCGCGGGTCGAGGAAAGTGTCGCTCCTCCGCCGTTCGGCTACAACACTGGATCCGGAGGCGATGTAGGCGGTGGATCGCGCGACGGCGTGCCCGGCATGCCGAGCGAAGCCGCGGGCCCCGCGCTTCCGCGCCTGGCACCGCCGCCGACAGCTGGGCCCACCTTCAGGACATCGCAAATGCTGCAAGGCAGCCTGATTCGCCGCGTAGATCCGCTTTATCCGCCGCTGGCGAGGACGGCCCATATTCAGGGCGCGGTCATTTTAGAAGCGGTGATCGGCAAAGACGGCACGATGGAAAACCTGCGACTCATTTCCGGCCATCCGATGCTGACGCAGGCGGCCATCCAGGCTGTCAGCCAGTGGCGCTACAGGCCATACATTCTGAATGGCGAGGCCATTGAAGTGGAGACACAGATTACAGTCAACTTCATTCTCGGCGGGAATTAGGCAGCATCTTGCCGCAGCGAGCGTGAGACGCTGCTTACCCGCCGTAACGCCCGACGCTATTCAGAGAGGAGTAGCCCCGGCGTAACGTTGGGCCAGGCCTGCGGGCCGCTATAATCGCGAAAGTGGCGACTACCGCAGAAATCCTGAGCCGCGTGGCAACCCGTCCGACATGGGCTGACGTGTCACTTGCCACTTTGCGACAGAACTTCCGCACCGTTCAGAAGCAAGTAGGAAAAGGCGTGACCGTGTGCGCCGTGGTCAAGGCCGATGCCTATGGACACGGCGCGGTGGAATGCTCACGAGCGCTCGAATCGGAAGGCGCGATCTGGTTAGGCGTGACTTCGCTCGACGAGGCGATTCCGCTGCGCGATGCGGGCATTCGGGCGAACATTCTCTTGATGACCGGCTTCTGGCGTGGCGAAGAGAGCGAAATTGTCCGCCTGCATCTCACTCCCACGGTGTGGGAGCCGTGGCAGATTGAATCGCTCGACAAAGCGGCCGCAATGCGCGGAGTAGCACAGCATCCCGTCCATCTCAAAGTTGATACCGGAATGGGCCGGCTCGGCGTATCTGTGGAACAATTGCCGGCAGTTCTTGAAGCGTTGACCGCAGCGAGAAACCTCTCGCTCGATGGCCTTTCAACTCATCTCGCCTCGTCCGAGATCATGGATGCGCCCTCGGTCGCCGAACAGGAACGCAGGTTTGATGCCGCGCTGCGCATGGTATCGAAGGCCGGCCTGCAACCTGCATTCGTTCACATGGCCAATACCGGCGCCGTAATCTCGCGCCGCGAGACCTGGAATACGATGGTGCGTCCGGGAGTTGCGCTCTACGGATACTATCTGCCATTCCAGCGCGCTGGCCGCGAAGTGAGCGGCGGCACGCTGCGTTTGCCGGTAAAACCGGTCCTCACCTGGAAGACACGAATTCTTTCGCTGCGCAACTTCGGCGCAGATCAGCCGCTGGGCTACAACGGCACCTATGTAACGAAAGCTCCCGCGCATGTTGCTGTGCTGCCGGTGGGCTACGCCGATGGCTACAATCGCCAGCTTTCCAACCGGGGACGCGTGATTGTGCGCGATCACTATGCGCCGATTGTCGGCAGAATCTCGATGGACCTCACGCTGGCCGACGTGACCGGTATCCCCGGAGTCGGCGTCGGCGATGAAGTGATCCTACTGGGCGGAAGCGATGGTCTCAGCGTCGACGCTCTCGAACACGCCGAACTGGCGAACAGCACTCCCTACGAAATCCTCTGCAATATTTCCAAGCGCGTGCCCCGGCGGTATCCGAGCTAGAATTCCCGATCCAGCAGCGCGGTCCTCTCCCATTCGCTGAGGAATAAGAACTATTGGCCGCCAGTTGGCGCTGTTGACTGTATCCGTGCCCGAAGTCATCCCTCCCGCTTGTTACACTAAACGGTTCAACATGCCTTCCCGCTACGCACAGTGGATGTACGACTGGGAACACCGGCTCACGTCGGTGGATAACAATCGCGTGGTGCGTCCGTTGGAGTGGGGCACAGAGTGGGCGCGCGACTGGCCCTGCCGCAACGGATATGCTCCCGGCCACACGCCGGAAAATCCTGAGAAGTTTTTCGTCGACTACAACCGCCGCATCGTGGCCGCGAGCGACGAGTTCTATGCCTATACCAAGCCGACGGATTTTCGGTTGGAGCGCCGTAAAGTGCAGGTGTTCTCGACCCGCGCAGTACCCGACCCGAAGCTGGAAGCCAAGGTAAAGGGAAGTTACGCTGATTTCCTGAGATTCACTTCGCCAGTAAGAACGCCGTATCCCGCGAATGATCTCGTCAATGCGCGCTGGTTTCCCGCGAAGGGACGGCGGGCTGTGGTTCTGCTGCCGCACTGGAACTCGGACGCGATTGCCTACACAAGTTTGTGCCGGGTTTTGAATTTGCTGGGAATCGCGGTGCTGCGGATGACGATGCCGTATCACGATATCCGCATGCCCAGCGAAATCAGCCGGGCTGACTATGCGGTTTCCGCCAACGTGGGCCGCACGCTCGATTCGGGCCGCCAGGGAGTGGTGGACGTCCGCTGCTGCCTGGACTGGCTCGAGCAGCAAGGCTACAGCCGGCTCGGCATTGTGGGAACGAGTTTGGGCTCGTGCTACGCATTCATCACTGCGGCGCATGATCCGCGGGTTCGCGTAGCGGCTTTCAACCACGCCTCAACCTATTTTGCGGATGTGGTCTGGCATGGGCAATCCACGCGGCATATCCGCCAGGGAGTCGAAAAGCAGATCGACCTGGAAGAACTGCGGAAGGTCTTTCTGGCGATAAGCCCGATGTCGTATTTCGAGCAATTCGCGCGCTGGCCGAAGAAGTCGCTGATTGTCTACGCGAAATACGACCTGACATTCCTTCCCGAATTCTCGCGGCAAGTCGTCGCCGAGTTCGAGCGCTACGGACTCGAGCACAAAGTCGCCGTGCTGCCCTGCGGCCACTACACCACCGGCGAGACTCCCTTTCAATACATGGACGGCTGGCAGCTGGCGTCGTTCCTGCGAGGCGCATTCTAAGGGTCGGCCGTCTCTGACCACAAATCCGCTGCCGTAACATCAGGCCTGCGGAATGACCAAGTTTCGCAGGCCGTTTAGAATAGTCCGATGGCTCAGGTTTCCACTCCCAGCCGGGAGCGTGTCTTCGAGTTGCGTCGTGGCGAGGTATTCGTCAGCACCGACCCGGCCCGGCTCAATCTGGATGTAATCTACGGATATCTCGTGCAAAGCTATTGGGCCAAAGGAATTCCGCGCGAGACCCTGGCTCGTGCCGTAGAAAATTCGTTGTGCTTCGGCGCCTACGACGCGTCCGGCAGTCAGGTTGGGTTCGCACGCGCGGTCACCGACTTCGCTACGTTTGCTTACATCGCCGACGTGTTCGTGCTGGAATCGCACCGCGGCCAGGGAATCGGCAAGTTGCTGATGGAATGCATCAAGCGGCATCCTGAATTGCAGGGATTGCGGCGCTGGACTCTGAGCACCAAAGACGCCCACGCCCTATACGCGCAATTCGGCTTCACCGCGCTCAGTTGGCCAGACAGATATATGGAAATCCTGCGGCCGAACGTTTACGAAACCTTGTAGAAATGGAGAACCATGTCACCGAAACCTGCTCCTATGTACCGCCCGCTGTTTGAATCCGATCCCGATATTGCCGCCGCAATTGACAACGAGACGCGCCGACAGCATGAAGGCCTGGAACTGATCGCCTCGGAGAATTTCGTCAGTGAGGCCGTGCTCGAGGCCGCCGGATCGGTGTTCACCAATAAATATGCGGAGGGATATCCGGGCAAGCGCTACTACGGCGGATGCGAGTATGCCGACATCGTTGAGAACCTCGCGAGAGACCGGGCCAAGCAGTTGTTTGGCGCGGAGCACGCCAACGTTCAGCCGCATGCCGGATCGCAGGCAAACATGGAAGCCTACGCGGCCGTGTTGCAGCCGGGAGACACGATCCTCGGATTGAACCTGGCGCACGGCGGCCATTTGACGCACGGGCACCATCTGAATTTTTCGGGCAAGACCTACAAGGTCATTCCATACGGTGTCACGAAAGAAACTGAAACGATTGACTACGACGAGTTGGAGAAGCTTGCCGAGAAAGAAAAGCCAAAACTGATCATTGGCGGCGGCAGTGCGTATCCGCGGATCATCGACTTCGCCCGCATGCGGCAGATTGCCGACAAAGTTGGCGCGCTCTATCTGGTCGACATGGCGCACTTTGCGGGATTGGTCGCTGGCGGCGCGCATCCATCGCCGGTGCCCCATGCGCACATCGTCACTTCGACGACACACAAAACTTTGCGTGGCCCGCGCGCGGGCATGATTCTGTCGAAGGCCGAATTCGGTCCGGCGATCGACAAAGTTGTGTTTCCCGGCATGCAGGGAGGCCCGCTGGTTCACATCATGGCGGCGAAAGCAGTTTGCTTCAAAGAGGCAATGCAACCGGAATTCCGTGAGTATGCGCGGCAGGTTGTCGCCAACGCCAAAGTGCTGGCGCAATCTCTGGCGGACGAAGGCTTCCGCATCATCTCCGGCGGTACCGACACCCACGTCATGCTGGTGGATGTCTTCTCCAAAGGCATGCTCGGTAGCGAAGGGGAAAAGGCTCTCGGCGAGGCCGGCATCACCGTGAATAAAAACGCGATTCCGTTCGACACCAATCCGCCGATGAAGCCCAGCGGCATCCGCGTCGGTACGCCGGCGCTCACCACTCGCGGCATGAAAGAAGGCGAAATGCGACAGATTGGCCACTGGGTCGCGGAAGGGTTGTTGAATCGTACAGATGCCGGCGTGCTCGCCAAAATCCGCAGGCAGGTCTTCGAACTGTGCGAGGCTTTTCCGCTTTATGCCGGGCGTCGCGCGAAAGCACAGGCCGAGGTCAGAGCCTGATCATTCGCGTTGCGAACATCTTCTGCGCCTAGCCCACGACTGCTCTCTGTGGTTAAATGCACTCGGTGAAGATCGCCATCGACATTCGGCGCATGACCGAGTTCGGCGTCGGCACTTACATCCGTAACGTGGTTCGTTCATTGGGACGGCTGGACCGCGAGAACCATTACTTTTTGATTGGCCCGCCCGCCAAGGTGGAGGAGATCGGGCCCCTACCCCCGAATTTCGAGACCGTTCCACTGCTGGCGCCTGAGCGTTCGATTCGCGGGTTCCGCGAGTTCCGCAACGCGCTTAAGCGGATTCACTGCGATCTGCTCCACATCCCAAACTTGTTTTCTGTTCCCCGCATGTTGCCGTGCCCCTACGTGATGACGGTCCACGACATGCTCGAGCACATGGCGCGGGCGCGCCAGCAGACCGGCTTCTGGGGCAACTGGCATCTATACATGACCAGGCGGGTGCTGCGCGGCGCGGCGCGGATCTTCGCGGTTTCAAATTTCACCAAAACCGAGATCGAGCGCCTTTTCGATATTCCCTCCGATCGCATCGAAGTCGTCTACAACGCGATCGATGAGCGTTTTCTGCACGGCCACGCTGATACCGCAGATCGTGAACTGATCGCGCAACGTTATCAGGTCACGTATCCGTTTCTGCTTTATGCCGGCCGCGTCAGCCCGCACAAGAACGTTGTTCGCATGATCGAAGCCTTTTCGGCGCTGAAGGCTGAATTGGAAAAAGAAGTAGCCTATCCCGATCTCAAACTGATCATCATCGGCGACGATTTGTCCGGAAATCCCGATCTGCGCCGGACCGTCGTCCGCGGCGGTGTGCAGAACGACGTGCGCTTCCTGGGCTTTATTCCGATCGAAGTGTTGCGGATCTTCTACGACGAGGCGAAGATTTTTGTATTCCCGTCGTTGTATGAAGGATTCGGCCTGCCCCCGCTGGAAGCCATGGCGCACGGCACGCCGGTGGTCACTTCCAATGCGTCGTCGCTGCCCGAGGTTGTGGGGAATGCGGCGGTATTGGTAAACCCCGAAAACGTATTCGAGATCATGCGCGCATTGCTCCGCGTTCTCACCGACCAGGCCCTGCGCGAGCGCATGAAAGAGCGCGGCTACAAGCAGGCGGCGAAGTTCTCGTGGGAAATCTCGGTGCGTCGCGTACTGGATGTGTACGGGCAGGTCGCCGGGGCCAATTCCAATTCACGCCAGCCCTGAACCGAAAAGACTTCCCGAACCACGGCAGAAATCCATCATGATCGGTGGGCAAGACGCCGTGACCAATCACCCGGCAAGCTAGACCTTTACGAGCGGCTGGCCCGGCGACAGGATCGCCAGTTTGTGCAGCTTGGCCGTGACACGGGTGCGGTCGGCGTCGGTTTTAGCTGCGGCGAGGCGTTTGCGCAACTGGGTGATTTTGGCGCTGCGGGTACGGCGCCGGCGAATCTCGGGCCGGCGGCTGGGTGCGGACATGGAGTGCTCCTCAGGTAGATTTGAAATTGGCAGGCAAACGCAAGCCGGATAAAGTCGGGCTTTGCCTCCTACTTCAGTAGGTTACGTTAAATCAATCCCGGCAAAGTGGCAATGAAGCCCGATTGCCGTCTATCTCTCAAAAACCATTGGCAGGGAGAGAGTCTCGATTCGATCATTTGTGGCAGCCGGACCTGTAAGCCGAATTCTGTCCGTCCCGGCAAGCCGGGGCTGGACGGCCATTCCTCTGGGCCGCGCATCGCTGCGCGGCTCTAGCGACCTACCCGAAGGTTTGACGCACCGAGCCGGCACGTGCCCCGGCGGAGCTGTGAGTGATGAGCTATCAGAAATGCCGGTGAGCAGGGCCGAATACTGATGGCTCATTGCTCGCTCCTCATCGCTCACAGCTCCGCCGGAACTTCCTTCCTATTTGGTCTTGCTCCGTGTGGGGTTTGCCCTGCCCCCGACATTACTGCCGCGGCGGTGCGCTCTTACCGCACCTTTTCACCCTTACCCTGATCCCGAAGAACATGTTCCGAAGAACATGTTCCGAAGAACCAGGGCGGTATGTTTTCTGTGGCACTTTCCGTCGAGCGAACTTGAATTCGCCCTCCCGGACGTTATCCGGCACACTGCTCTGCGGAGTTCGGACTTTCCTCCCTCATCACTGGACGCGACAAGAGCGGCCGTCCGGTCCGGCTGCCTACATTGGTATATTAAACTACTTAGTTGCCTTTGCCGGATTTTGCAAGATCTCATACTCCAGGGTGCGCGGTCCGCGGTGCGCGAAGAGACAAAAAATCAGGAGCGGGTTCTCCGGTTCGTTTCAGAGAATATCGATAGCGTTCCAGAACTTGAAGCTTTGCTGTTGCTATGGCAGCATCGCCCCGTCGCCTGGAGCGTCGACGAACTTGCCAAACGCCTCTACATCAGTCCGGAGCAGACTCGCAGCCTGCTTGCCGAGTTGAGCCGCAAACAGCTGGTGTCGCCCGCAGGCGACCGCCCGGACTTCTCCTACAATTCAAGCTCCGAGGAACGGAATCGCCTGATTGAGGAGACTGCGTCCGTGTACAGACACGAAATTGTCCGTATTTCGACTCTCATCCACTCAAGGCCGTCGGCTGCCGTTCGCGATTTCGCGCGCGCCTTCCGCTTTACGAAGGAGAATCCCTCATGATGGGCAGCATCGTTTACTGGCTCGGAGCTTTGACCAGTTTCAGTTGCGGAATCCTGCTTTTGCGCGGATACTTCCGGGGTCGCAAGAAATTGCTCCTCTGGAGCGGGCTGTGTTTTCTTGGCCTGGGCGCCAATAATGCCTTGATTTTTGTGGACCTTGTGGTTCTTCCCCAGGTCGATCTGTACCTGATTCGGCTTTACACCAGCCTGATTTCGATGGCCTTGTTGCTCTATGGCCTGATTTGGGAGAGTAAATAGCCGTGATCGACGTGTTTGTCCTCGGCATGATTTCGGCGCTCTCGCTGGTTGCCGGCATATTCTTCATACGGTTCTGGCGCGACACCCGCGATTTCTTTTTCATTCCGTTTGCCGTGTTCTTCCTCGTCGAGGCCATCCACCGCTTCGCTCTGCTCTTTTTTGAACGTCCGAACGAGGGGAATGTCTGGCTTTATCTTGTCCGGCTGGCCGCGTTGTTGTTGATTTTGTTTGGGATCCTGCACAAGAATTATGGCAAGAGCGGCAGCAGGTAACCGCTGCTACACTTATTTCGGGGCTTAATCTGGTCGTTTCATGAACATCCTTGAAGCTGTCCGCGTAGCCTTGCAATCGCTGTGGGCGAACAAGCTGCGCTCCGTGCTGACGCTGCTCGGCGTCGTCATCGGCGTCGGCGCCGTGATCGCGGTGGTGACGTTCGTTTCGGGCATCAACGATTATGTCGCCAAGAAAATCTTCAATCTTGGCGCGGATGTGTTTATCGTCTCGAAGATGTCCGCGGTCGAAACCAATGTCGAACACTTCCTCGAGGCCGAGAAGCGCAAGAACCTCGATCTGGAGGACTATCAGGCAGTCAAGCAGGCCTGCGTGCACTGCGACTACGTCGGCGCGCTCATGAGTTCCAGCAGCCGGGTAAAGCATAACGAGCAGTCCATCGACGACACCAACGTTCAGGGCATCACGCCCGAAATCGCGACCATTCTTGATACCGACTTGACCGCAGGCCGCATGGTCAATGAGACCGACTTGAACAACCACCTGCAGGTCGCCGTCGTCGGAACCGATATCGTCGAGCATCTGCTCGCCGGAGTGGACCCGCTGGGCCAGGAAATTCGCATCAACGGCTGGACTTATCAGGTGATCGGCGTGGGCAAGAAAAAAGGAAAGACCCTGGGCCAGAGCGCCGACAACTATGCGCTGATTCCGATCACGGTCTACTTGAAGCAGTTTGGCTCCCATAACAACAGCATCGGAATCTGGGGAAAGGCATCTTCCACCGGTGCTCCCTTGAATCAGGCGATTGACGAGGCGCGGGTCGCGTTGCGCGCCACCCGCCACGATCTCCTGGGAAAAGACGACAGCTTCGAGATCGAAACCAATGCCAGCCTGCTCGGAATCTGGTCGGGGCTCAGCAATACGTTCTTCATGGCCACCATCGGAATTGCCGGCGTCTCCCTGGTCGTCGGCGGCATCGTCATCATGAATATCATGCTGGTCTCGGTGACCGAGCGTACCCGCGAGATCGGCATCCGCAAGGCGCTGGGTGCGCGGCAGGATGATGTTCTCTTGCAATTCCTAATAGAGTCGGTGATCCTCGCGCTGCTGGGCGGTGCTACCGGCGTGATTGGCGGAATTCTGTTTGCCAAGGTTGTTACCGCCATCATAGGAATGCCATCATCGATCAAATTATGGGCAGTCGCGGCCGGCTTGATCGTCGCCGCCGGTGTGGGTGTTTTTTTTGGCGTCTACCCCGCGCGCAAGGCGGCTCGCCTTGATCCCATCGTGGCCTTGAGATTTGAAATGTAGTGAATTTGAGTAATTGTGTAATTTGGAAACGAGTAATTTGAAACCGGCTTGGCTTTGACTTTCAATTACACAATTTCCGGATTTCATATTTACTCGATCAGACTTTTCCATGCGCAAATCTGAATTCGGCGAGATCATGCAGATGGCGACCGACACCATCCGCAGCAACAAGCTGCGGTCGGGTCTGACTGTGCTCGGGATCGTCATTGGCATTACGGTTGTGATCGGCGTCTCCTCCATCGGGCGCGGCCTCGACGACAACGTCCGCGATCTGGTCGCCAGCATCGGCTCGAATGTCATCTTCGTGTTCCACCTGGATTTCTTCACCTTTGGCCGCATGACCGAAGAGATGCGCAGGCGTCGCGAACTCACTTATGACGACGCTCTCGCCATGCGCGATTTGCCCCACGTCAAAGCCGTCTCGGCGGGTCTGCGCCTTTTCCGGCCCGAGCTGGGCATTGGCACCTATGCCGTCAAGTATCAGGACAAGAAAGCAAAAAACACCGTGATCGAAGGCGACATGGCCGAGGCCAAAGACGTTTTCGATCTGCCCATGGCTAGCGGGCGCTGGTTCAGCGATTTCGATGATGAGCACCATTCACCTGTCGTCGTCATCTGCTTCGACACGCGCCACGAGTTATTCGGCGACGAAGATCCTCTGGGCAAAGAGATCAATATCGAAGGCCGCCTGTTTCAGGTGATCGGCACCGTGCAAAAAATCAAGTCGGTGTTCGGCGGAGGCAAGGATCCCAACGATAACCGGGTCATTCTGCCGCTGAAAACATTCAAAACTCTGCATCCGGAGATGAAGCAGCACGTCATCAGCGTGAAAGCCACCTCGCATGAGGACATGCCGAAGGCCATGGATGAGATTCGCGAGTTGCTGCGCCGCCGTCGCAAAGTTCCCTTCGACAAGCCCGACAATTTTGCGATCATGACTTCCGACTCGATCTCCGATGTCTGGAACCAGCTCACCGGCGCGCTTTTCATCGGCATGTTTGCCATTTGCAGTGTTGCCTTGATTGTTGGCGGCGTGGGCGTGATGAATATCATGCTGGTCAGCGTTACCGAGCGGACCCGCGAGATCGGCGTGCGCAAGGCCATTGGTGCGCGCAAGCGCGATATTCTCTTGCAGTTCACCCTCGAAGCCATAATGCTGACGTCGGTCGGAGGCGTGATAGGCATTCTTCTTGGCGCTCTCGTGGTGTGGGTAATTCCGCAGGTGTGGCCGTCTCTTCCGGCTCATTTGTCAGTTTTCTGGGTTTCTTTCGGATTTAGCTCGGCCGCGGCGATAGGACTTGTCTTCGGTATTTATCCGGCATGGAAGGCGGCCAACCTCGATCCGATCGAGTCACTGCGCTACGAGTGATTCGGTACTGGACCTCATAACTGGGGCCCCCACCGAGTCGTGCGCTCGCTGAGATTCTCGTTCGCTCATGATCCATCTCTCTTCCAGAATCTTTCTCGCCATTGCGCTTCTCGGGTGCATCTCTAGTTCTCTTTACTATTTTTTGTGTCTGTGGAGCGCGCATGTTTTTCTTCGCGCGGCCATGGAGAATCCAGGCGTCAACGGCCTCCAGCATCGCCAACCTGTTTCCATTCTCAAACCGCTCAAGGGAGTTGACCCTGAAATCTACGAAAGTTTCCGCAGCCATTGCACGCAGGACTATCCCGAATACGAAATCATTTTCGGAGTCAGCGACCCGCACGATCCTGCCGTCGCCACCGTCGAACGGCTGAAGAAGGAGTTTCCCGGCCTGGCGATTTCCCTGGTCGTTTGCCGCGAAATTCTTGGCCCCAATGTGAAAGTCAGCAATCTTCAGCAGATGGCGGAGACCGCTCGCTATGAGCTTCTGCTGGTGAATGACAGCGACATTCGCGTAGAGGACGATTATCTCCGGCGAGTCACGGCGCCGTTGGTCGACGAGCGTGTAGGCATGGTCACTTGTCTCTATCGCGGTGTGGCAGCGTCATCGCTGGGATCGCGCTTGGAAGCTCTGGGCATCGCCACGGATTTCTGCGCAGGGGTGCTTGCCGCATCCCAATTGGAGCGCGGCCTGCATTTCGGGCTGGGATCAACCCTTGCATTCCGGCGCCAGGATCTCGAGAAAATCGGCGGCTTCAGAAATCTCGTCGACTATCTGGCTGACGACTATGAACTCGGCCGCCGGATCAGCGGACTGGACCGCCAGGTCGTGCTCTCCGGCGTTGTGGTCGAAACCTATCTTCCTGCTTACGACTTCCGCGGCTTCGTGCAGCATCAATTGCGTTGGTTTCGCGGCGTCCGCGATGCGCGGATGGGCGGCTACGTCGGGTTGGTCGCAACCTTTGGGATCATGTGGGCGCTGATCGCGTTCCTGGCCGCTGGTTTCGCGCCATGGACTTGGCTCCTGCTGGCCGTTGTCCTGCTGCGCTTTATTTTGGCAATTGTGATGTGCCGCTGCGTCTTGCATGACCAGGCCGTGCTGAAATCGCTGTGGCTGTTGCCTCTCCGGGACCTGATCGCCGTGGGAGTCTGGATGGCTTCATTCGCTGGACACACCGTCACCTGGCGCGGCGACACGTTCCGGCTGAAGGCCGGCCGGCTCACCCGCCTCGCGCCTTAATTGCATCGACTCAGCGTCGAAACAAATTCCAGTTCATCGCCGCAAGCGATTCACGAGTCATACCGCCGGAACCTGATCCGGCTCTTTCACGCCCGGCTCTTGAGGCGGAGTTGAAGCGGGGGCCAGCGCCGCACGGGCCCGCTGTGAAAGTTGCTTCAGCGTATAGGGCTTTTGCAGAAAATTAGTTTCCAGGTCCACGACTTTGTGATCGAGGACCGTTCGTCCGGCGTATCCGGATACGAACAGAAACTTTGTCTCCGGACGGATCTGGGCCAATGCTTCGGCAAGTTCCCCGCCACCCATGTTAGGCATCACCACGTCGGTAACCACCAGTTGAATGCTTGACGTATGCTTCCTTGCAGTGGCCAGTCCCTCAATCCCATCCTTTGCTTCCAGCACCTGATACCCCTGGAGCCGCAGGAACTCAGCGGTAGCGCGCCGGACCGCTGCTTCGTCTTCCACCAGCAGAATTGTTTCTGTGCCCCGGGTCAACGCCTCTGCATGGTCCCGTTTTTCCGGATGCATGGCGCGCGCTTTTCCGCCCGCGGAGGGCAGGTAAATCTTGAATACCGTGCCCGATCCCGGTTCGCTGTAGACCCAGATAAAACCCTTGTTCTGCTTGACGATTCCATAGACCGTGGCCAGGCCCAGGCCGGTTCCTTTTCCCGAAGGCTTGGTTGTGTAAAAAGGCTCGAAGATATGGGGCAAGTCCTCGCGGGGAATTCCTGCCCCCGTGTCGCTTACGGTGACGAGCGCATAGGCGCCCTTCGCGATCGCAGCGGGCTTGTTGTGGATGTAATCGTCTTCGAGTTCGACCTGAGAAGTTTCCACCCGCAGATGGCCGCCGCGCGGCATGGCATCGCGCGCATTCGCTGCTAGGTTCATCAGGACCTGTTCAATCTGCATCGGATCGATCCGCGCCCGGCCCACGTTATCTCCCGCCGTGAAAGTAAATTCAATGTCTTCGCCGATCAGCCGGGGAAGCGTCTTGGCGATGTTTGCCACTACCTGGTTCAGCTCCATGACACGCAGGGCCTGCGGCTGTTTGCGGCTGAAAGCCAGCAGTTGCCGGGTCAGCTCCGCGGCCCGCCGCGCTGCCAGCAGGATTTCCTGAATCTTGGCTTCCAGCGGGCTCTCTTCCGGGACCGAATCGAGCGCCAGCTCCGAGTAACTGGTGATAATCGTCAGGAGGTTGTTGAAGTCATGCGCCACGCCACCAGCCAATCGTCCGATCGCGTCCATTTTTTGGGCTTGCGAAAGTTGCGCTTCCAGCCGCATGCGCTCGCTCATATCGCGCCCGTTCGCCACAAAGTGCGTGATCTCCCCGGAAGCGTCACGCACCGGACAGATGCTTTCTTCGACGTAATAAAGCTCGCCGTTTTTCTTCCGGTTGACCAGGATGCCGCGAAAGACGTTCCCCGATAAAATCGTGCTCCACATTTCCCGATAGGTCTGCGAAGTCTGCTCACCCGATTTGAGAATTCGGTGAGTTTGTCCGCATACCTCGGCTTTCGTGTATCCGCTGACCGCTTCGAATGCGGGATTCACATATTCGATAACCCCGCCGCGGTCGGTCACCACCACGGTATCGGCCGATTGCTCGACCGCCCGCGAAAGCTTCCGCAGCAATTCCTCCGCGCTTTGATGTTCTCGTTGCAGCGAATGAATGGCGATTGTATTGTGGATCGTGCAGACCAGCGTCGGTCCGTCGAGCCGTGATTTTGGCAGGCAATTCCAGTTTCCCGCCTGCAGGATCTCCGCCACGGTTTTCTCGTCCGCGTCGGCGGTCAACAGGATGAAGGGCACCGAAACGCCGGCCCGCAGGAATTCTGATATCAGGCCGATGGCCTCGGCATCGCCCGCTCCATGCTCGAAAAGGAGCAGGTCATAAGGCCTCTTCTTCATCATCGACTTCGCTTCATCGATGCTGCAGGCATGCTCGAGGTCTGCCGACAGGAGACTGCGGTTTCTCTCCAGAATCTCGCGAATCAGGAAAAAGTCTTCCTCCTGGTTGCCTACCAGCAGGACGCGTAAGGATGGCGCAACGATCGCGGGTTTGGCGGCGCTGGACATTCATCGTTACCATCGGAATCTGCGCCGCAGAGTTTAGTGCAGCGCGCTCCCAGAGGCTTCCCCCGGCTCACCTGCCCGGCTTGGCCATTCCAAATTGGCGTTGGCCTTGCCATACAGGGGGAGGATTAGAAGATAATTAACCTTCGCAGTCCCAGGAAGTGCGATATGTCCAAACCGTGTGCAATCTCTCTCGCGCTGTTGGTGTGTGTGGCCGTTCCGACATTGGCGCAATCAAGCCAGGCCGGCATCGAGCAGACGTTTCAGGTTCCCGCAACCTCGAACTGGACCGACACCGGTCTCGATCTGAAGGCTGGCGACACAGTCAGGATCACGGCGTCATCGGCGTCCGCTTCCGGCGGCCAGGCCTGCGATGCGAAGGGCAACGGCGCAGCGTCGTCCGATGTTCCGCTGCCAACCGCCCCGGCGGGCGCCCTGATCGCCAGACTGAATGCCGGCGAGACGCCTGTGCCTGTCGGAAGCAGTGCCGACCTGCACATCGACAAAGCCTCTCACCTGTTCCTGGGAATCAACGCATCCGCGCCTCTCCCCTGCCAGGGAGGTTTCTCCGTAAAAGTGCAGCTCGCGCCCAACGCTGCCGCAGCCCCGGCCAGCGCCGGCGCAACCGCCCAGCAACAAACTCGCGGGACACAGTTGAAATCGCAGCTTTCGGGCGCGGCGCAGGTATTTATGCAAGGTCAGTTCGGCATGGGTAAGCCAGCGGTGGCAGGATCGGATGCCACATCCTCCGCCGCGCAACCCGAAGCAGGCGCCGTTACCAGCGCAGTGCCGCTTGAAATCTCGAAAGAGCCTCTCGACGGCGATCTGCGAAAGGGCATCGATGCCCTTCCGCGCCGCGTTAACGACCAGTTCAACAATCTCGGCGACATGGTGAATTTTGTAATCGTGGGCGATCAGAAAGATGTGCAGGACGCTCTCTCGGCCGCCGATTGGCACGTAGCCGATACCAACAATGAACGGGCAATGCTCAATGCCGTGATGCAGACGTATGACAAGAAAGATTACCTGGCGATGCCGATGAGCACTCTGTATCTGTTCGGACGCAAGCAGGATTTCGGATACGAGATGGCCGAACCCATCGCCATGGTGGCAAGCCGCCACCATTTTCGCATCTGGAAAGCGCCCTTCACATATCAAGGTCACGAAGTCTGGTGCGGCGCCGGCACGCATGACATCGGCTTCGCCAAAGACAGGCGCAACAACAACGTCACCCACAAGATCGATCCCTCAGTCGACGGCGAGCGCGACAATATCGGCGGCAGCTTGCAGAAATCCAAGAAAGTCAAGACTCTGGCCTACTATCTGCCGCCCAGTCCCGTTCAGGATGCGAAAAATGCCACCGGCGATGGTTATCGCTCCGACGGACGATTGCTCGTCGTCTTTCTGCAATAGCGCCAGCCCATCTCCCGAGCTTTCGTCCCTGAAATCCGGTAACCCATCCCGATTTGCAGGGAATTTACTTCCTTGTGACTTCTAACCCGCCCCAAATCTGTTTTCATGGTTAACCAATGGGACGTTGTTTCGTCTAACCCTGCAAATCATCGACTCGGCTGCGGCCGGTCGATGGAACAGTTGGGCAGGATAGAGCGTATCGATACAACAAGTGCGGATAGGTCGTGTTCGACCACCTATTATTTGAGAGGACGTATGGAGAATCCACAAAGATCGAGTAGCTCATTCCGGCCGATGGATCGCTACGATGTCGGCCACGTGCAGGAAGTCATCCGGCAGGCGCATGAAGAATTGCGCCAGCTTTTGCAGCAGCGCGCTGAAATCATGAAGCGCATCGGCACCGTCAAGCAAACCATTTCGGGACTGGCAAACTTGTTTGGCGACGGCGTCTTGAATGAAGAACTGCTGGAACTGGTCGACCGCAAGAGCAGCGGACGCCAGCCCGGCTTTACCAAGGCCTGTCGCATGATCCTGATGGAAGCCGGCCGCGCCATGAACTCGCGCGACATTTGCGATTACTTCCAGCAGAAGATGCCGGCTTTGCTCGCGCGCCACAAAGACCCCATGGCCTCGGTCACCACCGTGCTGAACCGCCTGGTCGAATATGGCGAAGCGGAAGCGGTCCTGGCCAATGGACGCCGCGCCTGGCGCTGGGTCGCTGATCTTCCTGCCGAAACGCAAATCCCGCATACCCAGCCGGGCATGGTCGCCTAAGTCACCGCGCAGTCCGCTCGTGTCTCACTTGCGGCGGGGCGCAAAACGTGAGTTCCGGCAGCGCAAGGCAAATTGCGCGCTGCCGGATTCATACTCTTCACTGCGGCAACAGCATCCCTTTTTCCAGGTGCCTGGTCACATGCGAGTACGACGCCGCATGCGGATCGTGCGTGACCATCACGATCGTCTTTTGAAAATCTTCGTTGAGCCGCTTCAGAATCTCCAGGACCTCGGTTGCCGAATGGCTGTCGAGGTCGCCCGTGGGCTCGTCAGCCAGCAACAGCGTTGGGTCGCTTACGATCGCGCGGGCGATCGCCACCCGCTGCTCCTGCCCGCCGGAGAGTTGCTTCGGCAAATGATGTACTCGATCTTCCAGCCCGACCAGCTTCAGCGCCGTCATCACATGTTCCTTGCGTTGCTGCGCGTTCAGCTTGGTGAGCAGCAAAGGCAGCTCGACATTCTCAAATGCGGTCAGCACCGGGATCAGGTTGAAGGTTTGGAAAATGTATCCGATATGCTCGTTGCGCCAGCGCGCGATCTGCGAGTCGTTGAATTTGAAAATGTCCTGCCCCTGCACCAGCAGTTCGCCGCTGGTAGGCCGGTCGATCGCCGCAATCATGTTCAGCAGCGTCGTCTTCCCCGAGCCCGATGGGCCCATCAGCGCCAGAAATTCGCCCTTTGCGATGTCGATCGAGACGTCATCCAGCGCGGTGACCTGAAACGCATCGCGCTTGAAAACTTTGCTGACGCCCCGCGCCTGCACAACTTTTGTGCCTGTGGCAATATTTTGTGCGACTGTGCTCATGATTGCCCCTTGATCTTGATTTTGTCCCCGTCTTTCAATGTCGCAGGCCCGGAGGTGACGACAGTTTCTCCCCCGACCAATCCATCGACCAGAGCGCCATCGGCGCGCTGGCTCGTGATGTGAACTTCCCGCGCAACGACCTTTCCGTTGTATGCGATCAATACAACCTTCTTTCCATCCTTATCGCGGATCGCCGCCGACGGCACGAATACGCCCGCCGGTGCCGTTGCATTTTTCGGCTGCTCGTTCGCCAGAAAGCGTACCGTCGCATTCATCTCCGGGCGCAACTGCACATCCGGGTATTTATTCGGATTCAGCACCTGGACTTTGACCTGCACGGTCGCCTTTTGCCGGTTCGCCTCCGGAGAAATCTGCGCGATCTGCCCGTCATACTGCTTATCGGGATAAGTGTCGGTCGTGACGATCGCTTTTTGCGTCGGCGTTAAGCGGGCAAAGTCAGCCTGCGCGATATCGAGTTCCACTTGCAGGTCGTTCAAGTCCGCAAGCGAAACTACCGATCCCTGCGGACCGCCAGTCGCCGTGCTGGCGAATCCCGATGTCACCAGCTCGCCCTTCTCAGCCGTGCGATCGAGAATCGTTCCGCTCACAGGAGCGCGGATTAAAGTCGCATCGAGCTGCGACTTCGCATAATCCAGTTGCCCTTGTGCCTGCGCGAGCGCGCCCTGCGCGCGTACGATTTCCTCCGGTCGCGGACCGATTTTCGAAAGCGTAAATGCCTGTTGTAGCGAGTTCATCCGCTGCTGGTCCGCTTCATATTTCGCGCTTGCATCGTCCAGTTGCTGCTTCGACACCACCCCGCTCGCGGCCAGTTCCTTGGTGCGGTCGAGCGTGATCTTGTCATTCGCCGCCGTCGCCCGCGCTTCATCCAGATTGTGTTGCGCCTGCTGGATCTCCTCGGGCCGCGATCCGTGCTTGAGCTCTTCCAGGTAGGCCTTCGCATTTTCCAGCGCGCCCAGCGCCTGGTCATAACCCGCGCGGAATTCCTGGTCTTCGAGCCGCACCAGCACCTGGCCCTCTTTCACTTTGTCGCCCTTCTCCACGCCAATCCATGCCAGCCGTCCCGTGACCTTCGAGTTCACGTTGATCGTATGATGGGCCACGATGTATCCCGTCGCGGTCAGCACCGTGGAACCGGCTGCATCGGCGCTGGAAGGCGCCGCCGCACGCGCCACTTCAACTTCCGGCACGTCAGACGACAACACGCGGTAGCCCAGGGCAAACAGGCCAAGCACCACCACCACCGCCACCCCAACCAGGATGTAGCGGCGCGCGAAAGCGGACGGTTCGCCGCGATTGTCTTGCGAGCGATCGATGCGCAGGCTTTGCAGGTCGTCGTGTTTGGTATCAATAGGCATAGTGCAAATCTTCGATCTCGAAATCAGTCAATGGAACCCCGTGCCCTCAATCCCTCAATGCCGCGATAATTTCCCGACGCGAAGCGTGCCATGCGGGAAAGATTCCGCCGAACAATCCCATGGTCAGCGCAAAAACGATCGCCGTGATCACCACCGTCGGAGTGATGTGCAGCCCGAACACGACTTCGCTGAATGTCACCTGGTTCTGCGTGCCCGTAGTCATCCCGTTGAACGGCAGAATGAGGATGATGCCCACGATTGCTCCTAAGAGCGAAAGCAGCATCGCTTCCAGCACGAACGACGTCAGAATGCTCGGTCTTGAGAATCCAATGATCCGCAGCGTGGCGATCTCCCGCGAACGGTAAGCCACTGCTGCGTACATCGTGTTCATCGCTGCGAAGCTCGACCCGATCGCCATGATGCCCGCGACCAGCCATCCGATGAATTGAATCACTGCGCCCGATTTCGTCTGCGTCGCGTAATACTCCGGCTCCAGCATGCTGTCGAGTTTTAGCCGCTGGTCGTCGCTCACACGATGTTTCAGCGCATCGGCCGCGACCGCATCCGTGGCATGTATATAGGCGGAGCTGTAGACGCCCTGCCGGTCGAAGTCCGAGGTCATCTGGTTCACATCACCCCAAATCTCCGACTCGTAGGCCATTCCCCCGGCGTCGAACACGCCGACCACCTTCCACGAGCCCTTTCCGAAGTCCACCGTGTCGCCGACGTTGGTATGGGTGAAGCGCTTGTGAATGCTGTTGCTCACCACAATCTCCCGCTGGCCGGGCGTGAACCATCGCCCCTCGATCAGTTTCACCGCGGGGCGCAGTTCCAGCCCATCAGGCATCATGCCGCGCACCGTGACGTTGGCTTCGCCGGATCCATCTTTTCGCGCCAGCACAATTACCACTGTGATCTCGCCCGAAATCAACGGTTCGCCATGGCTGTCTTTGGCAATGCCGGGCAGCGTCTTCAACGTCTGAAAGCTCGCCTGTTCGAATGGCCCCGTCAGTTCGCTGGTCGCTCCCTTGCGCAGCACCAGCACATTGAGGGGATCGCCGGTACTCTTGAAAGCCTTCTGCAACCCGGCCAGCAGCGCCATAATAAACACTGCCGTCGTGACGGTCAGCGCGATGCCCAGCGCCGTCATTACGGTCAGGCCCAGGCGAAGCCTCATGTTGCGGATGTTGTAGCTGATGGGGATTGCCATAGAAAATTCCTAGCCGATGTGGCGCAGGCCCTCCACAATTCCCAAACGCGACGCGTTGTAGGAAGGAATAATGGCGCTGATGAAACCAACCAGCGCCGCCACCACCCAGGCGGTAAGCATCGTCGGCGCGTTCACCTGGAGTGCTCCGGCGAATCCGCCCGCCTGCGCTGCGCCTTTTCCCAACAGGAAAGCCACAAGGGAACCGCCAACTCCTCCCACCAACGCCAGCAGCACCGCCTCGCCGACAAACAAACTCAACACCGTGCCGCGTGTGAAGCCCAGAGTCTTAAGCACCGCAACTTCGCGCGTGCGCTCACGAATCGACATCGCCATGGTGTTTGCCGAGACCAGAAGGATCGCGAACACGACTGCCCCGCAGATGCTTAGAATGAACGCCTTCACGTTCCCCAGCATCGCGAGAAATCCCAGCTGAAATGCCGCTTCCGTCTCCGTGCGCGTCGGCTGCGGAGAATTCCGGAACATCGCATCGACCGCGGGACCAATCTTCTGCACCGCTTCAGGCGAGTCCGCGAGGATCGTGAAGAATCCCGTTTGTCCCTTCAGGTAGGGTACGGCCTCTTCCACATATTTCTGGTTGAAGTAGAGTGACTGCGTGGGCCGGGGCGCAGTGAAAATCCCGCGGATCGTCAGCTCCAGATTGACCGGGAAAACATCCCCTTGAATGATGATCTTGTCGCCGACCTTCCAGCCGAATTGTGCGGCTTTCCTGTTATCCACCACCGCGCCCGCGCGGTCCTGCTGCCAGGCCTTAAGCTGGTCTGCGGGAATTTGCCAGTCTTTATAGACTTTGAAAAATTCATCCGGATCGGTTCCGAACTGCGCGAAGAAATCGTTCGACTTGTCGTCTTTGTATTTGCCGCCGAACCAGTTCTGCGGAATCACAATCGCCACACCGGGAAGGGCGCGAATCTTCTCCCGGTAAAATGCCGGCATCTCAAACGTGAGCGACACTTTGTGCCGGGTCACCAACCGCAATGCCGATTCCTCCGTGCCCTTCGACATGTAGAAATTGCGCCAGATGGCCATCATCAGCGTCAGCAGCAGCAGCGAAAAACCAATGCTCAGCACCGTCAGAATGCTGCGCCGCAGATTGCGAAATGTGTTCTTGCGGACGAATCGCGTGAGGGTCACGGCTGAACTCCCGGGAGAACTGATGTTCGAGCGAGGGCAGGCAATCCCAAGCTCCTACAGCATAGATGAAGCCGCGAGGCTTCTTCAATGTGGCCGCCGCCGGCTGTGTCTCGAAACCCTCGCCTGCATTCCATGACGTATTCCATCTTTTCGCTATTCGCCTCAAGCCACAAGTGGAGATCGTCATCACCCCAAAGTGACAAATGTCACCCGCGGTCGCACATAACAACTACAACCGCTCCGGGCGCTGCAAAGTTACGCGGACGAAACTCGTAAGCTGCGAGGGGCATGCAGTTGCACCAGGGGAATCTCAGACCAATCAGCGTTAAAACTTTCCTTCGTCCGCCGACGGCCCGTATAGCGCCGGTACCGGCGCCTCATTGAGGCGCAGGTACACGGTCAACTGTCCGCGATGATGGGCGAGGTGGCTGAAGACCGATTCGGTGATCGCCACATGCCGGGGATGCTCGCTCAACACCTGGCCTCCCACCACAAACTTCCACGTCTTCAGCAGATGCTCTTCCGAGGTGTTCTGCAAGGCTTCGCGCGCCTGCGCAACCGCTTTGTCCAGCGCGGCTGTCAACTCTTCGCGCTTTGCCCACTCCAGCGGCCTGAACTGGGCCGCTCCCGGCGATTTCAGGTCCAGCTCATCGTGGTTCACCATCGAAACAATCCAGGCTGGCATGGTCGCAACCAGCGATGCGAGATAGCCGAGGGGCATCGACCTGGGATGCGGCTTCCAGTCATTGTGCCCTTCCGGCACGCGTTGCAGGGCGAGGCGCGAACTGGAGGCTTGACGCTCCAGTTCTGCCAGAAAGAAATCGGTCAGCTTCATGTTCTGTCTCCACACACGATTCGTCAGGAATCGAGTGGGGAACAACCTAGCAGTGATTTAGGACAAATTTAGTCCTCAAATCGTGGCACAATGTCGCCCATGCTTCAGACCTCAGCCCGGCTGCTGCGGCTGCTCTCTCTTTTTCAGGCGCAGCGATACTGGTCCGGCATCGATCTGGCGAACCGGCTCGACATCACCGGCCGCACTTTGCGCCGCGATGTGGACCGCCTGCGCAGCCTGGGATATCCGGTGCATTCGAACTCAGGAATTGCCGGCGGCTACCAGCTCGGCGCCGGCGCAACCCTGCCGCCCTTACTGCTCGACGATGATGAGGCCGTCGCCGTGGCTCTGGGATTGCAGACCTCCGCCAGCGGCGGAGTATCCGGCACAGAAGAAGCGTCCATGCGGGCCCTGATGAAGCTCGAGCAGGTCTTGCCGCCGCGCCTGCGCCATCGCGTGGCCGCGCTTCACGCTTTCATTGTTCCCCTTGCCCGGCAAGGCCGCGGCCCAACCGTGGATGCGGGGCGCTTAACGGTGATTGCCGGCGCGTGCCGCGACCATGAAGCCATCCGCTTCAAATATCAGGACCGTGCCGGCGCACCCAGCGCTCGCCACGTCGAACCCCATCGCCTGGTTCATACCGGCTATCGCTGGTATCTGGTGGCCTGGGACACCACACGCAAAGACTGGCGCACATTCCGCGTCGATCGCATCGAAGGCAAGCTGAAGACTTCCATCCGCTTCAACCCACGCAAGCCGCCCGAGGGCGACTTTGCCGCTTACGTTTCCAAATCCCTCTCGCAGGCACCCTACCCGGTCAGAGCGCGAATCACTTTGCAGGCATCGGTGGAAACGCTGGCCAGGAAAATTCCATCGTCCGCCGGGGTGCTCGAAGCCATCGACCAGAATTCCTGCATGCTGCGCACCGGCTCACACTCAGTGGAAGGCATCGCAATGCATCTGTCCTGGCTCGGCGTTGATTTTCAGGTGCACGAACCGGAAGAACTCATCGCGCACCTGCGCAAATTGGCGGAACGGCTGAAAGCTGCAACCTGCTAGGTCCACGATACTTAGAAGCCTCGAATGTCCTTACTTTGGTAACTCGAAGGCTCTCCGTTTCAAGGCTATTCTAAAACTACTTTTTATCTCCGGAAGGTCTGTCCGGCGCGTCTGGTGCGGAGGCGCGTAATACGCGATGGATTGGAGCAGGGAGAAAATGTCCACCAAAATCGGCCATTTCGAAATCTTGAGTGAATTGGCGAAGTCCTCAACCGGCGTTGTGTACAAGGCCAACGATCCCGAGAGCGGCCAGACGGTTGCATTGAAGGCCATCGATCTAAGCGCATTTGGAGAGCACGCGGGCGCCTTGCAGCAGGCCCTGCTCGACGAGGCTGAACTCACGAAAGTGCTGAGCAGCCCCAACATCACGAACGTTCATGGCGCGGGCGAAATCGAAGGCAAATTCTGCGCCGCCATGGAATACGTGCAGGGCAACAGCATCGCCACGATGCTGGCGCGCAAAGAAGGATTTTCCATCTGGGACCTGCTCGATATCTGCCGTCAATTGTGCCAGGGGTTTGAACACGCCGGCACTCATAACGTGGTGCATCGCAGTCTCGAGCCCTCCAAAATCATGTGCGGCTGGGACGGCACGGTGAAGATTCTGAGCTTCGGAATTTCCAGCGTTGGCGACTTTGCGCAATACGTTGCCGGCGACGTTTCGTCCATCCTCTATTACATGTCGCCAGAACAGATTCGCGGCGACGCCCTGGACGCGCGCTCTAATCTGTTCAGCCTGGGCGCGATGTTCTACGAAATGGTCACCGACCGCAAAGCCTTTGACCGTGAAGATGTCGAGTCGTTGCGCCAGAGCATCCTCGAGAGCACGCCGACAGCGCCCATTCATGTAAATCCAAAAGTGCATCCGCTCTTAAGCGATCTGGTCATGAAGGCGATCGCAAAGGATCCGGCGGAGCGTTTCCAGTCGGGCAGGGAACTGCTCGATGAAATGGAGAAGTGCAAGGAATCGAAGTCGGCGGCGCCGAAGAAGCCGGAAGCGCCCAAAGCGGCGGCAGTTCCGAACCAGCCGAAGGCTGCGGGGCAATCGAAGTCGGCAAACGCGAGCGCACCCAGGCCGGCCGCACCGGTGGCATCCAGGCCGGTGGCGCAGGCGAAGCCGGCTGCTCCGGTGAAGCCGGCCGCTCCCGTGAAAGTTGAGAAGCGAACGGCGTCCCCTGCCGCCAGCGCACCAGCGCTCCCGGCAAAGATGACGCAGCCCGCGGCGAAAGCAGCTCCCAAAGCGGCAGCAGCCGCCGCCGGCGCCGGAGCGCGCACAGTCTCCTCCACGCCGCGAGAAATTCCAGAGCTCGATCTGTCGGATGCGTATGTTGCCGCTCCCGTACAGCCCAACGCGGATGCAGTAGAAACTCAATCGTCCTACATGTCCTCTGCGGTAGTCGACGAACCGCAAGTGGAAACATTCGAGCCACAAACTGAGACCGGGCCGAAGGTCGCGGTCGATCCGATGATGGCGGAAGTTGAGCCGGGAGAGTCCCGCACAAGCTTCTCGGAAATTTCAGAACTGCCTCCTCTTAAGGAGGCTTATGTCGCTCCCACCGCAGAACCGCAAGAGCAGGCGGAAGCTGAGGAGCAGGTGGCGACTTACACCTCCGTCCTCAAGGGACAGCGGGAAGAAGAAAAGCCAAAGGTACAGCCTCGCGAAGTTGCGAAAAAGGCGATCAAGGAAATCAAGGGCGTGCCGCCGAAGTTGATGCTGTACTCGATTGGTGGAGCGGTAGCCCTGATCCTTGCCATCGGCATCGGAGTGACGATCTACATCCACAACATCGGCAGCGACGACGATGCCGGTACGCGCCGTCCGGCGGTGGTTGCGCAGCGGCAGCCAGAGCAGACGGCTGCGCCGCAGGCCACGCCTGCGCCGGCGCAGAGCCAGCCGGAGGAGGAAGGTTCCCGCGAGCCGGCGGAGAAATCGGCCGGGACTGCAAGGTCCCGCGCGCCCAAGAAGAAAGTGGCTGCTGCTCCCGCAATCCTGACCGGCCAATTGGCGATCGATTCGACACCGCAGGGGGCGCAGATACAAATCAACGGCAAGAGCGATGCAAGTTGGGTGACGCCACTGGCCATGCCCGATCTTCAGCCGGGACAGTATTCCATCACGGTGAGCAAGGCCGGCTTTGTCACAGACACGCGCACGCTTGACGTGAACTCAGGGGGACGTGCCAGCGCCAACATCCATCTTGTGCCGCTGGCGGCGACGCTGATCGTGAAGAGCGATCCAGCAGGCGCGAACATCTATGTCGATGGTCATGATGTGGGCGCAAAGACGCCGGCGCAGGTCAGCGTGTCCAAGGGCGCACACGTCGTGCTGGTCCGTATGTCGGGCTATCTGGACGAGACAATGAACTCGCAGTTCCTGCTCGGTCAGACCTACAATTTTTCGCCAGCACTCCGCGCGCTGGGCAACGTGGACAGCATCAAGACTGTCGGCGGCAAGATGTCGAAGCTGTTTGGCGGCGCGAAGGCAGATCCGGGGCAGGGCACGGTCAGCATTCATACGCAGCCTAAAGGCGCTCAGGTCGCGATCAATAAGCACATGATCGACAAGAGCACTCCGGTGGACGTCGCGGTCGATCCGGGCAACTACGAAGTAGACATTACGCTGACCGGATACGCGCCCGTCCACAAGGTCATCACTGCCGAAAAGAAGGGCAAAGTGGTGATCGACGAGGTCCTCCAGCCGCAATAGGCCGGCAACGCAGCCGGACAGCTAAATCCTTTGGAATCATTGACCATCGTTCGAGGTGTGTTCCTGCGGGAACATATCTCGAATTTGTAAAAGTGTTCCTACAGGAACACTTTAACGTACATCATTGTACGTACAAACATGTAAGTAATCTGGCAACTAGCTCATTCCCGGCGGTTTAGACCGCATCCTCCCTGGATCGGTTCCAAGGTCAATGGCGTTCCTGGGGCTCGTCCGCCGAAATTTTCGAGCATGCGCTACGGGAAACGTTGAAGGGCGCGAGTCAACCGTCCCGCCGCGGTGCCTTCCAAGACGATCCAAGCGGAATTCATGCGCTACCGCACCGGTCTGTCGTTGTTTCCTTAAACGTAGTCGAAAAGGGTCATAAACCCGAAGTCCATGTGCAATTGCTGATGACAGTGAAACAAAGTCATACCGGGATTATCAGCTACGAAGTCGATCTCCGCCTCCTGGTACCCTCCCAGCATCACGACGTCTTTCAACACACCGGAAGTGGGCCTTCCGGCCAGCTTCGTCAACTCGAAACTATGACGGTGCAAATGGATCGGATGAATGTCGTCGCTGGCATTGCGCATTTTCAACCGATATCGCTTGCCCCGCTCAAGATGAAACGATGGCGGTGCGGACTCACCTGTCATCGGATAGGCCGAGCCGTTGATTGTCCAGCGGTTGAAGCCGCCCTCCGCGGCGTTTTGCTTTGCGAAGGTCATCTGGATAATCTCGTCGGCGGGTGAAGCGATGGCGTCCGGTTTGGCGAACCGAAGATAGCTCCACTTAAACGCGGGAGGAGCAACCCACTGCGGCTTCCCCCAATGCCCCGCGTACTCCACGACGATTCCCATACCGTGCCCACGGTCACCGTCGTCGAGATCGCCGAGAATCCACGTACCCGGATGAGTCATGTGAACCAGCGCGGAGATGCGCTCCGCAGTGCCCAGCCACAGCACGGGAACAGTCGCTGGATTCGGTACAAGATTTCCATCAAGCGCGAGCACCTGAAAGGAATGGCCGGGCAACGCAAGGCTGCGAATTTCCGTCGCGCTTCCGTTCAGAATGTGAAAGAGTACCCGTTCGCCTCGCTCTACTTTGATCGGCTCGCCATGACCGAGCATTCTTCCGTTGATAGCGAACGAGCGATAACCGACCTCGTATCCGTGCGGCCTTCCTTTCGCGAGAGATGCCTTCATCGACGACTCACCGATCTGCTTCAGTTGTTGGTTCGTCTCGGCCGGCGCCAGGAAATCCTGCGACATGTCCCCACCCTGGCTCAGGGTGGGTTCAAACTCCTTAAGGACGAGAAACACCTCACGGTCGTATCGCCCCGGGTCCTGCGAAGGCTCGATGAACACAGGCCCGACCTCGCCACCATACTGGCCCGCAGCGAGATTTGCTGCCGCCCGATTGTGAGTATGATAAAAGCGAAATCCTGAAGGAGTTGGGGTGAAGGTAATTCGGCGCTTGCCATGCGCGGGAACAGCTGGAGTACCTTCTTCGGCAGCACCGTCTACGTCCACTGGCACCTTTTGACCATGCCAATGAAGCTGCTCGGGCGTATCGGTGTCGTTATAGATGTCGACGGTGACCGGGCGACCTTCTTTGAACCGAAGCAGTGGGCCAGGAAACTGGCCGTTATAGTTGGCAACCGAGACAATCCTGTGAGGCGCAATTTCAACCGGTGACACCTTGATGCGAATCGTATGATCTGGAGGAATTGATTCAGCACTTCTTGGGTCCCCGGGAATAGTTTTCTCGTCTTGGAGGGCATGCGATCGGGGAAACAGACCGGCTCCCATCGATAGTGCTGCCGCTTTCAGAAAGCTGCGTTTGGACGGATGAAATCTACCCATATCGTGGCCTCGCAGGGCATTGTAAGGCGCGCGGAAGGTTGGTGGTTCAATTATGCCGGCAATGTGGCCCATGGTTCCGTGCGTGAAATGTGATCACGCGAATATCCTGGATTGCGCCAAGTCCGGCTTCTGACCCGGCATCTCCTCTACGATGATCTGTGGAAAACGGGTTTGAATTCGCGGTACTCCCCGGCCTGAATTTACATTTCTTTCACACTTCCGCAACCTGCCTGCAATGTTCCGCCTATAGCTTTGGTTCTCCAATCCCTAAGGTACCTGTGTGACTGGGCCTGACGTGCCTCTTCACCGGCGGGGAGGGACAGGAGAATCGAGGAATATGACTGAGAAGCCAAAGTTTGAAGCCCCCAGGAGAGTGATGGCGATGTTGCTGGCACTGACCATTACACTGGGACCGACCGCCATGCCCGCGTTTGCGGCTGCCAAACCCGCAGCCTCAGCCCTCAAGACCGCGACGCCAATCAAGCACCTGGTCGTGATCTTCCAGGAAAACGTTTCGTTCGACCATTATTTTGGAACCTACCCGAGCGCGACCAACCCCGGCGGCGAACCGAAATTCGTTGCTTCGCCGAGCACTCCGACGGTGAACGGCTTCTCCAACGCCCTGCTCAACAGCAATCCGAACTTGAACCCGGCAAACACGACGGGCGCATCGAACCCGTTTCGTCTCGACCGCGGACAGGCGGTCACGAACGATCAGGACCACGACTACCTGGCCGAGCAACAGGCGTTCGATGCCGGCCTAATGGATCTTTTCCCCTTGTATACGGGCACCGCGGGGCCACCGCCGTCCGGCACGGGAATCACGCAAACCAACGGCCTGGTGATGGGATACTTTGACGGAAATACCGTGACCGGCTTGTGGAACTATGCGCAGCACTTCGCGATGAGCGACAACTCCTATGGCACGACCTTCGGACCTTCGACGGTTGGGCTCATCAACCTGGTTTCGGGCCAGACCAACGGCGCCATCGCCACGTTGAATGGAACGGGCGATGAAGTCAGCGGCGGCAGTGACGGGTCCTGGACCGTCACGGGCGATCCCGACCCAATCGGCGACGTTTGCTCCAACCCGACCCGCGCGCAGGCCACCATGGGCAGCAAGAACATCGGCGACCTGCTGAATTCGTGGGGTGTGAGCTGGGGATCGTTTATGGGCGGATTCAATCTGAACGTGGTCAATCCTGACGGATCGACCGGTTGCAGTCGCACCTCGACCGGCCTGGCGGGCACGACCGGCGACTACATTCCGCACCACTCGTTCTTCAACTACTGGACCTCGACCGCCAACTATGCGCACACGCGTCCGGCTTCCTCTGCGGAAATCGGGTGGAACGGAACGGCCAACCATCAGTACGACCTGGCCGATTTCTATACGGCCCTGAAAGACGGAAATCTGCCGGCCGTGAGCTTCCTGAAGGCGCAGGGATATCAGGATGGACACGCGGGATATTCCGACCCGCTGGATGAACAGAACTTTGTTGTAAGGATCATCAACGCGCTTCAGAATTATTCCGTTTGGGACAGCACGGCCGTGGTCATCGTGTACGATGACTCCGACGGCTGGTACGACCACCAGATGGGACCAATCGTCAATACATCGACGGGAGCCGGGGATGCTCTTACCGGCCCCGGAGCCTGCGGCACGGCGGGGACTGCGCTGCCCGGGCTGAATCCCGGAAACAGCCATGCACTTGGCCGCTGCGGATACGGACCCCGCCTGCCCTTGATCGTGGTTTCTCCCTGGGCGCGGCAGAACTTCGTCGACCACAGCGTGACCGATCAGACTTCGATCATCCGTTTCGTCGAAGACAACTGGCTTGGCCAGCAGCGCATTGGCACCGGCTCGTTCGACGCCGTAGCCAACTCCATCAGCCAGATGTTTGACTTCAGCCACATGCGGACCAATGGGAAGCTTTACCTTGATCCGGAAACCGGCGAGAGAAAGTAGAAGCCGGGAAAGTTAACCCGTACTGGATGCAGGCATGCGATCGCCGAGATCGCTTGCCTGCATCTCGCTTTGCATGCGAGTTTCTGCGAACATGACCGCCAGGAGAATGACCGCAACGTGGGCCTGACCAGACGAGCTTTTCTGCAAGCGGGCGGAACGATCGGGGTCACCGCCGCCTTTCATCAAAGCAGCACGCGCGCTCCCGCGCCCAGATTCCGGACGCAGCTACAGGCGAATTCGCTGGCGCGATTTGTCGACCCACTGCCCATTCCCGCGATCGCGCGGCCGGATGGGGCGCGCACCAGTCCGCTCGACGGGTCGTTGCAAATTCCTTACTACCGGGTCCCCATGCGGCAGTTCGAAGCGAAGCTGCACCGCGACCTGAAGCCAACGCGGCAATGGGGATATGGCGGGACGTCTCCCGGGCCCACCTTCGAAGCGCGCAGCGGCAAGGGAGCGCTGGTCGAATGGGTGAACGACTTGCCGGCGGCGCATTTCCTGCCGATCGATCACAACATTCATGGCGCGGAGAAAGACAAGCCGGATGTGCGGGCGGTGGTCCATCTTCACGGCGGGAAAACTCCGGCCGCCAGCGATGGGTATCCCGAAGATTGGTTCGTGCCGGGAAAATCGGCGGTCTGTCACTATCCGAGCCGGCAGGATGCCGCGATGCTGTGGTATCACGATCATGCTCTGGGGATTAACCGCCTGAATGTGTTTGCAGGATTGTTAGGCGCATTTCTTGTTCGCGACGAGTTTGAAGACGCGCTCGGGCTGCCGCGCGGCAAGTACGAGATTCCGCTGATCATTTACGACCGGGTACTCGATCTTGCATCGCAGCTGAACTATCCGGTCTCGCCCGATCCGCAGAAACCGTGGACGCCTGACGTCTTCGGCGATGCCATCGTGATCAATGGCAAGATGTTTCCATACTTGGATGTCGAGCCGCGGAAGTACCGGTTCCGTGTTGTGAATGGTTCGAATGCGCGGTTCCTCCACCTGTCTCTTTCAGCCGGACTCAAATTTCGACAGATCGGGACGGACCAGGGGCTGCTGCCGCGGCCGCTCGAGCTCGAAAAGGTATTTCTCGCGCCAGGCGAGCGCGCCGACGTTGTGATCGATTTTGCGGGGGGAGGCGGAGCCAACGTGGTTTTGAAGAACGATATCTTTCCGGTACTCCAATTCCGCGTGGGCAAGGGCAAGATGACCGACGACAGTGCGTTGCCTCAAGTGCTGCGTCCTGTGCCGAGAATCGCGGAATCCTCTGCGGTCAGGACGCGGTCTCTGAGCCTGGTGGAAGTGGACGATCTCAAGCAGCGGCCGCAAATGATGCTGCTCAACAATGCGCACTGGAACATGCCGGTGACGGAAAATCCGCAGCTCGATTCGACCGAAATCTGGGAACTGGTCAACACTACGGACGACTCGCACCCGATTCACCTGCACCTGGTGCGCTTTCAGGTGCTCGATCGCAGAACCTTCGACATCAACGCCTACTGGAGCGCGAACCAGGTCCGCTATAAAGCGTCCGCGGTGCCGCCCGGTCCGGAAGAAATGGGATGGAAGGATACGGTCCGGGCCGACCCGGGGATGGTCACGCGAATCATTACGAAGTTCGAGGGATTTCCCGGCCGCTATGTGTGGCACTGCCACATTCTGGAACACGAAGACAACGAGATGATGCGGCCCTTCGACGTGCTTCCGGGAAAATGATTGAAGACTATCTCGGCAACTTGAAGTTGATGGTGACCTGGGTCTGAATTTCCACTGGCTCGCCGTTCAGCAGGTATGGCTTGTATTTCCATTGCTTCACGGCGTCGGTCGCCGATCGGGTAAGCTGCGCGTCTCCGCTGAGCACCTTGATGTGAGAGATGGAGCCTTCTTTGGAGATGGTGGCCAGCAGATCGACGCTGCCTTCAATTCCCATGCGAAGCGCGTTGGCGGGATAGGACGGCGAAATCTTTCTGATCAAGAGTCCCGACGAGACGCCCTGCGAGATGTTGATAGTTTGCAATGTTGGCTTGAATACATTGCTCGACGCGGGAAGCAGATCGGGCGGTGGAGCAGACGCTCCGGGCGCGGCCAATCCAATCAGGCTGGGAGCGGTTGCATCTGCCGCAGAGACTTTGGCATGCGAAGGCGGAACTTTTCCGCTTTTGACCACCAGGGGAGCGGGTTCGATCTCCGCATTACCGGAGTCCGCCGATTCTTTTGGCGCCGATTCCTTGCTGGATTTTGCACCGGAGTGCGTGGAGCTTTCTTTGGTAGACGATTCCGTTTCAGCGGACTTTGCCGCCGGCTGGGAGGTCAGAGTTATGTCCGGGCCGGGAACCGCCGTGGTTTGAACGGGCGTCTGGGCCTGCGCCGGCTGGGCTGGTCTTACCGGTGGGGCTTTGGAAACGGGAACAGCGGCCGGTTGCGTTTGCGTGGCCTGGCTTGGATGTCCCTGGAACTGGCTCCAGCCAAAGTAAGCGGCTGCGCCAATGACGATGGCGGCTGCGATGCCGATAAAGATTTTCTTGTTTCCACCGCTGGATTCCATCTGAGCGGATGCGCCGCCGAAGCCGAAAGATGGAGTCGATCCAACTACCGCGGTCGATTCGCTTTGGGCGGATTCTGCGGCCTTCTCGGGAATTCTTGCGGGAGCAGGAGCGCTGGCCGCACCGCCGCTCGAAGCGAACGGGCCGGTGGCGGGAGCGGGTTTAAGGGCAGGTTCGATGACCTGCGATTTTTCGGGGGGCGCAATCGCGGACGGAGCCACGGCAGAAGGTTTCGGCGTGGCTGGTTCTTCGAGATCGATTTCGAGAGGCTCGTCGTCTTTCGCGACGGGAGCAGACTTGGCTACGGGCGCAGAAACCGCCGCCGGCCAGGCGGGCGGAGCGGCTGGTTTTGGCACGGGAACGTCGACCGCAACCGGCTTGGAAACTGGTAGCGACGTAACTGGCAGCGCCGGCTTCGCGGATAAAACCGGTTTAGGCGCAACGGGCTTGACTGCTGTTGCGGCCGGGGCGGTGGGGGCTGGAACTGGAGCTTTTCCGGGCTCGCTCTTGCGCAGCAGGCCGCGGGCCACCCGGACGGTCCCTTTGGCTTGTTCAATATTGATCGGTTTGGTCAGGACGAGATTGGCGCCAATGCGAAATGCTTTGGCGACGCCCGCCTGACCTTCCACGACCGCGACCGCAAGCGACGCCTGGTTCGACGACGAATTGCGAGCGCTCTTGAACAGCAAAGTGGCGTTCTGCTCGTTATCGCAGTCGACCACAATGGCATCGAAATGCTGTCCCATCAGTTTCTTAACCGCGGCGAAAGGTTCGGTGCAGGATTCGACGGAGAAATCCAGTTCGGTCAGCACCTGTGCGACCGTACGGGCGGTTTTTTCCTCGGGACAGAAGACGAGAGCTTGGTAACTCATACCGAAACCATCGTAAGTACCGGTATAAGGAGCATCAAGTTACGCTGGTAATTGAAGTTTTTCCGAGAAGGCCGGCTGGCGACGGCTGGTTGGGAAACGAGTTTACGACGCAGACGCGCCATCGAAGTGTTCCGCTCACATACAATGAGTGCCCGATGAACTCGCGACTGCCGCTCTGGCTCAAGATTGGCTGGACAATCTGGCTGATGGTCTGGGCGCCGATTTACTGGCGGCAATACGGAGCGCAGAATTTTCTCTATTTCTGCGATATCGGGAATGTGCTGATCGGGCTGGGCCTGTGGCTGGAGAGCCCGCTGATTTTTTCGTGGGCGGCGTGCGGGCTGTTATTGTTCCAGTCGCTGTACACCATCGACCTTGCCGGAGCATTGTTGACCGGGAGCCATCTGATCGGCGGAACCGAATACATGTTCGATCCGCACCTGCCGCTGTATGTCCGGCTGCTCAGCTTGTTTCATGTGGTGACGCCGCCGCTGCTGCTGTGGGCGATATGGCGATTGGGATACGACCGCCGCGGCTGGAAACTGCAAACGCTGACCACGTGGATTGTCGTCCCGATCAACTATTTCTGGCGTCCGGAGCAGAATGTGAATTGGGCACGAGGATTGTATTTTCACGAACAGCATTCCGTGCCCGGCCTGGCATATCTGCTCGCATATTTGTTATTCGTGCCCTTGTTCGTGTACTGGCCAACTCACTTATTGTTGACGGAGCTGACGCGCGCCGACCGCATTCTGAGGCGGGATAAGGAAACGTTTCAGAGCTAGCGGTTCGTTCCGGGATCGTTCTGCGGTTTGCGCAGAGAAGATTCCGATGGCGGGTATTCGATCGATCCTTTAAATGACGAAATTTCGTTCGGGTGGTAATCGGGAAAGGGAAGTTGCTTGTCCTCGCGCAAGCCGGCGATCTTTTTCATAGCGTCTTCCGCTTTTTCCTTTTCCGGTCCATTATCGCGGCTCAGATAAAGCGTCTGCGCGGGTGCAGCCAGTGCGCCGCCGGAATCTTCCATGATGTCAAGGATGTGCAGCAACAGGTCTTCGCGGACGGCGGCGAACTCGTTGAAATCTCGCGTGAGAACGTAAGCCAGAACTTCCATACTGAGAGAACTGCCGGCGGCATCGGTCAGGCGTACGCGCACTGTCTGGGTTTCAACCCTGGAGTGGCTGTAGAGAAGCTTGCGGATTTCGGCCAGCACGAAGCGCACGTGATCGGCTTTGCTGTCGAGGCGCAGGCTGAGAGTCGTCTTGAAAAGGATCTTGTCGCGGCTGCTGAGATTCTCGAGATTGATCGTTGCGACGGTCCCGTTCGGGATGGCGACCAGCGTACGTTCGTCGGTGCGGATGCGGGTTGATCGGAGGCCGATGTCTTCGACCAGGCCGGTGCGGTCGCCGAAGCGGCAGACATCGCCGACGCGGAAGACTTCGTCGCCGAGCACCGAGACGCCGCCAAAAAGATTTTCGATGGTCTTCTGTGCGCCAAAGCCGATTGCCAAGCCGCCGATGCCGAGGCCGGCGAGCGCGGTGCTCATGTTGAATCCCAGATTGCTGAGCACGGCAAGAACGCCGAGAACAAAAATGACGAACTTGAGAATGCGCTCTCCCAACAGCATGAGCGATCCCGTTCCGGCGTGACCGTGAGAGAGCGCGCGCATCCTGACGCGGCGCAGCGACCATCGCGTAGAGCGCCAGACGAGCCAAGTCGCGCTGAGGATCAGCGCAATCGAGGTCACCTGGAAGTAGTAATGACGGGGCAGTAACGGCATGCGGAGCGTGACGCTGAAGGCCTGATGAATCAGCGTTCCCGCCAGCAGCCAGGCCGGGCCGGAAACCGACCGCCAGTTGGCGACATCCATTTGCCCGCGACGGCGCGCCCACCAGCGCAGCGGGACCTGAAATAGCGCGAGCACGAGCCAGCCGAGTCCCGCGGCGATTGGCAGCGCGAGCAGCAATGCGGCCCACTGCCACAGGGGCATGCCGGCGAGTTGGTGTTTGACCAGTATGGCCGGAAGCTTGCTTTCCACCTGGCGGGCTTCAGCCTGATCGTAAAGTTCAGGCAGCCTGCCCAGCGTGTCGGAGGAAATCAGCCAGATCTTCCCGGCGCTCGGGTCGGAAACGCGAACGAGCTCGAGATCGACTTCCACATCGCCGGAAGTCATGGTCCCGATCTTCTGCCGCCCTAAGGGAACGCCTTCCTGCGGGACCCCGTCTGGCTGGTTGTAGCGGTTGAGATTTCCGCTGAAGACGTGGTCGAGGACGTACTTCAATCGAGAAGCCGTCAGTTCGCCTTCGGCCTGGCGGTGTGCCGGGCTCATTTGCAGATACTGGGCGGCGGTGCTGAGGTTACCGTCCTGCGCCGCCTTTAGGAAACCGAGTACGGTATTGGAGGGAGTATTACGGCCAAGCGGGTCGGCGGGTGTAGTTGATGAAGCAGGAGCGGCAGGTTGCAGGCCGGGTAATTGCCCAAGCGCGGTCGCGATGGACGCGGCGGTAAAGAGCAGCGCGACCGTCAGTATCGTCCTGAGCGTGGAAAACATGATTCGCTTCCGCCGTTTATATTCGCCGAAACGGTTGGGGAAGGGCAATGAGGTAAGAGATTTCACGATTCGATTTCGAACCAAAGCGTCTAAGCGCGCCTGGGCCGGTAGATATCGGTACTGGTGCCGTAGAAAACTTCGGCCGACTCCATGATCGTTTCCGACAGCGTCGGATGAGGATGGATGGTCATCCCGACGTCTTTGGCGAGGGCAGCCATCTCGATGGCGAGAACGCCTTCCGCGATCATGTCTCCCGCGCCGGGGCCGGTGATGCCGACGCCAAGGACACGCTCGGTGTGAGGATCGATGAGGAGCTTGGTCAATCCCTCGGTGCGGTCGAGAGTGGCGGCGCGTCCGGAGGCTGCCCACGGGAACTTCGCGACTTTGACATCGATGTTTTCCTTTTGCGCCTGTGTTTCCGTCAGGCCGGCCCAGGCAACTTCGGGGTCGGTGAAGACCACGGCGGGAATGGCCGCGGGTTCGAACGCGACTTTGTGGCCAGCGATCGCTTCGACGGCGGTGCGGCCTTCGTGCATGGCTTTGTGCGCGAGCATCGGCTCGCCAACGACATCGCCGATCGCGTAGATGGAAGGATCGGCGGTCTGCAACTGCTTGTTCACTTCGAGGAAGCCCTTCGCGCTGACTTTGACTTGAGTTTTGTCGAGTCCGGCGATTTCGGAGTTCGGCTTGCGTCCGACCGACACGAGGACCCGATCGTAAACCTTCTCCTGGGTGGTGCCGTCTTGCGCCTTCAGCGACGCGCGGATGCCAGTGCCTTCATCTTTCACTGCCGCGACAGTTGTGTTGAGCAGGATGCTCTCGAAGAGTTTTTCCAGTTTTTTGTGTAACGGCAGGACGAGGTCACGATCGGCGCCGGGCAAGAGTCCGGGGAGCATTTCGACGACCGTGACCCGCGTGCCGAGAGCTGCGTAGACCGAGCCGAGTTCGAGGCCAATGTATCCGCCGCCGACTACGAGCAGCGAGCCGGGAATATCTTCGAGATTGAGCGCTCCGGTCGAATCCATCATGCGCGGAGTGTCGAGCTTCAACGCGGGCACAATCGCCGGACGTGATCCGGTCGCGAGGATGATGCGATCGAACGAGAGCGATTGCGTCGAGCCGTCGGATTTCGTGACGATGACTGCGTTCGAGTTCTCGAACGCGGCTTTGCCTTGAACGTAGGTGACCTTGCGCTGCTTCGAGAGAACGCCGAGGCCGCCGGTCAGTTTCTTGACGACGCCTTCTTTGAAAGAACGCAGACGCGCAAGGTCAATCTTCGGCGCGGCGAACTCGATGCCCCAGTTCTTTGCCTGCTCGGATTCCTCGATCAGGCTGGCGATATGAAGCAGCGCCTTGGAGGGAATGCATCCGCGATACAGGCAGACGCCGCCGGGATTTACTTCCGGATCGATCAATGTAACGGTCATGCCGAGATCGGCGGCGAGAAAGGCGGCGGCGTAGCCTCCGGGGCCGGCGCCGATGACGGCGATGTTCAGGTTTGTGGAGTCTGACATGAAAGCTTTCAACCACAGAGGGCACAGGGGGACACAGAGGAAGACTGCCCCTTGTTTGTGCCTCTGTGCTCTCTGTGTCCTCGGTGGTTCAAGATTTTGATTTTCTATCCCTGGACCGACAATAGGAACGGCTGCTCGAACGCCTCTGCAATCCAGCGCAAGAATCTGGCGGCGTCGGCGCCGTCGATCAGGCGGTGATCGTACGAAAGCGAGAGCGGCAGAATCAGCCGCGGTTCAAACTTTCCGGCATCTTTGGTTCCGATCCACTCCGGTTCCATGCGCCCCCGTGAAATGCCGAGGATCGCGACTTCCGGATAATTCACGATGGGCGTGAACCCGATCCCTCCAATGCCGCCCAGGTTGCTGATGCTGAATGTTCCACCTTCCATGTCGGATGGAGCGAGTTTCTTGTCGCGGGCTTTCTTGGAAATCTGCGAAAGCTCGACCGCCAGTTCAACGATATTTTTCTTGTCCACATCGCGAATCACCGGGACCAGCAGGCCGCGATCGGTATCGGTGGCGACGCCGATGTTGATGTACTGCTTGTAAACGATCTCTTCTTTCTCAATATCGATGCTGGCGTTGAATTGCGGAAAAACCTTCAGCGCCGCAGCGCAGACTTTCAACGCGATGGCTGTGACGGTCATCTTGCCGCCGGCCTCTTCGGCCTTGGGTCCAAAGCGAGCGCGCAACTGTTCGAGTTCCGTGATGTCGGCGCGGTCGTGCTGCGTGACGTGGGGAATCGTGTTCCAGGCTTCCGCGAGATGTTCGGCGGTCTTGCGCCGCACGCCGCGCATGGAGACGCGTTCGATCTTTCCCCATTTCGCGAAATCGGGGAGTTGAGGCTGCGCGAAGTGCCCGGCGCGAGGAGTGGCTTGCGCCGTGGCCGCCGCCGACAGCAACGACTTCGCATAAGACTTGACATCGTCTTCGCTGATGCGGCCGCCCGGGCCCGACCCCTTTACTTCATAAATGTCGATGCCGATTTCACGTGCCAGCCGCCGCACGTGCGGCGCGGCGGGAACCGGCTGGCGATGCTCGGTGCCGGCGGTCTTGCCCAGATGCGCCGGCATCGCGAACGCCTGAACCGCCGGTTGAGGCTGATCGGGGGGAAGCGCCTGCTCTTCCGTTTTGCCCTCGGCCCGGATCGCGGCCTGAAACGCGAGGCGCGCTCCATGTTGCCCCGAAACGTGTTCGACCGGAGCAGTACGCGGTTTTGCCGGTTCGGGCGCAGCGGGAGCGCCGCCTTCCAGCGTGAAGATCACTTGTCCAACTTTGACCTTCGTGCCTTCTTTGACTTTTATCTCTTTCACCACGCCACCGACCGATGACGGCACTTCGACGACGGCTTTGTCGGTCTCGAGTTCCATGACCGGCTGACCTTCGGCAACCTTCGCACCTGGGGAAATCATCAGGCGCACCAGATCGCCTTGCGTGATGTTTTCGCCAAGTTCCGGCAGCTTGAATTCGCTCGCGCCGGAGTTGGACGGCGTTGCCGATATTTGAGGAGTGTCCTGGGCCGGTTGTGCAGTCGCGGCAGCAGGTTTCTGTGCCGCTTCCCGCTTCGGCGGCTCTTGCCCTTTCGATTTCTGTTCCTGGGCCGCAGCGGGCGCAGGTTCGGAACTTGATTGGATGGCCTGCCCGGTGGATTTTCCTTGTCCTCCGTCGACCGTGAAAATCACCTGCCCAACCTTGATCTTGTCGCCTTCCTTGACGCGGATTTCCTGGACCGTGCCGCTGACCGACGATGGAACCTCAACGACGGCCTTATCAGTTTCAAGTTCCATGACCGACTGCCCGGCACTGACGGCAGCGCCCGGCGATACCATCAGGCGCACCAGGTCGCCCTGCGAAATGTTCTCTCCCAGTTCGGGAAGCTTGAATTCAATCATTGAGTCATTGTCCGATTGAGCGATTGAGTCATCGAGCGATTGAAACATTGCGCCATCGAGTGCAATCGCCCAAGCACCCGATCGCTCAATGGCTCGATTCTGTCAGCTGATCGCCGGATTTGCCTTCTCCGGATTGATGCCCAGTTCTTGAATCGCCCGCTGCACTACGTCGGCACCGATTTTTTTCTCGCGGGCAAGCGCTCCGAGCGTGGCCAGCACAATGTGCTTGGCATCGACCTCGAAGAAGTCGCGCAGGGAGGCCCGATTTTCGCTGCGCCCGAAGCCGTCCGTTCCGAGCGCCACAAGTTGTCCCGGCACCCATTTCGTCAGGCTCTCGGGAAGAATCTTCACGTAGTCCGAAGCCGCGATGAACGGTCCGGGCGCGTCTTTAAGGATCTGAGTGATGTACGGAATCTTCGGCGCATCCGCCGGATGCAGCATGTTCCAGCGCTCGCAATCGTTGGCGTTACGATAAAGTTCCTTATAGCTGGTCACGCTCCAAACATCAGCGGCCACGCCGTACTTTTCCTCGAGAATCGTCTGCGCCTTAAGCACTTCGAACATAATGGACCCGCTGCCGAAGAGCTGTGCGCGCAGTTTAGCGTCCTTCTTGCCCGACGCCTTGAAGCGGTACATGCCCTTCAGTACGCCCTCGCGGACGCTGCCTCCCTCCGGAATTGGCGGCATGGGAAGCGGTTCGTTGCCGACGGTCAGGTAGTAGAAGATCGATTCGCCGTCGATGTACATCCGTTTGATGCCTTCCTGCAAGATGATCGCGATCTCATACGCGAATGCCGGATCGTAAGCCAGCAGGTTCGGCACCGGCAGCGCGAGCAGATGGCTGTGGCCGTCCTGGTGCTGCAAGCCTTCGCCGGCGAGGGTGGTGCGACCCGCGGTGCCTCCGACGAGGAAGCCGCGGCAGCGCATGTCGGCGGCGGCCCAGATCAGATCGCCGATACGCTGGAAGCCGAACATCGAGTAATAAATGAAGAAGGGAATCGTATTGATCCCATGATTGGCGTATGCACAGCCCGCTGCGATGAACGAGCACATCGAGCCCGCTTCGGTGATGCCTTCTTCGAGGATCTGCCCGTTCTTCGCTTCCTTGTAGTAAAGGAGCGTGTCCATGTCGACCGGTTCGTAGTTCTGGCCGACGCTGGAATAAATTCCGACCTGGCGGAAGAGAGCTTCCATGCCGAAGGTGCGGGCTTCATCGGGGACGATGGGCACGATGTACTTGCCAAGTTCGGGATCGCGCAGCAGCTTGGCCAGTAACCGCACGAAGACCATCGTGGTGGAAACTTCACGGCCGTCGGTGCCTTTGTTGAACTCCTCGAAGTGTGAATCGGGGAACGGCTTCATCGCTTCGGCGCGCACCTTACGCTGCGGCATGTATCCGCCAAGTTGCTGGCGGCGGGCCTGCATGTATTTGAGTTCGGCGCTATCGTCGGCCGGGCGATAGAACGGAGCTTCGTGCAGTTCGTCGTCGGGAATAGGAATGCCGAAGCGCGAGCGGAACATCTCCAGCTCTTCGTCGTTCAGTTTCTTCTGCTGGTGGGTGATGTTCTTTCCCTCGCCTGCCTCGCCGAGGCCGTATCCTTTGATGGTTTTGGCTAAGATGATCGTCGGCGCGCCGGTATGGGAAACGGCCGCCGCATATGCGGCATGCACTTTAATGGGGTCGTGCCCTCCCAGCCGCATCTTTGAAAGCTGATCGTCGGAAAGGTGCTCGACCATCTTTAGCAACCGCGGATCGCTGCCGAACAGATTCTGGCGGAAGTAGGCGCCGCTCTCGACGAAATATTTCTGATATTGTCCATCACTGACTTCGCCCAGCCGCCTTACCAGGATTCCATCGCGGTCTTTGGCGATCAAGCTGTCCCAATCGGATCCCCAGATACACTTGATCACGTTCCATCCTGCGCCGCGGAAAATCGCCTCCAGTTCCTGAATGATTTTTCCGTTGCCGCGCACCGGGCCGTCGAGGCGCTGCAAGTTGCAGTTCACCACGAAGATCAGATTGTCGAGCTTCTCGCGCGATCCCAGCGTAATCGAGCCCAGCGATTCCGGTTCGTCCATTTCGCCGTCGCCGAGGAATGCCCAGACTTTGCCACCGGTTGATGGCTTCAGGCCGCGATTCTCAAGATATTTAATGAACCGCGCATGGTAAATCGCCTGGATCGGCCCCAGCCCCATGGAAACCGTGGGAAATTCCCAAAAATCCGGCATGAGCCACGGATGGGGATAGGAACTCAAGCCGCCGCCGGCTTTCAGTTCGCGGCGGAAATTCTGCAGCTTTTCCTGCGATAACCGGCCTTCAAGAAAGGCCCGCGCATAGATGCCGGGCGCGGCGTGGCCCTGAAAATAAACGATGTCGCGGTCACCATTTTCGGTTCGTGCCCGGAAGAAATGATTGAAGGCGACCTCATATAAAGTGGCGGCGGAAGCGAAAGTCGAAATGTGCCCGCCGATGCCTTCCTGCTTCTTGTTGGCGCGGACGACCATGGCCAGCGCGTTCCAGCGCACCAGGCTCTTGATGCGGCGTTCCATCTCCTGGCTGCCGGGAAATGGAGGCTGCTGGCTGATAGGGATCGTGTTCTGGTACGGGGTTGTCGCCGTAAAGGGCAGGTTTACGCCAGCTTCGCTGCGCGCGTGCAACGCCAGTTGCTGCAAGAGCCGGCCGGCTCGGTCAGGGCCACCGTGGGAAAGAACATAATCCAGGGAGTCAACCCATTCCCTGGTTTCCAACACCTCTAAGCCGTTAGTTTCCACCTGAGCCACGTCTGATTTCTCCGTCGAGGATTGCGCAATACTCCATCATAATTCAATCCGGCGGATTTTGGCTGTAAGGCTAACCGTTTAACCGAAGCGCGCACGGCCTTTCGTGCGTCCCGGCCCGGCCCGATCTCAACTATGTCGTTGCATGAAAGATCGACGGATCTGGATTAGAATTCACTTCGCCGAATTGTTCCGGCCACCCATGCTGCGAATTGCCATCCTCATCATCGTCGTAGTTGTGCTGATCATGTTCGTGCCGCGGCTGCTCTCAAAATCGCGCACGCCGGAACCCGGGAGCCTGGCCCCCGATTTCAGCTTGCCCTCGCAGGAAGGCTCGACCGTCAGCCTGAAGGACTTTCGGGGCAAGTGGGTGGTCCTCTATTTCTACCCGAAGGACATGACTGCGGGATGTTCCCGCGAGGCCCACAATTTTCAGGCCGATCAAGCGCAATACGCGCAGCGTAATGCTGTCGTGCTCGGCGTCAGCCTGGACAGCGTGGATTCGCATAAGAAGTTTTGCGCCAAAGAAGGCCTGAACTTCAAACTTCTCGCGGACACCGGCCACCGCGTAACCGATCTCTATGGATCGCTGACGAACTTAACGGTGATCAAATTCGCCGCGCGCAACACGTTTCTGATCGATCCGTCCGGAAAAGTCGCCAAGGTGTACACCAGCGTCAATCCGTTCAAGCACAGCGCGGACGTGCTTGCCGATCTGGACCTATTGCAGAAGACTTCAAGCAGCGCGTCTCGCTGATACAACGTAAGCGCGCCCTTCAGGAAGTAAACTAATGGAATGGCAACCGCCGCCAGCCAGGTGCGCGCCCGCGCACAGAATGAATATCGCTTTCCGCCGGGTCTTGAGCGGAACCTGATTTGGCTCGCCTTGCGCAGACTGCGGCCCGCCAATCCGATCATCCTGTTTCAGCAACTGGCGCGCGACTACGGCGACGTTGTGCATTACAAGATCGGATGGAACCACATCGTTTTCCTGAACCATCCCGAGTACATCCGCGAAATTCTGGTGGTGCAGAACGACAACTTCGTCAAAGAGCGCACAGTGCGCCGTTCGAAGATGCTGCTCGGGGAAGGCATGATCACCGCCGAAGGCGCACAACATCGGACGCAGCGCCTGGCAGCGCAGCCCGCTTTTCACCGCCAGCGCATTCCGGAATATGCCACGACCATGGTGCGGGAAGCGGTGCGTGAGCGGGATTCATGGCGCCACGGAGAGTGCCGCGACATCGCGCTCGACATGATGCGGCTTACCCTGAACATCGTCGCCGGAACATTGTTCGCGACCGATCTGCGGGACGAGGTAGGCGAACTGGCCGATGCCATCAACCGCATTATGGGTCTTTACAACTTTCTGGTCATGCTGCCCGCGGCGGAGTGGCTGGTGCACGTTCGGCCTCCCGGGCTGGCTGCGTTCGTTCGGGCACGCAAGAGAATCGACGCAGTCGTGTACCGCATGATCGAAGCGCACAGGCAGGAAAGATCTGACCGCGGCAGCCTGCTGGATCTGATGCTGGCTGCTTCCCCGACTCGTACTCCAGAATCGGAAAAATCGCTGCGGGACCAGGTCATCACAATTTTCCTCGCTGGATATGAAACCGTCGCCAATGCGCTTTCGTGGACCTGGTACCTGCTCTCGGAAAATCCGGAGTGCGAGCGCCGCTTCCATCAGGAAATTGACCGGGAGTTGCAGGGACGAAGCCCGTCATTCGATGACATTCCCCGGCTTCGTTATCTCGAGATGGTACTTGCCGAGTCGATGCGGCTGTATCCGCCTGCCTGGGCGATGGGGCGTTACGCGCGAAACGACTTTCGGCTGGGCGAATATTTGCTGCCGGCGAAAACCACCGTGCTTACGAGTCAGTTTGTCACCCATCGGGATGAAAGATTCTTCCCCGATCCGCTGCGTTTCGATCCCGAGCGCTTCACGCCCGAGGCCAAAGCCGGGCGGGAGAAGTTCACCTATTTTCCTTTCGGCGCGGGCGCCCGACAGTGCATCGGCGAATCGTTCGCCTGGATGGAGGGGGTTTTGCTGCTGGCGGCGATTGGACAGAAATGGAAGCTGAGGCTCGTCCCCGGCCATCCCGTTGAACCCGACCCGCTCATCACCCTGCGCCCGAAGTACGGCATGCGGATGACGGTGGAAGCGCGCAGCAACGTAAGCAACTCGGCCGCTTAGCCGCACTATCGTTGCGCCAGTCTATTTCCGCGCCAGATACATCTCGGCAATATGCCGGGTGATTTTTCCCGGTTGCGCGCCCGAGAGATTGCTCAACGCGACAACTGTAAGTTGATCGTCGACGTATCGGTCGATGGCCGTCTCGAAACCCTGCCAGGCCCCATCATGATGGATGCAACGATGCCCATTTCTTTGGTCAATGAACCAGCCGAAGCCGTAATTGCCTTTGTTGGGCTCGCCGTTCTTGAGCTTGACCACAGTCCACATCTGGTCGAGGCTCGATTTCTTCAGCAATTTCTCCGTGTAGAGCGCGGCATCCCACTTGGCAAGATCGAGAATCGTGAAGTAGAGGCTTCCGTCAGCGGTCGTGTTCACCATCGGCGCGACCCATTCCTGGTTCTTGAGTTCGCCCTTCACCAAACGATATCCAGCGGCGCGATTTGGAATGATGTCGGCCTCGCTGATGATTCTGGTTGTGTTCATCTCCAGCGGGCGGAAAATTCGCGCTTGCAGGAAGTCGCCATAGAATTCGCCGGTCACCCGATGAATCAGGATGCCAAGAGTCAGAAATCCCAGGTTGCTGTAATCCCATTTCGTGCCCGGCGGATACGCCAGCGGAATTCCTTCGACCATTTTGAGCAGTTCGTCTTCCGTCCAGTCTTTGCGGAAGTTGAAGTTCTTTGGATAATCGCCAAAGCCGCCGGTGTGGCTCAGTAGTTCCCGAATTGTCACATCATTCCAGCCGGAGGGCGCATCCTGGAAATATTTCGTGAGCGAATCGTCGAGGCCGATCTTGCCTTCCTCGACCAGCATCATCACCGCGGTTGCGGTGAACTGCTTGCCCACCGATCCCGATTGATAAATCGTCTCAGCCTTTGCGGGAACCTGTAATTCGACATTGGCCAGTCCGAAGCCTTCGGCGCGAACGGTCTTGCCTTTGCTTGCCACCAGCAGCGAGAGTCCTGGAATGTGCTGACGCCGCATTTCCGCCTTCACATACCTCGTGACGGCGGCGTCGAGGGATGAATCTTGTGCTTGAGCAATTGACGCTACGAATAATAGTAGGAGAGAGACGAACAAGGGCCGGCGAAGGATCATGAGTTTCGGGAACAGCGCTCCTCAGCGGCACAGAGTCTACAGGGAAGCGCTCTCCGCAACAAGGCTTCGCACCGCGGAGAGGTCCGCCGCTAGTCTCGTTCGCCAGACATGTTCGCCAACCGGTGAAAGCCCGACTTCCGCAACGCAAACAGAATCGCCCAGCAAGCCAGTCCCATCGCGTAGAAAGACACGAGAATGATGGGAATCGCGCCGAGCAGTGTGGGATGGACTGGGTGAATCGGCCCAACCTGCCCGCCATCATGCGGCAATGAGCCGGCGATATCCTCGCCCATCTTGATTGCCATCGCCACACCCGCCAGAATGATCGTCATCAATACGGCGGTTGTCCTTGGAAAGCGAAATTCATTTCGCATGAAGAACCTCCTTGTCGAAAGCGAAAGGCCCAGATCATCTCCAAACAGAACTCTCATGCGCTCCCTGGCTGCACCGATCATCAATCCCGTAATCTCGCGACCGAAAAATGCACACCGCGACAGGAACTTTTCAGCGCCATGTTCGCTCGTCAAGTCTTCAAAAACCGCGGCCATTTCCTCGCCAAACTGTTCGCGGTATTGCGCTGGATAGAGCCGCATCAGGCCGCTATAAATGACGCGCATCGTCAGCTCTCCTTCACTGCCCGCAGGCTGGCCACTCGCGTCAGCTGCTTCATACGCGCCACTTCCAGCTGCAGCTTCCGCCGCCCATTTGGCGTGAGGCGATACGCTTGGCGGCCGCGCGGGCCCTCTTTCTCTTCCATCCGTTCGATCCACTCGTCGTCGAGCAGCCGGCGCAAGGCGCCATAGAGCGTGCCTGTGCTCAGAACGACACGTCCGTCGCTCATGCGCTCTACATCTTTGAGGATCGAGTATCCGTGGCGGGGTCGACCGGCAAGGCTTAGCAGGATGAGCAACACCGGTTCAGTGAGAGGCAGGGTCTGCATTGCGTCTTGTGGCGACATGTCGCGTGACGACATATTGCATAGCGACATATTCCGCCAAAGTGTCTGGAAAGTCAAGAGGGAAAATGGAGCAGCTAAGGGGAGACAGTTATCTGTTGCCCGGAGTACTGGACAGTCTTGTCGGCGTCCTTTTCTGCATCGATGCCGGCCCCATGGTTCTCATGAACAACGACCACGCGGAACGTGCGCCCCCGCAACATGCCGGGGAACTGGCCTTTATGCGCGCCGATCGTGAGGGTGCGGGTTGCATCGTTCCAATGCAAAGGAATGGTGGCGTAGACGCCTTTCTCGTAGTTGTAGTTGTCGTTCTCGTCTTCGTAAAGAGTGAAATCCCCGTCCGCTCCCGGATACACACGCAGTTCGAGGGGGTCTTCGGATTTTTCCGTGGACCACTCCTGGTCCGGGCCCAGCGGTAGAATCGCGCCCGCCCGCACGTACAGGGGCAGACGGTCGATTGGCGTTTCCGCATTGATCATCCGTCCGCCCGCCATGCCGGTCCCGTTCCAGAAGTCGTACCACTTCGCGTCCGGAAGATAAACTTGACGCGTCGTTGCGGAAGGTTCCGTGACCGGATTGACCAGGAACGCCGGTCCATACATAAACTGGTCGCCGATATCATCGGCGCGCGGATCGGAGCGGAAATCCATTACGAGCGGCCGCATCGGCGTGTAGCTTTCGCTCGTTGTCTTCCATGCCAGCGAATAGATGTAGGGCAACATGCGATAACGCAAGCGGTCATAGTTCACGAGAATCTTCTGCGCCTCGGGACCATAGGACCATAACTCGTTCTCATCGGGCTGCCGCGTGCCGTGTACGCGCAGGATGGGGTTGAACGTGCCGTACTGAAACCAGCGAACAAATAGCTCGCGAAATGCCGGATCGGTGGGATTGCCGAATACAAATCCGCCAATGTCGGTCGTCCAATAGGGAATGCCGGAAACCGCGAAGTTCAATCCCGCGGGGATTTGCCGGCGGAAACTGAACCAGTCGGAATTGATGTCGCCCGACCACGCCGTCACCGCATTGCGTTGGGACCCAGCGAATGCCGAGCGCGAAAGAATAAAGACGCGCTTCTTGTCGGAGGCTTCGCGCTGGCCCTGGTATATACCCTGCGTGTCGAGCAAAGGGTAGATGTTCACGTAGCGATTGCCGCTGCCCGCCGCCAGTTTGTGATTGAGCAGGATATTTTCCTCCTGGCCTTCGGTCTCGGGCTCGGTGGTATCCATCCACCAGGCGTCGGCGCCGATGCTGAACAAGCCTTTGTTCACCAGGTCCCAATAATATTTTCGCGCCTCGGGACTGGTGGCGTCATACACAGCCATTGCGTCGGCATGGTACGGCGGCTTGGCGTACTTGAACTTGTCGACGAACCATCCTTTGCTTTCCATGTAGTCGTAGCTTGCCGACCCCGGCTCGAAGAACGGCCAGATGGAAATCATCAGATGGAAGTGCTCGTCGTGCAGTTGGTCGATCATGGCTTTCGGATCGGGATAGTTCTTGTTGAAGACAAACTCTCCCTTGCGGTTCCACCAGAACCAGTCCTGCACGATGTCGTCCACCGGAATGTGCAGGTCGCGATATTTTTTGGCGACTGCAAGAATCTCCGCTTGCGACCTGTAACGGTTTTTGCACTGCCAGAAACCGTAGGCCCACTTGCCGAACATGGGGGCCTGGCCGGTCAAATCGCGGTAGCCGGCGATGATCTTGTCGAAATCGGGGCCGTACAGGAAGTAGTAGTCGATAACGTCGGCGACTTCAGAACTGATGTAGAGATAATTCGCGAAGCGATTATTAAACCGGCTGCGCGAAGTGTTGTTCCAGAAAATGCCATACCCTTTGCTGGACAGCATCAGGGGCACGGCGATGCTGCTGTTGTCCTGCGAAATATCCACCGAATCGCCGCGATAGTTCCATACGCCGGCCTGGTGCTGGCCCAGGCCGTACAACCCTTCATGCGATCCATAGATATTGACGAACGACTCCGCGCGGTAAGTGTCCTCGCCATTCACTCTGGTTGGAGTCATGTGCCGGGCCGCTTCCTGGACGAGGGGGCCGCCGTTCAACTCGGCATAGCTGATCGCCCCGTCTTTGCGAGTGACCGAAATTTTCAGCAGGGAAGTGGTGAGGATGACGGCATCATCGGTGGCCTGCATCGTCCATTTTGGAGACGGCCAGCTATCTTTGATTACGACGAAGTCTTTTTCCTTGGGAAAGGAGGCGCTGGGGGAATACAGCACATGCACGATCGAATCCGAGCAGATCCGAATCTTCAGCGTGCCTGTGGCCATGGTGAACACAGCGCCGTCCGATTCCTGCTGGATGCTCTTCACCGGATTCAGCGGCGTCCACTGCGCGCGCGCAGGAATGGAACCAATCAGCAACCCGATTCCCGCCGCGAAATAAACCAGCATCCTCAAAACGTTCCTTAGTCTCATGGTTTCGCTGATCGTCCCTCTATCGAAAGATTCGATTGCCATTTAGTTGGTCACTTCCATCGCGATATTCGTGGTGTCCGCGGAACTTGGCCCCACCATGATGTCAAAAATTCCCGGTTCCACGACGCGATTCATATTGACGTCGATTAAAGAGAGGTCGTCGGGGCCAATGGTGAAGGTCACCGTCGTTTTCTGGCCGGGATCCAGCGTGACACGCCTGAATCCCCGCAATTGTTTTACCGGACGGGTGCGCGACGCGACCTGCTGGTGAATATAGAGTTGAGCGACCTCATCGCCGGCGCGGGGGCCGGTATTGGTGACGTCGACGGAAACTTTCGCGGTACCGCCGGGCAAGATGCTCTTCGGTTCCACACGCAGATGCTCGAACTTGAACTGCGTGTAGCTCAGGCCGAATCCGAATGGATAAATCGGCTCGCGGCCGGCGAACAAGTAACTGCGATTGCGCGACGGCTTGTGATCGTAATAGTCGGGAAGCTGTCCTACTGAACGCGGGAAGCTGATCGGGAGCTTGCCGCCGGGATTTACATCGCCAAACAAAACATTCGCCGCCGCCGTCCCGCCTTGCTCGCCCAAATACCATCCTTCGAGAATTGCCGTCGCATGCTCTTTTTCGTAATTGATCGAAAGCGGCCGGCCATTTATCAGGAAGACGATTGTTGGAGTGCCACTCTCGACCACAGCCCTCACCAGCGCTTCCTGAGAACCCAGCAGGTCGAGGGAGTCGCGATCCCCCAGATGTTGCTCCGACCAGGCTTCGCGATTCGTGCTCTCGTTTTCGCCGACCACGACGATCGCAGCATCCGATTTGCGCGCCACGTCCGCGGCCGCGCGAATCGTCGCGACCTCCGTTGCGGGATCGGGCTGCTCAACCTTGTTCTCATACCAAGCCGACCATCCCTGTTTGCCAGTCGTGATCTTGCAGCCTTCCGCGTAGAGGACCTTTATGTTCGCGGGAACTCTCTTTTTGATTCCGTCGAGAATGCTGATCTGGTTTCCCGGGCCCGGGTCACGGCTATATCCGCCGAGATGGACGGCGGCCGCATTCGGCCCGATGACCGCGATGGTCTTCAGCCTGGACAGATCCAGCGGCAGAAGATTCTTGTCATTCTTCAGCAGCACGATCGCCTTCTGTGCGACTTTCAGCGCCAATGCCTTATGTTCCGGACTGTTGGTGGTCTTCCGCGCATATTCGGGATCGACAAACGGATTCTCAAACAGCCCCAGCCGGAACTTCGCCTCGAGTACTCGTTGCACCGCTTGATCCAACTCTGCTTCAGGAATTTTTCCCGCATTCACCTGGTCGAACAAGGTCGCATACACCGCGCCATCCGACAGGTCATAGTCCACGCCTGCGGCCAGAGCCTTGCGCGCGGCATCTGCGAAATCGGCTGCGACGTGGTGAGTCTGGACGAGCATCTGGAGGCCGCCGCCATCGGAGGTGACATACCCGCGAAAGCCCCATTCCTGCCGCAAGACGCGGTCGAGCAGCCAGCGATTCACGTGCGCGGGAATGCCGTCAATCTCGTTGTAGGAAGCCATGGCGCTGCCGACATGCGCTTCTTTGACCGCCGCTTCAAACGGCACGAGAAAAGTTTCCCTTAGCTCGCGCTCCGAAAAATTCGCCGGAGCGGTGTTGGTGCCGCTCTCGGGCTGGCCATGCGCGGCGAAATGCTTCATGGTCGCCATCACGTGGTGGCGGTCGATCGTCCAGTTGGTGCCTTGCAGGCCGTTGATGGCCGCCACCCCCATCCGCGAGACAAGATAAGGGTCTTCGCCATAAGTTTCTTCGGTCCGTCCCCAACGCGGATCGCGAGCCAGGTCGAGCACCGGGGTGAATGCAGTGTTTACCCCTGCGGAGGCCATCTCATCCGCGGCCGCGTTGAATGCCTCTTGCACCAACTCCGGGTCCCAGGTGCTGGCCAGGCCGAGCACCTGCGGAAAGCTTGTACTTCCATAAGCCATGAATCCGTGTAGCGCTTCGCCCTGAAAAATGCCAGGAATTCCCAGCCGCGTTTTCTCGACGAGATAATGCTGTGCCTTGTTGCGAATCTCCGCCGCATCGTGAGCGCTTACCTGTGAATCCTCGCGGTAGAGTTTGGTCAGATCTGCGAACGCATCCTTCGCCGCCGGATCGGGATTGGCTTGCATCCTCCGCCGGCCGCCGGCAAGTTGCTCCACCTTCTCTTCCAGCGTCATGCGCTTCACCAGATCGGCGGCGCGTTGCTCGGCAGGCAGAGCCGGATCGCGATAGGCAGGCTTGCTTTCCTGTCCGGTTGCACTCAGAGCGAGGCCGCCCACGAGCGCGAAAATCAAAGCTGGCCGATAACAGCGCATCTCCCTGCTCCTTTTTAGAACGGAACCGTAGAACGGGGCCGTAAACGGTTACGAAAACGAAGCATCGCGAAGCATAGCACGGAGTTAGCCCGTGCCTCCGTGCAGTTCAGAATTGAACTTTGCCCTTCAGCGAATCCGGAATTCGCGCCGCCGCCGGTATTCCCGTTTGTCCGACATAGACATGTTTCAGGTGGGGCAGCGCCGCGAGATTCTGTAATGCTCCCGGGGTCACGCGAGTATCGAACAGGCTGAGGGATTCGAGTTGATCGAGTGCTGCCATCGCTTGAATCATGCCGTCTCCTGCATGTGTATGCATGAGGCGAAGCTCGCGCAAACGGTGCATGCTTCCGATCACAGCGGCCGATTTGTCGGTAATCGCGGTGCGTGAAAAATCTCCGCTGGTGACGTAGGCTGCGATCGGCGCCATCGCGGCAAGCTGGTTGTCGCCAAACTTATCCCCCATGAGCGACGCGTTGATCACAAGATCGGCCGATTGGCGCGAGTCATAGTCCACCAGGTTGGGAAATTGTTGTCGCAGTCGGGCAACGGCAGTTGAGATCGCAGAGCGATTGCGGGCGACTTCCGCCGGATCGGCGTCCGGAAAATTGATCTCAACGCGGTTAGAAGCGGCCGGGATCGCAGAAGCGCCCTTGATTGAATCGAGCGGTGCGGTGCCGGATGCCCCGGCCTCGATCCAGAGCGCAATCATCTTGATTTGGTCAGCAGAAAGAGAAGGCTTGCCCTTAGGCATGAAATCATCGTCCGACCGGGGCAGTGAGGTGCGCCGCAACAACTCGCTCGCCCGAACATCGCCGGCTTTCACGACAGCGCCGTGCTTACCGCCGCGCATCAGCGCGGCGAAACCGGTCAGCTGTAGACCACCCTTCCTTTTCGCCGCGCTGTGGCAGGAAAGACAGTGGTCGCTGAAGATGGGCTGGATGCGGGCTCCATAAAATGTGTTGAGGTCCCTGGCATCAGGGTCAGGTGCGCCGTTGCCGGAGGCAAACAGGCCCGGGAGAAATTCGGTCAGATGATCTTCGCCGAAAGAGATTTGTCCGCCCCGATATCCAGTGAAGGTTACGGCGGCAACCGCAGCAGCCAGTGCGAACGGATACGCGGTTCTGATTCTGCCGGCATTCTCTCTCGCAACCCAGCACAACCAGGCCAGCCACACAAAAACCGTTGCGCCCCACATGTGTTGTGAGACCAGCGGGCCGGAAAATCCTCCGCTGCGAGCCAGACACCAGCCCAGGATTGCCGCAATCACAGCACCGGCGACGGCAAGCGCAAGCACCAACGGAGCCGTCGACCGGAGGTATGAGAATCGCGGATGCCGTCCCGCCAGCTCGAAGACAGGTACAAGAAGGATGAACGCGATCGGCAGATGCAGCGCGAGGGTGTGGAACCGTCCAATGAATTGCAACCATGCCGCGCGTTGGGCACCGTCGGGCGGAAGAAAAATCAGCAGAAACGGCAGCAGCAGGGCCGCGAACAAGGTGAGGAGCGTGAAAATGTTCCGCGGGGAATGTGGGTTAAGCGATTGGGCCATGAGTCAGCGGGTCAGGAACAAGAGCATAGCTCTGCGGAAGTTGTTCATGCCAGTACTTCAGCCACCACTCGCGCCGGTTTCACGCTGGTCAATTTCTGTTCGAGCCCCTGGAAGCGGTAATTGAGCCGGTGATGGTCAAACCCCAACAGGTAGAGCATGGTGGCGTGAAGATCGCGGATCTCGACTGGGTCCTTCACGATTTCATATCCCATCTCGTCAGTCTGACCGTGAGCGAACCCAGGCTTTACGCCGCCGCCTGCCAGCCAGATCGTGAACGCTCCCGGATTATGATCGCGCCCCACGTATTTCATGACCTGCCCGCCGCGATTTTCGCGCATCGGAGTCCGGCCAAACTCTCCACCCCATACCACCAGGGTGTCTTCCAGCATGCCCCGTGATTTCAGGTCGGCCAGCAGTGCCGCTGTGGGCTGGTCCACTTCGCGGCAGCGGTCGTTGAAGCCGAGATTCAATGCTTCCTTCGCATCGGCTCCGTGCGAGTCCCATCCCCAGTGATAGAGCTGAATGAACCGGACGCCGCGCTCCGCCAGGCGCCGCGCCACCAGGCAATTGTTGGCGAAACTGGCTTCGCCCGGCTTTGCCCCATATTGCGCCTGCACCGAGTCAGGTTCTTTGTGGATGTCCATGGCGTCGCTGGCGTCCAGTTGCATGCGAAACGCCATCTCGTATTGCGCGATCCGCGTAACCGTTTCCGGGTTGCCAAACGCCGTGTAGGTCTGCTGATCGATCTGGTCAATCGCATCCAGCATGCTGCGGCGCAATGGCCTGGAGACGCCGGGAGGATTGTCGAGATATAGCACCGGCTCGCCATGCGAGCGGCACTGCACTCCCTGATAGACGCTGGGCAGAAATCCCGAACTCCAGAGCTGCTTGCCGCCATCCGGATTCTTGCCACCCGACAGCAGAACGATGAAGCCGGGCAAATTCTGGTTCTCGGTTCCCAGCCCATACACCACCCACGATCCGAACGATGGATATCCCAGGCGCGGATTGCCCGTATGGACCAGCAACTGTGCTGGTGCATGGTTGAACTGGTCGGTGTGCATCGACTTGATGAAACAAATGTCGTCGAGATGTTGCTCGATGTGCGGCATGCGATCGGAGATCCAGTGACCGCTTTCGCCGGCTTGATGAAAGGGATATTGCGACCCCAATAACTTCGGCACGCCGCTGATGAACGCGAACCGCTTTCCGGCAAGAAAAGATTCCGGACAGTCCTGTCCGTCGAGCCGTTTCAGCTCCGGCTTGTATTCAAAAAGCTCCAATTGGCTGGGCGCGCCTGCCATGTGCAGATAAATGACTCGCCGCACCTTCGCGGGAAACTGCGGCGGCAATGGCGCGAGAGGGGTCGACGGATCGCGGGAAAAATCCAGCGCTGCGGTTTCCGCGCCGGCGGCCATGGCCGGTTGCGCGAATCGCGTTGCCAGCGCGCCCATGAAGACCGTTCCCAGGCCGCCGCCGAGCGAGCGCAGAAAATGGCGGCGCGTCTGGGACTGCAAGAGGGCCCGTTTCACTTCCGATTGCAATGAATCGTCCAGCATGGTTTGCATGAGATTTACCGCGTTAGTGCCGCATCCAGATTGAAGAGAACGCTCGCCACGGCCGTCATCGCTGCCAGATCACCATCATGATTGTGCCCCGCAGTCGAAGCCAACCGCAATGAAGGCATCGCCGACGCCTTTTGATAGAAAGAGCGCAACACGGCCAATTCCTGATCGCTGGGTTCCCGGGACAACACGAGCCGCGCGCCGAATGCAAGCTGCGCATCCAGCCCGTGTCTTTCATTCAGCATGCGCTTTGCCAGGGCTTCCGACGCTTCCTGATAGACCGGATCGTTCAGCGTCACCAGAGCCTGCAACGGAGTATTCGTCGGAATTCTTCGCGCCAGGCTCGTGTCGTGGTCTGACGCATCGAAAGTGAGGAAGCTGGGATACCCACTGGTGCGCTTGATATAGGTGTACACGGCGCGCCGATAGCGGTCAGGCCCAGCCGCATCCACCCACTTGCTGTCGTTATAAACGCTGTTCCACACGCCATCCGGTTGGGGAGGCATGACCGGCGGCCCACCCATGGTGTTCGACAATAGGCCGCTCGCCATCAATGCCTGATCGCGAACCATTTCGGCGGTCAAGCGCTGTTGCGGACCGCGGGCAAGCAGCCGATTGCGAGGATCTTTTTCCGTCAAGAACGATGTGGACTTCGCGCTCTGCCGGTAGGTTGCACTGGTCACGATCTCGTGCAGCAGTGCTTTCTGGTCCCAGTGCAGGTCATTCTGAAAATGGAGCGCGAGCCAGTCGAGCAATTCCGGATGGCTCGGTTCTTCACCAACGCTGCCGAAATTCTCGAGCGTTTCAACGATGCCGGTGCCAAACAACTGCTCCCAGAAGCGATTCACCACGGTACGGGCGGTCAGGGGCTGTCCGGGAGAGAAAAACCACTTTGCCAGTGTCAGGCGATTCCGAGGCATGCCCTCCGGCAGCCGCGGGAAAATTCCCGGCACGTCCGGCGTGAGCGCGGGCCCGGTCTTGGTAAGAAAATTGCCGCGCTCGAACTCCAGCGTGGCACGCTCATCATATGCAGGCTCCTCCGCCATGATGGGAAGTTCGACGCAGGGAATTTTCTCCAAATCGCGAGTCAGGCTCGTCAGCCGGGCCAATTCAACCGCATAGCCGGTGTCGCCCGCAAGTGCGCGCCAACGTGGATCGTCGCTGACAGAGAAGCCCGCTCGTGGGAGGCGCGCCGGCTTGTCGGTGATTTCTTCGGTCTGCATCAGGCGGAGCTTCAGCCGGCTTCCTTTTGCCACCTCCAGCGGATTGGCAGGCAGGGCGATCAGCCACCGCTTGCGAAAGAGATTCGGGTTCGCCCGAAATCCGTTTGCCCCGGCGTCTTCAGTGAGTTCTCGTTTATTTTTGACCGAATCGGCAATGGAGGACTCCAGGTCCGATTCGAAATCGGGCACGAGGTACCGCAATTTAACTTTTTTCTCTTGTCCATCTGGCTGAACGATCCCTACATCGATTCGATCCAGAATGAATCCCGGCTCCGGGGTGTGGCGCGCGGTCTCGGCATTTGCCGGATCAACTTCGATCTTCAGCGCGGTGATCGTCTGCGCGCCCAGCGGCGCGGCTATTTCATAAGCAACTTTTCCCGGAACGTCGGGCCCGATCTCGATCTTTCCGTCATGAATCTGAATTCGGGTAACTTTGCCTGCCGTGGTCGCGGCTTCCTTTCTTTTTTCGGCAATCGCCGAAAGCAGGCTCCTTCTCGCGGATTGTTCCTTCTTCGCAGGCAACTTCTCGCCTTTCAGATGCGCCAGGTCCCGCTCAAATTGCGAAGCCTGCCATTGAAAGGCCAACCTCTCGCTCGCCGAGGCCGAAGTCACGCTTAACGGCACCCAATGGGATTGCGCTTCGATTTGCCGGCCTTGCGCTACTACTGCCCGCCGCAGCTTTCCAATTTCTTCCTGAATCTTCCAGGCTTCGGCATAGCGTGCTTTGTCTTTGGGCACATGCAGGACCGGCGTGTCCTCGGGAAGGTCCGCATCCTGGCTGGTATTGAAGAACGCCAGCGACTTGTAATACTCCGCATGGCGGATGGGATCGTAAGGGTGCGAATGGCACTGGACGCAATTGATCGTCAATCCATTCAGCACAGACCAAGTAGTTGCGGTGCGGTCCATGACCGCGACGGTGCGGAATTCTTCATCGTCGGTGCCACCTTCATCGTTGTTGGGAGTCTGGCGATGAAACGATGTCGCAATCAGGTCTTCAAGGGTCGGGTCAGGAAGCAGGTCGCCCGCTAACTGCTCGATCACAAACCGGTCGTACGGAACATTGCGGTTGTAAGCGTCGATCACCCAATCGCGATAGGGCCAGACGCCGGGCCGTTCGCGGTCGGCTTCGTATCCCTTGCTGTCGGCGTAGCGTGCCAGATCCAGCCACATGGAGGCCCAGCGTTCGCCATAGCGTGGGGACGCCAGCAGCCGGACGACTTGTTTTTCATAGGCATCTGGAGAACTGTCAACCAGAAACGCTGCCTGCTCTTCATAGGAAGGCGGCAATCCGGTGAGGTCGAGCGACACGCGCCGCAGCAGCTCAGCTTTGCTAGCTTCTGCGGAAGGCTGCAATCCTTCTCTTTCCAGCCGCGCCAGAATGAACTGATCCAGCGGCCGCCGCGCCCATCCCGCATGCTTCACCTTCGGCAGCGGTTGAGGCTTGGGAGCAACAAATGCCCAGTGGTCTTCCCATTTCGCGCCCTGTTTGATCCAGCGGCGGAGCAATTCAATCTGTTGCGGAGGCAGCGGCGCCGCATGGTACGGCATGCGGGTTTCCGGGTCGGGCGATGTGACCCGCGCGATCAATTCCGATGCGTCAGGATCTCCCGGCACGATGGTGCGGCGCCCCGACTTGCCGGTGCCCAGAGCTTCTTCACGGAAGAGAAAAGAAACGCCGTTTTTCTGCCGTACGCCGCCGTGACAGGGCATGCAATTCTGATTCAGGATGGGCCGAATGTCGCGGCTGAAGTGAACTCGCTCAGCCGAGGGCGAAAGTAACCGGACCACCGCAATCAGAATACCGACCGCGAGAATTCCGACGATAAGCCGCCCGGCTGACTCCCGGCGAGAAACCATGGTGATGACCGCCTGACGCGCTCATTATAGGACCAATTTTTATCTCCGGAGGCACCGGCAGCGTGGATTCCATAATCCTGACAAGTCCCTGACATGAAAGGCCTATCCATCATGTAGAATTTTTTAATCATGCAACAGTTCGTGATCGAACGTGAGATTCCCGGGGCGGGATCTCTCACGGAAGCACAAATCCGGGAAGTCTCGGTGCGCTCGCTTCAGGCGCTGAAAGATCTCGGGCCGCAGATTCAGTGGCTGCACAGCTACGTGACCGAAGACAAGGTTTACTGCGTGTACCTGGCTCCGGATGAGAACATGATTCTCGAACACGCCCGCAAGTCGAATATCCCAGCCAGCCGCGTCGCTGCCGTCCGCAGGCTTATTGGACCGGAGAAATTGTCGTAGTCGGCTGCTGCTCCGCCAAGGCGCATTGGATCGCCTGCTCCAGGGACATTGCTGCGCCTTCCGCCCAAGCTTTCCGGCCGGCACGCTCGCCCGCTGCTTCCCAGGCGCGTTTCAGCTTCTGATCGAACTTCCGTTGCTCCAGCGGGGTCAAAGGGGCGCTGATGCGCCGGCGAAGGTCTGCCGCCGCCGCCGCAATCAAAATCGCGCGCCGGGCATCTCCCTTCTTCAAGGCGAGGCACGCCAGTCCTTCCAGCACTCGCGCGATGCCCCGGCGATGTTCAAGGCTGGTAAAGATTTCCAGGCTTTCGCGGTACGCGGCCTGCGCCTCCGCGGGTTCACCGCTCTCGCACTCAATCGAGCCGAGGTCAGCCAGGGACCGCGCCACGCCCCAGCGGTCTCCGATCTGGCGGAAAGCCTCCAGCGCTTTTCCGTAGAACTCTCGTGCGCCTGAGGAATCGCCCTGTTCCAGGGCGACATCGCCCTGTTGATTGAGCGACCACGCAACTCCGTTCCAGTCTCCGAGCGCGGTGAAAATCTCCAGCGCTTCCAGCAGGGCCATTCTGGCCCGCGTGTAGTCTCCATGATTCTTGGCCGCGTTCGCCAGGTTATGAAGACCGCGCGCAGTGGCGACCCGGTCTCCTGCCTTTCGCCAGCCTTCCAGGCTTTGCTCGAAAGCTTCTTGCGCCGCCAGATTGTCTCCGCGATCGCGCGCCGAGACCGCCAGGGCGTTCAGGGATATGGCGATGCCAGTGTCGTCGTTCAACTCCTGGAAGATTTCGAGGCCCCACTCCAGAAATTTCCTGGCGGCCGTAAAATCACCCAGCGCTGTCGTGAGCGCTCCCAGCATGTGGCAGGCTTTTCCGCGTTCCTTGGCGCAACGGTCGCCCGCGAGATCCAGAATCGCTTCCAACCGAACGCGCCCTTCGGTGAGGTGCTCGCGCATCTCCCAGAACTTGAACAGGGCCAGGCACATCCGGAATCCCCAGTCGAGGTCCCGAGTGAGAAGCACAAAATCGAGTGCGGCACGGAAATCGTCGTGCTCCACTTCGCACAGTTCCAGCCACTGCACGCGCTCCGCTTCCGTCAGGTCGGGATTTCCTTCTTCCGCCAGCACCAGACAATAGGCCGCATGCGCCCGCTTGGTGGCAGGCTCCTCACCGCTGTGAATCAGCCGCTCCAGCGCGTATTCCTGAATCGTGTTCAGGAACCGGAAGCGCGGCTCCTCATCTCCTTCCTGCCTCTGCTGCACCAGGCTCTTGTCTACCAGCGATGACATGAGCTCGAATACATCTGCGCCGAGGTCGCTTCTGGCATTGCACACCGCTTCCGCGGCGTCCAGCGTCCACCCGCCGCGGAAGACGCTGAGCCGGCGAAGCAGTTGCTGCTCGGCTTCGGTAAGCAGGTCATAGCTCCAGTCGATCGCATTGCGCAACGTCTGCTGCCGCTCTGGAAGGTCGCGCGGTCCAGCGGTAAGAAGCTGCAATCGGCTTTCGAGGCGGGCGAGGATCTGCGCGAGCGGCAACATCTTCACCCGCGCCGCCGCCAGTTCAATCGCGAGCGGGAGCCCGTCAACGCGAGAACAGATCTCGGCCACAACCGCCGCGTTCTCAGGCGTCAATTTGAACGAGGGTTTGACGGCAACGGCGCGTTGGCCGAACAACGCGACCGACGGATTCGCGGACAATTCCGCGTATGAACGAAGATGTTCCGGTTGCGGCAGCGCCAGCGGCGACACGGGATACTCATGCTCGCCATAAACCCGCAGCGGCGACCGGCTCGTAGCCAACACCTTCAACCTGCGGCAGCCTTCAATCAACTCCGCCACAACCCCGGAAACCGGGAGAATCTGCTCCAGATTATCGAGCAGCAAAACCACCGGCGATGGATAGGTGCGCAGGTGCTCTTTTACGAGATCGCGAAATCGCAGCCCGGGCGTTTCGCGGATTCCCATCGAGTCCGCAATTGAGCGAGGCACCATCGCCGGATCGCTCACCGCCGCCAGTCCCACGAAGTAGACCTGCCCGGAAAACGGGGCCATCAGATTTTCAGCGACTTGCAGGGCCAGCCGTGTCTTACCCGAGCCTCCTGAACCGGTCAGTGTGATCAATCGAACCGCGGGGTCGAGCAGGAGATGCTCGATCTCGGCCAGTTCGCGTTCCCGTCCAATCAGCGGAGTTCGCGGAACCGGCAGGCGCGAAATTCCCACCCGTGGCATGGCTGCCGGTTCAGGGATTGCCGTTCCAGACGCATTGATGGCAACCGGGGCTTCAAACACGTATCCCCGCCGTGGAACGGTTTTCAGGATTTCCTGACCGCGGTCATCCAAAGCCCGACGCAGCTCCACCATGCACTGCACGAGAGAATCGTCGGTGACGAACGCGTCCGGCCAAAGGGCGTGAATCAATTCGTCCTTGGCGACGAGCCTGCCTTGGTTCTCGACGAAAAAGCGTAGCGCGTCGAACACTTTCGGGCGCAGCTTGACCTCACGGTTTGCCCTTAGCAGCGAACCGCGCGCCAGATCCAGCTCAAAATCGGCGAACTTGTACCTGGGAGCGTCCTTTTGCGTATTTTGTCCGGACATTTAAGCGCGCCCCGTGGTCCTGACTTGTCCAGTAGATGCCTGTGCTGGATAGCCGGCGTCTGTATGTTTGCGCCTCGCGGTCACGAGTTCTTTTGGCTTTTCTTTGGCTTTCTTTCGTTACACCCGGCTGCGCGTGCCGATACAGTCTGATCATCGCCGACGGATCGGCGAACCGACCTGATTATAGGCCTGTCAGGCGGAGAGAGGGCCCCGCATGTCTGGCCGCATTGCAACACTTCTGTATGGGCCGTTTGTTGTCCATACTTCTCGCGGCATTTCTCTGCGCCAGCGCTCCCGGCAATCCTGGCGTCCGGAACCAGGATTGCATCGGGGACCGAAACAAACGAGATAGGGCTGTAAAATCCCCGGCGATTTTCCGGGAAACAAGGAGGTATTGCAATGGCAACAGTGCTCGATAGCGTCCCCACTGAAAATGTTTCGAAAAATGGAGGCGCCCTGAAAACCGCTCCCAGGCAAAGCTTGCTCAGCGACGACATGCTCGCGCGTTTCGCCTCGCGCGCCGCAACCTACGACAAAGAGAACCGCTTCTTCAGCGAAGACTTCGAGGAACTGCGCAGCTCGAAATACCTGCTCGGCCCGGTTCCGACGGAACTTGGCGGCGGGGGGCTGAACCTGGCCGAATTGTGCCGCGAGCAGCGCAGGCTCGCCTACTACGCGCCGGCCACGGCTCTCGCCGTGAACATGCATGTTTATTGGGTCGGCATCGCCGCCGATCTCTGGCGCAGTGGAGACCCGTCGCTCGAATGGCTGCTCCGCGAAACCGTTGCCGGCGAGATTTTCGCCGCCGGCCACGCCGAAAGCGGCAACGACATTCCCGTTCTGCTCTCGACCACCAAAGCCGAGCGCGTCGACGGCGGATATCGCTTCACCGGCCGCAAGCATTTCGGCAGCCTGACCCCAGTCTGGACACGCCTCGGTCTTCATGGCATGGACATGAGCGACCCCAACGCCCCGAAGATCGTTCACGCGTTCTTGCCGCGCCAAACCACCGGCTACACGATCAAGGAAACCTGGGATGTCCTCGGGATGCGCGCCACCCGCAGCGATGACACGGTGCTCGAAGGGGCGTTCGTGCCCGATCGTTACATTGCGCGTATTGTTCCACCCGGCGGCGCGGGAGTGGACGCCTTCGTTCTCGGCATCTTCGCCTGGGGTTTGCTGGGCTTCGGCAACGTCTATTACGGACTGGCCAAGCGCGCGTTCGAACAGGCTGTAGCTTCAGTGAAGACCAAGAAGTCGATGGCGGTAAGCCGCACCATGGCCTATCACCCCGAAGTTCAGCACACGGTCGCCGAGATGGCGATCGAACTGGAATCCATCGGCCCGCACCTGGACAAAATCGCCGAGGACTGGTCGAACGGCGTGAACTACGGCGCAGAGTGGCCATTGAAAATCATGGCCGCAAAGTACCACGCAGTCGAAAGCGCATGGAAGATTGTCGATGCCGGGCTGGACCTCTTCGGCGGCAACGGAATCTTCAAAGCCGCCGGCTACGAGCGCCTGCTCCGCGACGCGAGACTTGGAAGAATCCATCCCGGCAACTCGTTCCTGACGCATGAAGTGATCGCCAAGACCACGCTCGGCATCAGCCTGGACGAACAACCCCGCTGGGGCTGAGTTGGCAGGTTGAAAGTTGGTGGTAAACCGTCGGCGATCTGTAAGCAGTGAGGGTGAGCGGGTGCCCCATTTCTCGCGCGTAGTCTGCGCGAGAAGTGGGGCTTTTTGTTGGAGTAAGTACTGAATCCAGCCGCGAAGCAGCGGAAGAATGCAGTCCACGGCCCTAGCCGTGGGTGGTCAAGTCAAGGGTCAAGAAGCGCCGAAGGGGCGAAAAGAAAAAAGCTTTGATTTGGCTCGAAGTTTGGAGGCGCGGGTCGGAATCGAACCGACGCGTAAAGGTTTTGCAGACCTCTCCCTTACCACTTGGGTACCGCGCCCCTACTTAATACCTCAGCGTTCCGTAACGGAAGATGTCCATCTGCGGAGCATGAGCAAGACTAAAATTTGGAGCGGGAGACGAGGGTCGAACTCGCGACATCGACCTTGGCAAGGTCGCGCTCTACCACTGAGCTACTCCCGCTCGACATCGCTATTGTAGCAAAAAGCGGAGGTCAGACCGCAGACCCCAGCGTAACCATCGCGTCCCTATTGCGGATCGCCCCCGTACTGTTTGTCATTCCGTAGTTTGTCATTCCGTACAGTTTGTCATTCCGAGCGAAGCGAGGAACCTGCTGTTCCCCGGCAGCGCGGCAATGCCGGCCAACAGCAGGTTCCTCAACGGCACGCCGTTTTCGGAATGACAACCTCTTCGACGGGAACCAGTCCAACTGGTCCCGAACCTGAAATCGGGGACCAAGGTCTCACATTCGACGCCGATTCCTTACGCTAGTGCCACCCCAATCTTCTTTGCAGCACGGTCAATCTCCGTGATGCGAAAACTTCGTACCTGACCGGCGCGGGCGGGTTCGGTTTTCGGAGTCGCCGGCCCAGTCTTCCATCTCGCCTGCAACATCGCGCTTAGAGAAGACAAGTCGGCGGCACTCGCCTTTGGCGCTTCTTCTTTCACCGGCTTGGGAGCGCCGCCTTTGCACGCCGCGAAAATGCCCTCGCCCAGTTCCGCTCGTGAATCATCGATGAGGCGGCCGGTGACGACGTCGCCTTCCTTGTGCTCAGCTAGATATTCATCGATCCCGGTCGGCACCAGTTGTTTCATGCTCAGTTTGATCTGCCGCTTTTCGGGATCAAGCCCAATCACCAGCGCTTTGACGATCTGCCCCACGCGCAGCACTTCCGCGGGCTGGCTGATTCGTTTTTCCGGAGTGATCTCGCTGACGTGGATCATCCCCTCGACGCCCTCGGAAAGCTGCACGAAAGCCCCGAATTTTGTGAGGCTCGAGATTGGCCCCTCAACTTCCGATCCAATCGGAAATCGCTGCGGAACATCCACCCATGGATCGCCCAGCGCCTGTTTCAATCCGAGAGCGATGCGGTGTTCGGCCGCGTTCAATCCGAGAATCACAGCTTCAACCGTCTCACCCTGCTTCACCACATCGCCGGCCTTGCGGATTTTTCCCTTCCCCCACGACATCTCCGAAATGTGAATCAGGCCTTCGATCCCTGGCTCGAGTTCGACGAACGCGCCAAAGTCCATCAGCCGCGTGACCGTTCCGCGCACTCGATCTCCAACGTTATACTTGCCACCAATCGCGTCCCACGGATGCGCCTGAAGCTGCTTGAGCCCAACCGAAATCCGGCGTTTGTCGCCTTCGTTCGCGAGCTTGAGAACTTTGACCGTCACTTCGTCGCCGACCGTGAGCACATCCGCGGGCTTGCTCACTCGACTCCAGGCAATTTCACCCACGTGCAGCAGAGCGTCGACTCCGCCCAGATCGATGAATGCCCCATAGTCCGTAAGGCTGCGCACCGTGCCCGTTACCGTGTCGCCTTCCTTGATCTGCCCATACAAACGATCGCGCGCCGAACGTTCTTCTTCTTCGGCAACGACGCGCCGGTCGACCACCACATCTTCATCGGTCACATCGAGCTTGATGATGCGGCAGCGAATCTCCTGTCCAACGAGTTTCTCCATGTCGGCGGCGTCGCGTACTCCGCCGCGCGAGGCGGGCATGAACGCACGCACACCAACGTCAACGCTGAATCCACCCTTGACCACGGCCGTGACCGTTCCCAGCACGGACGATTTGTCGGCAAATGCTTTTTCCAGCGCCGACCAATCCATCGGCCGTTCGACTTTGAATCGGGAAAGCTCGTAGTAGCCGTCGAGGTCGCGTCCCTTGACGGTGACTAGCGCTTTGTCGCCGGGTTTCAACGTCTCACCCTGCAATGCAGAGACGGGAAGAATTCCTTCCGACTTGAACCCGATGTCGAAGAACACAGCTTCGGGAGTTACAGAAATGACGGTGGCTTCCAGTTGACGGCTGCCGTCGGTCTTACGCGAATGCTCTTTCTGGAACTGGGAGAGAATCTCGCCGAAGTTTTCCGAAGTTTCAGCAGCAGTTGGTGTTTCAGGAGTTTCCGGATTGGACATGAACGTTTACAGCCTCGTGAAGAATTCTCGCGAACAACCGAAGATGAGCGATTCTTAGAATATCACTGGAATATCACTGGCAAGCCGGCACAATTACGGGGTGTCAATTACGATCTGTCATTCCGAGCGTAGCGAGGAACCTCGGTTCTTGCATGCGCCGGCAGAAACCCAGATCCCTCGCGATGCTCGGGATGACAGAATTCTAAACAGGCTCAGTGTCCCATGTCAGTGCCCTACCCACTGCGGATCCTCTTCCGGCTTCACAATCTCCCCATCCCGCATGTGAATGATGCGGTCCCCAAACTTCGCCGCCTCCGGATTGTGCGTGATCATCAGTACAGTCTGCCCAAGTTCCTGGTTCGACCGCCGCAACATCCCAAGCACGGCATCGGAATTTTTGGAATCCAGATTGCCGGTAGGTTCGTCGGCCAGCACAACGGTTGGCTTATTGATCAGGGCTCGTGCCAAGGCCACACGCTGCTGCTCGCCTCCGGACATCTCCGAGGGCCGATGCCCCAGCCGCTTCGTCAGACCAAGAAGATCGGTAATGCGATCAAAGAATGCCTGGTCGCTATCGCCATTTCCCGAGATTTCCTTGGCCAGCAGGATGTTCGACCGCGCATCCAAGGTCGGCAGCAGATTGAATTTCTGAAATACGAATCCAATCTTGCGTTTGCGCATGCGCGTGCGCTCGGCGTCCGACAGCGAGGCCAGATCGTCGCCGTCGAGCACAACGCTGCCGGTGGTCGCGCGCGTTAATCCGCCCAGCAGATAAAACAATGTGGACTTGCCGCTGCCCGACGGCCCCACGATGCTGACGAACTCGCCCCGCTGCACGCTGAACGAAATCCCGCGCAGCGCCTCAACTTCTATCTTGCCAATGTGATAGGTCTTGCGAAGATTGTTCGCTTCGATGAATGCGTCGGCCATTCCAACAAGAATCTTACACGATCATCTGGGGCGGACACTCCTGTCCTCCCCCTTTGCTTTTGGTTTTGAGGTTGTGTCGCTTCACTCTCAGGCCGCGCCGACTTGATTGGCAACCTGCGACAGCCGCTGCTGCATTCGCTTCGGCCCACGCTTGCGCACCAGCAGCTGCCGTACTCGCTCCAGCAGATCGGCTGGCGCATACATGCCCTTGCTCAGGAAAACGTCCGCCTGCGAAGCATGATCGTAGATGCGCACTTTGCTCGAAATGAGAATGGCCGGAGTCTGTGGCGATGCATCTTTGATCTTGGCAATGAGCTGCGGACCATCGAGCCCTGGCATCGCCATGTCGGCGATCACCAGGTCCACTCCGCCCTGCATGAAGCGGGCCAGCGCTTCTTCTCCTCGCGAGAAGCTCGCCACGCGGTATCCGCGCGTCTCCAGCATGATTTTCCGGTGGGAGAGTGACTGCTCGTTGTCGTCAACGCAAAGAATCGTCCGCTTTGGCTTCATTTTGTCTTTGGGATCCTGTGGCGTGAACGCGGTGAAACCGCACTTGCCAGGGAAGCTCTCTCTCGATATGAAGAATAGGGAAAGCGAAAAAGATAGTAAGTGTTAAACGGCACCGCTGTAAAGTGTCGCCGATGCCAATGGCGCTTTCCGGCCATGGCTTTTTTCAGCGGCGAGTGCGCGGCATTGTTTTCCAGAGGTTGCGTCGGGCGCATTAGAGAAAAACTTCGCCGCGCATGACCTCGACCGCATTGCCTCCGACGCGAACGTTAACTACACGGTTATCGCTCCGCGATGCTTTCACGAAAATCCTGCTCGGCCGTTGCATCTCGATGCCCTGCTCGATCAGCACCCGTTTCTCCGCTTCGAAGACTTTGTGTTCGACCATCCACGCGGCGGTGCAGCCCGCGGCCGAACCGGTCGCGGGGTCTTCGTTGCCGTAAAAAAGCATACGCGCGTGCAAACCCGCCGCCGGATCTACGGTTTCCCGCGACACGAAATAAAAAAATTTGCTCCCTGTCTTTTCGCCGTACTCGGCCGCGCTGTGAGTGTCGATCCGCAGCTTCTGAATGATTGCCAGCGATTTCAGCGGAGCAATCGTGAACGGAACTCCGGTCGAAACAGTCTGAATCGGCAGCGAAGCATCGAAATCGTCCGCGTTCACTCCGGTCGCTTTCGCCACCGCTTCCCGGTCGTGCACCATGCCAAACGTAGGATTCAGTTGCGTCATCTCTCCAAACGGCGGATGCCCGTCGCCATCTTCAAAGCGCACCGGAACTTTTCCGGCATTCAGATCGAGCACAATTTCCTTGGCGCCGCCGCTTCCCCGCAAAGAAAACGCCGTCCCCAGCGTCGGATGTCCCGCAAACGGCAACTCTTCCTGCACCGTGAAAATTCTCACCCGCACGCCGTGTTCTTTTTCGATTTGCGGGTCGCGTGGAAGGATGAACGTCGTTTCCGACAAATTCATCTCCCTGGCGATCGCCTGCATTTCGGCGTCGCTCAATTCGCGCCCATCCGAAAACACCGCCAGAGAATTTCCTTCCAGCGCTTTCGAGGAAAAAACATCCCACTGCGTCATCGCCAGCCGTTTGCTCATGAAAGCCTCAGAGTCGAAGATTTTCTGCTACAACAAGCGATGTCCGAACGTCGAGCGACGATGCAGAAAAGCGCGTTCCGTTCGGTGAAACATAAACAAAACAAACCCCCCGGCGGTTTGACACCGCCATTTCCCGCGCCTATTCTTGAGGCATGTTCCGTACCTCAGCCGCTGGCGCAATGTGTTGTTGTTGCCCGACGCCGGCGTGTGGGTAAGGACCAGCGAGATTCTTCCTATCCCACCCGGCCAAAGCGGGTGGGTTTTATTTCGTCCGCTTGTATACCGGGGACCAGGGGTCGGCGGACTTTCGAACATTCAATGGAATCATTCTGCGAAGGAGAAATGAGAAACCATGACGACTGCGACTGCAAATGAAGTAACTTCAATTCCCAAGATTAACGACACCGCTCCCGATTTCACCGCCGAGACCACCCAGGGCACAATCCACTTCCACGAATGGATCGGCGACGGCTGGGCGATCCTCTTTTCCCACCCGAAAGATTTCACGCCTGTCTGCACTACCGAACTTGGCGCCATGGCGAAGCTGCAACCGGAATTCCAGAAGCGCAACGTCAAGGTCATCGGACTGAGCGTCGATCCAGTCACCAACCACTCGAAGTGGGCCGCTGACATCGAAGAGACCCAGGGCGCAAAGGTGAACTTTCCCATGATCGGCGACCCGCAACTCAAGGTCGCCAAGCTTTATGGGATGTTGCCCGCCGACGCCGGCGAAACCAGCGAAGGCCGCACCCCCGCGCTCAACGCGACGGTCCGCACCGTGTTCGTCGTCGGCCCCGACAAGAAAATAAAGCTCCAGCTCAGCTATCCGATGTCCACCGGCCGCAACTTCGATGAGATCCTGCGTGTGATCGATTCGCTGCAACTCACCGCCAAGCATTCCGTCTCGACCCCGGCCAACTGGAAGCCGGGCGAAGACGTAATCGTCGGCGGTAACGTAAACGACGATGACGCTCGCAAGCGCTTCGGAGACTTCAAAGCCCCCAAGCCCTATCTCCGTATTGTGCGCCAACCGAAGTAAGGCAATAGATTCAGCTCGGGTGCCCCATTTCTCGCGCGGTTCATGCGCGAGAAGTGGGGATTTTGTTTTCTTTGAATATGGGTTCTAAGGCTGCACCCACGCCACCGGCTTTCGGAAGCGTGGATGCCACCGATGCTGCCGGATCAAGAACGCAGCGTGGTATGCTGTGCGCCATCCATCCATCAGTAAAAAAGTAAATCCTGTTAAGCGGGGATCCGCCATGAAGCCCAAGAACCAGCTCACGATTGCAATAGCCACAGCAATGCTCGCCGCCCTCTGCGTCACGGCCCTTTACGCGCAGGGCCAAAATCAAGAAAAGTATTTGCTGACTTCGCCCGGCGGAATCGCCTTCTCCGACTTCAAGGGATACGAAGACTGGTCGGTCGTCTCTTCCGCCCGCACCGATGAAGTCCTCAAGGTAATCGTCGCCAATCCGGCGATGATCAAGGCCTACAAGGCCGGCACGCCCGGCAACGGCCAGACTTTCCCAGAGGGCTCCATGATCGTGAAACTCCAGTGGAAACCCAAGAAAAGTACCGAAGCCCCTTTCGCCGTGGATGTGCCGGACACCTTTCGCCAGGCTTTCGTCATGGAAAAAGACAGCAAGAGATTTCCCAAAACCGGCGGCTGGGGATACGCGGTCTTCAACTACGATCCTGCCTCCGACAAGTTCTCCCCCGATGCCAAAAGCCCAGTCGACTGCGGACAGACCTGCCACGTAAAAGTGCAGGCGAAGGACTACATCTTCCACCCGTATCAGAAGCGCTAAAGCGTTGCGCGCCCTCGACATCGCGTACTCTTCTGGATTGGAGAGTTCGCGGTGCAATCTGCCTTCTTGCCTGCTGCGACATCATGCTGGGTCATCCTGAGCGGAGCCGCTTTTCAGGCGTAGCGAAGGATCTCAGTCTCTACCGCCTTCACGCGTGAGCCCGGTTGCAGCACTACCAAACCGTTAAATGTAGCTGCCAGCACACAGGCCAACCACCAGTTCATGAATCTCACCCACATAGCTTGCCGATTCTTTGACAAACTCGCTCCAACTCATTTCATCCGCCATCGGGCAATGTTCAGCGAGGAGTTTCCATTCATCCGCACAGGCGGCCAGGGGATCAGGCGTTTCCGGGTAGCCTAATCCAAGATCCGAAGCGCGACACAACCGGTCCGCTAGAGACACGATTGCCACCAGACCCCGGTTCTGAGTTGCAGCGGCAGGCTCGTGATGGCAAAGAATCACCTCCACCATGGTGTCTGCCAGTCGCCACTGACGAGCCAGAATCTCTCCCGTCTGGCAATGCGTGAATCCCAGGTCCGAATACTCGACCTCTCCGGCGAAAAGGTGGTCGCGCCGGGCCCTTTCCATCGCAGCCTTTGTCTCCCCGGGCAGGACGAGCAGATTCACGATATATCCAATGTCGTGCAGCAATCCGGCAAGGTAGGCCTTCTCAGGGTCGCCG